>NZ_KI632512.1:3226403-3895538 GCF_000504305.1 Nitratidesulfovibrio termitidis HI1
CGCCTCCCACTCCGCCCAGAAGTCATGCCATGCAGGCAGCACGTCCAGCACCCAGTCCAGCAGCGGACGGTCCAGCACGTCGTCGCCCAGCTCCTGCTGCACGTAGCCGAGCCGACAGCCCTTGGGCAGCAGCACCTTGCCGCTGTCCGCAGATTCCACGCCCGCAATGATGCGCAGCAACGTGGACTTGCCGCAGCCGTTGGGGCCGCACACGCACAGCCGCACGCCCGACTGCACCTCGAGCGAGAAATCGGACAGGATATCCTGTCCGTTATAGGACTTGCTGAGACTCTGGATGGTGAAGTTCATGACTCCCCCCGCATAATATTCCAGTTTTCATAAATTTTATGCCGGAAGCGTCATGAACTTCACCATCCAGAGTCTCAGCAAGTCCTATAACGGACAGGATATCCTGTCCGATTTCTCGCTCGAGGTGCAGTCGGGCGTGCGGCTGTGCGTGTGCGGCCCCAACGGCTGCGGCAAGTCCACGTTGCTGCGCATCATTGCGGGCGTGGAATCTGCGGACAGCGGCAAGGTGCTGCTGCCCAAGGGCTGTCGGCTCGGCTACGTGCAGCAGGAGCTGGGCGACGACGTGCTGGACCGTCCGCTGCTGGACTGGGTGCTGGACGTGCTGCCTGCATGGCATGACTTCTGGGCGGAGTGGGAGGCGGCGACGCATGCCGGGGACGAGGCGGCCATCCGGCGGCTGGGCGCGAAGCAGGCGGAGCTGGAGCAGGTGTACGGGTACAACCCGGAACACCGGGCGCGGGCGGTGCTGTCGGGCCTTGGCTTTGCGGAGCGCAAGTGGAGCCTGCCCATCCGCAAGCTGTCGGGCGGCTGGCGCGAGCGCGCCAAGCTGGCCCGCGTGCTGACCGCGGGCGCGGACGTGCTGCTGCTGGACGAACCCACCAACCACCTGGACCTGGAAGCCGTGGAATGGCTGGAAGCCTTCCTGATGGACTACAAGGGCGCGTTGGTGTTCGTGGCGCACGACCGGGTGTTCATGGACAAGGTGGGCACGCACGTTCTGTACCTGGGGGCCAGCAAGCCCCTGTACCGGCGCGGCACGTTCAGCCAGTTCGTGGCCTTGCAGGAGGAGGTGGAGGGCCAGCGCGAGCGCGAGGCCCAGCGCCTGCAGGAAGAAATAGCCCGCAAGATGGATTTCGTGCGGCGGTTCCGGGCCAAGGCCACCAAGGCGCGGCAGGCGGGTTCGCGCCAGAAGATGGCCAAGAAGCTGGAAAAGGAACTGGAAAACTACCGGCCGGAGCAGAAGCGGCGCGAGCTGGACTTTTCGTGGCCGGAGCCTGCGCGGGCGGAAAAGACCATCCTCAGCGTGGTGGATCTGGAATACGCCTTTCCGGACGGCACGGGGCTGTGGCCCAGCCTGACCTTCAATATCTACAGGGGCCAGAAGATCGCGCTGGCCGGGCCCAACGGGTGCGGCAAGTCCACGCTGCTGAAGGTGATCGGCGGCAAGCTGGAAAAGAGCGGCGGCACGGTGGTCATGGGCACGCTGGTGCGCATGGGCTTTTTCAGCCAGCATCAGTTGGAGACGCTGAACCCTTCGGGCACGGTGCTCAGCGAAATCCGCCGCCTGTCCGACCCGCGCACCACCGAAGAAGAACTGATGAGCGTGCTCGGGCTGTTCCTGCTTGGGCAGAGCTACTTCGAGCGGGTGGTGGGCGAACTTTCCGGCGGTGAAAAGAGCCGCCTGATTCTGGCCACGCTGTTCCTGGCCCGCTGCAACTTTCTGGTGCTGGACGAACCTACCAACCATCTGGATCTGGAAAGCCGCGAGGCGCTGGTGGAGGCCTTGCAGAGCTACGAGGGCACCATCCTGATGGTGGCCCACGACCGGCACCTGCTGTCCAGCGTGGCCGACGAGATATGGGCGCTGTCGCCCGGCGGCATTGCGGTGTACGAGGGCGGGTTTGACGAATACGATGCGGCGCGCCGCCAGCAGGGCGACACCGGCAGTCTGGCGTCCGGCGCGGGCGAGTCCCGGCGCGATGCGCCATCACTTTCGCGCGACGACATGAAGCGCATCAAGCGCGAGCAGGCCGAGCAGCGCAACGCCCTGTACAAGGAACTGAAGCCCAGGCAGGACGCCTACGCCAAGCTGGAAAAACAGCTGGAAACGTCGCTGGCCGAGCAGGCCGAGGTGGAACAGACCCTGGCCGACCCGGCGGTGTACGCCGATTCCGCCCGGACCACGGAACTGCTGAAGCGGTTTGGCGAATTGCAGCGGCAGGGCGAGGAACTGTTCGAAAAGATGAGCGAGCTTGAGGCGGTGATCGCAGACCTTGAGACGCGGCGGGCGGCGTTGACCATGGAAGGGGCATAAGATGAGCGCGGTGCCGTCGAAGGCGGCAGGCTGCGATCAGGACGCGACCGCGCCGTCCCCCGCCCGGCGCATCGCCGTGGTGGCGGGCATCCTGTGGGCCGGTGAACGTTTTCTGGCCGTGGAACGCCCGGAGGGCAAGCCGCAGGCGGGATTCTGGGAGTTTCCCGGCGGCAAGATAGAGCCGGGCGAAACCCCGGCGGACGCCCTGGCCCGCGAACTGCGCGAGGAACTGGGCGTGACCGCGGTGCAGGCCACCTTCTGGCGCACCGTGCGGCACGATTATCCGCATCTGTCGGTGGAATTGCACTTCTTTCACGTGACAGGGTTCACCGGCACGGTCACCGCTCTGGAAGGCCACCGTTTCGCGTGGCTGACCTGGGATGAGGCCATGCGCCTGCCGTTTCTGGAAGCGGACCTGCCGCTGGTGGCCGACCTGCGCGACGGGCCGGGGTAGGTCGGCGGGCAGGGACAGGCCCGGAGGCAGGCCGTACGCATTGATATTTTTCGGGGGAGCGGGGCGCACCGCTTCCCCGAAGTCCCTTTTGCGGGAGTTTCTGGTAGAACGGGGCGCCGCCCGAAGACCTTCGGGCGCATCGGGACACCTCTGGGATGGCGGTGTACGACGCCATCCGGATTGCACAAGGCAAGACACGCCGGGAGGGCGTATGGGACAGATACTGTGGATCGTGCTGGCCTTGCTGGCCGGGGCAACCCTGCCGACGCAGGCGGGCATCAATGCGGCATTGCAGGCCAGTTGGGCGCGGCACCCCGCTTTGGCCTCGCTGATTTCGTTCACCGTGGGCACGGCGGCGCTGGCCCTGTACGTGCTGGCGGCACGCATTCCGTTTCCTTCGGTATCCACATCGTCGGCGTGGCAGTGGACGGGTGGCCTTTTGGGCGCGTTTTTCGTCACCGTGGTCACCTTTCTGGCCCCACGCCTGGGGGCCACGGCCATGATCGCGCTGGTGCTGGCCGGGCAGATGGCGGCATCGGTGACGCTGGACCACTTCGGCCTGCTGGGCTACCCGGAGCGCCCGCTGGGGCTGGTGCGCTTTGCCGGGCTGGTGCTGGTGGCCGTTGGCGTCTTTCTGGTACGCAGGTTCTAGGGGCTGTTCCAAATTGTCCTTTCGCCCGTTGGCTTCCGACCCGGAGGGCGCGAAGCGTGTCCATTGGGCGAGCTTGCGAGTCCTACGGACATCGTGCGCAGAGCGGTCAAACTTCATCTGCCATAGCGTTGCTGTCCTTATCCGTAAGGCTCGAATACTCGCCAACGGCTGAGGCATACTCCCTCATGGCAGGCTTGTTTTTCTTGCCAACGAACGAAAATCCTAATTTGGAACCAGCCCCCGAGCCTTGGTTAGCGCCGCGCCCGGCCCCGCGCGGTCAATTGCGTTCCGCCGCGCGTCGGCATATGATGGACAATTCCGGCTGCGCGACAGGCCTCGCAGGGATATTTCCCGGCAGGGGCAGCGCGCGGCAGGGTGATGGCAGGGGTTGCCGGGCCTTTTCCGAGGGGGAAGGCCCATGCGGCGGGTTGCTGCATCCGTTGCCGACATGGCGGGCGGTCGCCATGCACGGCGCCCCGGCGCGGGCCGCGTCAGGGTAGGAAAGTCCAGGGAAGTCGAGGGAAGGCGAAAGAGGACGGGCCGTTGCCCGACTCCAAGCGCAAGGAGTGCATCATGTCCAAGGAAAGACTTGTCGTCGCCGTGTGCGGGGCCACCGGGGCGGTGGGCCGCGAAATGCTGAACACGCTGGAACAGCGCGAATTTCCCGCGGCGGAGGTCATCCCCTTCGCCTCGGCCCGTTCCGCGGGCAACAAGGTGCCCTTCATGGGCGGCGAACTGACCGTGCGCGAACTGACCGAAGAATCCTTCCGGGGCGTGGACATCGCCCTGTTCTCGGCGGGTGGTTCCACCTCCGAGAAATTTGCCCCCCATGCCGTGCAGGCCGGGTGCGTGGTGGTGGACAACTCCAGCGCGTGGCGCATGGATGAGCGCTGCCCGCTGGTGGTGCCCGAAGTGAACGCCCACGCCCTTGCCGCGCACAACGGCATCATCGCCAACCCCAACTGCTCGACCATCCAGATGGTGGTGGCGCTGAAGCCGCTGCACGACGCAGCCAAGATCACCCGCGTGGTGGTTTCCACCTACCAGGCCGTTTCCGGCACCGGGCAGAAGGCCATCGACGAACTGGAAAAGCAGGTGCGGCAGATGTTCAACATGCAGGAGCCGGACGTTGCCGTGTACCCGCACCGCATCGCCTTCAACTGCCTGCCGCAGATCGATGTCTTCATGGACAACGACTACACCAAGGAAGAAATGAAGATGGTGCTGGAAACCGTGAAGATCATGGAGGACCCCTCCGTGAAGGTTACCGCCACCTGCGTGCGCGTGCCCGTCTTCTACGGCCATTCCGAGTCGGTGAACATCGAGACCGAACGCAAGCTTTCTGCCAAGGAAGCCCGCGCCGTCCTTGCGCAGGCCCCCGGCGTGCGGGTGTACGACAACCCCGCCCAGAAGATGTACCCCATGCCCATCGACGCGGCGGGCGAGGATGAAACCTTCGTGGGCCGCATCCGCGAGGACGAAACCATCGCCAACGGCCTGAACATGTGGATCGTTTCCGACAACATCCGCAAGGGCGCGGCCCTGAACGCCGTGCAGATCGCCGAGGCGCTGGTGGAGCGGGATCTGTTGCAGGTTCGTGACCCGCAACTGTTCCTGCGTTAATCCAAATCGTCCTTTCGCCCATTGGCTTCCGACCCGAAGGGCGCGAAGCGTGGCCGTTGGGCGAGCTTGCGAGCCTTACGGACATCGTGCGCAAAGAGGTCAAACATTGCCTGCCATGGCTTTGCTGTCCTTATCCGTAAGACTCGCGCTGCGCGCTCGCCTAACGGCTAAGGCTCGGTCAAATACGATAAGAGTCGCGTTGCGGTCCTCATCCGTAATGCTCGAAGACTCGCATAACGGCTGAGGCACTCCCTCATGGCAGGCAAGTTTTCCTCGCCAATGAACGAAAATCCTGATTTGGACCGGCTCGCCCGTCCCCAAGGGAAATGCTAGACTGACGGCCATTCGACCCCGGCATTGCAGGCCGGACGGATGGCCGCGCGTCCGCCCGGCGCAGGGGAGTTTCCCGCTGGCGCGCGGGTGCACCGCCTCCCATAGTCACTGACCGCAACAAGGAGTGATCACGCCGTGATCCCCGTGCTTGAAACCGACGACTACGTCACCCGCCTGCTGTCCCGCGAACGCCCCGGCGAAGCGGGCATCATCGCTTTCTACGAGCACCGCGTGGGCGCCATTTGCCGCAACCCGCGCCTGATGCTCATGCCCCTCGACGACCACCTTGCCCATCGCGGCGACGGCATCTTCGAGAGCATGAAGTACCTGCACCGCCGCATCTACCAGCTGGACGCGCACCTGGAGCGCATGCGCCGCTCCGCCGCCGGGTTGTATCTTGCCCCGCCGTGCACGTGGGAGCGCCTGCGCGAGATCATCATCGAGGTGGCCAAGGCGGGCGGCGAGGCGGACGGTTCCATCCGCGTTCTGGTGGGGCGCGGCCCCGGCGGCTTCGGCATCGACCCCGCAGAGTGTCCGGAACCCAGCCTGTACGTGGCCGCCTACCATTTCACTCCCAAGGACGAGGCGTGGTTCGACAAGGGGCTGACGGCCTTTCGCAGTTCCATCCCCGCCAAGCAGGGCTATCTGGCGCGCATCAAGAACGCCAACTACCTGCCCAACGTGCTCATGACCCGCGAGGCGCACGAGCGCGGCATGGACGTGCCCTTCTCGTTCGACGACGAGGGCTGCCTGGCCGAAACCGCCATCGCCAACGTGGCCCTGGTGGACGCAACCGGAACCCTGGTGGTGCCGGAGTTCACCAACGCCCTCGCCGGTACCACCGTGCTGCGCGCCGTGGAACTGGCCCAGGGCGAGGTGCCCGTCAGCTTCCGCAAGGTGCGCGAAGAAGAACTGCACACCGCCCGTGAAATCCTGGTGCTGGGCACCAGCTCCGACTGCGTGGCCGTGGTGGCCTACGAAGGCCGCCCCGTGGCCGATGGCCGCCCCGGCCCGGTTTCGCGTCGGTTGCGGGCGTTGTTGCAGGGGGATTTGATGGGGCACGGGGTGCCGTTTTAGGCGCGTTCGCACTCCGTCCTTTCGCCCTCCGGCTGCGTCAGATTTCGCCTTTTGCTCCGGTCACGTACGAGAAAAGTACGCTCCCTTCGCAAAAAGGCTCATCTTCCTTGCCGGAGAACGAAAATCCTGTCGCGCGAACGCGCCTTGCAGCATTGGCACGACGGTATTGTCCTTTTGCAAGAAAGGCATCGGGATGGATACAATTCGCTTTGCGGAGTAGTGTTCCGGTGCGGAGTGCATGCCAATAACCGTTGTTGAACGATAAGAGAGCATCGGACAAAACAAATGACCACCGACACCACCATGCACATCATTCTGCTGGACCTGGGGCGCGAGATGCGCGGGGGCCAGTTGCAGGTGTTCTACCTGGCCCGTGCGCTGCACCACAGTGACGGGTTTTCGGTGGTGGTGGCCTGTCCTGCGGGTTCGCCCCTGGCGCGCGAGGCGGCGGCGGCGGGCATTTCCGTGTTGCCGTTGCCGGGCCGCCGGTCGTGGAGTCCGCGTGCGTTGCTGGCCCTGCGGCGCGAGGCGCGCGGCCACTCCAGGGTGGTGCTGCACACCCACGACGCCCGTGCGGCCAGCCTGGGCGCGCTGTGCAAGGGCACATGGGGGGCGAAGGTGGTGCTGGTGCACACCCGGCGGGTGTCCTATCCGCTGGGTCGGGGCCTGAGCCGCCGCAAGTACCTGGCGGCGGACGCGGTGGCGGCGGTCAGCGCGGAGACGGGCGGCGTGCTGGCGGCGGCCGGACTGGACCCGGCGCACATCACGGTGATCCATTCCGGCATTGATCCCACCCGCTACTTTCCCCGGCGCGAACGCGGCGACAGCCGCTTCGTGTTCGGCATGGTGGGCGCGCTTACCCCGCAGAAGGGACACACGGTGCTCATCGAGGCGCTGGCGGCCTTGCAGGCGTACGAAACCGTGGACGCGGAGGGCGATGTCGGCGGCCCGGACGGTGCCCCCATGCCTGCCTGGGAGGTGCGCGTGGTGGGCGAAGGCCCGCTGTTCGGCACCCTGCTGGACCGCGCCGACGAACTGGGTGTCTCCTCGCGCATGGCCTTTCTGGGGCGGCAGGACAGCCGTCGCATGCTGCCCGACTGCGATGCGCTGGTGGTGCCATCCGTGCACGGCGAAGGCAGCAGCGGGGTGATCAAGGAAGGCTGGGTCACCGGGCTGCCGGTGATCTGTTCCGGCCTTGCCTCCAACCTGGAACTGGTGCGCGACGGCGAGAACGGTCTGGCGGTGCCCCCCGGCGATGCCGAGGCGCTGGCCGAGGCAATGCGCCGCGTCGCCACGGATGCCACCCTGCGTGAACGCCTGACTGCGGGCGGCACGGCCAGCGTCGCCCACTATACCGATGCGCGCATGGCAGAAGCCTACATGGCCCTGTATCGCCGCCTGCGGTAGCATCCCCGCCGCCCGGTGGATACCTTGCCCGGCGGCGTCGCATTTTCCAACATCCTGCCATTCGGAAATCCCGTAACGTTCCGGCAGGGCTGCGCCTTGCCCGGCGGTGGCGCCGCGCCCTTTGCCCCGCACCCGATTCGGCCCGATTCGGCCCGATATGGACCCGATGCGGGCCATGTCCGCGCCGCGCTTTCCGGAAACGCCATGCCCATTGCAGCATGTTCTCAGCCTGCAAGTGCATACTGCTGTATGCGCAAAAGGGGTGTTCATCGATTGATGCGTACCATGCAGCGCCGTGGGGATATCTATGGTTCTCGACACGGGGTTGTTCCACATGATGTGCGTGGTGCCGTGCGCCCTTGCCGGGCATGCCGTGCTGCAATTACCAAGAGCCATCCTGGTTCGCATACCTTGTGCCAAAGCGCCAAAGGTAGGGTTTGCCCGCAGTGACACGGGGGCACGGCGCGGTATAGATACACCGGAAGTGAGCCGCGAGGGGGATTCTCCATGACTTGGGTGTTCATGATCGTGGCGCTGGCGGTGCTGGTCATCCTCATCGCCCGCGACCGGTGATGCCCCTGCGGCAGCCGTGCGCCAGCGGCGAAACGGATACGGAGAGGGCAGGGATTGCGAGAAAGGGGGCGGACGAGTCATCGTCCGCCCCCTTTCTCGCGTACGCTACCGCCGGTCCTGCGGCGCGTGGCGTACGCCGCCACGCAGGGGCAGGCGGCATTGACTGCCGTCGTCAGCGCCGGAGTGGGCGTGCCTTTCCCCCGTCCTGCAGGGGCATCCGCAAGTGACAGGGGCCGGACGAGTCATCGTCCGGCCCCTGTTGTCGTTTGTCGTCAGTCGGCGCTGCGGAATGTCCGCCACGCCGTGCGTCCGGCTAGCTGGCCGGGGCCGCGGCGGGTGCGGGCGGCGGGATCAGCCTAGTCTGGCCGTCCCACACGCGCGGCGCCTTGGGCAACAGCGGAATGTACTTGAACCACTTGTGGGTGGCCATGTGGGCCGGGTCCATTTGCAGTTCGCGGCTGTGCTTCAGGATGGGCGGCACAATCTTGTGGATGTCGCCGTCCAGGTCCTTGGCGGTGGTGAAGGCCGCCGCGCGGATGGCCACGTCCACCGCCTTCTGGCTGTACTGCTGCGACTGGGCCAGGGTGTTCAGGGCCTTGGTGGGGTTGTGGAAGCCCACGCTGTTTTCGGCGGAGACGAGATCCCAGAAGAACTGGCCCTTGCGGCACATCTGGCGTGCCTCGATCATCAGGTCGTCGTAGTCGGCGGGCTTGGGCCCGGTGTATTCGGCGGCCATGCGGATGGCCTCGTGCGCCTTCACCGAAATGTCCTGGGCCACCATCAGCTGTTCCCACACCTTGTTCTGGGTGAACAGCACCCGCTGGCGCAGGTAGTCGGGGGTCTTGTCGGTGTGGCACTGGCGGCAGGCGCGCAGGTCCGGGTCCTTCAGCGGCGATGTCCAGTGGTGGTTGGACATCTTCTTCTTGCCGTCAAGCCGGGTGTAGGCCATGTGGCAGTCGGCGCAGCTGACACCCGCGGAGCCGTGCACGCCGTTGATCCACGTTTCGTATTCCGGGTGCTGGGCCTTGAGCATGGGGGTCTTGGACACGGGGTGCACCCAGTCCACGAAGTTGCCTTCGAAACCCTTGGTCGTCGTGTTGCCGTGGGTCTTGTAGTACTCGAACATGTCTTCGGGGTCGAAGCCGTTGGCCCACGGGAAGATGGGCTTCTTGGCCGGTCCCAGTTCCTTGTCCGCGAAGTAGTATTCCACATGGCACTGGCCGCAGACCAGCGCGCGCTTTTCGTTGCGGGGCAGGTCCTTGAATTCCTTGCCCTGCGACTTCAGGTAATCTTGCAGGGGCACGCTGTACAGGCGCAGTTCCATGGTCTGCGGTTCGTGACAGTTGGCGCAGCCGATGGTGTGGTCGTCCACGTCCAGCTTCTGGCGGAACTCGTGAAAGTCCTTGGCCCAGAAGCTGTCCCCGTATTCCTTGACCCACTCGGTCATCTTCGGCGTCTTGCAGTTCCAGCAGGTGGAGGGCAGGCCCGCCTTTTCGCTGTAGTTGTTCAGCCGGTCGATGTTCAGGATGTCCTTCACCGCGTAGGTGTGGCCGCGCGCGGCGCGGTATTCGTAGCTGAAGGGATACCCCAGCCACAGGTTCTTCAGGTACGGCTGGGCGTGCTTGTACCCTTCGGGCAGGGGATTGACGTTGTCGTTCTTGTTGTACGGCACCGAGCCGCCGTATTCGGTCATAATCTGCGATTCGTTGTTGCGCAGGAAGGTCTCGTAGTGCAGCGGAAATTCCGGCTTGAAGGCGGAATTCTTCAGTTCATCGGTGGAAAGCTTGGTCTTGTAGGTGGGCGTCATGGGTTCCGAAGGTTCGGAACAGCCCGCCAGCACGGCGAGCGCCATGGCCATCAGCGCGACGAGAAGGCGACGGCTAGACATCGGCGGCACTCCTTCTGGCTATGGGCAGCTTGGGGGTATGGGGTACGTGGCGGTGGCAGTCGGTGCAGTACTTCTTGGTTTCCATGGACACGGTGGCGGTGGTGGCCACGTGGCAGCGCCGACAGTTGGCCTGCACCACGTCCCTGGTTTCCCCGCCGGGGTGAATCAGGTCGGGGATGGTGCCAAGGGTGGTCGAATAGATGTCGCGCGTGCCTTCCTTGGCCTTGAAGGGCAGCTTGGCCGCCAGGTTGTGCGGCGCGTGGCATTCGTTGCACGCGAATTTCGCGTGCGTGGAACGCTTGTGGGTCAGCGCCGCCTCGGCCATGGAGTGACAACTGCCGCAGAACAGGGCCTGGTCCGTGGCAGTCATGGCCAGGGCCGCGCCTACGGTGACGGCAACGCCCGCCAGCGCGGCCAGGAGCATGATGCGCCATGGCCGGCCGGTGGAGTTGCTCCGCAGAGCATGCATGGTTCCTCCTCCTGTTGGTGTGTCGTGCGTCTGTCCGCCGCAAAAGCCGGAGCGGCCCGCGTGCCGTCATGGATGGGGCGCGGTGCCGGGCATGCAGGCGCAGGCCTTTCGCGGCGGGCAAGGCGAGGGTTCCCACCGCATCATATGGGTAAACAACATCTTGTGATACAATGATTTTTTTATGGAGCGGCGAAGTCGGGACTTTTACAATTTTCTGATTAGTTGTTTATCTGTGTGTTTTAACAGAAAAAAATAATGAACATTGGTGCGCCGAACAGTTTTGACGCCCTTGGGCAATACATGTCCTGTTCAGGTCAAGAAAGTCAGAACGGTCCAGAAAACAAGGAGGTTCCGGGTGGTACACAGCACATTCCACAGGAAATGCGGGGTAATTGCTATGTGATCATTCAGTCTGTGCTGCGGCGACGTGACCGGTCCGGCGATATCCGGGTGCAGGGTTGGGACAATCGGGAGCGACTGCCTGAATATAAGGTAAAAAACGTATTGTTATAGTATGTTGCGTGTATATTTATTGCAATAATGTAATAAAATGCACTACAATTATGTAATAAAAAATCCAATGTGGCCGTCATCAAAAGCGCAATCTTGCCGTTTTTGGAATTTTCCGCTATCCCACGTGAACCCGCTGCGGATTGCGCATTCGTGTCATTCCGGGGCGGAGTCCACGCCATCCGGAGAACGCGTCCATGTGTCGATTGTTCGCCTTGACTTCGACGGAGCCCGTCTCCCCCATGGTGGCCATCAATGCCCTGAATGTGATGAAGGAAGGGCATGACGGCTCCGGGGTCGGGCTCTATCTATCCGGTCTGTCGGGTCCCTTCGCGGAGCACCCCGAATATCCCATCCTCTCCGGCATCTTCACCGAAAAGGGCCTGAAGCGGCTCGACGGAATCATGGACGACCTCGGGTTCCGTCCGTTCCATTCGGTGTCGATCATCAAGTCCAACCCGCCCGCGGGCACGCCCAGGCGCGGCGTGTATCTTGCCCGCGCCTACGAGCCGCCGAAAGCCTGGGCCGACATGCCCGAGGCCGAGCGCACCGCGCAGCTGGTGCAGACCCGCGTGGCCATCCGCCAGCAGGGCGAGGCCGAGCGCGACATGATGGCCTTTTCGTTCTGGCCGGGCGTGGTGATGATCAAGGAAGTGGGCGATCCGCTCACCGTGGGCGAGTATCTGGGCCTTGACCGGCCCGACCTGCACGCCCGCCGCATCCTGTGCCAGGGCCGCCAGAACACCAACTACGCCATCAACCTGTACGCATGCCACCCGTTCTTCATCGAGGGCGTGTGCACCATGACCAACGGGGAAAACACGGCGTTCATCCCGATCCGCGAATACCTTTCGTCGCGCAACGTGCCCGGCTACACGGGCTACCAGTCCGACTCCGAGGTGTTCACGCACATCATGCACTTCACGCACTACAAGCTGGGCCTGCCGGTGGAGGCGTACAAGCACGTCATTACCCCGCTGTCCGACGCCGAAATGGCCGGTCACCCCGACCGGGACATGCTGGCCCGCCTGAAGGTGCTGTGCCGCAAGATGATCATCGACGGCCCCAACTGCGTCATCGGCTGCCTGCCGGACGGCACCATGTTCATGGTGCAGGACCGCAAGAAGCTGCGCCCCGGCGTGGTGGGCGGCAAGCCCGGCATGTACGCCTTTTCGTCCGAGTTGTGCGGCCTCGACGCCGCCATCCCCGACCGCGACAAGACCCTCGACTTCCAGCCCATGCATCTGGACACGGCCTACGTCCGTCCGGAATGCCAAGAGGTGACCATATGCAGCCAACTGCAGGCATTACCCCATCAACGCTGAGCGTTAAGGACCTGCCCTGGCAGGTCGAGTGGAACAAGGACACCTGCACCCTGTGCGGGCGGTGTACCTCCGTGTGTCCGGTGAGCGCCATCGAGCTTGCCGTGCACAGGAAGCGCGTGGTCGAAACCACCACCGGCCTCATGCAGAAGCCCAGGAACACCTATTCGGTGTTCCACGGCATCCGCCAGCGTACCGACGCGGCCTACGCCTGCATCGGTTGCGCCATGTGCACCATGGTCTGTCCCAACAACGCCATCCGTCCCATGCGGCTGGACGAAGGCACCGCGCTGCGCTTCCACAACAACCGCGGGGGCCATGCCCGTACCCGCGGCGGCCGCCGCAACGCGCCGGACAGCCTGCTGGACCAGATCAAGTTCATCCGCATCTCCATGCTCACCGACCCCGCGCTGGACGCCGGGCGGCACGAGTTCGAACTGCGCACCCTGCTGGGTCGCGTGCTGCCGCCCGAACAGGGCCTGAAGGCCTTCCAGGAGAACGGCTGGGTGCCTGCGGTGCGCGAGATCTACCCGCTGGTCATCGGCTCCATGTCCTTCGGCGCGCTTTCTCCCAACATGTGGGAAGGCCTGCAGATGGGCGTTGCCTACCTGAACGAGGAAATGGGCATGCCCGTGCGCATGTGCACCGGTGAAGGCGGCTGCCCGCCGCGCCTGTTGCGCTCGCGCTTCCTCAAGTACGTCATCCTGCAGATTGCCTCCGGCTACTTCGGGTGGGATGAAATCCTGCACGCCATTCCGGAGATGAAGGAAGACCCCTGCGCCATCGAGATCAAGTACGGCCAGGGCGCCAAGCCCGGCGACGGCGGTCTCTTGATGTGGCACAAGGTCAACAAGCTCATCGCCACCATTCGCGGGGTGCCGCCGGGCGTTTCCCTGCCCAGCCCGCCCACCCACCAGACCCAGTATTCCATCGAGGAATCCGTGGCCAAGATGATCCAGTCCATGAGCATGGCCTGGGGATTCCGCGTGCCCGTCTACCCCAAGATATCCGCCACCACCACCTCGCGCGCCGTGCTGAACAACCTGGTGCGCAACCCCTATGCGGCGGGCCTTGCCATCGATGGCGAGGACGGCGGCACCGGGGCGGCCTACAACGTGTCCATGAACCACATGGGTCACCCCATCGCCTCGAACATCCGCGACTGCTACCACGACCTCGTGCAGCAGGGCTGCCAGAACGAGATCCCGCTTATCGCTGGCGGGGGCATCGGCAAGAACGGCAACCTCGCGCACAACGCCGCCGCCCTGATCATGCTGGGCGCCAGCATGGTGCAGGTGGGCAAGTACGTGATGCAGGCCGGGGCCGGGTGCGTGGGGTCTGAAATCGACCGCTGCAACATCTGCAACCTGGGCCGTTGCCCCAAGGGCATCACCTCGCAGGACCCCCGCGTGTACCGCAGGCTGGACCCGGAAAAGGTGGCCGAACGGGTGGTGGACTTCTACCTGGCCTTCGACACCGAGCTGCGCAAGATCTTCGCGCCGCTGGGCCGGTCCACCTCGCTGCCCGTGGGCATGTCCGACGCGCTGGGCATTGCGAACAAGGATGCGGCGGAGCGGCTCGGCATCCAGTACGTCGTGTAGCGCGGGGCATTCGGGGCCTTTTGCCCTCCGGCTTCGTCAGGTGGTCTTTTCCTTCGGGTCACGTACCGAAGAGTACGCTCCCCTCGGAAAAGGCCCGCCTTCCTCGCCGGAAGGCGAAATTCCTCCGGATGCCGGATGCCGGAAGCACCGTGTGAAGAAAAGATTCCGCGCGGCAGGACGGAAAACACGTCCGTCCCCGGCGCGGCGAATGAAGATAACGCCGGAAAGGCAACCATACAGCAGCGGAGTGACGCCATGTCCCCCAGCGAAATGGTCCGCGTAAGCGGCATGGAAGACGGAAAGCGCATCGAATCGCGCATTCTCGAAGAGCGCCTGCAAGGCGTTGTGCGCGACGGCGCGCGCAACGTGGAAGTGGATGCCTGCGGTCAGCACGGCATTGGCGGGCGCTTGTGGGTATCTGAAAAGGAACCCGTGCACGTCACCGTGCGCGGGTCGTCGGGCCAGCGGCTGGGTTCGCTTGGCAGCACCGGCACCACGGTGGAAGTGTTCGGCCCCGCGTCCGACGACGTGGGCTGGCTGAACGCGGGCGCCAACATCGTCGTGCACGGTAACGCCGGTAACGGCGTGTGCAACGGCATGGCCCAGGGGCGCGTGTACGTCGGCGGCAACATCGGCTCGCGCGGCATGACCATGACCAAGCAGAACCCGCGCTTTTCCGCGCCGGAACTGTGGGTGCTGGGCAGCGTCGGCGACTACTTTGCCGAGTTCATGGCGGGCGGCACCGCCGTGGTGTGCGGCGTGGGCGCCCAGAACCCCGCCAACGTGCTGGGCTACCGCCCCTGCGTGGGCATGGTGGGCGGGCGTATCTACGTGCATGGCCCGCACCAGGGCTTTTCGCAGGCCGACGCCAAGCAGGTGGCCATCGACGATGCCGCCTGGGCGTGGCTGACCGAAAACCTGACCGGGTTCCTGGCCGCCATCGGCAAGTCGGACCTGTTGGCCGGGCTTTCGGTGCGCGAGGACTGGCAGTGCATCGCCGCGCGCGGCCCCTTCGAGAAGGTGGGCAAGAAGCGCCGGGCCGTGGCGGATTTTCGCCGCAACGTGTGGGAAAAGGAACTGGGCATGGGCGGCCTTGTGGGCGACCTGACCTCCGTGGACCGCAGCCCCATTCCGCTCATCACCACCGGTGAACTGCGCCGCTTTGTGCCGGTGTGGGAAAACGGCCAGCACATGGCCCCCTGCCAGTCCAGCTGTCCCACCGGCATGCCGGTGCAGGAACGCTGGCGGCTGGTGCGCGAAGGCCTGATCGACGAGGCGGTGGACGTGGCCCTGGCCTACACCCCCTTCCCGGCCACCGTGTGCGGCTACCTGTGTCCCAACCTGTGCATGCAGGGCTGTTCGCGCAGCCTGCAACGCATGAAGCCCGTGGACATCACGCAAATCGGCAAGGCCGGTGCGGCATCGCGCACGCCCAAGCTGCCCCCGCTGACCGGCACCAAGGTGGCCGTCATCGGCGGCGGCGCTGCGGGCATCTCCGTGGCGTGGCAGTTGCGCATGCGCGGCGTTGCCGCCACCGTGTATGACATGGAAAAGGAACTGGGCGGCAAGATCAGCTCGGCCATTCCCGGCAGCCGCATTCCGCAGGACGTGCTGGACGCTGAACTGGCGCGCGCCCGCGAGGTGCTGCCCCACGTGCATCTGCAGCAGCGCCTTGGCAAGGACGAGTTTGCCCAGCTGAAGGCCGACAACGACTTCGTGGTGCTGGCCACCGGCGCCAACACCCCGCGCATGCTGCCCGTGCCCGGCAAGGAACTGGCGCGCACCGCGCTGGAATTCCTGAAGTCGGCCAAGTCCGGCTCCGGCACCGTGGGCAAGCGCGTGGTCATCGTGGGCGCGGGCAACGTGGGCTGCGACGTGGCCACCGAGGCAGCGCGGCTGGGGGCGGAATCCATCACCCTCATCGACATCCAGACCCCGGCGGCCTTCGGCAAGGAACGGGAAGAAGCGGAACACGTGGGCGCCACCTTCCGCTGGCCCTGCTTCACCAGGGAGATCACCGCCGAAGGGCTGGTGCTGACCACCGGTGAGCTGCTGCCCGCCGAAACGGTCATCTTCTCCATCGGCGATGCGCCCGGCCTCGACTACCTGCCCGAAGACATCGCCGTGGAACGCGGCCACGTGGTGGTCAACGACATCCAGCAGACCACCGACGCGCGCGTCTTCGCCATTGGCGATGCGGTGCGTCCCGGCCTGCTTACCCAGGCCATCGGCATGGGCCGCAAGGCCGCCGAAGCCATCGTGGAGATGGCCGAGGGCAAGCGCCCCGTGTCCGACACCCGCAAGATGATCGACTATGCCCGCGTGAAGTTGGAATACTTCGACCCGCGCATCGACAACTTCCAGGACCTCGGCCAGTGCGGCGACGCCTGCGCCAGTTGCGGCGCCTGCCGCGACTGCGGCATCTGCGAGACCATCTGCCCGCAGGCGGCCATCAGCCGCCGTGAAGTGCAGGGCGGGTGCGGCTTCGAGATGGCCGTGGACGCCGACAAGTGCATCGGCTGCGGCTTCTGCGCCGGGGCCTGCCCGTGCGGCATCTGGAACCTGATCGAAAATACTCCGATGGAGTAACCGGGCGTACGGCCTGGGTTGTCACTGAAGCAATGAAAACGGGCGGTCCTTCCTTTCGGATGGACCGCCCGTGGATTTGTCGACAAAGGTTTTTTTCGTGAAGAGCGGGGCTCTGCCCCGCGCCCCGCAAGGGGGCCGCGCCCCCTTGACCCCTTATTGGGTAAAATTGCCTGGGGGGCGGTAATCTCGGGGCGATCTTCCCTTCGGAAGGATCGCCCTTTTCATTTCGGACGGGAACTGCGCGAAGGAAGGGGGGAGGCGTTTCCCGGTCGGCTTTCCTGCCGGTTGGCAGTGGTCCCTACTGCAAGATGAACCCCATGGCCTTCAGGTCCTTGGCCCAGCAGCCCCACGGGCCGGTCAGGAAGGTGACCTGCATGGTCCTGGGGTTGAAGCGCACCTTGGCGTCCTGATCCAGATGGCACTGGCGGTCGTAGTTGGTGTGGGTGATGCGCAGGGTCCACGTGCCGTCCTTGTTGGGGCAGGTTTCCTCCACGTACACCGGGTGGCCGGTGGGCATGCCCCGGCCCTTGTTGGCGTCCAGCACCATTACCGACCCCGGCGTGGGGGTGCGGGTGGTGGCCCCGTTGCGCTGGGCGCAGGTGAACCACTGCACGGGGCTGGTGTCGCCCAGGCGGCAGGTGTCGATGCCGGTGCGGCAGCGGGCGTAGATCAGGCTTTGCGGCTGGCAGCGCCCGGTCACCTTCACCGTCTTGCCCTTCTTGTCCTTTTTCGTGGTGGTTGCGCCGGGGCGCAGCGAATAGCACTGGCCGCGCGTCTTTTCCTGGTTCATGGACACGCACTGGCCTTGCAGTACGCCGGTCAGCGGGTCGCACGCGGCGTCGTCGGGCGTGGTGGGCGAGTGGGGCTTGCTGGCCGTCTCTCGCATTCTTGCGTCTTCGGCGTCCCTGGCATTCGGGGCTGCGGCATCAGGCTGGGGCTGGGCCGCAGGTGCGGAAGGTACGGCGTCGGGCGCTGCGGCGGGTTTGGCGCAACCGGAAAGCAGCAGGACCGTGGTCAGCAGCAGCATCGGCAGGGCCAGTGAACCCCGCATGACGGTGGCGCAAGAACGAAACGGGCGAATGCCGGGCACGGTTCCTCCGTTGGGGGGTGATGGCCGCGAATGATGAATGGGGCGGGCGGGGGCGCGGGCTGTACCGTGCCCGATCGTCACCGCCCGTGTGGTTGGCGTACATCCGTTGTCGTCGTCTATCTGCGCGGGTGCGGGCCGTCAATTGGATGATGGCTGGTGATGCCTCGAAGGATTGTCGGGCCGCAGCCGTGTGGCGGCTGGGGCGCGCGATGTCCGGGCCGGGGCTGCATTTTCGGGTGTTCTGCTGCATCGGGGGGTTGCGGCGGGCTGCCTGTACGATATGGTGGGGTCAAGTACCGCAGGAACAACCGGAACGCATGGGGTGAACGATGCACGCGGCACAGGGTGTTTGCGCCCGGAAGGCATACGTACGGACGCAACGCGTCGGGCAGGGGGACGACCACATCGGGCAAACCGGGCGCATCGGGCACAGTGACAGTGGCACAACCGGCGTCATGCGCCGTGCACCGCTGGCAATCCTCGTGCTGCTGGCGGTCCTGCTTGCTCCCGTTTCCCCCGCCATGGCTCTGGACGACATGGCCAATCTCAAGGGCATGGGCGTGGTGGCGGCGGGGCAGGTGAAGCGGCTGGATTGCCCCATGTCGGGCCGGTTCGACTGTAACTCGTGGCCCACCAATTTCCTGAAATTCGAGTACGAAAACGTCTGCTTCGCCACCGACCCCGGCGTGTGCGGGGCCTACTGCAAGGGCATTCTGGCCACGGACAAGGGCAAGTCCGTGTATTTTTTCGAATCCCAGTCGGGGGGCGACCTGGCCCAGCGCCGGGCGCGCGGGTATGAGTGCCCGCCGGGCTTCTAGAACCATCCTGATGCTGCGACACGTTTCAGCGGCTGTTTCCTGATTGTTCCCCAGACGCACGGCACGGAAAACGGGCGGAACCGCATGCGGTTCCGCCCGTGTCTGTTCCTTTTTCGTGCCGCCGCGCCTACTTGTCGGCGGTATCCGGCACGAATATCTTGTATTCGCTGTCCTTCTCGTGCTGCGGATGGTACGGCCCGTAGGGCATGGCGTTCAGGGCGATGGCGTTGGCCTGCATGGCGTAGGGCACGTAGTCGGCCATGGCCGTGTTCATGGCCGTCACCACCACCTGCACCAGCAACCCGGCCAGGCCGCCGCCCGTGTTGTGGTTGGTCAGGTCTATGACCACCGTTCCGGAATAGTTCCACATCTTCTCGCCGGTGGTCGTGGACTTCAGTTCGCATTCCACGGCCACGGTCAGGTGCGAGGCCACCACGGCGTACGAGGTGTCCCACTTCTTGATGCGGGTGAACAGCACCGCGTCGGCCCCGAAGTATTCCTTCAGGGTGTTCAGCGGCAGGTCGTACAACTGGTGCCCGTCGGTGATGCCTTCATGGGCCAGGATGTCCGAGGACACCTCGTACGGCAGCACGTAGTACCCGGTGTACACCAGCGGTTCCTGGATGGTGGTGGAGTAGTACGTGGGCGCGTCCGCCGCCGTGGATTCGTTGATGGGCGGCAGCACCACGATGGAACGGGGCTTCTGTTCGTACATCAGCGGAAAGAGTTCCGCCTTGGTGGACTGCTGCGGCATGTGCGCGCAGCCGCCCAGCAGGGCAAGGGCCAGCAGCAGCACGGCGGCGATCTGTCTATTCATGGGTGGCCCCCTCCCCGGCGGGCAGCACGGGTGCGTCGTTTACCGCATCGGCGGGGGTGATGACGCCATTCTTGTCGTCGGTGGCCGCTGCCGGGTCACCGGTCGCTGGCTTGTCATCGCCAGTGCCGGACGAGGCGTCCGCCCAGGCCAGCAGGCGTGTGGTGAACACCTTCGATTCCGGGTACAGCCGGTTTTCCGCCTCGAAGTACTTCTTCGCCTCGGCCATCTGGCCCGCCTTCAACTGGATGTAGCCGAGTTCGGCAAAGATGCCGGGCGGCACGCGCAGGTTGCGCTGTTCCGACTTGGCCACGATGTCCTGCATGGCCTTGACGTGCTTGTCCTGCTGTTCCTGCGCGGGGTTCTTGCGGCAGGCGTAGAGGGTGGAGGAGTAGTTGTCCATGCAGTACATGGAGTTGGCGGGCCTGGCGCAGCCGGTGCACAGCACGCACAGGGCGGCGGCCAGCAGCGCCAGTTGCGCGGCCCGCAGGGGGCGTGCCATGGCGTGAGCGGTCTCGTGCGTCATGGTCATGGGACAAGTATCTCCTTGGTCATGCCCGCGCCCACCAGCACGGTGCGGTTCACCACCACCACGCCGTCGCGTTCGACGACGACGGTGTAACGGCCCGGGGGCACCTCGTACACGGTGTCCTTGGTCTTGGGGGTGGTGTTCCAGTCCTTGGCGCCGCTGGACTGCCCCAGGGTGAAGGCGGGCAGGTCGTTCAGGCGTGCCACTGCCCCCCTGGCGTTGCCGGTGAACCAGAAATAGGCCTTGGTGTCGCCCTGCACCACGCCCTCGCGCGAGGCGCAGCCCGCGAACAGCCCGGTCAGCAGCAGCACGGCGGCCAGTGCCGCCAGTGTGGCGATGCGTATGGATATCTTGCGCATGATGCCCCCTAGCGAACTTCGCGGATGAAGAGTTTGCCGTAGTCGCCGGTGGTGTCCCATGCGGCCAGCGAGCCTTCCTGCAACGTGCAGGCGGAAACCTCGCTCTCCGGCGTGTCACCCAGGGTGGCAGCCACGCGCAGCCTGCCCACCACCTTGCCGGGCAATACGATGTCCATGTTGGTCTGGGGGTTGCGCACCTTCTGCCCCTCTGCCACCACGTCGAACAGGTCGCCCGCCTTGATGTTCTGGGTCTTGCCGCCGGAAATCAGATACTGCCCGCCTTCCTGGGCCAGGATGTAGCCCTTCCAGGGGCGTTCCAGCAGGTTTTCGATGATGTTGGATGACACGTTGGTGATGGCTGCTTCGATGGCCTTGTCGTTCAGCGTGGTGTCGTACCCGGCGCGGCTGCCCACGCCCATGATGCTGCCCGCTTCGGAATAGGCTTCGCCGCTGCCTTCTTCGGAATGGATGATCTGGCCGGTGGCAACTTCCACCAGGCGGATATGTACCTTGGCGAAGGCCACCTGGCGCTTGGAGCGGCTGAACACGCCCACGTCGCCCACGTCCTTGCGCCCGAATTCGGTGACGGAGCCCAGAATCAGGTAGTCCGCCATGTTGCGGTATTCACCCGCGCCGCCGATGCCCAGTTCCTTCTGGATCTTGTCCAGGTCGGCCCGCTCGATGAGGATGAACTTTTCGGTGGCCACCAGTTTGGAGGACAGGATGTCCACGGCCTGCTTGCCCAGGCGGTCGCGCGAATCCTTGTCCAGAAAAAAGCTCTGGCCGTACTTGGTCTCGTTGGTGAAGCGACCGATGGCGACTTTTCGCTTCACGCCCTTCTTGTCCATGGCGGCGGCCTGCTGCACGGTGGGGCTTACCGCTGCCGGTGCCCCCTCCACGCGTTCCGCCCTGGGCCGCTCGGTGGTGGCGCACCCTGAGATCAGGAGCGCTGCGGCCAGCAAGGGAACCAATCTTTTCAGCACGTTGTACCTCCCCAAAGGTTAGAACGGAAAATGAAAGTGATTGCTTACCAATAGATACACATCTTTACAATATGCATGGGGGGTTACTGGTCTGATTTGCGAATTTGTATAGTGGGGACCGATGGGGAATCGTGCCGCCGACATTGCGGCAGCATGCCCTGGGGGGCATCCTTCAATGGTCAGGCGCCGGAGCGCACCGGGGTGTCATGCTTTGCCCGTACCTGCCGATATGGTAGGGACAACGCAGCACGCCTCGCCGCACGGGGCCGCGCCCGTACATCTTCCGGAGGTTCCATGCCCGCCACCGACACACCCCTCGCCAAATGGATGTTCCTGCACCTGCTGCACGGCCTCAGCCAGTCCGGTTACGCCATGTCCGGGGCCAACGAACTGCTGGGCGAACTGGACAGGTTGCCCCCGCAGCAGCAGAAGGCGCGGGTGTTGTTCGGCACCGGGCTGCTGCGCCAGGCCCTGCTGCTGAACCCGCTGGACGCGGGGCTGCGCGGGCTGGTGGGCCAGTTGGGGGCCATGGCCGCGCCGTCGCCCGCCTATGCCACGTGGCTGAAGGCCTCCGCCGCCGTGCTGGACGGCCTGCCGCAGGTGCCTGCCAACGAAGCCTTCGGCAGGGCCTGGGACCTGCCCGCAGACCCGGACGCGGTGCTGGCCGCGTGCCGCGACGCCACGGCGCCGGGCGACGTGTTCGCCTGCCTGATGCGCCTGTGGGAAATGGGCACGTGGGAGCATACGGCGGCGGGCATCGCGCATTTTCTCGCATCCCCGGCGGCCCCGGCGGGCGCGGGCGTGCTGGCCCATGCTGCCCATGCGGCGGGCGACGCCGCCCTGCGCGACGAGTTGCTGGGCAGGGCGCTGCCGTGCCCGCTGACGATATTGCTGCGCGCCCGCATGGCCGAGGCCGCCGAAGACCTTTCCACGGCCCGCGCCCTGTACATGGAGGCGCTGGACGCCGAACCCGCCCTGTTGTTCCTGGTGCGCCATCTGGCCCAGATGGGCAGACCCGAGGCCCCGGCCTCGGTGCTGGAGGGGCGGCGCATCGGCGTGGGCTTCTACACCTGGAACAAGTTGCAGGTAACCCTGGATACCCTGGCCAGCCTGCTGGATTCGGACATCGGCGGGGCGCACGTGGCGCTCATCAACAACGGCTCCACGGCGTTTTCGCGCGACGAGTTCGAGGCGGGCGTGCGCGCGGTGGCCGCCGGGCGGCAGGTGGAACTGATCCAGCTGCCCATCAACATCGGTGCGCCCGCCGCCCGCAACTGGCTGTGGCATCTGGACTCCATGCGCGACAGGGAACTGTTCGCCTTCCTGGACGACGACGTGCTGCTGCCGCACACCTGGCTGCGCAGCTACGTGCAGGACATGGACGAAATGCCCGGCACCGTGGTGGTGGGGCCGCAAGGGGTGAACCCCGGCAGCCTGCCCACGGTGCAGTACGTGGCCCGCTATTTCGAAAAGACCGGCAAGCACCTGATCCGGTTCACCAACAACGCCCCGCTGGTCATGGACTTCGGTCAGTATGGGCAGCGTCGCCCGTGCCTTTCGGTGATGGGCTGCTGCCACCTGCTGGACAAGGCGGCCTGTGCCCGGCTGGGCGTGCCCGACTTCGACCTGCGCTTCTCGCCTTCGCAGGTGGATGACCTGGAGCACGACATCCAGGTGTGGAAGGCGGGCGGCCGGGTGGTCTACGACGGCCGGGTGCGCGTGGTGCACCGTCAGGACGCCGGGCGCGCCGCGCCGCTGTCCGAGGCCTCGTGGGGGCACGTGTGGGGCAACCACTACAAGATGGAGCGCAAGTTCACCGAGCAGGAACTGGCCGACGTGGACCGGGCCACCCGCGCCGCCGACGTGGCCGACCTGGTCGCGGCCTACGAATCGGTGGCCGGGCAACTGCCGTCCGCCGCGCGGTCGTATGTGGGGTTGTGCGTGCGCTCCTTGCAGGCGGCGGCTGCCGAGAACGTGCTGTAGGCAATTCCCGCCTACAGCGGGAGCAACCGAAAGCAAGAACGGCGCGCTCCGGAAGGGGCGCGCCGTTCTTGCGTCGTGCGGGGTGAGGGAATGGAAGGCTTAACCTTGGGCGTAGCGGGCGCGCACCGCCCGGAACAGCTCGGGCATGCGGTCGTACTGGTGCACCATGACGGCGGGCAGGCCCGCGTCGTTCAGGATATCGCCGTGTGCGCCGATGCCGGGCGGAATGGCCTTGTAGCCCAGGGTCAGGATGGGACCGGTATTGTCGTGCGTGGTGACGCGGGGCAGGTGCCCGCCGTGCAGCAGGTGGTTGTGCACCCCCTGGTCGTACCCGGCCATGCCGGTGGGGGGTGGGGGCGTGCCATCGGGTGTTGATGGCGGGGGTGGCGGCGGCCCGGGCGAGAACGGCAGCAGCAGCCCGGTCAGCCGTTCCAGATAGTCCAGCATGGCGGCATGGCCGCCCACGGTGGTGCCGGAGCAGGAGATGCGCTGCCCGGCCAGCGCCCGCCAGGCCGCCTCGCCCAGGTGGCCGGTGACCCAGCGGGTCATGTACGGGCAGGTGCCGATGCTCATGCGGGCGTCTTCCAGGGTCACGTTCAGGCCGTCGGCCCACGGGAAGGAGAACGGATCGCGCTGGAAGATCACGTCGCGCACGTCGGTGATCAGGACGCGGGCATACGGGCGCGGGGCCTGCCGCAGCAGGTCCAGGTACAGGAAGTAGCGCAGGGCGTTGTAGGGCAGGTGGGCCAGCGCGGGCGGGCGCTCGAAGGGCTGGATGTCCGCGCCCATGGCGGCCATGCGGTCGGTGTCGCGGGTGGTGGGCGAGGTGAACAGCACGCACCGCCCCGTGAAACCGGTGGCCCGCAGGGATGCGAGGAATGGTCGCACGTCGCCCGCGTGGTATCCGGCGGCCAGCCCCATGATCATGTCAGGGCCGAGGTCGGGGCCGAGGTCGGGGCCGAGGTCGGGGCCGAGGGTGGGGCCGGACCCGGAGTCGGACCGGGGGCCGGAAGTGGTGCGCGCGGGCGCGTCTTTCGATGCGCTGGTGGGGCTATTCGGCGCGGCAATGGTGCCGCCCGACGCCATGGGGGAAATTGTGTGGGTGGGGGGCGTGGTCACGCCACAGGCTTGCCCCGCGTCGCGTCAAATTGCAAGTGCGGCTGGGCCGTTCCGGGCCGGGTTGTTGCCCTGCCCCGCCCTTGCCATTCCAGAGGCTACACCGGCACGGCCAGCACCCCGGTGACGTCGTTCACGTAGTCGCCGGAATTCTTGTACTCGCGGTATCCGCACGAGGGCGCCGCGCCCAGGGCATGGCGCCGCCCCAGCATGTCGTGGATGCAGCTGACCCCGGTGGGATCGCTGGTGAGGGCTTGCGGCGGCAGGGCCAGCACGTGGCCGGGGCGGATGTCCGGGCTGGTGGAGGACACCACCGTGCCGCCCGCGTCCACGTACAGGCCAAAGGCCCCGTGCAGGGGGGCCTGGGCCTCGTCGCGGGGCAGGGCGTCCACCAGCATGGCCTCGAACTGCGGCTCGGCGTCGAACACGATGCCGATGCCCCCCACCGTGGCGCGCTCGTCCGCCGGGTGCATCACCGCCGCGTTGTAGACGTAGGTGGGCCGCCCGCCATACAGGTCCGACGGGGCAAAGGGCGACACCCGGTATTCCTGCTGGTTGCGGATGGATTGCACGGTTTGCCGCACGAAATCGAGGTTTGACAGGTCGCGGCCCACGCAGCCCTCGTTGGCCGGATTGGAAACGGCCACCACCACCCCGGCGGCGTTGTACACGCACAGGTCGTGGTACACGGTGTACAGTTCGTGGATGTAGCGCAGTATCCCGGTGATGCGCCGCCGGTCTGTCTCGGGCGGCACGGTCCGCCCATTGTCCGCCTGGGCCAGGATGTGGCGGAAGGCGGGGGTCAGCGCCCACCAGCGGCAGTCGTTGGCGCGTTCGTACAGGTTGCGGTCCATGATGTCGCAGGCCAGGGCGGCCTTGAAGCGCAGGTCGCTCAGCAGCGCCGAGGAGACCGTGGCGTACAGGTCGTCGATGGACTTGACGAACATGTCCTTGGTCTTGTGGCCGATCTTGCGGATTTCGTCGAGCACCGGCAGGAATTCCTGGGCGTTGCGCTTTACCGCGATGATCTGGCCGTTGATGACCACCAGGCCCAGGTCCTGGTTCACGTCTTCCGACGTGGCGGCGATGTCCAGCAGGTCGTCGGAGAAGATGCACGACTGTTCGGCGGTGTCGTTCCCCGCGTCGGCATCCCCGCCATCCCCGCGATTTGGGGCGGGCGGATGCAGGGGCTGGGCCTGGTCCGCGCCCCCCGCGGTACAGGTGGAGTTTCCGTTGTCGGCAAAGGCGGCCTGCGGCGGGGTGGCCGCGCAGCCTCGCCAGCCCAGCCCCGCATAGCCCTGATAGCCGTTGGTGGGGGCGCTGAGGGCCAGGTATTCACCGCTGTCGCTGCCCAGAGAGGTCAGCGCGCGGGGCGCCCGCGTACCCAGGCAGGAGCCCACCCGGAAATCGCCGGGGGCGCTGGAGGCGATGACCGTGCCCGCGTCGTCGGTAAGGCACAGCACAACGCCCTGCCTGCCGCTGACCAGCTTGCGGAAGATGCCCTCCATCTCGTTTTCGAAGCGGAAGCACAGGCACAGCACGCCCAGCGGGCGGCCCGTTTCCGGGTGCAGGATGCGGTGTGAGAAGATGTGGGCCACGGGCTTGCCGGGGCACAGGTCGGACGGGCGGAAGGTTTCCAGGTAGCCGTCTTCCGCCAGGGTGGCGGCCACCAGCGGATCGGACGAGGCGCGCACCGGGGCGGATTCGTCAAGCTGGGCGCGCACCCTGCCCTGTGTATCGAGCACGAGGATCTCGTCGTACACGGTGTACTTGTCGCGGTAGTCGCGCAGGCGGCGGCGCACGGCGGCGCAGGCGTCATCCGTTGCCATGTCGGAGCCGGCAGCGCCGTTGTCCGCGTGTGCCTTTTGGGCTGGGTCCGCATTTCTGTCCGCGTCCGCATCTTCGAGCACACCTGCATCTTCGCTCGGGCCAGTCACGCAGACCTCGGCATCGCCTTGGCGGGCGGTGGCGGCCAGAAAGTCCACCAGCACCCCGTCTGTGGCCAGAAAGCCCACGTCCGCCGTGCGTTCGAACAGGTTGCGCACCACGATGTCCACGGCCACCTGGGCCATGCCCCCCAACTCCAGCGCCACCTTGCGGGTGTTCTCGCGGGCCAGGCTGTCGATAAGCCGTTCCTGCAATTCCTGGAACTTGCGTTGGGCATCGTCCATGGAGTCGAGCAGGGTGGCGGCCACGGACAGGCTGTTGATCTTGCCGGTCAGCGAAACGCGGGTCCACCATTTGGACAGCGAGCTCAGCGAACTGCGGTATTCGCCGATGCCCGGCATGTGGTGCAGATACCTGCGTAGCTCAACGTCAATACTCATTTCTTTGTCTCGTTGTTGGCGTAATGACGATAACGCAAAAAAACGGGCGAGAATCTTAGCGCCGTATCTCTTGAATTGCCATGATTGTAAATATCATTATTGCGCCAGCGGTTGCCCGTGTAGAGTGAGCGCTTGAACAATAAGCTGTAATCACATGGATTCTCGGAGGCCGAAAAATGAAAAAAAACCCTCAGGTGAGCCTGAGGGTTCGGGGGTAACGGGAGTAGGGGGCGACTGGTAAGGTGGTTATCGCCCCGGAGTGGGGGGCTACCTGGGTACGCTTGCGGGCATGGCGGGCAGGATGGCCGCGCGCAACGCGTCATATGCCGCCTGGTGTGCGGCTGCCTGCTGCGAGTCCGCCTGATGCGAGTCCGCCTGATGCGAGTCCGCCTGATGCGGGTGCAACAGATGCGGGGCCTGTTGTGCGCTGGCCTGGTCGCGGGCGTGCATGTCCACCGGGGCCACCCGGCCTTCGGTAAGCACGGCGGCTTCGTCGCAGAACAGCGGCACCAGGCGCACGTCGTGGGTCACGAACAGGTAGGCGGTGCCTGTGGCGCGGCGCAGTTCGGTCAGCAGGTCCAGCACGCGGGCCTGCACCAGCATGTCCAGGCTGCTCAGGGCTTCATCCAGCAGAATCAGCCGGGGTCGGGGGGCCAGCGCGCGGGCAATGCACACCCGCTGCAACTGCCCGCCGCTCAGGCGATGGGGCAGCCGGTCCAGCAGGGACGGGGAAAGGTGCACCTGTTCCAGCAGTTCACCGGCGCGGGCGCGGCGCTGGCGGCGGTTCAGCGTGGTGAAGTTCTCCAGCGGCTCGCCGATGATGCGCTCCACGGTCAGGCGCGGGTTCACCGCGTTCACCGAGTTCTGGAAGACCACCTGAATGTGGCGGCGGTCCTTGCCGAGTCCGTGGCGCACGTCCCGACCCCAGGTGCGTCCCATGAAACGCACTACCCCGCCATCGGGTTGTTCCAGTCCCAGGGCGATGCGGCACAGGGTGCTCTTGCCTGCGCCGCTGGGGCCGACAACGCCGGTGCAGCCGCCTTCGCGCACGGTCAGGTCCACCCCGCGCAACACCTGCCGCTCCTGGCGCGGGGAAAACCACCCGCCGGTGCGGTAGCTGCGGGTTACCCCGCGCAGTTCCAGCAGGGGCGGGGCGTCGTGCTGCGTTGTTGCGGACTGGGGGGTAGGGGCGTCGGATGTGGTGTCGTTCATGGGGTGCATGGCGGTGTCCTTCATGGGCGGCCTCCGGCGGCGGGAGACGTGGCGGGATGCCGCGGCACGGCGACATCCCCATGCGGTGGGCACAGGCCGTACAGCCGGTGGTGCGCGGCCAGCAGGGCGCGGGTGTACGGATGGCGCGGCGCGGCGAACAGATCGCGCACGTCGCCCTGTTCCACCACCCGGCCATGGCGCATGACGGCCATGCGGTGGGCCATGCGGGCCGCCACGCTGAGGTCGTGCGTCACCAGCAGGATGGCCATGTTGCGGGTGCGCCGCACCTGGTCCAGAAGGTCCAGCACGCGGGCCTGCGAGGGCAGGTCGAGGTCGGTGGTGGGTTCGTCGGCGATGAGCAGGGGCACGTCCAGCACCAGGGCCAGGGCGATCATCACCCGCTGGAGCATGCCGCCGCTCATCTGGAACGGATAGTGGCGCAGGATGGCCTGCGCATCGTCAAACCCCACCTCGCGCAGGGCGGCACAAGCCGCCGTGCGCCAGTCGGCCCGGGGGGCGTTGCTGCTTCCGGCGGGCCGGTGCGCGGCCAGGGTTTCCTGGAAATGCGCGCCGATGGTGAACACCGGGTCGAAGCAACTGGCCGGGTTTTGCAGCACGTAGGCGGCCCCGCGCCCGCGCAGCAGGCGCAGACGTTCCGTCGGCGGGCCGGACGCGCCCTGTCCGTCCACGGTCTGGCCATGCACGCGGATGGCGCCCGCCGTGCGGGTCACGCCGTCGGGCAACATGCCCAGCAGGGACATGCAGGTCAGCGATTTGCCGCACCCGCTGGGGCCAACCAGGCAGACCACCTGGCCGCGTTCCACGGTCAGGTCCACGGGGCCTACAAGCGGGGGGGCGGCCAAGGGAGGAACGGATTCAATGCTGCCGATTGCCGCATCGCCGGGACGGACGGCGCGGCGCAGTTCCAGCCCGCGCACCACCAGTGCGGGCTCAAGGGCGGAAGCGGGGTCGGGACCGTGCGTGGAATCGGTCTGCGAAGCTGTCATGTGGCTCATGCCGCCCCCTCGCGCGCACCTGCGCGTACCCCGTGGAAGTCCGCAGGGCTGTCGTCTTCGTGGCCTGCCGCACCCCGTTCATCCTGTTCGTCCGGTTCGTCCGGTTCGCCCATTTCGTTTGGCCCGTCCAGTCCGTCCAACCCATAAGTACCATCGGGGCCGTGCGCCCCGCAGGCCGCATCCCGTTCCGTCTCGCGCGCGGCGGCGGGGTCCAGCGCGTCGCGCAGGGCATCGCCCAGCAGGTTGAAGGCCATCACCGTCACGAAGATCATCAGGCCGGGGTACAGCAATTGTTCCGGATGCGCGCCGATGTATTCGCGCGCATCGCCGATCATCACTCCCCATTCCGGCGTCGGTGGGCGCACCCCAAGACCCAGGAAGGACAGGCCGGAGACGTGCAGCAGCATGTGGCCCACGTCCAGCCCGGCCATGACCAGCAGCTGGGCCAGCACCGGCGGCAGGATGTGCCGCAGCACCAGCCGCGCCGGGCGGGTGCCCGCAGCGCGCGCGGCCAGCACGTATTCGCGCTGTTTCAGCCCCAGCACCAGCCCGCGCGCGAACCGCGCGTACCAGGCCCAGTGGGTGCAGGCCACGGCAATGACCACGTTGGTCAGCCCCGAGCCCAGCACCCCCACCAGGAACAGCGCCAGGATGAAGGTGGGAAAGGTCATGAATACGTCGCAGGCGCGCATGAGCAGGCCATCCACCCGGCCCCCCGCGTAGCCCGCCACGCACCCCGCCGTCAGCCCCACGGCCACGATGCAGGTCAGGATGGCCCCCACGGCGAACAGCGAAACCCGCGTGCCGTGGCACAGCCGGGCCAGCACGCTGCGGCCGAGGTGGTCGGTGCCAAGGGGTTCTTCCAGGCTGGGGGCCTCGAACTTGCGGGTGATGTCCACGTCAGCAGGATGGCGAGGAGAAAGGTACGGGGCAAACACGGCCATGGACAGGATGATGCACAGCAGGGCCAGCGCGGCCAGGGCCGTGGGCCGCGACAGCAACTGGCGCAGCAGGGTGTTGCCCGGGGGCGCGTCGGACACGGTCGCGGGGGCAGGCACGGTGAAGGGCGTGTAGGTGGCGAGGGGGGCCGGACTGGTGCGGTCAGTGTGGCCAGTGAGATCGGTGTGGCCGGTATGGCCAATACGATCGGTACGGCTGGTCATGCGCGGTCCTCCCCCAGCCGGATGCGCGGGTCGGCCCACGCGTACAGGATGTCCACGGCCAGATTGCACAGCACGAAGATGGCCGTCATCAGCAGCATGAAGCATTGCAGGATGGGATAGTCGCGGTTGTACACGGCGGATACCGCGTAGCGGCCCACGCCCGGCCAGGCGAACACCGTTTCCACGATCACCGCGCCGCCCAGCAGTTCGCCCACGTGCATGCCGAGGGATGTCAGCACCGGGATCAGCGAATTCTTGAACATGTGCCGCCACACCACGCCGCGCTCGGAAATGCCGCGTGCCCGTGCGTACATGATGTGCCGGGCGTGCATGTTTTCCAGCAGGCTGGTGCGGATGAGCCGGGTGTTGATGCCCATGGGCATCAGCGACAGGGTGACGGCGGGCAGCACCAGATGTTCGAGACCGCCGCGCCCCAGCGCGGGCAGCCAGCCCAGCTTGACCGCGAACAGCCACACCAGCAGGAAGCCCAGCCAGAAATTGGGCAGGGACACGCTGGTGAAGGACAGGGCGCGGGCCGCGTTGTCCAGCGGTCGGTCGCGGTGCAGGGCCGCGCCGACCCCCAGGGGGATGCTGACGGCCAGGGTGAGCAGCAGGGCCGCCCCGGCCAGTTGCAGGGTGGCGGGCAGGTAGTGCAGCACCTCGCCCAGCACCGGGCGGCCCGTGACGTAGGATTTGCCGAAGTCGCCTGTGACGGCGCGGGCCAGCCAGCGGGCGTACTGTTCCCACAGGGGCAGGTCCAGTTCCAGCATGCGGCGGGCGGTGGTCAGGGCCTCGTCGGTGGGGGGGATGCGTGACAGGCGCAGGTAGGCCATGGCCGGGTCGCCCTGTGCTGCGCGCAGCAGCAGGAAGACCACCACCGAGACCAGCAGCAGCAGGGGGATGAGCGCGGCGAGGCGTTTCAGTATGTAGGCGGGCATGCGTGGTTTCCGGGGCTGGGGGCTGTGGGGATGGGGGGCGGAAAAAGGGAAGGCGGCGCGTGGCCGCCCTCCCGTTCCTCGCCCTATTTCAGGCGCATGTCCTCGAAGGGGATTTCCGTGTCCATGGCGCCAAAGTGAACCCCGTCCACGCGGGCGGTGTGCACCACCATGCTGGTCTGGTAGGTCAGCGGCAGGTACACGGCCTGATCGTGCAGGGTGGTCAGGATGTCGCGGTACAGGTTCTGGCGCGTGGTTTCGTCGGTGGTCAGCAGCACCTTGCCGATCCTGGCGTCGATGTCGGCCTTCATGGGCAGGCCGATCTGGGCCTGGTAGTCGGCGTGGGTGGGCACGCGCATGCCGCTGACGAAGGAATGCGGGTCGTAGGGCGCGCCCCAGGTGTCGCCGAAGACCATGCCGAACGCGCCGCTCTTCTGGCGTTCGCCGATGGCGTCTTCTTCCTCGCCGATCAGGTTGGCCTGCACGCCAACGCGGGCCAGTTCAGATTGCAGGAATTCGGCGATGGCCTTTTGCAGGACGTCGTTGCCCACGAAGCACAGGTCCACGGACAGCGGCTTGCCGTCCTTCATGCGCGGGCCCTTGGGGTCCTGGGGATTAGTGCGTTTCCAGCCCGCCCCGTCCAGCAGGGCTTCCGCCCTGGCGGTGTCGTGGGCGTAGGGGGGCAGCTTCAGGTCGCAGTAGGGGGACGTGGGCGGGAACAGGGCGTCGGCGCGCGCCTCCGCGTTCAGGAAGATGCCCTTGACCATGGCGTCCTTGTCGATGGCGTGCAGGATGGCCTTGCGCACGGCGATGTCGGCGGTGGGGCCGCTTTTGCTGTTCAGCGCGATGACCCGGCTGGCCTGCGGCGGCGAAAGGTAGATGGCATACGTGCCGCCTTTCTTCAGGGCGTCGAAGGCTTCCAGGCTGATCTGCCCGCCGCCGTGTCCGCCGCCGCCGAAGACCAGGTCCAGCTCGCCCGCCTGCAGGGCCACCAGCCGGGTGTTGGGGTCCGGAATGACCCGGACCACGATGCGCTTGATGGCGGGCTTTTTGCCCCAGTAGGCGTCGTTGCGCTCCAGCACGTCGTATTCACCCTTGCGGGTTTCCACCAGTTTCCACGGGCCGGTGCCGATGGGGGCCTTGATGCCGTCGTTGGTGTTGCCGGATGCGGGAAACGCCGATGGCGACAGGAAGCGCACGGGGCGGATCAGCGCCAGTTCCTGAAGGGCGGGGTAGTAGGCGTTCTTCAGCACCAGGCGCACGGTGCGGGCGTCGGGCGTTTCCACCTTGTCGATCTGGGCCACCAGTTCCAGCCAGTCGTGCCGGGCGCGGTTGGCCAGCACCGTTTCGAAGTTCATGCGCACGGCCCTGGCATCGAAGGGCGTACCGTCGGAAAAGGTCACGCCCTTGCGCAGCGTGAAGGTGTACGCCTTGCCGTCGGGCGACACGGTCCAGCTTTCGGCCAGCCAGGGTTCGATGGCGCCGCCCTTGGCGTACTTGACCAGTGGCTCGTAGACCATGCCCTGGGCGAACATCTGGTTGGGCGAATACTTGTGCGGGTTCAGCTCGCCCACGTTGGAGGGCCAGGAGTAGCGCAGGGTATCCGCCGGGGTGTCGGCGGCGTGCGCGGCGCCGGGCGCGGCCAGGCCGCCCGCCAGCGTCACGGTGAACAGCATGAGAACGGCGAACATGGGCAAAAGAAGCGCCCGCAGCCAGTGGCGCGGGAAATGGACGGCAACGGACGGCGACCGGGTCGGCATGTCGTTCTCCGGAATTTGAATGTGTATTTCGAATAAAAAAAAATGAAGTGTGCTACTTCGAATGCCAGAGTGGAAAAATCATGTCAACGACAGGACGGACAAGGAGTGGTTACCTTCTGCAATGATGTTTCATGCAGAGTAGTTAGTGAGTTGCCGTTTGTGATGCGGGCAGCGGGGCGAACGCCGTGATTACGGGGCAGGATGGTTGCGGCGGTATGTCGGGGCAGCAGCCGGGGCCGGACCGTCCGCACAAGCAGGAGTGGCGCCCCAGGGGACTGCTTCACAATCCGGATGGCGCGGACCACGTCGGCAAGAAACCGCGTGTGATCAGCCCGGAGCGGGGGGAGCATGATATTTCCGCCAATGTCTGCGCTGGCGCTTTCATAAGGGGGGCGGTGGATGTACAATAGACATCGTAAAACGCAGAAACAGTCACGAATTTTCAGGACAAGCAACGGTCACGATAATTTTATTTTGCATGACTCTTCACAGGTGTTATCTTGTACGCATGAATTCCCCTGCGGCGAACCGTTCACGCAGGAAATTGCATATCAACGCACAGCCATGCTCAGTCATGACAGGAGAACCATCATGAAAGTCAGCGCTCGCAACCTGATCCCCGGCAAGGTCAAGGAAATCACCGTCGGTGCCGTCAACTCGGAAGTGATCATCGAAGTGGCCCCCGGCATCGAAGTGGTATCCATCATCACCAAGCGTTCGGTGGAAGACATGGGCCTCAAGAAGGGCTCGGACGTGAAGGCCATGGTCAAGGCCTCCAACGTCATGATCGTCACCGACTAGCACGTTCGGCATGGGGCGCGGCAACGGCGCCGACCCCCCGATGCTCCAAGACGACGAAGCCCCCGCTCCGCAAGGAACGGGGGCTTTTGCATGCGCCGGGAGGCTACGGCCGTTTTGAATTCAGTTCGGTACAGGCGGCGAGCCTATCGATGGCGGATGGCTTGTCCGACAAATGTCCTTCAAATGTCCGTCCGTCAGCAGGCGACTGCGTATCGGGTTCGTCCTGATCGACAAACGCAAAAAAGGGTTGGAACATGTGTTCCAACCCTTTGCTGTCTGCGTGGTGCCGAGGGAGAGAATTGAACTCCCGACACGGGGATTTTCAGTCCCCTGCTCTACCAACTGAGCTACCTCGGCGTCGCGGAGAACCTGAATAGGCAAAATGGGTGGGCTTGGCAAGCACTTTTTGGCGCGGGGATGATTTTTCTGCCGGACGGGGGCGGGAGATTGAAGAACACATGGTTACTAACAGGGAGTTCAGATTCAAATCTCCCTTCATCTTTCGGTATGACCGTGGAAATGAGCATTGAGACCGGTTGGCCTAGGTGGCCCCTATTTGTATTGTCAGGGAAGGATCCGTTTCAACCATATACACAATTTCATTGTATTTTGAGATAAGTCGTTCAACTTCTAACCGTTGGGATTTTTCAGTGAATTTACTCCATTCCAAAATATTCGTGGCGATAAACTGTTCGACCTCTATGACGTCAATGCGCCCGTCAATCTCAAATCCTTTGGCGATGGATTCCACTCCAGCGCGACTTTCTGCAACAGTGACAATTATTGGACGAAGGCTGGCCTCAATGTTGGCTTTGCATTTGCGTATCAATCCTTCACTCGGCGCTGTGGTGACATGAATCACCACGTCATCAAGCACAAAGTCACCAGTCCTAGCTGTTGGTCCGTCCGCAACGTTGGCGCCATGATGCCGCAGTCGCTTTCCTTCAGGCAGAATCAGGTCGAGCTTTGCACCTACAAGGTGTTGCAAGACGGTCCCGGCATACGTCGTGCCGGGATTGTCTTTTTGACGCTTCATGGCTTGGGCAAGGAGATCGCCTACAATGGAGCGCAAAGACTTGCTCGAATCGAACTTAAGTACGAAAGGCTTGCCGGTAAAATAGTCTTGGACACGGGAAATCCACCATTTTTCAATGGCGGGTAAATCGTCCTTCGCCTCTCTGTGCAGCGCGTTCAAGAAAAATGCATACCCTGCAGCGGCGCCCAGACTGCCTCGGCTTGTGCGTCCTCCTTCCTCGGCAAGTACGCGAGTGATGCCATGGTCCCTTAAGATATTCTGCACGCGGGATTTCCCCAGCCCTTTAACTTGGCCTTCTTTGTCGGTTCGTAATGCTTCCGGATCAATGGGGAGTCCGCTTTCGATGGCTAATCGCGTGATATGCAGCATGACGGCCAGTTGGCCTTTGCTTTTCAGGGAATTTTCATCACGAAATGCTATTAGGCGTTTTTCAAGTGTGGTCATTGCAAGCCGCCGCAAGAGGAGAAAGAAGGTGCGTTGCCAAGTGCGCGGCAACAGGAGCAGCTACCGCGTCACCCATGGCCCTGTATCCATCGTTGAACGTGCCAGGGAGCTTGAAAGTTTCCGGCGCGCCCATTAGTCGGGCTGCTTCGCGTGGGCTGAGGATGCGTGTTCTCCATCCTGTCCCATGCCTGATCACAAGATACTGGCGACTGCTGCCGCCTGCCGGTGTACGCAAGCATCCTGCGATATCATCGAAGCGCAGTTCAAGAACCTGCTTTTTGTTGCGAATACGTTTGTAGCCGGGAACCACGGCAAGTCTGCTTTCCAGTAGTCGTTGCATATGGGCAGGGGGAATCAGTGCCAGATTTTTTTTACAGGTTGTTGCATCCTGGCAGGGAAGCGAAAAATCCACGATCTCGGAAAGTGTCTGCGCACGTGGGCCTGGCTTCGGCAGATTCCACCATATCCAGTTCTCGAGGCCGGTCGCAGCCCTTTGAATAGCCGATGAATGCGCCCACGTGGGCTTTGCAGCCGAAAGTTCCTTGGGAATGCGCACACGGGCGTCAATGGCGACGACAAATACTCGCGGGCGAGATTGGGGCAGCCATTGGACAGCGTCCAGCAATAGCGCGCCGACGTTGTAGCCGCGTTCTGCCAGTGCCTTGTGCAGTTCCCGGTAATGGGCGCCTTCATCGGAGGCAACGAGGCCCACCACGTTTTCCGCTGCCAACAGAGGCGGACGGAGGCGCATTTCATCCATAACGCGTAGCCATTCCCACACAAGTCCACTGCGTTTGGCTCTTATGCCCTCGCCATTTCCGGCAAGAGATAAGTCCTGGCAGGGAAAGCTGGCCCAAGAGAGAACAGCTGGAGGCAGCCTCTTGCCGCTCACATCCGCTATGGAACAAAGGTCAAAGGGTGCGCCTTCATGGTTGGACCAGAAGACAGCAGCCTTTTTGGGGCAAATGTCGTTGGCCCATACTCCCCTGAAATGCCGTGCCAAGGCGTGACTGACCAACCCGCTCCCGGCAAAGAACTCCAGGAAAGAAGGGCGAACGTCTGCCTCTGGCTGGGACGATGTAGAGTACGAGAGACTGTATTGCAGGGCTTGGTAAGCTAAACTCATGGGTTTCACGCGCAATTGAGGGCGGTAAAATATTCATGGAGACGGGCACGGAGGCCTTGCAAGTTTTTCAACTCACATTCCCACACGATCAGGGCATGCCAGCCAAGGTTTTCCAGCGCCGTTTTGCTTTGCATGTCCCGAGCCACATTACGCGCAAACTTATGGTTCCAGTACGTAACATTGGTGGCAGGTGTGCTCGCCCTTGCGCAGCCGGGGTGGCGATGCCAGTAGCAGCCGTGCACAAAAACAGCAGTATGGTATTTGGGCAAAACGATATCCGGTTTGCCGGGAAGGTCTGCCCGGTGGAGCCGAAAGCGGTAGCCCATTTGGTGGAGCAGAGAGCGTACGGCCTTTTCCGGTCCCGTATTACGCCCTTTTACCTGAGCCATTGTCCAACTGCGCTTTTCCACGCTTACCTTGTCCATTAGCGTGGTATATTCTGTGGGCGGGCGCCGCGCAAGGCCGTCTGAAAAGGAGTCCCTCCCGTTCCTACAGCAGCATGCGCTTGGCCTGGCGCATGGCGTTGCGGCAGTCGCACACGAAGCGGAAGGCCGCCCGGTGCCGGGGGGTGGCGTCGCGCGGCAGCACGCCCGCCTCGGCCCAGGCGAACAGTTCGTCCATGGGGGCGGCCACGCTGAACCAGAAGCCCTGTTCCATGGGCACCGGGCTGTGCGCGTAGTGGCCGAACAGGATGCGGTCGTCCACGATGACGCACGGCGCGCAGGGCAGGGCGTTTGTTTCGTACACCTCCACCAGCCCCTCGTGCCGGGCGGCCAGCCGCACGATGAAATCGCGCGAGGCGGCGAATTCGTGCTCCATCTGCACTGCCGTCAGGTCCGGGCGCAGGGCGTGCAGGAATTCGTCCACCCAGCCCCGGCGGGACGCAAGCGGCACGGTGATCATCTGCAGGCGGCGGAAGGTGGGCTGGGCCAGCGCGGTGCGCAGGGCTTCCGCCAGCGCGGGCATGCGCCCGAACTCGGCGTACAGGGCCATGTGCAGCACGATGCGCTGGCGGGCTTCCGCCAGTACCTGCGGCAGGCTTGCGGTATGCAGGCCGACGTACATCTGGCGTTACTCCTCGTAGATCATCCGGCGGGTCATGCCGCCGTCCACCAGCCAGTTCTGCCCGGTGACGAACCCGGCGTCATCCCCGGCCAGAAAGGCCACCAGCGCGGCCACGTCGCGTACCGTGCCCACGCGGCCCACGGGGTGCTGGGCGCGGTCGGCATCCGTATGCATCGGCGTTTCGCGCTGGGCTGTCTTGCGCAGGTGACGTACCTCTATCCAGCCCGGCGAGATGCAGTTCACCCGCACCTCGGGGCCAAGGCTCACGGCCAGTGCGTGCGTCAGGGCGACCAGCCCGCCCTTGGACGCGGCGTAAGCCTCGGTGTGCGGTTCCGACTGCACGGCGCGGGTGGAGGCGATGTTCACCACAGCCCCGCGCGCGGCCCGCAGGTGGGACACGGCGGCGCGCACCATGCGCATGGGGCCGGTCAGGTTCACGTCCAGCACGCGCTGCCAGCGGTCCATGTCCATGTCGTCCACCTGTCCGGAGTGGGGATTGGCGATGCCCGCGTTGTTGACCAGCAGGTGCAGGCCGCCGAAGCGGGCCACCGTGGCGGCCACGCAGCGGTCCGCGTCGGCCTGTTCGGCCACGCTGCCGTGCAGGGCCAGCAGGGAAGGGAATGCTGCCGGGGCGTTTGGAGGCGATGAGGATGCCGGAGCATCCGGATGTGCGGGGGGCGACGGGGCGTTGTCGGCAACCGGTTCGGGGGCCAATTCGGCGGTCAGTCCGGCCAGCGCCTCGGCGTCGGCATCCATGGCGGCCACGCGCATGCCGCAGGCCAGCAGATGCTCCACGATGCCGCGCCCGATTCCCTGCGCGCCGCCGGTGACCAGGGCCACACGACCCGTCAGCGGATGGATGTGGTGATGAGCGGGGTCAGGGGAATCGGCGTTGGGGCACGGGGCGGGGTGTTCCATGGGGCTCCTGCGGCGTGGGGCTGGCGCGGCCATGAGGTATGTTTTGGGTGGGCCGCATCGCGCCATCGGCTCCGGACGAATCTAGCCCGCCCGCACCGCCGTGGCAACCGTGCGCCCCGTCACCACCAGTTACCACCAGTCCCGCCTGTTCTCCACTTTCTCTCCCCGGTCCCCACCAGTTACCACCAGTGTCTGGGATAGCGCCGCCCGCGCGGAATGTTGTTCACCAGCAGGGCCACCACCAGCAGGGCGGCGGCACCGGCGGCCACGGGCACCACGGCGTACTTGTAGCCCAGCGCCTGGATTTGCGGGCTGCCGGTTACGGCGATCAGCGCCGTGGCCCCGCCCGGCGGGTGCAGGGTGTCGGTAAGGTGCATCAGGGCGATGGCTGCCGCCACGGCCACGGCAGGGGCCAGCCATGCGGTGGAGAGGGCCTGCCCCCCCGCGCCCGGCACGCCCAGATTGCGCGCCACGAACACCCCCACCAACGCGGAGAGCACATGCCCGCCCAGCAGGTTGCGTGGCTGCGACAAGGGTGCACCCGGCGCCCCGTAGGCCAGCACCGCCGATGCCCCGAACGAGCCGATGAGCACGAAGCCGTCGCCCGGCGAGGCCACCCGGTCGCACATCCAGGCCACCACGCCGATGCCGCACAGCGCGCCGATGAACGACCACAGGGTTTCGGAAACATCGGGTTTGGGCAGCAGGCCCAGCAGGCCGGGGCGGCAACCGTCGCGGCCGCAACCGCACATCTTGCGGAAGTAGTTCATGGGATGGTCGCAGGGCAGAAGTGTGTGGGAAAAGGGCTGGCGGACAGTCCGCAACGCCGCATCGTCAGTGTGCAAGCTATCCAAAGCCAGATGCCCCCGCCGTGACCGGGGTCACATTCGCGGTGGATGCCGGAAAGGACGTCATGGTGCTGCAATTGCAGGGATTATCGACGGCATTCCGGGTCAGCACCCGGCGGCTTGTCGGCCACTCATCGGTAACCTGTCGCAATGCTGCACCTTTCGCCAGGCTGCCGCGAAGGGCAGGTTATCCACAGGCGCTATCAACATGTGAATAATCTTGCATTACGCCGATATAAAACGAAATAAAAAAATATCCTTGCCAACCTGTAGTGTGCGGGCTATGGCCCGACTCTGCAAATCCATCGGGCGTCGCGTTCCTGTTCCGGGGGCCGCACGCACCGCACGCCACGATACCAAGGAGCCCACCGCATGACCCGCAAGGACCGTACCGAAGGCATCTACAGCCGCCGCGAAGTGCTCGACGAGAGCGAACGCAGGCAATACTACCTCATCCAGCTGAAAGACCTGCTTTCCTACGCCTACCGCTATTCCGAGGACGTGAAGAAGCGCTTCGACCGCGCCCAGTTCAACGTGGAGAAGTTCAAGACCCTCACGGACCTCAAGCACATTCCCATCCTCAAGAAGAAGGAACTCATCTTCCTCCAGTCCATGGGGCCGCGCCTTGGCGGGCTGTTGACCAAGGATCTTGGCGAGCTGAAGCGCGTGTTCCTGTCGCCCGGCCCCATCTTCGACCCCGAAGACCGCGCCGACGACTACTGGGGCTACACCGAGGCCTTCTATTCCGTGGGCTTCCGCCCCGGCGACGTGGCCCAGATCACCTTCAACTACCATCTCGCCCCGGCGGGCCTGATGTTCGAGGAACCCCTGCGCAACCTTGGCTGCGCCGTGGTGCCCGCTGGCCCCGGCAACGCGGCCACGCAGCTCGAGATCATGTCCAAGCTGCGCGTGTCCGGCTATGTGGGCACGCCCAGCTACCTGCTGCACCTTGCCCAGAAGGCCGAGGAAAAGGGCATGAACCTGCGCAAGGACCTGTTCCTTGAAGTGGGCTTTGTCACCGGCGAAAAATTCTCCGAAAAGCTGCGCGCGCAGCTTGAGAAGAAGTTCGACCTCATCATGCGCCAGGGCTACGGCACGGCGGACGTGGGCTGCATCGGCTACGAATGCTTCCACAAGACCGGCCTGCACATCGCCAACCGCTGCTACGTGGAAATCTGCCATCCGGACACCGGCATTCCGCTGAAGGACGGCGAAGTGGGCGAAATCGTGGTCACGGCCTTCAACAAGACCTACCCGCTGATCCGTCTGGCCACCGGCGACCTGTCCTACATCGACCGTTCGCCCTGCCCCTGCGGCCGTACCAGCCCGCGCCTTGGCTCCATCGTGGGCCGCGTGGACACCACCGCGCGCATCAAGGGCATGTTCGTGTACCCGCACCAGGTGGAACAGGTCATGTCGCGCTTCGAGGAAATCAAGCGCTGGCAGATCGAGGTCACCAACCCCGGCGGCATCGACGAGATGACCCTGTTCATCGAGGCCAGCAACTTCAAGCGCGAGGACGAACTGCTCCACCAGTTCCGCGAGAAGATCAAGCTGCGCCCGGAACTGAAGATCCTTGCGCCCGGCACCCTGCCCCCGCAGATCCGTCCCATCGAGGACAAGCGGGTATGGGACTAGCCGGAACCCGGCATATGAGCGGACGCGGGGCGGGAATTTTCCTGCCCTGCGTGCCCCTGCTTCTGCTCGTGCTGCTTGCGGGCGGCTGCGCTGCGGCGCGGCCGTCCGACAGCGGCGGCGCGGGGCGCGAGCGCGTTGCCGCATCGGCGACCCCGACTGCGTCCCCGACAGCGACCACGCAGGGGGCCGCGCGCATGGGCATCACCACGCCCCGCCTGCCCGACGGCACGCTGGTTTCGGTGTCCGCGACCGGCGAAATCCGCACCGTGGCCCCGGCGGACGCCGCCCGGCAGGCCCTGCAACACGACTATATTCTGCTGGGTGAATCGCACACCAGCGCGTGCGACCACCGGGCGCAGGCCGCGTTCATCACCGCCCTGCTGGCGGAAGGCGCGCGCCCTGCCATCGGCCTTGAAATGGTGCCCCGCGACGGGCAGCCCGCGCTGGACGAATTTTCGCGGGGCGCCACCCCGCTGGACAAGCTTTCCGCGACCCTGGACTGGCCGAAGACCTGGGGCTACGACTTCGAACTGTACAGGCCCGTGTTTGCCGTGGGCGATTGGGCGCGCCTGCCCGTGCACGGCCTGAACGCGCCGCAGCGCGTGGTGCGCCAGGTGAGCCGGGGCGGGCTGGAATCCGTGGCCGAGGCCGACCGGGTCTGGCTGCCGCCGTCCATCATCGCGCCCGCGCCGGAGCAGCGCGCCACGCTGGCCGCCATCTTCCGCGAGCACGCGGCCATGCGGGCGGCGCGCGACGGCGGCGCCGGGCAAACCGCACCGCAGGGGCAGCAGCCCCAGGCCGGGCAGCCCCAGACCGGGCAGCAGCCTGTCGCGCCGCCATCCACTGTGCAGGCGATTCCGGCGGAACCTGCCGCCCCTGTGACCCCGGATACCATTCCATCCGCCCAGCAATCCCCCACCCCGGTCGACAGCGACGAGGCCCTCGAGCGTTTCCTGCTGGTGCAGTCGCTGTGGGACTCGGCCATGGCCCATCAGGCCGTGCGGGTGCGCGTGGCCCACGGCGGCCCCGTGGTCATTCTGGCGGGCGGCGGGCATGTGGAATTCGGCTGGGGCATCGCCCGGCGCATCCGTCTGCTGGACCCGGACGCCCGCGTGCTGCTGGTGATGCCGTGGCGCATCGCGCCGGATGCGGATGCCAAACCTCCGGTGGCCGACGCCAAGAGCGTGCCCGGTGGTGCGTCCGCAAGGACTGCTGCCGTTCCTGTCACTCCTGCCGCCCCCGTCACCTCTGCTTCCGGGCCGGACGACACCCCGCCCGATGCGGCGCAGGCCGACATCTTCTGGGTGTGCCGGGCCGAGCCGGAACCGCCGCGCCCCATGCCCGGCATGCCCGGAACCGCCGTGCCCGGTATGGGCGGCCCCGCGCGGCCCCGGCTGGGCCTGTTGCTGCAGCAGGAAGCGGACGGCGCACGCGTGCAGCAGGTGGAGCCCGGCTCCGTGGCCGAGCGCGCCGGGTTTCGCCCCGGCGACCTCATCCTGCGGGTGGGCGACCGCCCGGTGGACTCCATGCGCGTGCTGCACGAGGCAGGTGCGGCAGCCGTGGCCGCCGGACAGGACGTGCGCTTTACGGTGCGCGGCCCCGGCGATGCCGAGGGCGAACGGGTACTGACCGTGCCCGGCAGAAAGTAGGAATTTTCCGCAGCCGCCCGCGCTGCCGCGTATTCCATGGCGTTTTGATCATGGACAGCGGTTGCGCAGGGGAGGGGTGCGTTGCGGAACCGGACGAATTGAAGTTTGATTGCGTCGCCCCGAATATTTTGGGTGAGCGAGCAGGCACCGCCGGAGCATGCCCCTGGGCACGGGAATCCGGCGTGCCAGCGCCACATGATCAAAAGCACAATCCGCGAACATGCGCGGATACCCCGGTCGGAGGTTGGAATGTTGTATTGCGCCGTGCTGACTCCCCTTGGCGATGACGGTTTCGCCGTGGACTTTCCCGATTTTCCCGACGCCGCTCCCGGCGACATGGGGGCCGACACCCTGTGCGAAGCCTACGGCATGGCCGAGGAGACTCTGGCCGAATACGTGCGCGGCCTGCTGGCCCGTGGCGAAACCCTGCCCGAACCCACCCCGCCGGACCGGCTGCCCGCAACCCCGCCCGCAGGGGCCGCCCTGTTCATGGTGCCTGTGCGCCTGGAGCCGCGCCGCGTGGTCAAGGTAACCCTGACCATGACCGAGCAGGAAAAGGACAAGCTGGATGCCGTGGCCGCCGACTGGAACATGAGCCGGTCGCAGGTGGTGGTGGCGGCCTTGCGCGACCTCTGTGACCGCATGGGCTGCCCCTGAGGGCGTTTGTCCGGGCGCGCACTCCGTGGGCAATGACGGCGTCAAACCGTTTTTTTGCTCCGGTCAAGTACGAGAAGAGTACACTCCCTCCGCAAAAAAGCGGTTTTCCTTGTCCTTGCGCACGTGTTGCGCGCCGGGACAAACGCCCTTGCGCGTTTGCCGCGTCTTCCTTGCTCTCGGCGCGAAATCCGCGGCAAACGCCGGGTCGCGCCTTGGATCGGAAAGACGATGACGGCGGGACAAATGCCCTCGCGCGCGGTGCCACGCGGTGCGGTGCTGCCTTCCCTGTTCCCCCGCCAATTCCGCCCCATCATGCGCGGGCTTGCTGACAGGCCGCGTCGGCGTGCCTATGGTGTGCCGATGCGGCGTTTTTCATTCATCGCACGTCAGTCACGCGGAGTTGCCCATGCCTGAGTTGCCAGAGGTGGAGACCATTGCCTGCGGTTTGCGGCCCCAGTTGACGGGGCGGCGCATCGTGTCCGTTTCTGTGCGCAACGAAGGGACCGTACAGGGCGATGCGGCGGCGTTTGCCCGGTGCGTGCCGGGGCGCGTCATTTCTGGTGTGGGGCGGCGCGGCAAGTTGTTGCTGATGGAACTGGCCCCGCCGGACGGTGGGGCCAGTGGAGCCGTCGGGGCAGGGGCAGCTGCTTCGTCCGAAGTCCCGTCCGGAGCGCGGCCCGACGCTGCCGACCTGATGGCCTGCGGCGATGCGGCGGGCAAGGTGGCCGGATCTTGCGAGGTGGGCACGTCAGGCGGTACGGGCGGATTGGGCGGCAACCGCGTGCCGCATCTGCTGGGCGTGCATCTGAAGATGACCGGGCGACTCTTTGTCTACGGGCCGGAGGTTGCGCCCAACGCGCACACCCGCGTGGTGTTCGGGCTGGACGACGGCAACCGGCTGTTCTTCGACGATGCGCGCAAGTTCGGCTATGTGCGCGCCCTGTCCGACGCCGACATGACCACTTGGGACTTCTGGCGCTCGCTGGGGCCGGAACCGCTGGAAATTGCCGGGCCGGACTTCGTGGCGTTGTTCCGGGGGCGGCGGGGGCGCATCAAGGCGTTGTTGCTGGACCAGACGGTCATTGCGGGCATCGGCAACATCTACGCCGACGAATCGCTGTTCAGGGCGTCCATCCGCCCTGATGCGCAGGCCGGGGAGCTTTCGCCCGATCGGCTGCGCGTGCTGCACGGCCATCTGGTGGATGTGCTGCGCGAATCCATCGCCGAATGCGGCAGTTCCATCCGCGATTATCGTGATGCCCACGGCGATGCCGGGGCCTTCCAGAACCGTTTCCGGGTGTACGGCAGGACCGGCCAGCCGTGCGTGGCCTGCGGGCGCACCCTGACCACGGCCAAGGTGGCCGGGCGCACCACGGTGTTCTGCGAGCGTTGCCAGAAGTTGAAATAACCGGAGGGGGACAGGGGCGGGGCAAAGGGCGTGCCGGGCAGAGAGTGGACGGCATTGCGCGATGTGGCCGCGCAGCCACCCGGTGCGGGGGAATCGAAGCCACATTCCGACCCCGCACTTTCGGCATGTTTTGCGTAGGGGGGAGAGGCATGTCCGTCAAGCCCGCCCGCTCGCCCGGCGCTACTGCCCGCCGTCCGCGTCGTTGCCGTCTTTGTCGCGGGCGGTATTGATGGTGGCGGGGCCGGGCCATGCGCGCGTTCGGCCCGCGCCGTTTACGCTTGCTGCTCCCTTCGTCCCTTCCGCGTTCCATCGGGCCTGTAGCTGGCCCGATTCCGCCGTCACCAGCAGGGGGATGTTCCGTGCCGCCAACGCGGCGCGGGTGTCCGCCACGGGAAAGCCCCAGCGGTTGCGATAGCCCGCGCTGGCCAGGGCCACGGAGGGACGCACCGCATCCAGCAGTTGCGGCAGCAGCTTGCGCCTGCCGCCGTGGTGAGGCAGCACCAGCACCTCCGCAGAGAGGTCCACGCCCGTATCCAGCAGGGCGCGAATGGCCGGGTCGCCCGCATCGCCGGGGATCAGCGCCAGGCCCCGCCGCGCACCTCTCCCGTCCTGTTCACCTTGCCCATTCGACCCGTCCTGTCCATTCGGCTCACCCGGCTCCTTTTGGCTGTCACGCGCCGTCAGGCGCAGCACCAGCGAGGCGTCGTTGCCGTCAAAGGCGGGGCCTGCCGCCTCCGGCAGGGGCGGATGCAGCACTTCCAGTTCCAGCCCGTCGGCAAGGGGAATGAGCTGCCCGGCATGCCAGCGCTCCTCGCCCCGTCCGTTTGGCCCGGCCAGTTCGGTGTGGCGCAGGATGGCGGCCAGCCGCGCGCCGTCCTCGCCGTGGGGCGGGTCTCCGTTGCCCGCCACCCGGCGTACGGCAAAGGTGTCGATGATGTACAGAAGTCCCCGCAAGTGATCCCGGTCCGGGTGCGACCAGACCACCGCGTCCAGCCGGGGCGGACGGTTGTCGGTAAGCGCCGGTGCCACCACGCGGCGGCCCGTGTCCCACGAGCGCGAGGCCGTGCCCCCGCCGTCCACCAGCATGCGGCCCGCGCCCCAGTCCAGCGCCACGGACTGCCCCTGCCCCACGTCCAGCACGGCCAGTTGCACGGCAGGGTCCGTGGCGGCGGTAAGGCGCGGCCACACCGGCCCCAGCACCAGCAGCATCCCGCCGGCCAGCAACAGGGCGGCGCGCCTGTCCGGTCTGTCCGATCTGTCCGATCTGGCCGGTCTGTCCGATCTGTCCGGCCTGCCTGGCCTATCCGGTCTGCCCGGCCCGTGCCCGGAGGCCTGTTCCGACGCACGGTCAGATACATGCAGCACCGCCGCGCCCAGCAGCACCCACAGCCCCAGCATGGCGGCAGGATGGGGGCGCAGCAGTTGGGGATTGCCCAGCAGTCCCGCGCCGTCCAGCCAGCGCAGCGCAATCAGCAACAGGTCGAACGGCCAGCGGGCCACCAGCAGCAGCCATCCGGCCACGTCCGGCGCCGCCGGGGCCACGGCCATGCCTGCAAGGCCCAACGGCAGGGATATGCCGTCGATGAGCGGAAGGAACAGCAGGTTCAGGGCGAACCACGGGCTGGACGTGCCGAAGACGCGTGCGGACAGGGGCAGCAGGATCAGCTGGATGCACAGGGTCACCCACAGGGTGCGCACGGTGTACACCACAAGGCGGGAGCGCCATGTGGTTGCAGTCCGTGAAGTGCGGGCCGCCGGAGCCGACGCGCTGCTCCCGGGGCCTCCTCCGATATCCCCCCAGCCGCCACCCCTGCCGTCACTCCCACCGTGGCCGCTGTCTCCGCTGTTGTCGTCCGTTTCCTTCAATCCCCCCAACTCGCGCAGTCGTCGGGGCAGCAGGGCGGCCAGGGGCTTGGCCAGGGCAATGCCCGCCACCGCGCAGGCGGATAGCTGCAACGACAGGTCGTCCGCCGCGCCGGGGTCGAACAGCACGATGACGCACACCGCCCACAGCAGGCCGTCCAGCAGCACCTGCGGCCTGCCCCGCCAGTACAGCCACGCCCAGAACACCAGCATCAGCGCCGCGCGCACCAGCGAGGGCGGCGCGCCGCCCAGCCAGACGTAGGCCAACGCGGGCGGCAGCGAGCAGGCCAGGGCCAGTTTGCGGCGAGGAATGCGCAGGTACACGCCGGGGGCGATGCGCCCGGCCAGCAGGGCCACTGCGGCGCCCAGCGCGGCGGCGGCGCACAGGTGCATGCCCGACAGGGCGATGGCGTGGATCAGCGAGGCGCGGGCCACAAGGTCCAGGTCGCGGCTGTCCAGATGAAAGCGGTCACCCAGCACCAGTGCGGGCAGAAAGGCGCCCGCCGGGGTGGGCGGTTCCGGGGCGGTGTCGAACATGGCGACAGCGGGGGATTCCGCCGCGGCCCCGCCCGATTCGGACGCCTCCTGTCCGGACGCGTCTGCCTCGGCCTTGCGGCGGGGCTTTGCTCCGGTGCTCTTTTTTGCGGGAGTTTCCGTGGCAGCTACCGCTGCATCGCCGCTTCTGGCGTCCGGTGGCCCCTGCTCCGGCGCGCCGTGCAGGGCAATGGCCCGCAGCATGGCGGTGCGCAGGTTCTCGCGGAAGGTCCATCCTGCGGGTGGTGCGCCCTCCACGCGGGGAACGCCCTTGGCGTGGGTGGTCCAGGCGCGGAAGCGCACATCGCGCGAGGCCCAGAAGGCTGCGCTGTCGTCGCCGCCGGGGTTGGCCAGTCCGCGCATGGGGGCCACGGCGGCGGTGACGGTCAGGCGGGTGCCGGGTGCGGGACGCAGGGGTGGATTCTGCCATGACAGGGCCAGCAGCCTCGGCAGGGCCTGCTGCTCCATCAATTCCGTTGGGGCGGGGGATTCCGTGGCGGGCGGCATTGTGCCCGGTGTCGCGCCCGACGCGGCCTGTCCGCCAGTTCCGCTCGCTTGAGGTGCGGCCTCCGGTCGCACATCCCGCAACAGCAGGCGGATGCGCCCGTCGGTGGTGGGGGTGCATTCCGCCACCGTGCCGCTGAAGCGCACCGGGCGGCCGGTGTCGGCCCAGGCGGGCGTTGGCGGCGGCGGGCCGGGTTCACGCAGCCATGCCGCGCCCAGCCCCGCGCAGAAGCACAGCGTGTACACGGCCACGCGCGCCAGCCCACGCGCCCGCGCGCCCATGCCCAGCCACAGCAGCGCCGCCGCCGTGGCGGCCCAAACAGGTTCACCCCGTGGCGGCAGTGCGGCCAGCCCGGCCAGCGCCGCCAGCAGGCAGGCCTGCCGAAACAGCAGCGGCGGCAGCGGTGGTGGCGTCAATGGTGACGCCAAAGGGGGCTGTGGCTGCGAAGATGGCTGGTACATGGGACTGGCGGTGCCTGGCTTTTCCGGGTGAAAAAAAGCGGGCCGCGCCGCGTGGCGGGCCCGCCCGAAAGGCGTCGGCTATTCCGGCATACGCGTGATGCGCGCGCCCACGGCGTTCAGCTTTTCCTCGATGCGCTCATACCCGCGGTCCAGATGGTAGATGCGCTGGACGTGGGTTTCGCCGTGCGCGGCAAGGCCCGCCAGCACCAGCGATGCGCTGGCCCGCAGGTCGGACGCCATGACCGGCGCGCCGATGAGCTTCTGCACGCCGCGCACCATGGCGGAGTGGCCGGACAGTTTTACGTCCGCACCCATGCGCACCAGTTCCGGCACGTGCATGAAGCGGTTTTCGAAAATGGTTTCCTCCACCACGCCCGCGCCGCTGGCAATGGTCATCAGCGCCATGATCTGGGCCTGCATGTCGGTGGGAAAGCCGGGGTAGGGCCGGGTGGTCACGTCGCGGGCGCGCAGGTGGCCGTTGTGGGTCACGCGCACGTCGCGGGCGCCTTCGCGCTCGATGATCAGCCCCATGTCGCGCAGTTTGGCGATGACCGCCTCCAGTTCCTCGAAGGGGCAGTCGGTCAGCAGCAGGTCGCCGCCGGTGATGCCCGCCGCCACCATGAAGGTGCCCGCCTCGATGCGGTCGGGCATGATGCGGTATTCGCACCCGCCAAGACGCGGCACGCCCTGCACCTTGATGATGCCGGAGCCGTGCCCCTCGATCCTGGCCCCGCAGGCGATGAGGAAGTTGGCCAGGTCCACCACTTCCGGCTCGCGGGCAACGTTTTCCAGTATGGTCTCGCCCTCGGCCAGGGTGGCGGCCATGAGCAGGTTTTCGGTGCCGCCCACGGTGGGGAAGTCGAAGTGGATGTGCGCGCCGTGCAGCTTTTTGCAATGGCCCTGGATGTAGCCGGATTCCAGGTCGAAGGTGGCGCCCATCTTTTCCAGCGCGGTCAGGTGCAGGTCCACGGGGCGCGCGCCGATGGCGCAGCCGCCGGGCAGGGCCACGCGGGCCTCGCCCAGGCGTGCCAGCAGCGGGCCAAGGCACAGCACCGAGGCGCGCATGGTCTTCACCAGGTCGTAGGGCGCTTCCGGCTTCAGGTCGCACGGGGTGACGGTAACGGTATGGCCGTCGAATTCCGCCGGGCAGCCCAGAATGGCCAGCAGCTTGTTGGTGGTGAAGATGTCGCGCAGGCGCGGCACGTTGGTGTAGGTGATGGGTTCTTCGGCCAGGATCGAGGCCATCAGGATGGGCAGGGCGGCGTTCTTGGAACCGCTGACGGCGATGGCGCCGCGCAGGGGCACGCCGCCTTGGATGACGAGCTTGTCCATGTGGTCGTGGGTATCCTTTACGTGTAGTCGCGGCGGATATGTTCCGCGCGGGTGATGGCTTTGGCGGCACTGCGCCGGGCTGTCCCGATGCGGCGGCATGCATGATCGGAAAACGGCAACTGGCGGCGAAAGGGGGCGATTGCCTCTTGACCGGTCCCGACGCCGGGTGTATATGCGCTCTCTCTTACGGCGGATGTAGCTCAGTTGGCAGAGCACCTGGTTGTGGCCCAGGTGGCCGTGGGTTCAAGTCCCATCATTCGCCCCATTGATTCCGTGCCCCGCGTTAGCGGGGCTTTTCTTTTTCCGGAACCCGGCGCTGCGCGGCGGGGTGCGATGCCCGGCGTGTGCCGGTGCTGATGGTCGGAATTTTCCTTGCGCATGTCGGGCGGACCATACCTCTACCGGCCCCGGAACGGAACCCCGCCGATGGGGGCAACCGCTGGCGTGCGGCGTGGCCCGCCGTTTTCCTTCATGAAATTTGTACCTGACGGTGACGGTCCGGCGTGTGGTCGTTGCGCCCTTCCGGACGCTGCGCCGGGATGGCGACTGTTGTCCGTTGCCCCGTCAGCCGCCGTGGGTGTCCAACAGGGTGTGGATGCTGCGGCAGGTGGTGCGCACCGCCGCGTCAAAGCGTTCCACAAGGTCATTTACCGACGGCACGGTCGCATGCCGTGCGCTGGCCGTATCCGTTTCATTCTCCCCGCCCGAGGGCAGGTCGCCCGCCAGCAGCAGGCCCAGATGTTCCAGGGCGCGGGCCGCCTCGTGCACCTCGTTGGCGGATATGCTGCCCGCCGCGCCCGCCATGGCATGGGCGCGTTCGGACAGGGCGCGCCATGCGGCGGCGGTGGCATCCGGCCCGACAGGATCAGGCCGTTTCGCGGCGGCGGCCACCAGAGCGCGCACTTCCTCGCCCGCGCCGGAATAGGCCGCCACAAAGCTGCCCAGCACCCGCAGGTACAGCCAGGCCTTGCCGTTCATGCGGCGCACGCCGCTGGTCACGTCCAGCCCCGGCAGCGAAGGGGGCAGATCTTCCGGCGCGGGGCGGTGGCCCGTGGCGGGCTTGCCGTTGGCGGTCTGCGGCTGGGGTGGCGCCAGTGCGGGGCGGGCAGTGCCGACATCCGCTGATTCCGCTCCCTCTTTCGGTTCCGTCGCGTCCGCAGCTGGCCTGGCGGGCAGGTGGCGGCGCAGGGTTGCCAGAAGTTCCTGACGCTCCACGGGCTTGGCCAGCCTGCCGACAATGCCCGCCAGGTGCAGGGCCTCCTCGTCCTCGCCCTCCACCCGCGCGGTAAAGGCGATGACCGGCGCGCCGGGGCGCAACCGCAGGCCGCCGGAGGCGTTGCGCGCCCGGATGGCCGCAGCGGTCTGATAGCCGTCCATGCCCGGCATCTGGATATCCAGCAGCACGGCGTCGAAGGAAACATCCCGCGCGTCCGTCACATCCGTCGCATCCGTCACATCCGTCGCATCCGCCACGCCAGTGGGGCGGACGTTGCGGGCCAGGGTGTCCAGCGCCGCCTCGCCCGAGGGGACCGCTTCCACCGCCATACCGGCGGCAAGCAGCATTTCCGTGGCCACGGCGCGGTTGATGGCGTTGTCGTCCACCAGCAGTATGCGCGCCCCGTGCAGGGCCGGGTCGGAAAGGTCTGACCGGGCCGGGGCGCTCTTGTTGGGGGCCGCCTTTGCCGGGGGGGCGGCGGGAGAACCGATGGCGGGCCTATGGAGGGTGGCGGCACCGGCGCCGATGTTCCGGGACGCGGCGGCAGGCAGCACGGCGGCGGGCCTCGGGCAGTCCCGCGCACCCGTTGCGGCGCATCTTGCCGCCTCGGGGCTGACGGCGCGCAGGGCCGCCTCGCGCAGGGCGTTCAGTTTCACCGGCTTGATCAGCACCGCCAGCACACCGAGGCGGGCGGCGGTTTCCGCATCCGGCTCGCGGCCCATGGCCGCGGCCACCAGCAGCGGCGGCACGGCCACCCCTTCCTCGCGCAGGTGCATCAGAATGGTGGAGGCCGCGCAGGCACTGGGGATGTCCCCCTGCTCGCTGGCGCATTCCGGTGCGGCAAGGGGAACGGACGGTCCTTCGTTGGTGGAGCCGATCACCGGCAGATACAGGCCGCAGAGCACGAAGTCCCAGGCGGTCGGCGTGGTGTGGGCATCCTGCCCGCCGCGCGGGGCGGACCCGGCGTGGTCCGTCGCCTTGGTATCCATCTGCCCGGCCATGTGGTCCGTCACATGCTCAGGGGCGATGACCGGCGTCGGGCCGTTGTGCAGCCCCGTGCGCAGGGCCGCCACGTCGGGCGCCACCTGGCAGCGCACCCCCAGTTGCGCCAGCAGCCTGGCCAGCACGCGCGCGCAGGCGGGGTTGGCCTCGGCCACCAGCGCCAGCTTTCCCGCCAGTTGCGGCGGAGGCGGGGTGGGGGCTTCCTGTTCCTGCGGCAGCCCGAACCGGGCGGTGAAGCGGAAGGTGCTGCCCCGGCCTGGCTCGCTCTCCACGCCCACGTCGCCGCCCATGAGTTGCACCAGTGCACGCACTATGGACAGCCCAAGGCCCGTGCCGCCGAAGCGGCGCGATACCGAAACATCCGCCTGGCTGTACGATTCGAACAGCCGCTCGCGTGCCTCCGGCGCGATGCCGATGCCCGTATCGCGCACCGAGAAGGCCAGTTGCACGCCGACGCCGTGCGGGACAGCGAACCGTGCGAGGTCCGTTGTGCCGTCCGTTGCGCCGTTCGTCGCTGCTTCCGGAGCGTGTTCCGTCCCGGCATCCGCGTCCCCTCGCGTGACTGGCCTCGCGTCGGCCAGCCCCACGCGGATGACCACCTCGCCCCGTTCCGTGAACTTGAAGGCGTTGGCGGCCAGATTTATCAGTATCTGCCGCAGCCGCAACGGGTCGCCCACCAGCACCGGGGGGACGCCGGTGTCGATGTCCACCACCAGTTCGATGTCCTTGACGGCCAGCCGGTCGTGGAACAGGTCGGTGACTTCTTCCAGCAGGTCGCGGGTGCGGAAGGGGATGGATTCCAGGGTAAGCCGCCCGGCCTCCAGCTTGGAAAAGTCCAGCACGCCGTTCACCACGCCCAGCAGCGAACGCGCCGAGGAACGGACCAGGTTCAGGTATTCCCGCTGCTTGGGGGCAAGGTCGGTGCCAAGGGTGATGTCCACCATGCCGATGACGGCATTCATGGGGGTGCGCAGTTCGTGGGTGACCCCGGCCAGGAATTCGCTCTTGGCGCGGCTGGCGCGTTCCACGCGGGCCTGGGCGGTGTCCAGCGCCGTGGTGCGTTCGCGCACCATGCGTTCCAGTTCGCCCTGCTGCACGGTCAGCTGGCGTTCGTGGCGCTCCACCTGTTCGAGCATGGTATTGAAGGCGTCCACCAGCCGACCGATCTCGTCGCGGCCATGCCGGGCGGCGCGCAGGGCGTAGTTGCGTTCCTCGGCCACCTTGCGGGCCACCAGGGCCAGCCCGGCCACGGGCACCACCACCGTGCGCCGCAGGATGAGGATGATCAGCACCACCAGCACGACCCCCACCAGGGTCACCCGCACGGCGCTTTCGCGCACCATGGCGGACAGGGCGTCGTTGATGCCGCGCGGCGAAACCATCACCACCACGCTGCCGATCTCTTCACCCAGGTGGGCCAGCACCTCGCGCTCGGTGATGAAGTCGCTCAGAGAGTCGCCCCCGGAGTCACCGTTGGTGGTGCCGTTGATGGTGCCGTTGATGGCGCCGCTCCACGGTACGGGGCGCCAGTCGCCGTCGCGCTGCATGCCGCCGAGCAGGGTGGTGCCGTCGCGCTCGAACAGGGCCACCGCGTACACCCGCTGGTCTTCCATTTCCGCCGCGATGACGGCGGCAATGGACACGGCGTCCAGGTTCCACGCGGGCACCTGAAGCTGGCGCGCCACGCGCACGGCCTGACGCCGCGCGAAGTCTTCTATGTCGCGGTGCAGTTTGCCGCTGGCGGCGGTGTAGTCCATGACCATGAACACCACCAGCATGACGGTGGTGACCAGCGTGATCAGCAGGCCGAGCCGGGTCTGGATGCCGGTGAGCAGATGGCGTGGAGCCTTGTGGGGCATGCGGCGTCCCTTGTGCGTGCCATTTGTGTGCGCCCTCTCCGTATGCGCAAGGAGAGGCTGCCAGGGATGGGCCGGTTGCGCCGTCCCCGTGCTGCTGGCGTCCTCCGCCGCGAAGGGGCGGGGCGCAAGGCGGGCGTACCGGCGAGCCTAGCCTGTTTTGCCGCTTCGCACAACGCGCAGCAGCGCGCGGGCGTCCCTGCTGCGGCAGCACAACGAAAGGCCCAGGTACAGCACGGCGGCCAGGGGCACCCCCAGGGCCAGGCGTGCGGCAGGATGCAGGACCGGTGCGGCCCACGCCGTGTCGGCGCCTGCCCCCGCCAGCCACCATGCGGGCAGGCAGGCCGCGCAGGCCAGCACCCCGTGCAGCAGGGCGGCGCGCGGGTGCAGGTCCACATGGACGCCGCCGCGCCGCAGGGCCAGGACCAGGCAGGCCATGTTGACCCATGCCGCGCAACTGGCGGCCAGGGCGGGTCCGGCCACCCCCAGCGGGCCCAGCAGCAGCGCGCCAAGGCCCAGCGTCACCACCACCGACGCCAGCCCCGCCGCCACCGGAGCGCCCGTTGCCTGCCGGGCGTTGCAGGCGGCCAGCAGCGGGCGGGTGACGGCGAAGGCGGGGATGCCCGGCGCATAGGCCAGCAACGCGGCCACGGTGGCGTCCACGGCCTGACGGCCGAAGGCCCCGTGGCCGAACAGCAGGGCCACCAGCGGCGCGGCCACGGCCGCGAGGCCCAGGGCCGAGGGCAGGCTGATGAACAGGGAAAGACGCAGGGCATCCCCCAGAATTCTGCGGAAGCCGTCGTGCGGGTGCGCGGTGCCGGGTGGGCCGGGTGGAGAGGACGGGCCGGGTGGGCCGAATGGGGTGGACGGGCCGAATGAGCCGGGTGGAGAGGACGGGCCGACTGGGGCGGAAGAGCCTGACAGGGCGGGCAGGGCTGCCACGCCCACGGCCACGCCGAAGACCCCCAGCGGGAACTCCATCAGCCGTTCCGCATAGTACAGCGCGGTGACGCTGCCTTCGGACAGGAACGAGGCCAGCAGGGTGCAGGCCAGCACGTTGAGCTGCTGGGCGGATGCGCCGAACACCCCGGCGGGCAGGGCGCGGGCCGCGCCGCTCGCCTGCGGGTCGCTGGGGGGCAGGGGGGCGCGCCAGCGCAGCCCCAGGCGGTGCAGTGCGGGCAGTTGCAGGCCCAACTGGGCAACGCCGCCCGCCAGCACGCCGCAGGCCAGCAGGGTGGCCGCGTCGCCGAACCCGGCCAGGGCCAGCCCCCCCGTGGCCATGACGACCAGATTGAGCACCGCCGGGGCCAGCGCGGGGGGCAGAAAGCGCCCGTGGGCGTGCAGCATGCCCGCGCACAGCGCGGTGCAGGTGGCGGCCACCGCGTATGGCAGGCAGATGCGCAGGAGGTGCGCGGCCCGTTCCGCCACGCCCGGCGGCACGTCCGGCAGACTGCTGCCGGGCGCGCCAAAGCCGGGGGCCAGCAGCAAGGCCAGGGGATGGGCCAGGGCCATGCCCGCAAGGCACAGCAGGGCCAGCGGCAACAGTGCGCGCAGCAGCACCCCGCGCCCGAAGGCGAAGGCCCGCGCATCGCCTTCCTGCTTGCGCAGGCGCACGAAGGCGGGGGTGAAGGCCAGCGACACCGCTCCTTCGCCCAGCAGGCGGCGCATGAGGTTGGGCAGGCGGAAGGCCACGAAGAAGGCGTCGGCCCCGGCGCCCGCGCCCAGAATGTGCGCGGTCAGCGCATCGCGCGCGTAGCCCAGCACCCGCGACACCAGCGTGGCCCCGGCCACGGTGGCGGCGTTGCGGGCCAGGGCCGGGTTGTCCGCAGCCGTGTTGCCCGGGTTGGTGCTGGCCGGGTCGGCCTGGGTTGTGGGTGGCGTCATGCCGGGTCCTTACGTACGCGGGTGATGGGGCGTACGTGGGTGATGGAGCGTGCGGGGTATGGGGCGTGGTCGCCCGGCGCGCAGTGTAGCGCAGCGCCCCCGGCCTGGGAACCCGGCGGCCTTTGCCGGAATGCGGGCGGCGGATACCGGAAAACCGTCCGGAAATTCCGGATCGCCATGTCCGAACCGTGAAGGCGGATCCGCAGCCGTGGCGAACATATCACGAAATCGGGGTGTTGCGATGCAGGGCTGGCGCGGCCCCGACCGGTTGCGGGAGTTGTTATTTCCGGCGGCTTGTATTACGCCCACCTGACGGGCCGTTGCGGCCCCGCCGAAAAGTCGAACAGACGAGTTGACGAGCACTTATCCTTCGGCCGCCCGCGTGGTGGGCCGCACGCGCGTGGCACGCGCGGCAAGCTGGCAAGGCATAGGGGGTATGCCGCGTGAGCGACCAGAAGGGACAGGACTCTGCGGAGAACGTGTGGCACGCCGCAGCCACCGGGAACGGCCAGGCGCCGGACCCGGTGGGCGAACACGCCCCGCGCCCCGGCGGCACGCCGCATGATGCCGGGCGGGATCCCCTGCCCGATCTGCCCCCGCCCACCGCGCCCCTTTCCGCCGTGGCTTCCGGCCACGCCCCCCATGCCTCGCCGCAGATTTCCCCGGACCCCGCGACCGCCCCTGCACCCGCCCCTGCACCCTATGACGACGCCCCCTCCCGCGCCCGTCACGCCGTGCCCTTTCCGCATGCCCCGTCCCACCTGCCAGAGGGCGACACCGCACAGAGCTTCCGCGTGCTGGCCGATCACCTGGCCGACTGGGAAAGCTGGGAGGACGCCAGCGGCAAGGTGGTGTTCGTCACCCCCGCCTGCCAGCGCATCACCGGCTATTCCCTGGAATCGTTCCGCGCTAACGCCCGGTTCATCGAGGGCATCATGCACCCCGAGGATCTGCCCCTGTGGCGCAAGCACCGCGACATGGTGGCGTCCGGCGCGGAGATGGTCGAGGTGGAGGTGCGCGTGCGCACCCAGGACGGTCGCGAACGCTGGCTGGCCTGCACCAGCCGCCGCCTGCACGACGCCGATGGCGCGTCGCTGGGGGTGCGCTTCAGCGGGCGCGACGTCACCGACCGCAAGATCATGCTTACCCAGATGAAGCACCAGGCCTGGCACGACCCGCTCACCGGGTTGCCCAACCGCGCCCTGTGCCTGGACCGCATCGACCGTTCGCTGCACCGCGCCCGGCGCGGGGCGGACAACGTGTGCGCCGTGGCCTTCCTGGACCTGGACCGCTTCAAGGTGGTCAACGATTCCATGGGCAACGCCGCGGGTGACCAGGTGCTGCGCGAGGTGGCCCGCCGTCTGGCCGAGAACACTCGCACCATCGACACCGTGTCGCGCCTGGGCAGCGACGAATTCATCCTGCTGCTGGACGAGGTGCGCTCTGAAGAAGAAGCCCTGATCACGGTGCGGCGCATCTGCGCCTCTATCGAGCCGCCGCTGGAGGTGGCGGGCCGCCAGATCCGCATTTCCGCCAGCGTGGGCGTGGTGATGAACCGGGGCGGCGGCAACGCCGACGAGATGCTGCGCAACGCCAACATCGCCATGCACCACGTGAAGGAACACGGCGGCGACGGCATGGCGGTGTTCCAGCCTTCCATGCTCGAGCAGGCCATGAACCTGATGCAACTGGAAATCGACCTGCACAGGGCGCTGGACAACAACGAATTCTTCCTGGTCTACCAGCCCATCATGTCGCTGCACGATCGCAAGCTGACCGGGTTCGAGGCGCTGGTGCGCTGGAACCACCCGGACCGGGGCATCGTGGGGCCGTCGGAATTCATTCCCGTGTCCGAATCCACCGGGCAGATCCACCAGGTGGGGCGCTGGGTGCTGGCAGAGGCGTGCCGGGCCCTGGGCGCCTGGCGCGAACAGCAGCCCTCCATGCGCGGCGTGGTCATGCACGTGAACCTTTCGGCGCGGCAGCTTTCACAGCCGGGCCTTGTGGAACAGGTGGCCGCCGTGCTGCGTGAAACGGGCCTGCCCGCCAGGTGCCTGAAGCTGGAAGTGACCGAAACCATGCTGATGGAAAACCCGGACTACGCCAACATGGTGTTGCGCAGGCTGAAGGAAATCGGCGTGCGGCTGTGCATCGACGACTTCGGCACCGGGTATTCCTCGCTCAGCTACCTGCAACAGTTCCCCATCGACACCCTGAAGGTGGACCAGAGCTTCGTGGCGCGCATGTGCCGCGAGCCGGGGCATTTCAAGATCGTGCAGGCCGTGGTGGCGCTGGCGCACAGCCTTGGCCTGGACGTGGTGGCCGAGGGCGTGGAGGAAGAGGAACAGCGCATCATGCTGTCCGAACTTTCGTGCGAGGGCGGCCAGGGCTATCTGTTCTCGCGCCCCGTGCCGGGCGAGGACGTGCCCGCCATGTTCGGACCCAAGGGGCACTAGGTCGGGCTTGCCCGCCCCCGCCCCGCGCCGTTCTGGTGCGGATGCCCGGCAGGTGCCGGCACCGGGGGTGTTTCCCCCATGCGCTTTCGGGACCAACCCCCTTTCGCAGCGGCTCTTCCGCGGTGTATGCTGGCCGGACGCGGGAAGGATTCTTGCCCCGCGCCACGCATCCAAGGAGCCATCATGCGTCATGTGGAGTGGTCGAACCGGTTCAGCGTGGGCGTTCCCGAACTGGACGCCCAGCATGTCCGCATCATCGAACTGCTGAACGACATGGCCGAGGCCGCCGCCAGCCCGGAGGACGGCAGCCGCCTGCGTGCCGTGCTGTCCGGCCTGAAGGCCCATGCCGCCGCGCATTTTTCGGCCGAAGAAGCCGTGGTGCGCCAGGTGGCCCCGGAACTGCTGGCCTTTCATCAGGGCGAACACCTGAAGTTTCTTTCGCGGGTGCGCGAATTCACGCTGGCCCTCGACGAGGACGCCCACCCGCCCATGCTGCCGCTGGAGATGTTCCACTTCCTGAAGTCGTGGTTCGAAGACCACATCCTGGGCGTGGACATGCAGTATGCGGCGCGGCTGCGCCACGGCTTCGACGGGGGGGCTGGCCCGGTCACGGGGACGGATCCCGGCCAGCCGGAATAGCCCGCCGCGCATCCCCCCGGAGAGGGGGGAGGGCGCATCCGCAGACATCCGGCCGCCGTGGGCGGCCGCTGCGTTTTCGTGCCGTTCGTCCTTTCGTGCAGGCCGTGCCGCATGCGCGCACGTGTCTGTCCGCGTTCATCCGCACACAGGGAGGCCCCGTGCTGCTCAAACTGTATTCCTGGAACGTCAACGGCATCCGCGCCCTGAGCGGCAAGCCGGAATGGAACTGGTTCGCCGGGTGCGACGGCCACATCGTGGGCCTGCAGGAAACCAAGGCCGAGCCGGAACAGGTGCCCGCCGCCCACCGCGATCCGGAGGGCTGGAAGGCGTGGTGGCTGGCCTCGCGGGTGAAGAAGGGCTACTCCGGGGTGGCCGTGTTCAGCCGGGTGGAACCGCTGGCCGTGCACCTGGACATGCCCGACCCCGCCTGGCAGGGCGAAGGCCGGTGCATCCATCTGGAATTTCCGGCCTTCCACTATTTCAACATCTACTTTCCCAACGGCGGGCAGGGCGAAGAACGCCTGAACTACAAGCTGGGCTTCTACGACGCCTTCCTGAACCACGCCGAAGAGTTGCGCCGCCACAAGCCCATCGTGGTCTGCGGCGACTTCAACACCGCGCACCGGCCCATCGACCTTGCCCGACCCAAGGACAACGAGGGCATCTCCGGCTTTCTGCCCATCGAACGGGCCTGGATGGACCGCTTCACGGCGGCGGGCTACGTGGACACCTTCCGGCTGGTGCAGGGCGACACGCCCCACGCCTATTCGTGGTGGTCGTACAAGACCCGCGCCCGCGAACGCAACGTGGGCTGGCGCATCGACTATTTCTTCGTGTCCGAGGAACTGCGCGGCGCGGTGCGCGACGCATGGATAGACATGCACGTCATGGGGTCGGACCACTGCCCGGTGGGGCTGGCGCTGGACGTGGACATGTAGCGGGCGGGCGCGGCGGCGGGGTTGGCGATGGAACTGCCCGTGGCCCGACGGCTGGCGCGCACGGCGTCCGACCCGCAGGCGCACGGGCGTGCGCGACGGGCTCACGCGGGGCGCACCGGTAGGGTGCAACCCGTGCGACCGATTCAATGGGCGCAAGGTTGCGGACCACACGCGAAAAATGAAGGGGCATGCCCGCCATGATGGCGACGGGCATGCCCCTTTTGCGTGCGCTATTTGCAGGCGGCGGGAACGGCAACCCCGCCGAGCCCGGCGAGGATGTGGTTCAGCGCTTCGCACAGGTCGGTCGACAGGTGCGTGTCGCTGCCCAGCAGTTGCACCACCTCGGTCACCGAGGCGTCCACCGGCACGGGCACGCCCGATTCACGGGCCAGCCGGATGAGTTCTTCGCGTATTTCGCGCATTGAGGCCCCCCTCAAGGACAATATGCCGCCGGGACGTGGCTGCCAGCCATTCCTGCCGCTTCGGAGACGTGTCAGCCATGCGGGCTGCTGGCCGAGGCGAACGGAAACGATTGGGGCGGGCCGTGCCGCCCGGTGACGCAGGGAAGTTTTCCCCCTATCCGCACCGGCCATGAAATGCAAGCACCCCCCCCCGCGCGCGGCGGTGTCCGGTATGTCGCACGGCACATGTCCGTGCGTCCATCCATCCCGCATGATTTGACATGCACGGGCGCGTCGGCCATAGTCCAGCGCACAGGAAAAGGTATGGAAATTGGGTGGTTGGGCAGTCAATCCGCCGAATTGCAGTGGAAGCTCTCCAACCCGGCCGTGCGCGCTTCGCCGCTTGTCCGCCTGTCCCGCGCGCCCTGTATCATCCCGATTTTCCTGCCCCGCCGCCGTCACCATCTGCCCGGCGCTGTCCAGCTTTGACCAGTTCTGTCGTTCTGGTTGGCATTGCCCGGCCCTGACCGTCTCAGGTTCGCAAGGAGGCTCAATGGAAACGGACTGCATCGCCCCGGCCCGGCCACGATCCCGCGCCGACGGCTGGCTCGACTGGGTGCAGATGGCCACGGGGGCGGCGCTGGCGCTGTTCGCCTGCATGCACATGATGCTGCTTTCCACCGTGCTGTTCGGCGCGGGCGCCCTGAACGGGATGTCCGCCGTCATGGACGCGCTGCACCTGGAAACCGTGGGCGGCATCGGCATTGCCATCGTGTTCTGCGTTCACGCCACGGTGGCCGCCCGCAAGATTCCCTTCAAGGCCGCGCAGGCCGCCACCGCCTGGCGCCACGCGCGCCTGCTGCACCACCCGGAAACCTGGGCCTGGGTCGCGCAGGTGGTCACCGCGTTCATCCTTGCGGTGTTCATCACCATCCACATCTGGACGGGGCTTACCGACCTGCCGGTACAGGCGCTGAAAAGCGCCGTGCGCGTGCAGCATGGCGGCTGGTTCTGGGTGTTTCTGCTGGTGCTGCCCGCTCTGGCGCTGCATCTGGTCATCGGGGCGTGGCGCGCCGGGGTGAAGTGGGGCGTCATCACCCGCGAGAATCGTGCCGCCATCACCCGCAAGGGCCTGTACCTGATTGCCGGGTTCCTGTGCCTGTCGCTGTTCACCCTGCTGCGTTTCCGACTGCTGTCGCTGGACTAGGAGGCACGTACCCATGCAGATCATCCATACCGATCTTCTGACCATAGGCGCGGGCCTTGCCGGAGAGCGCTGCGCCATAGAGGTGGCGGGCGCGGGATTTTCCGTGGTCTGTCTTTCGCTGGTGCCCGCGCGGCGTTCGCATTCCGTGGCGGCGCAGGGCGGCATGCAGGCGGCCCTTGGCAATGCCATCATGGGCGACGGCGACAGCCCCGACGTGCACTTTCTGGATACCGTGAAAGGCTCCGACTGGGGCGCGGACCAGGAAGTGGCCCGCATGTTCGTGGAAGCGGCCCCCATCGAAATGCGCCGCCTGGCCCACTGGGGGGTGCCGTGGAACCGCGTTGTGGCGGGCACGCATACCTACTGGAAGGGCGGCAAACCCTTCGACGCCACCGAAAAGGCCGAAAACCACGGCCTGATCCACTCGCGCGCCTTCGGCGGCACGGCCAAGTGGCGCACCTGCTACGCATCGGACGGGGCGGGCCACGCGGTGCTGTACACCATGGACAACCGCGCCGCGCAGCTTGGCGTGACCGTGCACGACCGGTCGGAAGCCGTTTCCCTGATCCACGACGGCGAAACCTGCCACGGGGCCATCGTGCGCTGCCTGCGCACGGGCGAACTGCGTGCCTACCTCGCGCGGGCCACGCTGGTGGCATCCGGCGGGTACGGGCGCATCTACCGCGCCTCGACCAACGCCATCATCTGCGAAGGGACCGGCCTGTCGCTGGCGCTGGATACCGGCGTGGCGAAACTCGGCAACATGGAGGCCGTGCAGTTTCACCCCACGGGCACCGTGCCCACCGACATTCTGGTCACCGAAGGCTGCCGTGGCGACGGCGGCACCCTGCTGGACCGCGACGAATACCGCTTCATGCCCGACTACGAGCCGGACAAGGCGGAACTGGCCTCGCGCGACGTGGTCTCGCGCCGCATGATCGAGCACATGCGCACCGGCAAGGGCGTGCAAAGTCCCTACGGCGAGCACCTGTGGCTGGACATCCGGCACCTTGGCGAGCAGCACATCCGCACCAAGCTGCGCGAGGTGGACGAGATCTGCCAGAACTTCCTGGGCATCGATCCGTTGCATCAGCTCATCCCCGTGCGGCCCACCCAGCACTATTCCATGGGCGGCGTGCGCACCGACAAGACCGGCGCGGCCTATGGCCTGAAGGGCCTGTTCAGCGCGGGCGAATCCGCCTGCTGGGACCTGCACGGCTTCAACCGGCTGGGCGGCAATTCGCTGGCGGAAACCGTGGTGGCGGGCGGTATCGTGGGCCGCAACATTGCGGAATTCCTGCAAGGGTATGACACCGCCTTTTCCACCGCACACGTGCGCGAGGCGGCGGCGCGGGATGATGCGCGCATCAGGCGCATTGTTTCCGGCGCGGACGGCAAGGAAAGCGTCTACGCCGTGCGCGAGGCCATGTACGACATCCTCGAGCGGGCGGCCTACGTGTTCCGCAACGGCACGGACCTGACGTGGGGCGTGCAGGCCCTGCAGGAAGTGCACGAGCGGGCGCAGCACATCGGCCTTGCCTCCGACGGGGTGGGGGCCAACGCGGAACTGGCGCTGGCCATCCGCATGCCGGGCATGGTGCGGCTGGCGCTGTGCGTATGCCACGGCGCGCTGATGCGCACCGAAAGCCGCGGCTCGCACACCCGGGAGGACTTCCCGGAACGCAACGACCGCGACTGGCTGAACCGCACGCTGGCTTCGTGGCGTCCGGGGGCGGATTTGCCGCACCTGGAGTACGAACCGGCCACCAGCTATGTCGAGTTGCCGCCCGGTGATCGCGGGTATGGCGGCGGCAAGATCATTCCGGCAGCTTCCTGAGGGGGACCACGCACATGCAACGCTCACTGACCTTCAACATCTTCCGCCACAACCCGCAGGACCCGGCGTCCGTGCCGCACATGGACACCTACCGGCTGGACGAGACGGACAGCATGACGCTGTTCATCGCCCTGCACCGCCTGCGCGAGGAACAGGACCCCTCGCTGAAGTTCGACTTCTGCTGCCGCGCCGGGGTGTGCGGCTCGTGCGCCATGGTCATCAACGGGCGGCCCGGCCTTGCCTGCCACACCAAGACGCGCGACCTGCCCGACACCATCACCCTGTTGCCCCTGCCGGTGTTCAAGCTGGTGGGCGACCTTGCGGTGGATACGGGCACATGGTTCCGCGCCATGTACCAGCGCACCGAATCGTGGATTCACACCCGCGCGGAATTCGACCCCGCCGCGCAGGAAGCGCGCATGGAAAACGAGGTGGCCAACGCCATCTACGAACTGGACCGGTGCATCGAATGCGGCTGTTGCGTGGCCGCCTGCGGCACCGCCAACCTGCGGCCCGACTTTTTGGCACCGGCAGGGTTCATCCGCGTGGCGCGCTTTGCCGCCGACCCGCGCGACCAGCGCACCGACGCGGATTTCTACGAGATCATCGGTTCGGACGAGGGCATCTTTGGCTGCATGGGCCTGCTGGCCTGCGAGGATGTCTGTCCCAAGCACCTGCCGTTGCAGAACCAGTTGGGGTATCTGCGGCGCAAGATGGGCCTGACCGTGCTGAAAAAGCTGCTGCCGTTCGGGGGGTAGTGGGACAGGGAAAGAGAGGGATAGGGCCGACGCATGGCCTGAAGCCCCAGGTAACTACGGAGCGTGCGGCTCGGCATAGTTGGGCCGCCTCCGGCGTGGGGTAGGGGGGCACGCGCTGCGGTCGCCATCCGTAAGGCGCGCAAGCGCGCCAACGGCTGCCGCTTAGCGAGGCCCCCCTACCAACCCCCGCGCTTCGGGGGCTGCGCCCCCGATCCCCCGGCCTCATGCGCGCATTCCCCGTGCCGGGCAGCTTCCCTGCGGCGCAGGGCGCCTTCGGGTGATCTGCCCGGCGGGAATGCCATGCGCGCGATGCTCCCGCCGCCTTGGCCGCACGCGTGCGCGTGCCCTGTCCGTAGCGTTGTTCCCGGTGCGCCCGCTACGCCGGAGCTTCCGCCGCATGCGCGGCGGCGATCTTCGGCGGCGGGCGCAATCCGTTCGGCGGTTGGCGCTGTCAGGCGATGCGGGAAAGGGCGCTTACCCGCCACTGCTTACGCTGTTGTGCGGTTGCGGTGTTGCGTTGCGGGTGTTCCGGCCCGTACCGGGCGCGGGCGTCCGGGGGGCTGCGCTGCCGTGTTGCGGTGGGCACTCAAGGCTTGCTAGAGTGGTGCGGCGGCAACTCATCGGGCCGCATGGACGCTGCGTCCGCAACCGAATCGAAATTGTGGAGGAGCGGGGCCATCCCCCGGTTCTCTCCCGTTCATACCGGACAAAGGAGCCAACATGCGCCGCATACCGGCGACACGAGTTGTGGAGGAAGTGGCGCGGCTGTGCGTGGAGTGCAACCGCTACCTGCCCAAGGATGTGCGGTGGGCCTTCTGCAAGGCGCAGGCGGCAGAGGAAAGCGACGTCGCCAAAGAGGTGTTCCGGCAACTGCTGGAAAACGCCGACCTTGCGGCCACCACCGGCCTGCCGCTGTGTCAGGACACGGGGCTGGCCGTCTTTTTCGTGGAGCTTGGCGAGGACTGTCGCGTGGACGGCATGACCCTGCGCGAGGCCATCACCGAGGGCGTGCGCATCGGCTATGCCGAGGGCTTTCTGCGCAAGTCCGCCTGCGACCCCCTGACCCGCAAGAACACCGGCGACAACACCCCGGCGGTCATCCACATGGACCTTGTGCCCGGCGACCGGCTGCGCATTGCCTTCATGGCCAAGGGCGGCGGCAGCGAGAACATGTCGCGCGTGACCATGCTGGCCCCCGCGCAGGGGTGGCAGGGCATCAAGGACTTTGTGGTGCAGCGCGTGCGCGAGGCGGGGCCGAATCCCTGCCCGCCCACCATCATCGGCGTGGGCGTGGGTGGCACCTTCGACTATGCGCCCATCCTGGCCAAGAAGGCGCTGCTGCGCCCGCTGACGGACATCCACCCCGACCCGGACATGGCCGCCAAGGAAGCGGAACTGCTGGCCGCCATCAACGAACTGGGCATCGGCCCCATGGGCCTTGGCGGCAAGACCACCTGCCTTGGCGTGAAAATGGCCTTTGCCCCGTGCCATCTGGCCAGCCTGCCGCTGGCCGTGAACGTGCAGTGTCATTCGGCCCGGCACGGCGAGATAGAATTGTAGCAAGGGCTGCGGGCCGGGCGGTGCGCCGGGCGGTGCGCCGGGCGGGACAGGCGGACGGGACAGGCGGACGGTACAGGCGGACGGATCAGGCGGACAGAACAACCCGGCGGACGCTTTCCGGCAAGTGGTCGGCAAGCTGCGCAACCATTGCGGGCCTGCTGTGGCCTAGGCGCAACACGGTTGTGGGCCGATTGCGATGATGTTGCGGCAGGGTTGCAGGGCAACTGCGAGTAAGCTGCGGCCCTGCTGGGGCTCTGCCGTTAGCGGGTGGCGCGGGGTTGCGAAGCGGCCCGGCGCAGGCCCCGCGCACAGTGCGGATGCCCGCATATCCCAGCCCGGTGCGCGGTGCGCCCACGCAACCGACCGCCATCCTCAATAGCCCCATTGCGGTCCCGCTCCGGGACATGTACGGAAATACAAGGAATCAGATATGGCTACCCACCACCTTACCACCCCCCTGACCGACGAGGCCGTGGCGCAACTGCGCAGCGGCGACGTGGTCTTTCTGTCCGGCACCATCTACACCGCGCGTGATGCCGCCCACCGCCGCCTGGCCGAATCGCTGGACCGGGGCGAAGACCTGCCCTTCGACCTGCGCGGCGCGGTGATCTATTACGTTGGCCCCAGTCCGGCCCCGCCCGGACGGCCCATCGGCTCCGCCGGACCCACCACCAGCTACCGCATGGACAGCTACGCCCCGCGCCTGCACGCGCTGGGGCTGAAGGCCACCATCGGCAAAGGGCGCCGCAACACCGAAGTGCGCGACGCCCTGAAAGAACATACCGCCGTCTACCTGGGGGCTACAGGCGGCGCGGGCGCGCTGCTTTCGCAATGCATCACCGCCGCCACCGTCATCGCTTACGATGACCTTGGCCCGGAAGCCATACGTGAATTGACCGTGAAGGACTTTCCGTTGTTGGTCATCAACGATTGTGTGGGTGGGGAGTTGTATGCATGAGTTTATTATAAAGATAACGGCTGATGTGCTGGTAAAGTGAAGGCTGAATATTGGTGTGGCGACGCGATATGAGATGGTGTTCGCTGTGAATTTTTCTGCTGGGGTTGAACGCTATGGAAAAGTTTTCATATAGAAGCATATTCGAGCAGGGCAAGGGAGCGTGTCCTATTTGTTTGGGGGATAGCGCGAGCTATTCGTATTCTTCTGCCGATATATTTCAAAGTGGAGATGTTTTTCGGTGTCGTGATAAAGGGCATGAATTTTCGAGATATGACATGCTTAAGCGACATATTCAGTCAGGTATGTTTGGAATACTTAGCGTGTTTCATCCCAAGGAAATGTGCGTTGCGGAAAAGTTAAGGATAGGTGCTCTAGACGTTATTGTTTTGGATGTGCCTGCAGGATATGATGTGTCGGTTGTTGCTTTTTCTCCTGGCGATTTCTATCAGGGGAATTTTTTGGGACCGCAAAAAATTTTTCAACAAGAAGAGAAACTTTTTGTTGCAACGATCCCGCATTATCAAGACACCGATAGGCTGGGCGAACAGATATTGTGTGATGTCGTGGTGTATCTTAAAGAGAAAACAGAATGCGCTTGGAAGATGTTGTTATACGAATCTCTGGAAGATTTGTTTAGAGGCAAAGAGAACTTATCATTATTCAAAATGTTCACAAGTTTGGAAATGAGTATGAAAAATTTGCTGCGGATATATCTTTTGCAACATGGCATAAAATCTAGTTTGATAAGTGTGATAGAGCAGGCGTCGTGGCAAAAAATGGTTTCAAAGTTGTCAATAATTATATCGGATGTTGTTGGAGAGGTGGCAGGCGCGAAGTTTAAAAAAAATGCTAATGGGAATGAATTTAAAGATAAAGTGCGGGGTAAAAGGAATGATTTTGCTCATAGCCGTCCCGAAAGATTTAAAACGCGCGAAGTCAAGGATGCTTTTGTTTTGTCTTTTGAGCTTTTTTGGCAGTTAGATCGTGCGTATTTGGCGCTTACGCAACGCAGTGATGCTTAATTTATTAGGTATGTATAGTATATATCGTTTGTATGTGTGGTTTGTTTTTTATAATGTATGTTGTGTGTGTTTGGTAATGTATGTTTAATGCCGTGCAATTCTTGCCTTCTCCATCATACGGCGTAGCCCCTGACAACTACCATGCCACGTCCATCTATCCGGAGTTCGTGCAGGTGGAGCCGGGACGGTGGGTGCTGCTTGCGGAATCGCGCATGGATTGCGTCATCCGCAAGAACCCGGACGGCACGCTGGAGGTAGTGGAGTTCCGGCGGCTGAAAAAGGGCGATCTGGTGGCGGTGGGCCGGGGCGAAAACGGCGAGGACGGCATCTATGTGCATGCTGGGCCGCTGGACCAGTTGCCGGATTTTCTGGCCGGGTGGACTCCGGCCAACGTGCCTGCCAGCACGGTTGGCCCCGTGGCTGACCCCACGACTGCCGCTTCGCAACCGACAGCTTCCCAAGCTGACAGTCAACAGGCGGAAAGCGCCGCCGATCCGTCCGAATCGTCCGCCCATTCCACCCCATCTGCATCATCCGCCTCGCCATCCCCCGTCGTCCCCGCCGACAAGTTCGCCTTCCGTACCGGCGTCAGCCGCGAAACATCCTTCTCGCTCGATTACGACACACTGTACGAAGTGCTGCGCCACGACAGGGAGCACGGCCACATCGTGTGGGTGGCCGGGCCTGCCGTGGTGTTCGATGCCGACGCCCGCCGCGCCTTTGCCGGGCTGATCGACGCGGGCTACGTGCATGGGCTGCTGGCGGGCAACGCCCTTGCCACGCACGACCTGGAGGCCGCCCTGTACGGCACCGCGCTGGGGCAGGGCCTGTATGACAAGCGGCAGGCCCCGCGCGGGCACTACCACCATCTGGACGCCATCAACACCATCCGGGGCTGCGGGTCCATCCGCGCCGCCGTGCAGTCGGCTCGCGTGCGCGACGGGGTGATGCACGCGCTGGAAACGCGCGGTGTGCCCTACGTGCTGGCCGGGTCCATCCGCGACGACGGCCCCCTGCCGGAAGTCATTGCCGATGTGTACGCCGCGCAGGACGCCATGCGCGCCCATGTGCGCCGCGCAACCACCGTGGTGGCCCTTGCCACCGCGCTGCATACCATCGCCACCGGCAACATGACCCCCTCGTATCAGGCCGGACCGGGGGGCAGCCTGCGCCCGGTGCATTTCTTCATCGCGGACATTTCGGAGTTCGCGGCGGGCAAGCTGGCCGACCGTGGCTCGCTGACCTCGCGCTCCATCCTCACCAACGTGCAGGACTTCGTGGTCAACGTGCACCGGGCGCTTACCGGTGCGTGCCGTACGGAATAGCCCGCCGACGTAGGGTGCACCCGCCCGTCCGGCCTCGCCCTGCACTGTCCCGCAGCCGCATCTTTCCCGTCTGCACCATGATGCCGCTGGGGCGACAACCCGGTTGGGTATCCTCTTTTCCCGTCACCAACTCGGCCCTTGCCCCTGTCCTCGTCTCGCCCCGGTCCCCCTCCGCTCCGCTTCCGTCCCTGCTTCATCTTCATCACGGCTCTGTCTGGCGTCTGTTTCCGGCGTGTTTCCGGTTCGTCAAGCCGCTTGCACAGGTGGGGCGCCGCTTTGCGTGCGGCTACGCTTCTTGATGCATATTCCATTATCATTACGCGTAGTTATTTAAGCATACCGCGCGCCGCGCCGATAGGAAGGGTGCAACGCAACGCATTTCGCGTTGGAAGGAGGCACCATGATGGATGGCATCGGCACCGCGCAGGGACTGTTGAGCCTTGGCGGCTTCTCGCAGGCAACGGGGACGGCAGGGACGGCGGCCACTGGCTCCACTTCTACCGGCACCACCACATCGGGCACGTCCGGCACGGAAACAACCACCACCAGCAGCGGCGACACCGTGTCCATCTCGGACGAGGCGCGCCGCAAGGCGGCCCTGTTGGGTGGGGCGGGCAGTTCCGGCGGGTCGCAGTCCAGCGCATCAACCCAAGCGACCGATTCCGGCAGTTCGGATGCGGCCCAGTCCCTGCAGGACGATGTTTCACAGTCGGACATCTCCTCGGCGGAATCCATGGTGTCGAACCTGCGCCAGAGCCTCAGCGAAGCAGAGGACGAACTGGCCGAGTTGCAGGATGACACCGACATGGACGAGGAAACCAGGCAGGAACAGGTGCAGCTGATGCAGGCCAAGATTTCCATGCTGGAAAGTCAGGTCTCGCAGGCCCTGACCGAAAAGTCCGAGTTGGAGAAGCAGAAGCAGGAAGCCGAGCAGGGCGGCAACGACGCATCCGCCACGGCGGAGCCGGAAACCGGAGAAGAATAGCGAACCGCGCAGGGGGCTGTCGGCAGTTCGCGGGTCCGGCGCGGGACGCATGAACGAGAGCGATAGCAGGACGTCTGGCGCGGGGCGGTACACACTCTTTCCGTGGCGGGGGCCACGGAGATATTGCGGCAACGGGATCAGGCACACGCGACGGCATACCCGTCAGGGTCACGCAAAAGGATGCGGCCATCGCTTCGGCAGGGGCCGCATCCGTGTTTGTGGCGGCTGGCATGCCCGGCGTGCGGTGGAAAAAAGGGGGCGAGGCAATATTCACGAATCGCAAGCAATGTTGTGGCATGCAATGAAATGTGAGCGGGTGCTGTAAACTCTTCAGGCAAGCTGTCGATAGGTTGACTGAACGTCGCGCAGTTGCGCGAAAGGAGGTCCCATGGTCGAAGCACTGGACGGAACCCAGGTCGGCACTGCCTACAGCACCTTGCAGGTGCAGGCGGGCACGGAACGCACGGGTACGTTGCGCACCGCTTCCACGGAGGATGCGGAAAGCGGCGGCGACACCGTGACCATCTCTGACGAAGGGCGGCAGAAGGCAGCGGGGATGGCCAGCAGCGGCGCGGGCGGCACGCAGTCCACCGACGAATCGGACTCCAGCGACGATCTGGCCTCGCTGAAGGAGCAAATCCAGAACCTGCGCGAACAGATCAAGCAAAAGCAGCAGGAAATGGAGGAAATCCAGCAGGACGCCAACCTGGACGACGAGCAGAAGCAGCAGCAGGTCGCCATGAAGATGTCCGAAATCACCATGCTTCAGAGCCAGCTGACGGAACTGCTGGAACAGAAGAGCAAGCTGGAGACTGCCAGCGGCGATTCCGGGTCATCCGGCGGGGCGGCGGGCGTCAGCATCAACGTGTAGCGGATGCAGGGCATGACGGGGCGCGGGCACGGCGCGTCCTGGGCATGTCGGTGGCGCGAGCACGTCGCCCCCGAATATGACGAGGTGCGAACACGTCGTGCCTCTGGGGATGTGTCTGGGGATCGTGATGTCGCGCGCGGCTGTGGCCGCACGGAATGAACGCGGTTTCCGCCTTGGCGGGGGCCGCGTTCGGCTGTGTGGGGGCTGGGGCGGGAAAGAGGAAGGGGACCGCAGAGCGGGACGGAACGTGCGGTGGGCCGGTATGTGCGCGGCAGACATGCTGGCGCGGGGAACGCGCGCAACTGGAGAAGGGGGAGCCTGGGGGAGCGGGGGCGGGGGAGTTCATTCTACGCCCTGCGGCGCGGCTATTTCCACACGGCGCGGGCGGCCTCCACCAGGGCGCGCAGGGCCGGGTCGTCGCTGCGGTCGGTGCGGTGGGCGATGCACAGGGGCACCGCCAGCGGCTCCGGCCACACGTACACCCCGTGGTCGCGCACCATCTGGGCGGTTTCATCCGCGCGCAGCACGGCCACGCCCTTGCCGGTGGCCACCAGCTGCTTGACGATGGGCTCGTCGATGGCGACCGCCGCCGTGCGCGGGCGCAGGCTGTAGGGGGCCATGCGTGCGGCCACGGTGCGGTGGAAGGGACAGTCGCAGGTGGGCCAGATCCACGGCAGTTGCGACAGGGCATGCCAGGCGTTGGCGTCGTGCACGGGCAGGCGGGGCAGGTCGGACGGGGCGTAGTCGGGCCTTGGCGCGGGCATGCCGCCGTGGCGGGCCAGCAGCGCGGCCAGCAGGCCGGGGCCGGGGGCGTGGGGGGCGCTGTCGATGCCGGGGCCGGAATTACCGTTGGGCGGCATGTCCGGACCTGATGTGCCCAGGGCCGTGGTGTCAGGTCCCGGCATGTGCGCATCCGCGTCTCCGGCGGGTTGGGCCGTGTCTTCGGCGAGTTGCGGCGCGCCATAGCGGCGTACGGCGGCGGACCATTCCGGGCGTTCCGGCGGCGGGTGCGATTCCGTGCGGGCGCGGCCCTTGCGCGCGGCGCGCGCCGTCGTGGCCGCAGCCGCCCCCAGCGAGACGGCGGGAGAGGGTGCGGTAGTCGGGGGCACGGGCAGCGCAGGCACCATGCTGGCGGGAATCACGATGCGGATTTCCACGTCGCGCAGGGGGTGCTCCACGATGTCGGGCGAAAATTCCTGTCCGTAGCGGTAGCCCGCGTCGATGACCGATTCGCGCAGCAATTCCGACGTGGTCATGGTCTGGGTCATGGTGAATTCCAGCGCCACGTCGGGGCAGGCCGCGCCAAGGGCCTCGTGCAGGGCCACCATGCGCAGGAAGGCGGGGTCGGTGTTCAGGCCAAGGGTGATCCGTCCGGTGGGCTGGGCGCGCAGTCGTTCGGCCTTGCGGCGCAGGGCCGTGGCGGCATCCAGTGCCTTTCTTGCCAGGGGCAGCAGATCGGCGCCCGCGTCGGTCAGGTCCATGCCGCGCGCGCGGCGGCGGAACAGGGTTACGCCCAGGGTGTCTTCCAGCGCGCGAATCTGCCCACTGAGGGCCGACTGGCTGAGGTGCAGCTCTGCGGCGGCGCGGGTGAGCGTGCCGGTTTCGGCCACGGTGGCGAAGGCGCGGAGCAGGTGCAGTTCCATGACGGTGCGCAGGGTTGCAGACGAGGGGGAGGGGTCGGTGACGCCGAAAGCCGTGAGGGCGAAAGCGCCATGCGTGCGCCGGAAGGTGGCCTGCCAAACCTGCGGGCGTTCGGCCACGCCGAACGCTGCCTTCGGGAAATACCGTTGGATTTCCGGGCGCTATGGGGCCAAGGATGGCACGGAAACAACAGGAGGGCAACCCCATGCGCAGCGCGCAACTTGGACCGTGGCTTCTGGCGGGGCTTATCGTCGGGCCGGTATTGGGATCGGGCATCATCATCCTGCCGCCGGTGGTGCTGGGCGTGGCCGGGGCGTGGGCATTGCCCGCGTGGCTGGTCATGATTGCGGTTGGGGTGGTGTTCGCGCTGGTGTTCGGCGAACTGTCCGTGCTGTTCCCCGGCGACGGGGGCGTTTCCGTGGCCGTGGGGCACGCCTTTGGTCCGCAGGGGCGGCGGCTGGCCTCGCTGTATCTGGTGGTGGCGGTGCTGTTCGGCCCCGTGGCCGTGCTGCTGACCGGAGTGCGCTACCTGCCGCTGGGCGGGCTGCCGCCGGTGGGCGTGGCCTACGGGCTGCTGCTGGTGTGCGCCGGGCTGCTGCTGCGGCAGGTGGCTTCGCTGGGGCGGGTGGCGCTGGTGCTCTCGTCGGTGTCGGCGGGGTTGCTGTTCGCCGGGGGGGTGGTCACGCTGGGCGATGCGGCGGGCGCGTTGTGGCGCGGCGCTGGCGGAGGCATGGCGGCCAGCGCAATGCCCGGCGGCCCCATGCAGGGCGGCCCAATATCCGGTGGCATATCCGGTGGCATGTCTGGTGGCATGTCGGGGGCGGAATTCCTGTCCGCCTTCGCCCTGCCCGCGCCAGACTGGGCCATGCTGGGGCACGCCCTGCTGCTGCTGTTCTGGATCGTGGTAGGCTGGGAAGTGGTGGGCAACTACAGCGCTGAGGTGCGCAACCCGCGCCGCACCATCCGTAAGGCGGTCATCCGCGCGCTGGCAGCCGTGACGGCGGTGGACCTGGCCGTGGCCGGGGGCATGCAGTGGCTGGCGGTGCGCAATGCGGCACCCGTCAGTGCGGGCGCTGCTGGCGGCCTGACCGTGCCGCCGGACGGTGTGGCAGCATTGCTCACGCCGCTGTTCGGCACGTGGGGCGGGCTGGTGCTGGGGGCGCTGGCGTTGGCCCTGTGCGCCACCACCTATCTGATGTTCGTGGGCGGGGTGGCGCGGCTTGCCGCTTCGCTGGCGCTGGACGGCATCCTGCCGCGCGCGGTGGGGCTGCGTGTTGGCAGCGGCGCGCCCGCCGGGGGCATTGCGTTGCTGTGCGGGGCGCATGCGGTGGTGCTGGCTGCCGTGGGCCGAGGCGTCATCGACGTGACCGGGCTGGTGGCGCTGGCCGACGGCTTTCTGCTGGCCAACGCCCTGTGCGGCGTGCTGACTGGAGTGCGCCTGCTGCACGGCCCGCTGCGCTGGGGGGCCGCCGGGCTGGCGCTGGTGCTGGGCGCGGTGCTGGCGCATGCCGCGTGGTGGGTGCTGGGCGTGGTGGCGGGGCTGGCCGTGTGGATGTATCGCATCCGGATAGGGGGATGCCTGCGCGCGTTGTGTTCCGTGCGGGGGCTGCGTTGCGTGTGCGACTGGCTGCTGCCCGACCCGCGCCGCACGCCGCTGCATGACGCCCGTTCCGTCGAGCGTTCGCTGAAGTAGGCGATGAGCCGGGACGGACGGGGAGCGTACTGTCCGTATCGCATGTTGTCGGGTTTTGCCGCGCAGGCGCGTCAAGAACGAAAAAGGGGAGGCTCATGGGCCTCCCCTTCCTGTTGTCGAGCCTTGCCTTCCTTGCCCTGCCACTGGCTATCCGCCGTGGGCCAACGGACAAAAAGACAATTCAGAGTCCCTAGTAGGCGTGCTCGTCTTCCAGATCCTCGTCCGTGATCTTGTGGGTGAACACCGAATACACCCACGCCTGGTACGCCAGCACGATGGGCACGAAGATCACCACCACGGTGAGCATGATCTTCAGCGTCAGCGGGCTGGAAGCGCCGTTGGCGATGGTGACGCTGAAGGCCGGGTCCATGCTGGACGGCAGCAGCGCCGGGTACATCCCGAACACCCCGAAGAAGGTCACGCACACGATGAACACCGCGTTGCACACCCAGGCCATGCCCACCGAGTTGGAGGCGATGAAGAACCGGGTGGTCAGCAGCGAGGCCACGGCCAGAATGGGGAACACCAGCAGCGGCGGCAGCTTCATGTAGTTGACGTACAGGTTGGTGTACACGGCGGTGGCCGCCAGAAAGGCCAGCGCGGCGCACAGCAGCAGCGGCCAGACGCCGCGAGCCAGGGCCACGGCCCTGTCGTGCAGTTCGCCCGTGGATTTGATGCTCATCCACAGTGCGCCGTGCAGGGCGAACATCAGCACGAAGAACACGCCGCCCAGCAGGCCGTACAGGTTCAGCAGCTTCAGCAGGTTGCCATGGTACACGCCGTCGCCGTCGATGGGGATGCCCATGAACAGGTTGGCGAAGGCCACGCCGAACAGCAGCGCGGGCACGAAGTTGCCCAGAAACTGGAAGGCGTCCCACACCTTGCGCCAGCGGGGGCTGTCGATCTTGTTGCGGAACTCGAAGGACACCGCGCGGAAGATCAGCGCGAAGAGCAGCAGCAGCAGCGGCGCGTACAGCGCGCTGAACATCACCGCGTACGCCTTGGGGAACGCGGCGAAGGTGACGCCGCCCGCGGTGATCAGCCACACCTCGTTGCCGTCCCAGAACGGACCGGCGGCATTGTAGATGGTACGGCGCTCGGCTTCGTTGCGCGCGGCGAAGGGCAGCAGGGTGCCCATGCCGAAGTCGAAGCCGTCAAGGACGAAGTATACGGCCCACAACAGGCCCCACAGGACGAACCAGATTGTCTCCAACATGTTTCCGATCCTCTCGGTTAGCTGTTCATGCGGCTATGCGGCACGTCATGCGGGCTAGGCGGCGGGGCCTTTGCGCGCGTACTTGCGAAGCAGGTAGATGTCGAGCACGCCCAGCAGGGTGTACACGGCGCCGAACGCCAGCAGCGATACGGCCACGGACGAGGCGGGCACCGGCGACACCGCGTCGGTGGTGCGCATCATGCCGTACACGATCCACGGCTGGCGGCCTATTTCGGCCACGGCCCACCCGGCCATGATGGCCAGGTACGGCAGCGGAATGGCCCAGGGCAGCGCCTTCAGCAGCCACTGCTTGTCCTGCAGGCGGTTGCGGAACAGGAAGGCGGCGCCGGCCAGCAGCGGGAACAGCGTGCCAAGGCCCACCATCGCGCGGAAGTTCAGGAAGGTGAGCAGCACGGGCGGTCGGTCTTCCTTGGGGAAGTCCTTCAGGCCCTTCACTTCGGCAGAGGGATCGTTGAAGGCCAGCAGGCTGAGCACGCCGGGAATGCCGAAGACCTGGATGGAATTGCCTTCCGCGCTTTCGTTAGGCACGGCCAGCAGGTACATGGGCGCGGACTTCTGGGTTTCCCAGTGCGATTCCATGGCCGCCAGCTTGGCGGGTTGCAGCTTGGCCACGGTGTTGCCGTGGTTGTGGCCCTGCACCGCCACCAGAATGGCCAGCACCAGGGTGAACCCGGCGGCCAGCTTGAACGAGCGGTTGAAAAAGTCTTCTTCGTTGCGGCGCAGCAGGTGCCAGGCAGAGATGCCCAGCACGAAGAAGCCCGCCAGCATCCACGAGGCGAACAGGTTGTGGAAGAACTGGCCCCATGCGTAGGGGTTGCTGAGCACGGTGAGGAAGTTGTCCAGTTCCGCGCGGTTGTTGCGGATCACGTAGCCCACGGGGTTCTGCATCCAGCCGTTGGCCAGGATGATCCACAGGCCGGACAGGTTGGAGGCAAAGGCCACGGCCCAGATGGCGAACAGGTGCACCTTTTTGGACACCCGCTCCCACCCGAATACCCACACGGCCAGGAAGGTGGATTCCAGGAAGAAGGCCATGGTGGCTTCAATGGCCAGCAGCGAACCGAAAATGTCGCCCACGTATTCCGAGTAGCGGGACCAGTTGGTGCCGAACTGGAATTCCAGGGTGATGCCGGTGACCACACCCAGGGTGAAGTTGATCAGGAACAGCTTGCCCCAGAACTTGGCCATGCGTTTGTAGGTTTCGTTGCCGGTGCGGTAGTAGATGGTCTGCATGACCGCGATGAGCACCGAAAGGCCCAGTGTCAGCGGCACGAAGATGAAATGGAAAAAGACGGCTACCGCGAATTGCAGCCGTGACAGCATGACGACATCCATGCTTTCCCCCTTTGCGGGTCCGGCGGTGTGGCCGCCCGGAAGCCCGGCAAGGTTAAACGGTGAAATTGGTGCGCCGCCCGGTCTGCTTCCGCCGAAGGCCAGGCAACGTGTGTGCATCAAGCGATAATGGTTGCTACTACCACTTTCCCGCCAATATGCAAGCATGGTGGAAGAATTGCTGTAGATGCTGACGGAGGGACTGTGCGTAATCTAGCATGGTTGCGGAGAAACTGTCAGCAAAAAATGTATGGCGGCGGCAAGTTGGCGCTGTGGGCTGGTTTGCGGGGCACGTGAGGCAGTGCGGGATGGCATGGAACCGGTAGGTCGGCCAGTTGGGGCGGACAATGAGGCCGCATGGACCAGACTGGAGGGACCAGATGGGATGGAGCGATCGGGCGGGCGAAACCTGGTGCAGGGGTGAGCAGCCGGGCGCAGGGGTGAGCAGCCGGGCGCAGGGGTGAGCAGCCGGGCGCAACGCATGACGGGCGTCGGCCAGATGGTCGACGCCCGTCCCTGTTGCATGAAGAAACCCGGAAGAAACCGGGCCGCCCGGCCATGCAGGCGGAGCTGCGTATCCGGCTACGGCTTGCCGAAGCCGTACTTGGCGAGCACGGCCGACCCTTCGGGGCCGGTGACGAACTTGATGAACGCGGCGCCGGCGGTCTTGTCCTTGGAGGCGCTCAGGATGGCGATGGGGTAGGTGATGGGGGCGTGGCCCTTGACGGTGGCCACCACCTTCACCTTTTCGCCCGCGATCTTGGCGTCGGTCATGTACACGAAGCCCGCTTCCACTTCACCGCGGGCCACGTAGTCCAGGGCCTGGCGCACGCTTTCGGCCAGCACGGCCTTGCCGGAAATGGCGTCCCACGAACCGGCGGCGGTCAGCGCGGCCTTGGTGTAGCGGCCCACGGGCACGGAATCGGGGTTGCCCACGGCAACGCGGGTGACGTTGGCCTTCTTCAGGTCGTCAACCGACGCGATGGCAAGCTTGGAGTCGGAGGGCACGATGAGCACCAGGCTGTTGGTGGCGAAATCGACGCGGGTGGGCACGTCGATAAGCTTGCTTTCCACGGCCTTGTCCATGGTGACCTGGTCGGCGGAGGCGAACACGTCAACCGGTGCGCCTTCCTGCATCTGCTTCAGCAGCGCGCCGGACGCGGCGAAGTTGGTCTGCACCTTGCTGCCAGCGTGCGTCTTTTCGTACATGCCCTTCAGGTCGGTGAAGGCGTTGGTCAGGCTGGCGGCGGCGGAAACGGTGATCTCACCGGCCTGGGCGGCCAGGGGAGCGCAGACCAGCGCAGCCAGAGCCAGTGCGGCAAGCACGCGGCGGGCGGTGCGGAACGGACGGAAACCGGAAATCATGAGGCGCCTCCTGTTGGGGGTTGCGAGGTTTCTGCGGGGACGAAGCGGTCGTCGGCCCTGCACTGCACGGCGTTGTCCGCCACGGTGGCGAACCAGCCCGTCCTGTCGGCGTCCCAGACGTCGAAGGTGGGGACGTAGGGCTTGATGTCCAGCACCGGGGTGCCGTCCAGCATATCCACGTTTTCCACGTGCAGCCGGTTGCCGGTGATGCCGGTAAGCCGCAGGACGGAAATGCCGATGGGGTTGGGCCTGCGCGGCGAGCGGGTGGCGAACACGCCGTGCTCGTCGTTGTCCAGAAAAGGCTTCACACGCAGGGTGAAGCCCTTGCATTCGTGCAGATGATAGATGACCAGGAGGTGCGAGAAGCCTTCGATGTCGGCAAGGCCCTCGGCGAATTCGGGCAATACCTCGATGCTGCCCGCCACGCCATGCGCCCCCACGGGCTGGATGGGCATGCCGCGCACGTCGGTGAACGGGGTGCGCATGTGGGCCACCGGGGCGTAGGAAATATGCGGAAATCCTGGTCGTTCCGTCTGGCAGGGGGCGGCATGGGCGGTGGCAGGCCCGCGCAGCAGATGCAGCGCCGTGGCCGTGGCCAGCAGGGCCACCCCGGCTTCCGGTTCCGGCCACAGCAGGGGCACTCCCAGTCCGGCCAGCATCAGGGCCAGCGGGCCGCCGCACAGTTCGCGCAATCGCAGGCGCATGGCCGCGCCGCGTCCCGTTGTCAGCCCCAGTTCGCCGTCATGGGCGTTGCCGCGCGGCGCGCATCCGGCCTCGAAGGCCAGCAGCACGGCCAGGGCGGTCAGGGCGGCCAGCAGCACGGGGACAAGCACGGCGGGCAGGGCGGAAGCGAGGAGCATGGGCATCTCGTCAAGGGCGCAGGGAAACCGGGGAAGCAGGTCCGGCGGATGCCAGCACGGCATTCCGGGCGAGGATGAAGGCGACACGGGGGTGCCGGCCCGGTGCGCATTCCGGGCCGGACCTCGTCGGGGCGCCGGCGCGGCAGGCACGTGCGACCGGGGCTCCTTCCATCTTCCGGGTAGCCGCTGCCCGGACAGCGTGCAATACGGTCACCTGGGTTGTTTTTTTCGTGACTGTGTTCCCTTTCCGGCCAAAACCGACCACAACTTCCGGCAGGGTGGCGGCGGCAACGACACTGCGGAGGCAGATCGACCATGCATGCTCCTTTGGCCGGTATCGTCGGCGCACTGGACGAGACACAACTGGAACTGATGCGGGCCTGCATCGAGCGGGAACTGGAGGCGCGGCTTGGCGGCGGCGCATCCGGCGCGCTTCTTGAGCCAGGCCTGGCTGGCGTTCATTCCCCGGACGCGGACGGCCTTGGCGCGGCAACGCTGCACTCCATCGTCACCGCGTTGTCCGGCGTGCCGGGCATGGCCGGGGGCGCTGCCTGCCCGCGTGGCGCGACCCGGAACGGGGACGCCGCGGGCGCCCGGTCCGCGCCGCAGGCGGCGGACGTGCCCTGCCCCGCCCAGAGCTTCGAGGTGCCGGAAGGGGTCAAGCACCTCACGTCCGAACAACTCGATGAACTGACGGGCACCTTTCTCGCCTGGTTCGGCGCGGCGTCCACCCCGGTGCAGCGCCGGTCGCGCGGGCGGCTGTGGGTGGCCTTTCTGATGATGCGCCACGGCGCGCTGCGCCTTGGCGAGGTGCTGGCCCTGGATGATACAGCCGACCTCGACCCGGTGCGCCAGCAGGTCATCGTGCGCGGACACGGCGGGCGCGAAATCCAGTTGCCCGGCCCGGTCATGCGCGAGGTGCAGCGGGTGCTGGACGACCCCATGATGTTCGGCCTGCGCGGGCGCGTCTTTCGCATGGACCAGGGCTACGTGCGCCGCAAGTTCTACGAGCGCGCGGCGGAATGCTCCATCCCCAAGGAATACCTGAACCCGCGCGTCATCCGGCATTCGCGGGCCGTGGAACTTCTGCGCGGCGGCGTGCCGCTGAAGATCGTGCAGGGCATCCTGGGCCATCAGAGCATGAACCAGACGGCCAACTACCTGCGCTTTTCAGACGATGACGTACGGCGTATCGTGCATCATTACCTGAACAAGGAGATCCGGATGAAGACCAGCGCACGCAACGCGTTCACCGGCAGGGTCACCTCCGTCGTCAAGGACGGGCTGCTGGTGGAGGTGGAACTGACCACCAACAGCGGGCTGAAGGTGGTTTCGGTCATTACCGAGGAAAGCGCCCAGAACCTTGGCGTGAGCACCGGCAAGGTGATGACCGCCACGGTGAAGGCGCCGTGGGTGATTCTGGCCCGCGAGGAAAACCGGCTGAAGACCAGCGCCCGCAACCGCTACGCGGGCAAGGTGGCGCGGGTGAACCTTTCCGAGATCGCCGCCGAGGTGGTGGTGGACCTGCCCGAAGGCACCACCGTGTGCGCCCTGCTGACCGTGGAAAGCGTGAAGGCGCTGGACCTTGCGCCGGGCGCGGATATTCTGGTGATGTTCAAGGCGTTCTCGGTGATCCTGAACGTGGAATAGCACGACGACAGACGCCCTGACGTGTGAGCATGACGTGAGGGTATGATGTGCGGGTGGCATGCCGCCCGCCTGCGGAAAGAGCCGCCGTCCCGGAAGGGGCGGCGGCTCTTTCGCGATGGAGGGCCGGACGGCCAGACGGCCAGACGGGCGGACGAATGGGGTCCGAAGGCCCGTGGATGCCGGACGCGCGAGGCAGCGCGCCTGGTGGATACCCGCCCGGCCCCATGTTGACGCGCAGGGCCCGGCGGGAAAGATGGACGGAGCAGCAGGCGGACGGGGTGCTACCCCATCAGCCCATCAGGGCCATGAGCAAACCCAGCGCCGGTTTTCCCTCTGCCCGCAGTTCGCGGAAGTTCAGGCGGTGGCGGATGCGGCCATCTTCGTACAGCACCAGGGTGTCGGCAAAGGCGTCCACATCGTCCGGGTCATGGGTGATGATGATGGCCGGTATGTCGAAGTGCGCGAACAGCCGGGTGAATTCCTTGCGCATGCGCACCCGCAGCAGCGGGTCCAGGGCAGAGAACGGTTCGTCCAGCAAGAGAGCGCGCGGGTTGGTGGCCAGGGCGCGGGCCAGCGCGGTGCGCTGGCGCTGCCCGCCGGAAATGTTGCCCGGCAGGTTGTGCGCCACATGGTCTATCTCGAACAGTTCCAGCAACTCGTTCACGCGCTGCCTGTCGCTTTTGCCGTCGGCCATGGAGGCGTTCCCATTCCCGGCAACGCTGGCCCGGTGCCCGGCACCCAGGCCGAATTCCACGTTCTTGCGCACCGAAAGATGCGGAAACAGGGCGTAGTCCTGAAACACGTAGCCGATGCCCCTGTCGCGCGCGGGAATGTCGATGCCCGCCGCCGTGTCCAGCAGGGTGGCGCCGTTGATGACGATGCGCCCCTCGCGCGGGTGCATCAACCCGGCAATGGCTTGCAGGGTCAGGGTCTTGCCCGAGCCGGAATGGCCGAACAGGACAAGGGTGCGGTCCTCGGTGGCGAAGGACACGTCGATCTTGAAGCCCTTGCCCTTGCCTCCACGGGCCGGGGGCAGGCGGTGGGTGATGGAAACGTCTATCATCACGCCCCCCTGCCGAAGGAAAGGCCGCCGCTGGCCAGTTTGTCCGCCAGGATAAGCACGCCCATGCACAAGAGCGAGGTGGCGATGACCAGCGCCAGCGCCTGTGCGTCGTCCCCGGCCTGAAACGCGGAATAGATGGCCAGCGACAGGGTCTGGGTGCGGCCCGGCAGGTTGCCCGCGATCATCAGCGTGGCGCCGAATTCGCCCATGCCCCGCGCAAAGGCCAGCATGACCCCGGCCAGAATGCCGCGCCACGCAAGCGGCAGCGACACCCGCAGGAACACCTTCCATTCCGAGGCGCCCAGGGTGCGGGCCGCATTTTCCAGGTTGTGGTCCACGGCTTCCAGCGCGGCGCGGGCGGATTTGTAGATGAGCGGAAAGACCACCACCGTGGCCGCCACCACCGCGCCCTCCCACGAGAACATCAGGTTGATGCCGAATTCGGCCAGCCACGGCCCCAGCAGGCCGCGCCGCCCCACCAGCAGGATGAGGTAGTAGCCGATGACCGTGGGCGGCAGCACCAGCGGCAGGGCGCACAGGGCGTCCACCCAGGTGCGGCCCGGAAACGGGCGGCGGGCGACGCACCATGCCGTCAGGATGCCGAGCACCGAGGACACTACCGTGGCGATGCCCGCCACCTTCAACGTGAGCACGATGATGGAGAACTTCAGCGTGTCCGCCGCAAAGAGGGGAGAAAGGAAATCCATGGCCCGACTGTGGCGAAAAGGTGGGGGGGCCGCAACAGAGGCACGAAAACTTTCGCCTTGGTGACCGTGGCACGGGGTACTGACACGAGCCGCCTCGGCGGGTTGCTTTGGCCATCTGTCGATGCGCCGACAAAGAAGGGGAAGGACCGTGTGGCCCTTCCCCGTGCATTTTCCGAATGTGATTCCAACTGCCGGGACAGCCCCTACCCTTCGCACTTGGCGGTCAGCGCGGCGGCCACGGCCTTGCCCAGCTCGAAGCACTTTGCGTAGGTGTCGTGGGTGGGCACGTGCTTCACCTTTACCGGTTCGGCGGGCAGTTCCATGCCCATGGAGTCCAGCCATTCGGTGATGGCCTTCACCGATTCGCCGGACCAGCCGAACGAGCCGAACGCCGCGCCGATGCGGTTCAGCGGGCGCAGCCCCTTCATGTAGGTGAGCATCTTGGCCACTTCGGGCAGGATGCCGTTGTTGTGGGTGGGCGACCCCACGATCACCGCGCCGCAGTCGGCCAGTTCGGTCATCACCGCGCTGTGGTGGTTGGCCTTCAGCCACATGACGCGGGTGGGCACGCCGCCCGCTTCCAGCCCGTCGGCGATGGCGTGGGCCATCTTTTCGGTGGAGTGCCACATGGTGTCGTACACGATGACGGCGCGCTTCTGCGGCTTCTGCTCGGCATAGCGGCGGTAGGTGTCGAAGGCGAACCGCACTTCGTCATGGCCTCGAAAGATCAGCCCGTGGTCGGGGGCCAGCATGTCGATGTCCAGCTTCATCTCGGCGATGGCGTCCAGCGTCTTCAGCACGATGGGCGAGAAGGGCAGTACGATGTTGTGGTAGTACTCCTTCATGGCGTGCAGCAGCGCGGAGCGGTCAATCTCGTCGGCGTAGCGTTCGGTGCTGGCGATGTTCTGGCCAAAGGCATCGTTGCAGATCAGCAGCTTGTCTTCGGGAATGTACGACACCATGCTGTCGGGCCAGTGCAGCATGCGCGTTTCCACAAAGGTTACGGTGCGCTTGCCGAGGCTGATGGAGTCGCCCGTCTTCACCACCTGCACGGGCCAGCCGGTGATGTCGAAGTGGGCTTCCATGGCCTTCAGGCCCATGGGCGAGCAGAAGATCTTTTCGGGCTTGCAGCGGGCCACCATTTCGGCCAGGGCGCCGGCGTGGTCGGGCTCCAGATGGTTGCAGACGATGTAGTCGACCTTTTCGGGCTCCACCACCTGGGACAGGCGGCAGAGCAGGGTGGGCAGGCATTCGTGCTTCACCGTGTCGAACAGGGTGACCTTTTCGTCCATGACCACGTAGGCGTTGTACGTGGTGCCCTGCGGCGACAGGGAGTAGCCGTGGAAGTCGCGGCTGTTGTGGTCGACAACGCCGACCCAGTGGATGTCCTTCTTTATTTCAAGGGCGTGCATGTTCTACCTCGCGGTGCGGGTGCGTGGGTGTGCGCGGGGGGCGCGGCATGCCGGCGAGCATGCGCAAGAGGGCTGACCAAAGGAGTAAGTAAAATCCGTGGGGGGGGCAAGGGGGGCGATGCCTGATGCGCGGTGCGGGCTGGCGGGGGACGGCATCGGCATGCCGCCTCCGGTGCCGGAACCCGGAAGGGCGCGGACGCAAAAGGGAGGCGCACCGCCCTGCGGCGGCGCGGCCTCCCCTGGTGGCCGTGAGCCGAAACGCCCTAGGCGGGTTCGAATTCCGACTTGGGCGCGCCGCAGATGGGGCACACCCAGTCGGCGGGCACGTCTTCAAAGGCGGTGCCGGGCTTCACGCCGTTGTCGGGGTCGCCTTCGGCGGGATCGTACTCGTAGCCGCAAACGGTGCAGACGTACTTCTTCATGATGCGTTCCTCGTTGTCGGGTGGTTGCGTTGCGGGCGCGCGCCGCTGCCGGTCATGGGACGGCTTTCCGCCGGGGGCAGTCCGTCGGGTGCGGCGGGTGGCTGCTGTCCGGCGGGCGCGGCGCGGGGACTGGCTTACGCCTTCCAGTGCCCGTGCAGGTTGCAGTATTCGCGGGCGGAAACTTCGGTGGCCTGGATGCAGAATTCGGCCTCGGGGGCATCGCCGGGCTTCAGGAATTTCGTGTAGCTGCGGCCGTCGGCGATGAGTTCGATCCACTCGATCCAGTGGGTTTCCTCCATGGGGTGGGCCACGGAGCCGACCTTCACCTTGTAGCCGGTGGCGGTCTTTTCGATGACCGGCACGTGCTTTTCCTTGGCGCCGTCGCTGGTGCCTTCCTTCATGAACTTCATGGGTTCGCCGCAGCAGACCAGGTCGCTGCCGCCGCCGTGCATGACTTCCACGATGTTGCCACAGTGAACGCACTTGTAGACTTCGAGCATGTTCGGCACGGGATTCTCCTTGAAGGATCTTTGGGGCCTGTATCGGCCGTGTGATGTTCGTGCGGCGCCGGACGGTTGCGTTTGCGCATGCGTCCGGGGTGGCCGCGGATGTCCGGGTGACCGTGGAATCCGGGGTAACCGTGGATGTCCGGAGGCCCGGGGGTGTCTCGTCGCTCCCGCGCGTTCCCTGCCTTGCGTTGCCCCCGCGTTGTCCCGCAGGACGGCACGAAGGGAACATGCGGTACTGCCACCTATACATCAGGTCGGTGGACTGTTCAATCATTCTCCGCGAACTGGCGGAAAGATTGCGCGAAATTCCGTCTGCATCCGGATTGCACGCCCGCCTGGCGCACGGTGGCGGACACGCCGTGGGGCAAGTGCGGCCACGGTCTGGCCCACGGGCCTCTACTGCCGGAACCGTTCCACCAGTTCGCCCAGTCGCCGGGCCATGCCGGACACCTCGTTGATGGAGGCTTCCGCCGTGTGGATGCGGTCGGCGATGTCCCGCGACAGGTCGTTGATGCGCGTGACGTTGCGGTTGATCTCGTCGCTGGTGGCCGATTGCTGTTCCGACGCGGTGGCGATGTTGCGCACCATGTCGGCAATGTTCACGGCCCGCCGCACGATGCGTCCCAGGGCCTCGCCGGTGCCTTCGGCCTTGTCCGCCGTGGCTTCCACCTGGCCGCGCGTGAGGGTCATCTCGTCCACGGCCTGGGCCGTGCCGGTCTGGATGTCCTTGATGGCGTGCTCCACTTCCTTGGTGGCGGTCATGGTCTTTTCTGCCAGCTTGCGCACCTCGTCGGCCACCACCGCGAATCCGCGTCCGGCATCCCCGGCGCGGGCCGCCTCGATGGCGGCGTTCAGCGCCAGCAGGTTGGTCTGGTCGGCTATTTCGTTGATCACGTCGATGACCCGGCCGATGTTGTCGGCCCGCGCCGCCAGATCGTTGAGCGAGGTGGCCAGCCCGGCGGCCCGTTCGGCCACCTGGCGCGTTTCGGCCACGGTGGCCTGCATCTCGCTGCCGCCCTGCTGCGCCTCGCGGTTGGCAAGGTCGGCGGCCTCTGCCGTGGCCGAGGCGTTGCGGGTGACCTCCACCACCGTGGCGTTCATTTCGTCCATGGCCGTGGCCACCTGGGCCGTCTCGTCGGTGGATTCGATGACGTTGCGGGCCAGTTCGCCCATGCGCACGGAAAGTTCACCGGCGGCATCGGACAGGGCGCGGGCCACCCCGGTCACTTCCTCGGCCACTTCCAGCAGGTTGCGGCGCTGGGTTTCTATGCGGACCTTGTCTTCTTCTTCCTGGGTCAGGTCGATCATCACGGTGATGACCCCCACGGCCTGCCCGGCGGTGTCGCGCAGGGGCGATGCCTCGTAGTGCAGCGGAAAGCCCACCCCGTCCCGCCGCACGTAGCGCAGCATGCCGCTGGTGCTGGTGCCGGTGGACAGCACCTGGGTCACCGGGTCGCATTGCAGGGTGCAGTCCTGCCCGCCCTTTTCCAGTACCTCGCGCAATGAAAGTCCCATCAGGTCCTTGCAGGCGGACCCCAGGATGGCGCACATGGGCTGGTTGGCGAACTCGATGTGCCCCGCCTTGTCCATGACCGCCAGTGGCACGATGATGCCGCCAAGCACGGATTTGTTGTATTCCAGCTGGTTGCGGATTGTGGAAACCATGGACGCCAGGTTCGCGGACAGCACGCCCAGTTCGTCGCGGGAATCATCGGTGAAGGCAACGGCGTAGTTGCCGCGTTCGATTTCGCCGCTCACCCCGGCGATGGTGCGCACCCGGCCCACCACGGCCCGGCGCATGAACAGCGAGAGCACGGCTGTAAGGGCCAGCATGCCCGCCAGCGAAAGGGCCCCGCCCTGCCATTGGCGGGTGCGCAGCAGGGCCGCGTCGGCGGAAATGTCCTGCAGCATGACCATGGCCCCTAGGATGGGCTGGCTGGCGCCGTGACAGTGATGGCATTCCGGCGCGTTGGGGATGGTCTTGATCTCGGTGTAGTACGGCGTGCCGCCCAGTTCCAGCAATTGCCCCTCGTCCACGGGCTTTTGCAGCGCGGTGTCGAACAGCGCGGCAAAGCGCGGGTCGCGCACCACGTCCTTCATGGGCGTGCGGACGGCCTCGTTCCGGGTGGAATAGGTGATGCCCCCCCGGAAATCGGCAAGATGCACGCTGACGGTGGGATAGCGCGCGGCGATGGCGTTGAATTTTTCCTCGGTGCCTTCGTCGTTGCCCTTGGACATGGGGTCGTTGATGGCCTCGAGCAGGATCTGGGCGGTACGGGCGGAGGAATCGTGGATGAGGTGGAGGGTGGTTTCCCGTTGCCAGTAGGAGTTGGTGAGGAACAATGCCGTGAAGACCATGACCGCGGTGCCCACGACGAGCATTTGCACCTTGGCGCCCAGCGAACGGGTGAACAGCATGCGACCCCCCGGTTTATCCTGCGGCGTGAACACGCAGGGTACCCGCCCCGGTGGTTCGGGGCGGCGTGCCAATGGGTGGTCGGCGCGCGTGACGGCGGCAGACGTGTGATGCCGTATGCCGCACATGGGGGCAGGGCTCGCCCGACTTCGGGCCATCCCCCCCGCGTGCCGACAAGACCCGGTATAGCGCCGTTCTTGTTTGCTTTCGCTGTACCCAAGGGGCGGGGTTGCGTCAAGCGGGTAAGGGGAAAAACGCAGGTTGTGCGTACAGTTGGAATATGCTTGGCGCGACATGTTGCGCGGCGCGCGGCGGCAGCGCGCGAGGGAAGGACGCGCGAGGCAAGAAGGGGTGGCGAAGGCCGGAGATCACTGTGCGTCTGGACATATCTGGGGCACACCTGGGACACATCTGGGGCACGGTTGGGACACGCCTGGCGCGTCTGGGCACGTATGCGGGCTATGTCCGGCTGCGCGGCTGGCTGTGCAATTGGGCCCGCAACTGGGCCCGCAACTGGGCGTCCAACTGGTCGATTTCTATGGGTTTGGCCAGGTAGTCGTTCATGCCCGCCGCCAGGAAGCGCTCGCGGTCGCCCAGCATGGCGTGGGCGGTCAGGGCCAGCACCGGCACCCACGGCGGGGTGGCGCCGGGGTTCACGGCCTCGCGCATGCGGATGTGCCGGGTAACTTCCATGCCGTCCATGTCGGGCATCTGGATATCCATGAGCACCGCGTCGTAGTGGTCGCGTCCCAGCATTTCCAGGGCCTGCCGCCCGGAGGAGGCGCGGTCGGCCGTGTAGCCCAGCCGGGTCAGCAGCCGTTGCGCGGTCACCAGATTCACCTCGTCGTCATCCACCACCAGGATGCGCGGCGGCGTCCCGGCGACTTCCGGCGCATGGTCCCCCGCCGCGCCTCCTGCCGTGTCCCCTGCCGCAGAGGGCGCCTTTGCCGATGCATCCGCAACCGGCGGCGTTGCCATCCGGTGAGGGGCCGGAGGGACGTCCGGGCCACGGGCTGCTTCCGGAGCAGGCCCCGCCCCGCCCGGCGGAGCGTCTCCAGGTTCGTTCGGTGATGCGCCCGGTGATGCGTCCGGTGCCATGCCTGTCGGCGCGCCCCGCCGCACCGCGCGGGGCGCCTGCGGGCGTTCGTCTTCTGCGCGCAGGGGCAGGGTGATGTGGAATTCGGTGCCCTCGCCGGGGGCGGTGGCCACGCAGATGGTGCCGCCCATGAGCAGGGTGAGCCGCCGCACGATGGCCAGTCCCAGGCCCGTGCCGCCGGGCCGGGCCGTGGCCGCGCTGCCCGTGGTGTAACTTTCGAACAGGGTGCGCAGCCGTTCCGGCGCGAAGCCGATACCCGTGTCGATGACCGCCATGTGGATGGAAACCCGATCAGCCATGCCGCAGCGCGGCAGCGGATATATCTCCACGCGTACCCCGCCCGTGTCGGTGCATTTGACCGCATTGGACGCCAGGTTCACCAGCACCTGGCGGAAGCGCCCGGCGTCGCCCGTAAGCACCGGCGGCAGGTCCGGGGCGGCCTGCACCTCGAATGCCAGCCCCTTGGCCTTGGCCTGATGGGCCAGCATGGCGTGCACGGGTTCGGTCACCTGGGTCATGGAGAACGGTTCCTCCACCAGCGGCAGCGCGCCCGCTTCCATGCGCGAGATGTCCAGGATGTCGTCAAGGATGCGCAGCAGGTTGCGGCTGGCGCCCAGGGCCGTGTCCACGCAGTCTTCCTGGTCGCCGGAAAGGCTGGTGCCACGCAGCAGTTGCAGCATGCCCATGATGCCGTTGACGGGGGTGCGCACCTCGTGGCTCATCACCGCGATGAATTCCGACTTGGACCGGTTGGCCCCCTCCGCCGCTTCCTTGGCCTGGCGCAGTTCGTCCTCGGCGCGGGTGCGTCGGGTGACGTCGGCGAACATGACCGCGATCTGGCGGTTGCCGGTGCGGAACACCCACAGGTCGGCAAAGGACCACCCGGCGGGCATCCACCCGGCGCTGGCGTGGGCCGTGACGTTGAACGTCCCCCCCTTGCCGGCAATGCCGCCAAAGATGGTGGGCAGGTTGGTGGCGGCAATGCCGGGCAGGGCCTCGGTCAGCCGCCGTCCCAGCATGCCCCGGTCGGTGATGCGCAGGGCCGCGTCGGCCGTGGGGTTCACCGCCTCTATGCGCAGGTGCTCGGCCTGGTCCAGGGTGAGCAGCAAGAGACCCAGGGGGGCGCCTTCGACGATGGAGCGGAATCGGGCCTCCACCTCGCGCAGTTGTTGTTCCGACTGCCTGCGCTCGGTGATGTCGTGAAACATGCCCACGATCACGTCGCGGTTGCCCACGCGCAGTGCCCTGGCCTTGACCAGCATGTCGCGTTCTATGCCGGCCTTGGTGCGCATGGGCATTTCCGCGGGCATTTCCATGGGGTGTTCGCGCAGGGTGTTGAAGCGCCCCCCGAAACCGTTGCGGTGCATTCTGTCCGGGTACAGCTGGCGCTGGTGTATGCCCACCAGTTCTTCGCGCGGGTAGCCGAAGACCTGCTGGGCTGCCCGGTTTGCGTCCAGGATGAGGCCGGTATCCGCATCGGCCAGCAGGATGGCGTCCATGGCGCTGTCGAACACGGTGCGGTAGCGGGTCTCGTTGTCGCGCAGTTCGGCGGTGAAGGCCTCTCGCTCGCTCTGGCGACTGGCGAGAATGGCGGCCATGGTGTCCACGCTGAAGGCCAACTGGCCGATTTCCCCCAGGTCGTGGCGGATGCCGGTGCGCGCGCCCAACTGCCCTTCGCCGATGCGGGTGGCCGTGGCGGCGATGTGCGACAGGGGCCGGGCCAGCAGCCTGCCGCCAAGGATCCAGGCCACGGCCAGGGTCACGGCCATGGCGCTGCCGAGCAGCAGCAGGGCGCGGTTGCGGGCGGCGCGCACCGGAGCCAGCACGGTCTCTTCGGGAATGCCCACCATCACGTTCAGGTAGGGGCCGGATTCCGGGTACAGGCGCACGCGGGTAAACCCGTACAGCCGCACCGTGCCGTCGGAACTTTCGCGGGTGAACAGCCCCTCGTCCGGCATGGCGCGCAGGATATCCAGGATTTCTCCCCGGATGGCCTTGCCCACCGGGCTGGCGGAGTTGCGCGGATGGTAGGACAGGCGGATGCCACGATGGTCGGTCACGCTCAGGACGGAGCCGGGGGGCAGGTTCAGCTTGTCGAACAGGCCGTCATACTGGTCCAGGCGCATGGGTGCGGCAAGGACGCCATACACCCGTCCCTCGTCGTCCACGAGCGGCAGCGCGAAGTGAAAGGTGGCCTCGTGCAGGGTGCGCGCCAGCACGTATTCGCCGCTGGAGAAGCGCTTGTCGCGCAGCGCCGTGCGAAAATAGAGGCGGTCCGCAAGGTTGAAGGGGCTCTGACCGGGGGGAGGCAGCGGCTGGCGTCCCGAGGCGACGAGGTCGCCGTTGGCGTCGAGGGCCAGCAGGTTCAGCAGGGTGGTGTCCTCGGCCAGCACCTCCCGGAACACCGACTCGCAGGCGACCGGGTCCAGCTGGCGCACGTCGGGCAGGGCGGCCAGGATGGTCAGGGTCTGGCGGGCTCCGTCGGCCACACGTACCTGCAGGGCCGCGATGCTGCTGGCCGCCCGGGTCACCGAAGCCTCCGCCTCGGACTGAAGCTGCGAGGCGAGACGGTGGGAGTCGTACAGGATGACCCCGAACGAGGGCAGGGCCGCCAAAAGGGCGACCCAGACCAGGGTGACACGGATGGAGAACATGTGCGGCCGCATGGCGACTCCTGGCACGGACGGCTTTCCGGCCGGGCTGCGGCCGTGGGAACCTGCCATTATCTTGGCACGCTTTTCTGCCGTGCGCCACAGCAAATCATGCCGTGGGCGCAAGGTGACACAGCGGGGCAAAGAAACAGGGCGGGCCTTGCGGTCCGCCCGTCGTGGAAGCGTGTGTTTTCAGTCTGTTGTGTCTCGGGGGCGGTCCCCAACGGTCAAAAGGACACGTTGGGGAACTCCCGGCTACCAGTCGAAGGTGCCCTTGAACGAACGGGCCAGTCCTTCCACGCCTTCCGCCAGCAGGGGGGCGCCCTGCGCAGTGAGGGTGAGGACCGCGTCCGCCGTCACCTCGCCGATGCAGGCGCAGGCGGACCCGGCAAAGCGCGCCTCGAAGGCGGCGGCGTTGCCCGGCTTGACGGTGACCAGCAGGCGGCTGGCCGATTCGGCATACAGCAGTTCCGTGGCGGTCATGTCATCGGCAACAGGTGCGGCGGCGATGTCGCACCGCGCGCCCAGCCGCCCGCCCACGGCCATTTCGGCCAGGGCCACGGCAAGGCCGCCATCGGACAGGTCGTGGCAGGCGGTGACCAGGCCCGCGTTGATGGCCCCGTGCAGGGCGCGGTAGCGGGCCATGGCGGCCAGGGCGTCCACCTGGGGCACCTGCGCGCCCACGGTGTTCAACTGGTCGGCGATTTCGCTGCCGCCCAGTTCGCGGAAGGTGTCACCCAGCAGGTACACCTTGTCGCCGGGCTGCTTGAAGTCGGAGGTGACGGCCCGGTTCACGTCGTCCATGACACCCAGCACCGAGTACAGCACCGTGGGCGGGATGGAGATTTTCACCCCGCCGCCGAAGTAGTCGTTCTTCATGGAGTCCTTGCCCGAGATGCAGGGCACCCCGTAGGCAAGGCAGAAGTGGGCCAGGGCCTGGTTGGCGCGCACCAGTTGGGCCAGCTTGTACTGGCCGTCGGGGGTCTTTTCCGACTGCACCGGGTCGCACCAGCAGAAGTTGTCGGTGCCGGCCATGCGGTCGGGGTCGCCTCCCACGGCCACGGCGTTGCGCACCGCCTCGTCGATGGCATTGGCCATCATCCAGTAGGTGTCGTAGTCGCTGAACTTGGGGCAGATGCCGTGCGAAAGCACGACGCCCGCCTGGCTGTCCAGCAAGGGGCGCACCACGGCGGCGTCCGCCGGGCCGTCGCGCTTGACGCCCACAAGGGGCTTCACCACGCTGCCGCCCTTCACCTCGTGGTCATACTGACGGATCAGGTATTCCTTGCTGCAGATGTTCAGGCGGCCCAGCATGGCGTGCAGCAGCGGGCCCTGCTCTGCGGGGGCCGGGTTCAGCCTGCATTCGCATTCGGGGGCGATGGACGGGCGTTCCCATACGGCGGAAAGCCGCATCTGGGGCACGCCGTCATGCAGGAAGTCCATGTCCAGGCAGGCCACCTGCTTGTCGCCGTACACCACGTGGAAGCGGCCCGATTCGGTGAACTCGCCCAGCGGGGTGAGCTCCACGTCCATCTCCCTGGCCAGGGCCAGGAAGGCATCCAGCTTGGCGGGCGGCACTGCCAGGGTCATGCGTTCCTGCGCTTCGGACAGCAGGATTTCCCACGGGCGCAGGCCGTCGTACTTCAGCGGGGCGCGCGAAAGGTCCAGACGGCAGCCGCCGGTATCCTGGGCCATTTCGCCCACGGACGAGGACAGGCCGCCCGCGCCGTTGTCGGTGATGGCGTTGTACAGGCCCATGTCGCGGGCGCGCATGATGCAGTCGTACATCTTGCGCTGGGTGATGGGGTCGCCGATCTGCACCGCCGTGGCCGGAGAGCCTTCGTGCAGTTCTTCCGACGAGAAGGTGGCGCCGTGGATGCCGTCCTTGCCGATGCGCCCGCCCGCCATGACGATGACGTCACCGGGCAGGGCCTTCTTGTACCAGCCTGGTCGGCCGTGAATTTCCCTGGGCAGCATGCCCACGGTGCCGCAGTACACCAGCGGCTTGCCGAGGTAGCGTTCGTCGAACACGATGGAACCGTTGACGGTGGGAATGCCCGATTTGTTGCCGCCGTGCTCCACGCCTTCACGCACGCCTTCCATGACCCGGCGGGGGTGCAGCAGGCGGGGGGGCAGTTCGCCCTCGTGGAAGGGCGAGGCAAAGCAGAACACGTCGGTGTTGCACAAGAGTTCCGCGCCAAGGCCGGTGCCCATGGGGTCGCGGTTCACGCCCACGATGCCGGTCAGCGCGCCGCCATAGGGGTCCAGCGCCGAGGGGCTGTTGTGGGTTTCCACCTTGATGCACACGTCGTGGGTGTCGTTGAAGGCGATGACCCCGGCGTTGTCCTTGAACACCGACCGGCAGAAGTCGCGTTCGCCCATGCGCTGGCGGATGGTCCTGGTGGAACCCTGGATGTACGTCTTGTACAGGCTGTCCACCACCTCGCGGCGGCCCGTTTCGCGGTTCTCGTAGTCGATGCGGGCGGAAAATATCTTGTGCTTGCAGTGCTCGGACCAGGTCTGGGCCAGCACTTCGACTTCCGCGTCGGTGGGGTCGGCGGGCAGGCCCATGGCGGCGCGGTCGGCGCGCACGGCGGGGTCCGCGTAGTAGGCGCGGATGGCGTGCAGTTCTTCCAGGCTGAGGGCCAGCGTGTTCTCGCGGCTGAAGGCCAGCATGGCCGCGTCGTCCATGGAGGACAGCGGGATTATGGCCACCTCGTCACTGGAGGCGCCGGTAACCTGGGCGGCCTGCGGGACGAAGCCGGGTTCGGCGGTCCATTCGTCGCGGCTTTTCAGGGCAAAGCGCTGGATGAGTTCGTTGGCCAGAAGGTCGCGGGCGATGTGCTCCATGTCCGCGCGGGACAGGGGCGTGTCCTTGGCGCAGGTCACGTGGAACTGGGCCGAGGTGTACACGGCGATGGAGCGGCGGTCGGCCCCCAGCACCAGAGCCAGGGTGTCGCGCGCGGTGCGGCCCTCGTTGTCGGTGACGCCGGGGCGAAAGCCCACTTCCAGCACCCAGTCCGCTGGGGCCGTGCCCTGCGGGGCGGGCAGCAGGTCCAGCGCGGCGTCCTGCAGCACGGGGTCGTGCAGCACGCCCTTGGCGACCATGCTGGTCAGCGCGTCTTCCGAAAGGCCATCCACGGTGAACACCCTGACAAGGCGCACGGATTCCACGTTCAGGCCCAGCGAGGCCCGGATCTTGGCGGCGACGTTGCGGCCCACGGTATCGGTGACCTGCGGCCGAAGCCCAACTTCTATGCGCCGAAGCATGACTGACTCCTGAGGGTGTTTGGGGGTGCGAGCGGTTGGCTCTCCATAAAGGCAAACGGCGCGCTTTGCAAATACGTGAAGATGCGATGAACCCGGCCCGGATCAATCCTCTGCGGCCTGGTCGATGCCCCAGCGGGCCATGCGCCTGCCGGACTCGGCATAGTGTTCGCGCAGGGTGTGTTCGATGCGTGCAGGATCGCGGGAAAGCATGGCGTCAAGCACCACGCGGTGGCGCTGGAGGACTTCCGCCGGGGCAAAGGTGGTGCGCCAGTGGCGGAAAAGCAGGAATTTGCCGAGCCCCTGGCAGGACCGGCGCGACAGTTCCACCAGCAGGTCGTTGTCGGTGCGGGAAAAAATGACGCCATGGAACCGGGTATCGAGCTTCGACAGCTCGTCCATGTCGCCGCCCTTGGCGACGGTGTCCGCCATGGCATCCACGATGGCGCGCAGTTCCGCGAAATCTTCGTCGGAGAAGGCGCTGATGGTGGAGGCTGCCGCGGCGCCTTCCAGCACCCCCCCGGTAAAGTAGCTGTCGCGGATGTCTTTTGCCGTCAGGGCCGTGATGAACTTGCCGCGCTGCGGGATGGAGATGACCAGCCCTTCCTGGACAAGCAGTTGCAGGGCTTCGCGAACAGGAGCCCGGCTGATGGAGAGGCGCGTGGCCAGGAGCACCTCGTTGATCTTGTCGCCCGGGGTGAATTCCCCGGCCAGGATTCGCTCTTTAATGTAGTCGGCCACCTGATGGCAGTATGTCTGCTTGGTAAAACCCTGCATGTGCACCCCTGCGCGTTGTTTCCGTGCAGATATAGTTCGCGCAATGGATGGTCAAGGCTGGCCTTGGCGGTGCGGCGCTGCCTGGGGGGGGGGGGGGAGGGGAGGGGGAGGACGCTCGGCCACTGTACCGCTTGTCATTGGTGAAACGGAACGGGGCCGGGATCGTCCCGGCCCCGTGGTTCAGTCGGGCTCGATTCTGGGAATATGGAGTGTCCTGGCCGGTTGTCACCGGAACGGGATCGGACATCAGGCCGCGTTGCGGCAGGTCAGGCTGCTTCGCCCACAAGCCCTTCGTTGCCGCCGAACTTGCGGTTCCAGCCGGTTACGGCAGAGAACAGCAGCACGCCGAGCAAGGCCCAGGAATAGGGATTGTACAACGCCGAACTGATGGACGGAGCGCTGATGCCGTAGGCGTCGGCGGCAGTTACCAGCGCCGCGTACCATGCCGCCACCACGATGTGCCACGGCAGGGTGAAGAAGATGGTGCAGACGGCGCAGTCCATGAGATTGGCGCGGCGGGCCGGGGCCAGGTCGAACTTTTCGCCCAGCGGACGCACGAGCGAGGGGCCCACCAGCAGTTCGGCAGGGGCGTTGGCGGAAATGGGAATGGAGGCAAGGATCGTGACACCGATGATGAAGAGTTCCGCCTGCCGGACGGTTCGCACGAACGCGGTTTCGGCCAGGGTCAGGATGCGCTTCATGATGCCGCTTTCCACCAGCACCGAGGTTACCGCCAGGATCAGGACGGCGAAGATGATGGCGCCCACCACCCCGTTGATGCCGTTTTCGATGAGCCCGGTCGATACCCCGCGCTTGGGGGGAATGCTGAACAGGGCGGCGGGGGCGAAGCGTCCCGTCACCACGCCGATGATGCCGGCCGCCACGTTGCCGTAGATGAGCGACTCGATGATGTGCCTGCCGGACAGGGCGGAGGCCACCACCACCACGAGGGCGATGAGCATGACTGCCCCGGTGGCGTCCATGCGGGCCTGTATTTCAGGCAGGGGGTGCAGTTCTCCGCCGCCGCCGAAAGTCAGAAACACCACCCCCGCGATGGCGGCGGCGGCCATGGACAGCGGAAAACGGCTGCGCACGACATCTTTCATCGTGGCCCCCTGGGTATAGGCCGAAACGATGGTGGTGTCCGATATGGGGGCGAGATTGTCGCCAAATGCCGCGCCGGAAAGGATGGCCAGCCCGAGCATGCTCGGGTCCGCGCCCAGGAAATGCCCGGCGGGGTACAGCACCGGCGTGAGCGCGATGCAGGTGCCGGTGCTTGTGCCCGTGCCGAGCGAGAACAGCATGGCCGCGAAGAAGACGATGAGGGTGAACGCCGCGCCCTTCGCCCCCGTGGTCATGCCCATCCACAACAGCCCGTCGACAAGGCCACCGGCGACCATGAGCGTTCCGAACACGCCCGCGAACAGCCATGCCGTGATGATGACGATGCCGGTCTTGTCCCCGATGCCGCGCATGATGGACTTGCAGTATTCCTCCTTGTTGCGCGCGAAGAAGAGTCCAACGGCTATGGCCAGCCACGCACAGGCCCAGAAGGGTTTCGTGCCTCCGCGTTCCGCCACGGAGAGCCATACCAGGCCACCGATGAGAACTAGGAGCGGAACCAAGCCTCCAAGAATCCCACCATGCATTTCAAGACGCTTTTCCATGATGCAGGCTCCTTCGTTGGTATTCCGGGTTCAGTGCCCTGCGGGTGCCGCAGGGACATGCCGTACGGTGGGGAATGCACCCGCCGCGTGTTTTTCGTGCTGTCAGGGGCAGGGGGGGGGCGACGTGCATCGCCCCCGCAGCCATGAGCTTCCATTGCGCAGCCTGGCAAGCCCCATCTGTCTTGCGCGTCATGCCGGGGCATGCGCCATGTGCCTACCTGAACGTTTCAAGATAGGCGTACAGTGCCGGTGATCCGCCGGTGTGCAGGAACAGTACGTTGGACCCTTCCGTGAAATATCCGGAGCGGACAAGGTCGATCAGGCCGGCCATGGCCTTTCCGGAGTACACGGGATCAAGCAGTATGCCTTCCGTGCGCGCCAGAAGCCTTACCGCTTCGACCATGGAATCCGTCGGGAGCGAGTATCCGGGCCCGACGTATCCGTCGAAGCAGGTCACCGCATCGTCCGGGAATGTTCCCTTCATGCCGACATGGTCGGCCGTGGCCCGCGCCAGCCTGCGCACCAGCTGTTCCTGGTCGGTCTTGGTGCGGCTGACATTGATGCCGGATACGGGGATGCCCGCGTTGTTGCCCACCATGCCGACGGCTATGCCCGCATGGGTACCCGCGCTGCCGCTGGGCACCACCATGTGCTGGATGGCCAGCCCCGTTTCGAACAGCTGTTGCAGTATTTCCTGTGCGCAGGCCACGTAGCCCGTCGCGCCGATGGCATTGGATGCCCCGCCGGGGATGATGTACGGGGTGCGCCCGCTGGCGCGCAGCCGTGCGGCCAGCTTTTCCATCTCGCCCGGCATGTCCGAGCCGCCGGGAACCACGGTGATGCTTTTGACGCCCAACAGGTTGAACAGAAAGTTGTTGCCTGAAGCTTCGGGCTTGTAGCTGCCGCTCACGCGTTCTTCGAGTACGAGATGGCAGTCCAGCCCTTCTTTTACGGCCCAGGCAAGCGTCAGGCGGCAGTGGTTCGATTGCACCGCGCCGCAGGTGATGATGGTGTCCGCCTTGTGCGCCAGCGCATCCGCCATGGAAAAATCGAGCTTGCGCGTCTTGTTGCCGCCCGCGCATCCGGGCAGCAGGTCATCGCGTTTGATGAAGATGTTCACCTTGTTGCCGAGCGCCCGGGAAAAGGCGGGGCAGGCTTCGATGGGGGTAGGGTGCTGCACGTAGCCGCGCCGTGGCAGGATCGCGAGATTCATGTTCGCTCCTTTTGGATGGTTGCAATGGTGGAATGATCAGCCCTTGCGCATGAAGATGGCTTCGGCTTCCAGAGGGCTTCCCAGGGGAAGCGCCGCGACCTGGATGGCGCTGCGGGCCGGATAGGGCTGTGGGAAGTATTCTGCGTAGATGGCGTTGACGGTCGGGAACGCCGCAAGGTCGGTGAGGAACACCGTGGTCTTGACGGCATCGCCCATGTCGCAGCCGGCGGCCTTGGCAATGGCGCGCAGGTTGGTGAAAACGCGGTGCGCGAGCAGGCGTATCGGTCCTTCGACCATGTTGCCGGTTGCGGGATCGATGGGAAGCTGCCCGGAGACGAAGAGCAGCCCGGGAAGCGCGATGGCCTGCGAATATGGTCCGATGGCCTTCGGCGCCTGGGTGGTGGTGATGGCGTGGATGTCAGACATGGCGTCCTCTTGCGATTTTTTGAACATTATAAATGTCGACATTTATACATCCATAAAATCCACTACGCCAGGCCTCCGGCAAATGTCAACGCCGTGGCCGCCGGAATCCGTGATTGGCGGCATATTGTAGTATATCATGCAGGAATAAATGACTTTCACAAGGAGGTCGCGGCCTGGGCGTGCCATGGATGCAGGCTGCCGCCCAGTCCGATGCGGGTCGGACTGCCGGGGAAGGAAGGAGCGGCGGTGGGGGAACTGGCGTGCAGTCTACAGCAGCGCCTGCATCAGGGCTTCGCGGCCCGCATCGTCGGCGAGGTCTGTGGGTGTGAATTCCTGCTGCGGTCTGCCGTCGGCGAAGATGACCACCCGGTCGGCCAGGCGCAGGGTCTGCCCCAGGCTGTGCGACACCATCAGCACCGGACGGTGGACGGCCAGACGGCGTACCAGTCCTTCCACGTCGCGGGTGGTGGCCGCGTCCAGCGAGGCGGTGGGTTCGTCCAGCAGCAGTACGTCCGGTTCCAGGATCAGCATGCGGGCCAGGCACAGTCGTTGCTGCTGCCCGCCGGAAAGCTGGGCGGCGGGGCGGTCCAGCCGTTGGCGCACATCATCCCACAGGCCCACGTCGGTCAGCACGGCCTGCATGCGGGCCGGGGCGTCGGCCTGTTGTCCGCGCACCAGTTCCAGCGGCAGCAGCAGGTTGCGCCGGATGCTCATGGGCAGCACGTTGGGCGTCTGGAACACCATGCCCACACGGCGGCGCAGTTCGGTCAGGGCCGGGGCATGCGACCCCAGCACGTCGCAGGGTCCGTCCGGCCCCGGCACGCTGCATGGGGCGCCAGGTTCGCCGTCGGCATGCCCCGTGCCGCCCGCTTTGCCGGGATACAGCACGATGGAGCCGGTGGTCTCGCACCCGGGAAAGCATTCGTTCAGGCGGTTCAGGGCACGCAGGAAGGTGGTCTTGCCCGAGCCGGAGCGGCCCAGCAGCACGGTGACCCCGGTGCGGGGCAGGTCCAGCGAGGCGTTCTTTACCGCCGGGCGACCATGGAAGGACACGCACAGCCCGGTGACCCGCAGGCCCGGCTGGGGATCGCGTATGTTCAGTTCCATGCCTCCGCTCCCTTGTGGCGGCGCGCCATCACCCGCTGCAACGCCCCGGCCCCCAGCATCATGGAACCGGAAAGGACCAGCAGCACCAGTGCCGCGCCAAAGCCGCGCGCTAGTTCGTCCTCGGTCTGGTACTGGGCGGCGGTGTAATAGATGGTGAAGGGCAGGGCCTCGAACTTGGCCAGCAGCCCTGCGGGCAGCCCGGCATTGGCCACCACCCCGGTGAGCAGGATCACCGCCGTGTCTTCCGCCGCGCGGCCCACGACCAGCATGACCCCGCCCAGAATGCCGCGCCCGGCCTCCGGCAGCAGCACGCGGAACACGGTCTGCTCGCGGGTCAACCCCAGGGCCGCCCCGGTCAGCCGCAGTTCGGGAGGCAGCGATTCCAGCGCGGCGCGGGTGGACACCACCAGCGGGGGCAGCACCAGCAGGGCCAGGCACCCCGCCGCCAGCAGCAGGCAGGTGTTGGCCTGGGGCAGGAAGGCGCGCCGCAGCACGAGGATGAGCGTGAACCCGAACAGCCCCATGACGATGGACGGCACCCCGGCCAGCAGTTCCACGGCCAGCCCCAGATGGCGGCGGGCGCGCGGTCCCGCGTATTCGGCAAGATAGATGCCGCACCCCACGCCCGGCCCCAGCACCAGCAGGGTGGTCAGCCCGACAAGGTACAGGCTGCCCGCGCAGGCGGGCCAGATGCCGTCCCACACCGGGCGCAGCCCGGCCATGGCCAGCAGGGGCGGGGTGTCTCCGAAAAACAGCGCGCGGCCCAGGGTGGGCACCCCGCGCCACAGCAGGTAGCCGCAGCCGATGGCGGCCACGGACACGACCAGTGCCGCGGCCAGCCAGGCCATGGCGACCAGCATCCGTTCGCGGGGCCGGGTGCCGGAGTGGGTGCCGGATTGGGTGCCAGACCGGATGCCAGACCGGATATTGGAGAAGACGAGGGAGGGGGCGCGCCTGACCGGCAGGTGCCGGGGGGTGGGTGCATCCGGGCGCTGCGTCATGGCTGCCATCCCGCGTCGGAAAGGGCATCCTGCCCGGCGCCGCGCAGGCGGCGCACCGTCAGGCTGACGCCCGCGCTCACGGCCAGCAGCAGAATGCCCGCCGCGAACAGTGAATGGTAGGCGGTGCTGCCCGCGTCGGTGGCCATGACCAGCGCCATGTGCGCGGTGAGGGTGCGCAGCGCGTCGAAGGGCGATGCGGGCACGCCGGGTGCGTTGCCCGCCAGCATCAGCGGAATCAGCGTGTCGCCCACGGCCCGGCCGAAGCCGAACACCCCGGCAGTGACCAGCCAGCGCCGGGCGCCCGGCAGCATGACGTGGGCAAAGACCTGCGCGGGCGAAAGGCCCAGTGCCGCGCCGGTGAGCCGCAGCGACCGGCCCTGTTCGCGCAGGGCGGCGTCCATGATCACCACCATGGTGGGCAGCACCAGCAGGGCCAGCACCAGGGCGGCGGACAGCCAGCACAGGCCGGACCCCTGCCCCGCCCGCCGCACCAGCGGCACCAGCAGGAACACCGAAACGAACCCGTAGACCACCGTGGGCACAGCCGCCATGCCGTGCACCAGTTGGCGCAGGGCGCGGGCGGGGCGTGCGGGGCCAAGCCCGTGCATCCAGCCGCACAGGCCGAGGGCCAGCGGCCAACCCAGCAGCAGGGCCGAGCAGGCCAGCAGCGCCGAGCCGCAGACCATGGGCAGGATGCCGAACTGCCCGGCGGCGGGCAGCCAGCGCCAGGACAGCACCGCAAGGCCCTGCCCGCTCAGCAGCACGGGCAGGGCATACACGGTGACGAAACCGAACACGGCGGCAATGCCCAGCACCGTGACGGCGACGGCACACCTCAGTGCCTGAGGCGTGTTGCCATCACGGCCCGATGAGCCCGATGAGCCCGATGAGCCGTTTGAGCCCGATGGGCCGGGTGTGCGTGGTGGGCCTTGCACGGTGGGGGCCTGCGCCACGGGGCCTAGCGGGCAAGCGGAATGTAGCCGCTGGCCTTGGTGATAGCCTGCCCTTCGGGGCTGAAGATGTAGTCGATGAAGGCCTTGGTCAGCCCCTGCGGCGCACCCTTGGTGTTCATGTACAGCTTGCGGGTGACGGTGTAGGCGCCGTTGGCGGCATTTTCCTGCGTGGGGACCATGCCGTCGAAGTGCAGCCCCTTGATGGTTTCACCCAGGTGCCCGATGCCCACATAACCGATCCCGTTGGGGTCCTGGGCGATGGCGGTCTTCATGGCGCCGTTGGAGTTCACCACGTTGGCCGTGGCGGCCTGCGGCCCCTTTTTCAGGGCCTTTTCCACGAACACTTCGCGGGTGCCGCTGCCGTCCTCGCGGGAATACAGGGTGATGGCCGCGTCCTTGCCGCCCACGTCCTTCCAGTTGGTGATGGCGCCCGCAAAGATGTCGGCCACCTGCTTGCCGGTCAGGCCGGTGACCGGGTTGGCCGGGTTGACCACCACGGCCACGCCGTCAATGGCGAAGGGGAAGGACACCAGGCCGTACTTCTGGATTTCCGCCTCGGTGAGGGGGCGACCGGTGTTGCCGATGGCCACCAGCCCTTCGCCCACCTGCTGCACGCCCACGCCGGAGCCGCCGCCCGCCACCGAGATGCGCAGGGCCGGGTTCACGGTCATGATGCGCTTGGCGGCTTCCTTCATGACCGGGATGTGCGCGGTGCCCCCGGCGATGTCGAGGGAACCGGTGAGGCCGGCTTGAGGCGCGAAGGCATCCAGCGGGGCTGCGGTGGCAGCGGTGGCAAGGGCCAGGGCCAGAATCACGACCAGGGACATGACGACACGAAGACGGCGCATACACCCTCCTTGCGGTGACGGAATGAAATGATGTGTCAGCAGATGCTAACAGCGCCGGGAGGTTACGTGAAATAGGCTGTTTAAATGGAAACGGGCCTGCGTATAGATTTGATCTATGCGCAGGCCCTGAAATGTGCTCATCTTCTGGATGTGCTGGTGGCGCCAGTCGCTACTCGGCCCAGCGCACCTTGACCCCCTCCAGCTTCTTGGCGGCATAGCTGGCCCTGTCGGCCCGCTGGACCAGGCTTTCGCCCGTGTCGGACGGCGTCAGCAGGGCAAGGCCCATGCTCATGTCCACGGCGCCCTTGCAACTGGTCACCACCCCTTCGCGGATGCGCCGGGCAAGACCCTCCATGATCTCCGGGGTCACCTCGGTGACCACCACGGCGAATTCGTCGCCGCCGTAACGGCAGGGAAAGTCCATTCCCTTGCGCACCACCGCGCTGATGCCCGCGGCCACGCGGCGCAGCACGGTATCGCCGGCCTGGTGGCCGTAGGTGTCGTTGATGGCCTTGAACCGGTCAAGGTCGAAGAAGATCAGCCCCAACTGGCGGCCGGTGCGGCGGCTGCGCTCCATCTCGCGTTCAAGGATCATGTGGAATTGCGAATGGTTGAACAGTCCTGTCAGGCCATCGTACATGGCCTGCTGTTTCACCTTTTCTTCCAGGCGGCGGATGCTGGTCAGGTCGCGCCCCACCACGAGAAGGGCCGAGCCTTCGTGCTCGCGGGTGTCCAGTTCGGAAAAGACCAGCTCGAACAGGCCCATGCTGCCGTCGCCCAGTTCCAGCACTGCCTCCACCGGGGCCGCCGGTGACGAGCCGGACAGGTACGCCGCGTCCCAGGTATCGGTAAAGGTGACCGTGGGGCGCGATGCGGCGAACAGGTTCTTGCCCCGCAGCCCGGCGCAGCGGCGCGAGGCCCACGAGATGTGCCCCGTGCGGTCCACGGTGAGCACGATTTCCTGCATGGAATCCAGCAGCCGTTCCAGAAAGTCGCGCTGGCGCAGGTTCTGCACGTCCACGTCGGAGATTTCCGTCACGTCTTCGATAAGCAGCAGCACGTCGTCGTGCGGGGCGTCGCGGCGGCGGTGCAGCGAAACGTAGGCGCACGGCGCGCCCATGCGCCTGCCCGCCGCATCGGTGGGGCAGAACAGGCGGCTGATGAGCGCAGGGCCGCCTTCGTCGGTGAATGTTTGCCATTCCGGGCCGAAATCCAGCCCCAGCGTTTCGGACAGCAGGGGGCGCACCGGCGTGCGGGGGGCCAGTTCGTCGCGGCCCACGTAGTCCAGAAAGCGCCGGTTGGTTTCCATCAGCAACCCTTCACGGTCCAGCCGGGCCACGCCCAGCGGCAGGGCGTCCAGGGTGTCGGCCTTGGCTTCCAGCACGGCCTGCTGGCGGTAGTAGTTTTCCAGCGCCATGGCCATGAAGTGGCAGTACACCAGCAGGGCAGACTTGCGGGCCGGGGGCAGGGCGTCCTTGGGCAGGCGCAGCTGGCCCCAGTCGGTGCCCGAGGCGGACAGCGGCACCCGTTCCTGTCCGGTTTGCCAGGGCAGCCGCGCGAAGGGGGCGGGGCCGGCCTGATGCGGGGCGGGGGTGGTCTCGTCGCCGCTGAACAGCATGTATTCCTCGCCGCCGTGTACCCGCAGGGCCACTTCCCAGCGCTGCACGTTCCAGTACCAGCGCAACTGCCGCCCCAGGGTGGCGGCCAGCGAGGGCAGGCCGCCCGCCACGTGCGACAGCTCCGCCCCCAGGAAATAGAAGGATTGCAGGGTTTCCAGCGACTGTTCGTACAGCCGTGCGCCCACCGGGCGGTCCTGGATGGCCAGTTGGGCCAGCATGGACTTGAAGCGCTGGGCGCAGGCCTCGCGCAGGTTTTCCAGCCCCTGGTCGTCCAGCGAAAGGCGGGTGCGCAGCAGCATTTCGAACTGGATGATCAGCGCGGGGTGGGTGGCCTGTCCGTGCAGCAGGTCGGCCCACTGCGTGCCCAGAATGACCGCCTGGGTCAGGGGCGGGTGGTGGGCCACGCCGTCCAGGTCGTGGTGGCTGGCGATGGCGTCGGCGATGGCCTCGGGCAGGCCCCAGCGGTGGATGATGTTGCGGGCCATGGCCGCGTGGTTGGCGCCCCAGCAGGTGTTTTCCAGCGACAGTTGGTCGCGTTCCAGGCTGGTGATGCAGGCCTTGCCGCGCAGCACCGGGTCTTCGTCGGCCGAGCACAGGTGCATGAACAGGGCAAGGTCTTTCAGCAGCGAGGCCAGGTAGGCCAGGTGGGCCGTGTCGGGCTGCACCCGCAGGGCGATCTGTTCCGCCGCGATGGACGACCAGACCACCAGCCGCCAGTCCTGGTACATGGCCTGCTGGGGGCGCTTCAGCTCGTTGCTTACCCGCTTCTGGAACGACAGCGACAGGGCCAGCTTGAGGATTTCCCGCGTGCCCAGCACCGTGGCGGCGCGTTGCAGGTCGGAAACCTTGGTGCCCAGCCCGTAGTACGGCGAGTTGACCAGGTTCAGCACGGCGGCGGCCAGCATGGGGTCCATGGCCAGGATGCGGGCGATGGTGGAGAATTCTGGAAACGGCGCCACCAGCGCCTGCACCAGTTGCACCATGACCGGGGGAAAGGTGAGTTGCAGGCAGCGATTGATGGCTTCTTCGTCGGCCATGTGCCGACCCTGCGGAACAGTCATGCGCCCCTCCGGTGTGGGGGATTGCGTGGTGCACGGCGCTGCGGGGGGGGGCGCCTGCCGATGCGAGGTCGCCTGCCGATGCGGGGCCGCGTGCCTTCGGGCGTCGTCCGGTGCACTGCGGTGCACTGTGGTGCACCTGCCGGGCGTCTTTCGGGTCACGGCGCCGCCCGTGCCGTACGGCGGCTCCGTGGACGAATGCTACGTGCCGCGGTTCAGGACGTAGTCGATGCTTTGCCGCAGGATACGACGTTCCGACGTATCGGGCAATGCATCGAGGCAGGCCGATGCCTTGTCCAGGTAGCTGGCGGCCAGTTCGCGCGTTTTCGCGTCGCAGCCTCGCGCCCGCAGGTCCGCCGACACCTCGGCCACCGCGGCGTCATCGAAGGTGCCTTGCCGGAAGCGCGTCACGAACGCATCGCGTTCCTGCGGCGCCAGTGTTTCAAGGTAGTAGATCAGCGGCGGAGTCAGCTTGCCCTCGCGCAGGTCGCCGCCCACGGGCTTGCCGGTGTCCTTGGACGAGGCGGCGAAGTCCAGGGCGTCGTCCACGATCTGGAAGGCGATGCCAAGGTTCAGCCCGAACCCTGCGGCGGCTGCCACGGCTTCGTCCGGGGCCTGCGCGGCCAGGGCGCCCAGTTCGCACGAGGCACGCAGCATCCACGCGGTCTTGCCGGTGATGATGTCGATGTAGGTGTCGTGCCCGTGGTCGGTGGAACGCTGGTGGGCGATCTCCACGATTTCGCCGGTGGCCGTCTGCACGATGGCTTCGGCGATGGTCTCGGTAAGCCGGGCGTCGCCGTAGCGGGCCACGATGCGGTTGGCCAGGGCCAGCAGGGCGTCACCGGCCAGCACGGTTTCCGTCTGGCCGAACACGGTGTGCGCGGCGGGCAGGCCGCGCCGCAGGTCGGCGCCGTCCAGGATGTCGTCGTGCAGCAGGGTGGCCGAGTGCAGCAGTTCCACGGAGCAGGCCAGCGGGTACAGGTCCGGGCCGGACCCCTTGCGGAACAGGCTGCCGCCTTCCACGCCGAGTGCCCGTGCGGTGAGCAGGGTCAGCAGGGGGCGCAGCCGCTTGCCGCCCGCGCGCAGCACGTGATCGGCCACGGGGCGCACCAGCGGGTGGAGCGCGGCCACCTCGGCGTCGAGCGTCTTGTTGATGCGCGGCAGTTCCGTGGCCAGGTAGGCTTTGAGCTTCAGCATGGGAATGTCCGTAGGGCTTGCGGCCTGGCGGGTCCGGAACCGGAGTGGCCCGGGCCGCATGTGTGGGCCGCGTAAATGTGCGAGCGTGTTCGCGCCGGACGGATCTGGTGCGTCCGCGTGCCGGAAAAGGGAGCGTCAGTCGGTCAGGAAAAGTTCGCGGGCCAGGGCGCCCAGGGCGTCCAGCGCGCCTTCCAGCGCCCAGTCCTCTGCCGCGCGCGACCCCACGATGTTGGACATGGTGCGCACCTCGGCAAAGGGCAGGGCGTGTCGCAGGCAGGCCAGGGCCAGGGAAAAGCCCTCCATGTTCTCCATCAGCGGGGCGTGGCGATGGCGCATGGCCTCTGCCCGCGCCGGAGTGCCGGAAACCCCGGCCACGGTCAGCGCAACGCCGCTGCGGGCCGCCACGGGCATGGCAAGGTGCCATTGCTCGAACAGCGCCTCGGGCGCAAGGTCGATGCGGTCCCATACCGGGCCGGTGGGGCCTTCGGCCTGGGGAAAGGCGATGCCCTGCGGGTCCACGCCGTGGTCACCCGCCAGGCCGTATTCGGGCCATACTTCGGCGGACGCCAGCACGGCGCTGCCCAGCGGGGCGCGCAGCACGTCGAAGGTGCCCGCAACGCCCAGGTTCAGCACGCCGCGCACGCTGCGGTGCGCGCCCAGTGTCCGGCCCAGCGACAGGGCCGCGTTGACCGGCCCCACGCCGGTGACCAGCAGCAGACAGTTGCGCCCGTTGACGGGCGAAGGGCAGGCCTCGCCCGGTCCGGGCAGGGCGCAGCCCACGCGGCCCCGCCCGTTGAAGCCGGTGAGCACGGCCTTCATTTCACGGGTGGTGGCGGTGGCGATGACAAGGCTCATGCGTGAAGGCTGTCCATGAACCGCGCGGAGCGCCGGGTGTGTCGTTGTTCCGGTTTCCGACGGGCAGTGTTTACGGTGAAAAAATGTCTTGGGGCCTATCGTTTTCTCAGCAGCAACCGCAAATGCCCATCGGCGGTGGCACAGGGCACGCCCACCACGTCGGCCTGCCTGACGCGGGCGATGTGCCGCGCGCTGCCCATCTGGTTGGGCGCTATGTCCAGCAGCAACTGGGCGCCGGCAGGCATGGACCGCAGAAGCGAACTCGCTTCCTGCAGGCCCCGTCAGCAGTCGTCCCAGCACAGCACCACCGGCACGTCGCGCGGGGGCAGTTCGCACAGCAGGGTGCCGCGCGGAATGCCCGGCATCAGCGCGCAGGCGGGACCGGTAGGCGAATCGTCCGTCGTGCTCCGGGCGTCGTCGGGCTGCTCCTTTTCCGCCGTGCGGCGCATGGCCGCGCGCAACGTGGCTTCGTCCGGTGCCGGGGGCAGGCGTTTGCGGCGTTGGCTGGCGAGCATGGCGTTGCCGTCCTTTGGGGCCGGTGCGCGGACCCCGTTACAACCGCCAGTAGGCGAAGAACCCGGCCTCTTCCGCAGACAGCGCGTCGTGCAGGCCCTTCAGGTCCAGCAGCAGGGCACGGTCCGGCGTGGCGAACCAGCCGCGCATGGCGGACAGGGGAATGGCACGGTAGGCCTTGTGCCCCACGGCCAGGATCAGCGCATCGAGCTGCGAGAAATCGTCCAGCGAGGCAAGGTCCAGTCCGTATTCGTGCCGGGCCTCGGCGGCCTCGGCCATGGGGTCGTGCACCAGCACCGTCACCCCGTATTCGCGCAGTTCGGCCACCACGTCCACCACGCGGGTGTTGCGCAGGTCGGGCACGTCCTCCTTGAAGGTCAGCCCCAGGATGCCCACCCGTGCGCCGTCCACGCGGCAGCCCGCCTTGATCATCTGCTTGACGGCGGTTTCGGCCACGTGCTTGCCCATGCCGTCGTTGATGCGGCGGCCCGCCAGGATGACCTGCGGGTGGTAGCCCAGTTCCTCTGCCTTGAAGGTGAGGTAGTACGGGTCCACGCCGATGCAGTGGCCGCCCACCAGGCCGGGGCGGAAGGGCAGGAAGTTCCACTTGGTGCCCGCCGCCTCCAGCACTTCCAGGGTGTCGATGCCCAGGCGGTCGAAGATCAGCGAAAGCTCGTTCATCAGCGCGATGTTCAGGTCGCGCTGGGTGTTCTCGATGACCTTGGCGGCCTCGGCCACCTTGATGCTGGCCGCGCGGTGCACCCCGGCGGTGACCACGCTGCCATACAGGCCTGCCAGCAGGTCCAGGGTGGGGGCGTCGCTGCCGGAAACCACCTTCATGATGGTTTCCAGGGTGTGCACCTTGTCGCCGGGATTGATGCGTTCCGGCGAGTAGCCCACGGTGAAGTCGCGTCCGAAGGCCAGGCCCGATTCGCGCTCCAGGATGGGCACGCAGACGTCCTCGGTGACGCCGGGGTACACGGTGGATTCGTACACCACCACGCAGCCGCGCGACATGTGGCGGCCCACGGTGGCGGAGGCCTTTTCCACGGGCGTCAGGTCGGGGTTGCGGTGGCTGTCGATGGGCGTGGGCACGGCCACGATGATCACCCCGGCGGCGGCCAGGGCGGCGCCGTCGCAGGTGAAGCGGGCGGTGGTGGCGGCAAGGTCCGCGTCGGCCACCTCGCCGGTGCGGTCATGCCCGGCGGTCAGTTCGTCCACGCGGCCTTGCGAGATGTCGAAGCCGATGACGTCGAAGCGGCGCGCCAGGGACACCGCCAGGGGCAGGCCCACGTAACCCAGGCCCACCACTGCCACGGGGGATTCACGGCGGGCGATTGCATCAAAAGTGGTCATGTCGTTCACTCTGTTGGATATCCTGTGTCCGGCCCTGCGGGCCGATTGCTGCCGATTGTGTCCGGTGGCCTGCCCGCTCTGCCCGCTCTGCCCGCTCAGCCCGTTCTGTCTGTCGCCTGGCAGTGACCGCCGGGTGGGGCCTGCCGCGCATGCCTGCCCGGGCCGGGCCTGCCGATGTGCCTGTCGGCGGAAAGTTGCGTTGACGACGGGGCTTGCCACGGGCGGCGCCCCCGTGTGAGAAGGCTTGCATGCATATCGACTGGAACACCTTGCTCTGCGCCCTGGGCCTTGCCTTCGTCATCGAAAGCATTCCGTACGTCCTGTTTGCCGAGCGGATGCGCCCCGTGTTGCGGTCGCTGTCCGACCAGCCCCCGGCCATGCTGCGGGGCATGGGCATTGCGGCCATGTGCGTGGGCGTGCTGGTGGTCTGGCTGGCCCGGCGCATGCTGGCCTGATGCATGCCGATTCGACGCATGCCGGCCTGACGCCCCCCCCCTGCCTTCAATCCCCGCCTTTCGCGTTGCCGCATGCGGTCAGCGCGCCTTTTTCCCCGCCTTGGCGCCGCTGGCGGCGCGCTTCTTTTTCGCCGTTTCCTGCGTGGCCGCGCCGGGCAGGGTGGCCTGCACCGTGCCGCGCGCGCCGGTTTTTGCCGTCTTGTCACCCGTTGCCGGGCTGTCGGTTCCGGCGGGCTTGTCCTTGTGCGCCGTGTTCTGGCTTGCCGTATCCGCGACGCCCTCTGCGGCAGTCGCGGCAGATGCGGAGGACTGGCCCGATTGCCCTGATTGGCCCGATTGCCCTGATTGGCCCGATTGCCCTGATTGGACTGACTGGCCTGACTGGCCTGACTGGTCTGACTGGCCTGACTGGGCGGGCGGGGCCTTGCGCGCTCTGGGGGCGGGCTGCTCCTGCCTGGGCGTTCCGGCCTGCCCTGGCCCGGTCACCGGAGCAAGGGGTTTTTCGGCCACGTGCAGCCGTACGATGCCCGAGGTCAGCGGCAGGTGGAACACCCGGCCAAAGCCCGCGCCCGTCATTTCCCCGGCCAGTTCGTCGGCGGTGGGAAAGGCCATGATGGTGTCGGCCAGGTAGCGGTAGGCCCCGGAATCGCCGGAAATGGCCTTGCCCACCATGGGCAGCACCCGGTTGAGATAGAAATTGTACAGTCCGCGCCACACCGGGGTCTTGCCGGTGCCGAATTCCAGCACGCACAGCCGTCCGCCGGGCACCAGCACCCGCAGGATTTCGGAAAAGGCTTCCGACCGGGGCAGGATGTTGCGGATGCCGAAGGCGATGGTCACGCAGTCCACGCTGGCGTCGGCCAGGGGCAGGCGGCGTCCGTCCGCCGTGGCGGGCCAGATGGCGCGCGCCGTTTCGCCGAACAGCTTGCCGCGCCCGCGTTGCAGCATGGGGCGGCAGAAATCCAGCGCGGGCACGCGGGTGCCAGGATGCTGGCGCACGATTTCCAGCGAGACATCCAGGGTGCCCGCCGCAAGGTCCAGCACGCGGCCCGTGGGGCCGGGCGCCACGTGGCGCACCAGACGGTAGCGCCAGTACTTGTCCAGCCCGCCGCTGAGCACGCGGTTCAGCAGGTCGTACCAATCTGCGATGCGTCCGAACATGCCGGAAACGCTACGGGCATGCCCGCAGGGATCGGGCTGGCGGCTGCTGTCCGTGGACGCCGGGACGGCATTCGGGCAGGTTGCGGCGGGACGATCCATGCGTGCCTACTCCCGCTCCGTGCCGATGGAGGCCGTCGACACCACGGGGGACTGGCCGTCGCGCGCGCCGTCGGTGGCGATGGATTCCAGCACCACGCGGTAGATGGAGGGGAACACCTCGCCGAGGCTCGCCGGGGAAACCCGCTGGGTTTCGATGAACTTGACCACGATTTCCTTGGTCACCTGCAAGGCTTCCTTGCGAATCTTGTCCATGTGCGGTCCTTTTGGGTGCGGCTCTTTTGGCACGTTTCCCCGGCTGCTGTCCGTCGGGTACCGGACGCCCGGGGCGTCGGGGCCACCCCGCGACCGTGCGCGATCGGGGCCGTTGCCGGTGGTCTTCCGGTGCCTTGGCGGGCATGCTGACGGAAGTCCGGCCCGGTACGTCCGGCTGGCAACCGGGCAACCGGGCAACCGGGCAGCCGAAAAAAGAGAAAACCCGCCCGTGGGGGAATGGTCTCGACCACAGCGGACGAAGACCGGACGGGTGAAAGAGGAATAACCGGTGAGCCATCCCTCTTTTTTCAGGCGTCTATAGCATTGTGGCCCGCGCCCGTCGAGGCCTGTCGGGGCTGGCTTTCGGGCTGGCTTTCCGGCGGAAGGTCCGATGCGGGCCGTGCGCGGATGCCCTGCGTGGCGGCGTATCCCGGCGGGCTGGACCCGATGCGGGGGCTGGCGGATACGGGGGCTGGCGGACACGGAAGCAGGCGGGTGGTCCCGCATGCGAAAGGGCGGACCCGGAAGTGCCGGACCCGCCCCTTGTGATGTCGTTGCGCGTGCCGTGTTGCGGCTGCTGTCCTGCGGTCCGGACTGCTCGGGACTGCCCGGTGTCCGACGGGCCGCAGCAGCGCCTGGCGCGGCGGGGCGGCTACAGGGCGTCCGCCAGTGCGGCGATTTCCTCGCGGATGATCCGCGCGGCGGCGGCAGCGGCGGCCTTGTCCGTTTCGGCCTGCAACGTGGCGCGCAGATCCGCTGCCAGCATGTCCAGGTCGGCCTGGGTGATGGCTTCCGGCCCGGCTTCGCCGGTATTGACTCCTTCAGTGGCCTCCAGGCGTTCGCGCAGGGGGGCCAGATGTTCCTCGATGCGGGCGTCCAGGTCTTCGGCCAGGGCGGCGCGCACGCGGTCCACCAGCGGGGCGAACGGACCATCCTCCCGCGCCAGCAGGGGTTCCAGCAACTCGGCCAGCGTGTCTTCGGAAAGTGCGGGCGCGGTGTCGGCCAGCGATTCCATGGCCGCCAGCCGTGTTTCCAGCGCCTCGCGGGCGGCACGCTCTTCGGCGCGCTGCTCGGTCAGGCTGGCCAGAGAGGCTTCCAGCGCCTCGATGCGTGCGGCATACCCGGCGGGGCTGTCGCCCAGTTCGGGTTCAGCGGGCGCATCGGGCAGGTCCGCGTCCCTTGAGACTGCCGGGGAGATTTCCGGGGAAATTTCCGGCAGATCGACTGCGGGCTGCGCGGCCACGGGCTTTGGCGCGGGCCGGGGCGGCTCGGGCTCGGCCATGGCGGCAGCCGTGGCGGCAGCGGCCAGGGCTGCCTCGAAGGGGTCGCCGTCGGCAGGGGGTTCGTCGGGCGGGGCCACGGAAGGCTGTGCCGCGCTGGCGGCCAGGGCGGCCTCGAAGGGGTCCGTTTCGTCAGGCGGCAGCGTGGGCTGCATCGGCGCTGCGGGGGCCGGTTCGGGCTCCGCTTCGGGCGCGGGCGCGGCAGCCTTGCCGCCGGAACCCAGCATGTCTTCCAGCAGGGCGTCCAGATATGCCACGTCCACAAGGTCGGCGGGCTTCTGCGGTGCGGCGGGTGCTGGGGGAGGGGCGGCAGGCGCGGGCGGCGCCTTGGCGTCCAGCCCGGAAATGAGGTCGTCGATGTCGTCGTCGCCCATGGACGAGCCGGAACCGCCCGACGTCAGGTCGGTGGCGGTAGGCGCGCCCAGGTCGCCGAGCAGGGCGTCCACGTCGGCCATGTCGGGCATGGACAATTTCTCGTCCGGATCGACGGGACGGCCGGTGATGGCCGAAGGCGTGGACGAGACGGGCTTGGCGGCCATGGAGGGAGCCTCCTCTGCATCATGGTGGGCGGCAGGGGCCTTGGGGGCGGCGGGCGTCCGGGCCGGGGCGGGCTCCGGGGTATCCGGCAGGTCGCCGATGCTGTTCAGCAGGGCATCGATGTCGGCGTCCATGTTGGCGTCGGGGTCGGCGTCGGGGTCGGCGTCGGGGCCAGCGTCGGGGCCAGCGTCCGGCCTGAAGTCCGGAGCGGCATTCAGGACGTCGTCGATTCCGCCATCGCCCGGCGTCAGGGGCGCGGCAGGGGACGAGGGGGCGATGTCGGCGTCAAGGGTATCGAACCCCGTCAGCGATTCCAGGCCGCCGCCGTCGGAGAACAGGTCTTCGAGTTCCTTCTCGAAGCTCGCGGCATCAGAGCCGGGCTGCGCCTGCGGCGCGTTGCCCTTCTCGATGATGTCGGTAAGCTCGATGATGTCCTCGTCGGCCGTCAGGTGGGCATCGTCGGTGGGAGACATGACAGACCCTTGGGCAAACCTTCGGTAACGGTTGCGGCGCTCGCGCACCTGTCCGGCAAAGTGCCGCTCTGGAGCGGGGGGCGCTTTGCGTGTTTCAAGGCATCAATACTACACACAGGAGCGGGCATGGCGCAAGCGCGTGCGACATGCCACATGGCGGCAAGTGTTCCCCGCCCCGGGCGACCCGGAAACGCAAAGGGCCGCCCCCGAAGGGACGGCCCACGAAGCCGGAAGAATGACGGCCGTGCCTAGCTGTGGCACTTCGAGCCCTTGCAGCCCGTCAGTTCCTTTTTCTTGGCGGCGTCGGCGCCGGCGGTTTCGGCGTGGCAGCCCACGCAGCTCTTGAACTTGGTGTTCTTGTCATGCATGGCGTGGTAGTAGCCCTTGGCGGACTTGTCCTTCTTGTCCATGCTGTCGTGGCAACCGGCGGTGGCGCACTTCTGGTAGTCTTCCTTCCCGTTGACCGGGTGGTGACATTCGCCACACTTCAGGGCCTTGTGGCTGGAGTGGTTGAAGACCACGGGTTGCTTGGTCTTGTCCATCTTCAGGCCGTCGGCGGGGGCCTTCGGGGCGGCGGCAAGGGCGGGCATGGCGATGGCAACGGCCAGCGCGAGCACGCCAGTGAGGAACATCTTCTTCATCGCAGAAATACCTCCTTCACAAGGCATGTTAAGGATTTCCCAAGCGCCATGGTAGTAGGTCGCGTTCGCGGTGTCAAGACGGGGCGGGAAAATGCAGCGAACTCTGGTGGGTTAGGGGAAAACGTTGCCTCATTCCGGGGGCGACGCGCGTGCCGCACGGCACAAGGTGGCGCGGACGTCCATTAGAATGCGCGCGCCGTTGGCGCGGCGCCGGATTCCGGCCTGCCCTGGCCTGTTTTGACCTGCTCCAGCCTGCTCCAGCCTGCTCCAGAATGTCCCGGCGCGGCATGGCCGGGCGGCAACGCCAGTGGACGGTCGGGCCGCCGGATGATTATTCGCCGCCGCCCTTCCTGCGTGTGCCGTCCCTCCCACCGGGGGCGTACTTATCCATGTACCCGCGCGGGGTGACCATGCGCCCGCCCACCATGGTGGTGGTCCCGTTGCCGATGATGACGATGGACAGCATGTCCACGGCGACCGGGTCGAAGGCGGCCAGGGGCGTGACCGACACCTGCTGGTCGGGCCGGTAGGCCTGGCGTACGAGCCCCACGGGGGTATCCGGGCCCCGGTGGCGGGCGGCGATGGCCAGCGCCTTTTCCAGATGGTCGGCCCGGCGGCGCGAGCGGGGGTTGTAGATGACCACCACGAAGTCCGCGCCAAGGGCGGCGTCCAGGCGGCGTTCGATGACCGGCCACGGGGTCAGCAGGTCGCTCAGGCTTACCGAGGCAAAGTCGTGCATCAGCGGCGCGCCCAGCAGGGCGGCGGCCCCGCACAGGGCGGGCACGCCGGGCGCCACTTCCACCGCGTGGGCCAGGTGGGCAAGGCCGCGCTGGTCCAGCAGTTCGAACACCAGCCCGGCCATGGCGTACACGCCGGGGTCGCCGGAGCAGACCACGCAGGTGGCCCGGCCAGCCAGGGCGGCGTCGATGGCGGCGTTGCAGCGCGCCATCTCGGCCATCATGCCCGTGGCCAGCACCTCGCGGCCATGGCGCAGTTCTTCCGGCACCAGATCCACGTACAGGGTGTAGCCGACGATGCAGTCGGACGCGGCAATGGCGGCACGGGCCTGCGGGGTGAGCAGGGCTGCGTCGCCGGGGCCAAGCCCGATGACGCGCAAGGGGGCGATGGTCATGATGTGGTCTCGCCAGTTGGAGAGGTTGGGGCGGTTGTGACGGTCGCGGAGGCAGCCCCGGTCGAGGAGGTCGGCCCGGTAGCTACGGTCGGGGAACACGCGCGCAAGGCGGAAGGGCCGGGGGCGGGAACGGCGACGGCAGCCGGGGCAATGGCCACGGCCACGGTGACGCCCCGCGCGGCGGACTTGGGAACCAGCAGGACGGCATCAGCGCCCGCCTGCCGGGCGGAGAGCAGGGCGGCGGCCTCGGCCACGCCCACTTCCGGTACGCCCAGCACCTCTGCGGCCTTGGGAGAAGGGTGCGGCACGGGCACTGCGGCCAGGCTGGCCGCATCGAAAAAGTGCAGCCTTGTTCCCAGCGCGGCGGCGGCGCGGTGCAGGCCATGTTCGTCGGCCTTGATGTCCACGGATGCCAGCGCCGCCACGGAAGCCGGGGCCAGCCGGGCGGCGGCCAGCACCTCGCGGATGCGGGCCACGATGACATCACCATCCACCCCGCGTCTGCACCCCGCGCCCACATGCAGCACGCGCGGATGCAGCACAAGGCGGCGCGGTGCGCCCGGGTGATCGTGCGGGGTGACCAGCACCGAGGGCGCATCGGGCGGAAGGTCGGCGGGGTCATTGACGAAGCGGAAAAGGGGTGCGGGGCGGTCCGGGGCAGCAGTATCGCCGCCGCAAGCCGCCAGTGCGCCGTGCGTCCCTATGTGGTCCGTCTCCGCTTCGTCAGCCAAGGCGTTGGTTGCGCGCAGCCCCAGCGTGTCGGCTGGGTCGCAGATCCATACCGGTTCCCCGGCCAGCAGCGCGCCGTTGACGTGACGGACCATGGCGATGTCGGCCATGACCAGCCCGGCCCGCGCGGCCAGCAGGTCGAACGAGGGCAGCCCCTCGGTGTCCGTGGCGGTGGTGATGACCGGCGTTCCGCAGGTAGCTTCGGCCACCTGCCGGGCCAGGTCGTTGCCGCCGCCCAGATGCCCGGACAGCAGACTGATGGCGAAAGCCCCGCGCTGGTCGCAGACCACAACACAGGGGTCCTGGGCCTTGCTGGCGATATGCGGGGCGATGCAGCGTACCACGATGCCCGTGGCCGCCACGAAGACGTGGCCGGGATGCAGGCGGAAGGTGCGCGTCACAAGCTCCGCCAGCGAGGTGAACGGCAGGGCGGTTGGCGCATCGGGATTGCCGCTGGCGGCACGCGGTACGTCGGATGGCGTGCCTGCCGCCGTATCCCGCGCAGGGGCCGTGACCTCGTGCGGCCTGGCGTTGTCCGCCCCGCCCGCATTCCCCACACCTCGGTTCGGCACGCACAGCCGTTCCGGCAGGTACAGCACTCCGCCCAGTTTTCCGGCAATGCGCCGCGCCAACGCGGCCCCGCCGGGGGTCAGCGCGTACACGGCCATGGGCCGTTCGGAGGTCTGGCGGGGCGTGTGGGGCATGGCGGTCATGACGGGGTTGGGTGTGCTTTCGCGGGCTGTTCTTTCGGGGGGGCGGTTGGCCCACGGCTCGTCCGCCGGTTCCGTGCCGGCGCGTTCGTGCGTCCGGGGCCACAACGCAAACGGGGGCGGGGCCGTACCGGCATCCGCCCCCGTGGTCGTCGGTTGGTGGCTGCGGCGCGCCGTGGCTAGGCCGTCAGGGTAATGGACCGGGCGGCGTCCAGCAGCGCGGCAAGGTCCGCGTCGGTATGGGCGAACGAGACCATGGCCGCCTCGAAGGGCGACGGCGCAAGGTAGATGCCCTTGTCGCGCATCTGCTTGTAATAGCTGGTGTACAGGGCCGCGTTGGCGGTCTTGGCGCTGGCGAAGTCGGTGACCGGCTGGTCGGTGAAGAACACCGTGAACATGGAGGCGATGGTGTTCACCCGCACCGGCACGCCCTTGGCCGCCAGAATGGTTTGCAGTTCCGCGGCCAGCGCGGCCACGCGGGCTTCCAGCGCGTCGTAGTCGGACTTCTTCAGTTCCGTCAGGGTGGCGATGCCCGCCGCCATGGCCAGCGGGTTACCGGACAAGGTGCCCGCCTGATACACCTCGCCGCAGGGGGCGATGCGGCGCATCAGGTCGGCCCTGCCGCCATACGCGCCCACGGGCAGGCCGCCGCCGATGATCTTGCCGAGGGTGGTCAGGTCGGGCGTGATGCCGAAACGCTTCTGCGCCCCGCCGTAGTTCACGCGAAAGCCGGTGATCACCTCGTCGAAGATCAGCAGCGCGCCGTGCTCGGTACACAGGTCGCGCAGGCCCTGCAGAAAGCCGTCCACGGGCAGGACCAAGCCCATGTTGCCCGCCACCGGTTCCACGATGATGGCGGCGATGTCCTTGCCGTGCAGGGCGAACAGTTCCGCCACGGCGGTCAGGTCGTTGTAGGGGGCCAGCAGGGTGTCGCGCACCGTTGCTTCGGGCACGCCGGGGGTGCCGGGGATGGACAGGGTGGCCACGCCCGAACCGGCGCTGGCCAGAAAGGCGTCCGCGTGGCCGTGGTAGCAGCCCACGAACTTGATCATCTTGTTGCGACCGGTGACGCCGCGCGCAAGGCGCAGGGCGCTCATGGTGGCTTCCGTGCCCGAATTGACCATGCGCACCATTTCCACGGCGGGCAGGGCGTCGATGACGGCTTCGGCCAGGATCACTTCATCCTCGCAGGGTGCGCCGTAGCTGGTGCCCCGGTCCACGGCGGCGTGGATGGCGCTGGCCACCACGGGGTGGGCGTGGCCGAGAAGCATGGGGCCCCAGGACTGGACGTAGTCGACGAAGGTATCGCCGTCCACGGTGGTCAGGTGGCTGCCCTTGGCGTGGGCCACGAACAGGGGGTCGCTGTCCACGCCCAGGCAGGCGCGCACGGGGCTGTTGACCCCGCCGGGGATGAGTTGCTGGGCGCGTGCGAAAAGTTCCTTGGAGCGGTGGTCCATGCTGCGTTCTCCGTGGTGTCGCCGAATGGGGTGGCGGTAGTTGGCGAAGCGTGCGGTGGCTTGCGGGGCAGATTGGTGGCGTAGCCTGTGGTTATCGCGGTGTCGTTGTCAGCGGAAACCGCCTTGCCCGGCGGACAAAAATAGTAATTCCTCGCATCACGTCCGCATCAGCCATCCGCACCGGAAGACCGGCGCGGAGTGTAAGGAAGAAAGGCAGTCTCTCGGAATATGGAAGGGGAAAAGAAGCGGACAGGCGGCAGGGCCGCGAGCCGGTCGTACGTCCCTGCCTATTCCGGAAAATAGACCATGGAGGTCTTTTTCAGCTCGCGCAGCGATTCGAGCACGGCGTACTCGTCGAGCACGGTTTCGCGGCGCAGCTGTTCGATCACTTCCAGGTGTTCCGTCTCGTGGCGGCCATGGATCATGGTGTACAGTTCGTACGGCCAGTCGGGCGCGGACGAGGGGCGGTAGTAGGCGTGCGAGATCAGCGGGTGTTCGGCGGCCTGCTTGCCAGCCTCTTCGGCCTGCTGTTCGGTGACGCGCCAGGCCACCATGGCGTTGTGGGTCCACCCGGCGCGCTGGTGCTTGATGCTGGCGCCGAAGCGGCGGATGGAACCGTCTTCCTTCATGCGGCGCAGCAGGTCGAGCACGGTGGCCTCGTCGGCGCCCACGGCGGCGGCGATGTCTGCGTACGGGGTGGCGCTGTCGGGCAGGTTCTTCTGTACGATGGCCAGAATGCGGCGTTCAATGTCCGTGAATCGGGGCGCGGTGTCGTCGGGACGGCTCATGCGTGGTCCTCGTTCGGTTGCGGTTCGACACACGCTGATACCCCGTCCCACCGGACGACGCAACCCGCAGGCAGGGTGAGGGGGGGGCGGGTATGGGCTGGGACCGTGGGACCGGGGCGTGTGGCCGTGGCGCGTGGCCGTGGCGCGTCCGGGCGTGCGCGCAACGTGGCAGCAGGGCAAGGGATGGGGGCAGAACGACGCGTGCCGTGTGCCGTGCGCGGGGGGGTGACCGGACAGCGTGGCAGCGGGGCGGCGCCGGGTACCGATTCGGGCGGGAGACATCGCCCGTCCGTCACTCGTCCGTCATCATCCGGCACCGGATTGCCGTATGAGGTCGCGGCGCGCCTGCCTTGTGGCGGCTCGCGCTTTGCCATATCCTTTCGCACCATTGATGGACTCGGCACGTCTGACATACTTGGCACACTTGGCACACCACGGGCCGCTTGCGGCCACGGAGAACACGACATGACCAGCGACGCCATGCGCATCGCCGTCATCGGGGGCGGCAGCTGGGGCACGGCCCTGGCCCACCTGCTGGCGGGCAAGGGCTACGATGCGCGCCTGCTGCTGCGCGACGCCGATGTGGCGCAGGCCATCAACACCCGGCACGAAAACCCGCGCTACCTGGCGGGGCTGGCCCTGCATCCCGGCGTGCGCGCGCATGTGGCCGCCGGTGAGGCGCTGGAAGGCGCGGACGTGGTGCTTTCCGTGGTGCCCTGCCAGCAGGTGCGCGGGGTGCTGCGCGGGCTGCGGCCCCTGTTGCCGCGCGAGGTGGTGTTCGTCAGCGCCAGCAAGGGCGTGGAGGCGGGCAGCATGCGCACCATCGCAGAGATGGTGGCCGAGGAACTGGCCGGGCTGGACCCGCACTACGCGGTGCTTTCCGGGCCGTCCTTCGCGGCAGAGGTGGTGCGCAACCTGCCCACCGCCGTGGTGCTGGGCTGCACGGATGCGGACCTTGGCGCGCGGCTGCGCGAGGTGTTTTCCACCCCCGGCTTCCGCACCTATTCCAGCACGGACGTGCGTGGCGTGGAGCTTGGCGGCGCGGTGAAGAACGTCATCGCCATTGCCGCCGGGCTGTCCGACGGTCTCGGCTTCGGCAGCAATGCGCGGGCCGGGCTGATCACGCGCGGGCTGGCGGAAATGTCCCGTCTGGGCGAGGCGCTGGGCGCGCGGGCGTCCACCTTCATGGGTCTTTCCGGGCTTGGGGATCTGGTGCTGACCTGCACCGGCGACCTTTCGCGCAACCGGCAGGTGGGGCTGCGCCTTGCCGAGGGGCGGGCGCTGGCCGACATCGTCACCGAGATGCGCATGGTGGCCGAAGGGGTGAAGACCACAGAGGCCGTGCACGACCTTGCCGCCGCCATGGGCGTGGACATGCCCATCACCGACGCCATGTACAGCGTGCTGCACGACGGCGCGAACCCGCACGACGCGGTGCGCGAACTGATGACGCGGGAGCTGAAGGAAGAGTAGCCTGCCCTGTTCTGGCTACCCCGGCAACCACTGCACCCACAGCTTCCTGTCGCGCGGGCCGTCGAATTCGCAGAAATACACCCCCTGCCATGTGCCAAGGCGCAGCCGCCCGCCATCCACGATGAGCAGCAGGGACGGCCCGAACAGGCTGGTCTTGATGTGCGCGTCGCTGTTGCCTTCGGCATGGCGGTAGTCGCCGCGCCGGGGGACGATGGTGCCCATGTTCACGGCAATGTCGCGGGCAACATCCGGGTCGGCGGCCTCGTTCACGGTCACCGCGCCGGTGGTGTGCGGGCAGAACAGCACCAGCGCACCATCGGTCCAGCTCTTGCGGGTCACCAGTTCCTGTAGCTCTTCGGTCACATCCAGCAATTGTTCGCGCGTGGTGGTGCGCAGGGACAGCGTTTCCATGGGGATCTCCTTTGGGGGAATCTGGACGCGTTTTCGCTGTTTTATCAGTGCACACAGCGTGTTGCGGGTGTGTTTGCCGTCCTGCCAGCTTGAGTCCGTGCTGCTTTTTGCCTACAACCACATGACGATGCGAGGCAAGTGAGGTTTATGCCGGGGTGTTGCTCCCGCGCCTGCCTGCCTGCGTCTGTGCCGCTTCCATGCAGCCCCTGCGAACATTGAGGGGTGCAGGGGACAGCGTCCCCTGCCCGCCGGAGGCACAATAAAAATCTCCGGCATTGGGCGCAGCGGATACAACCGCCCGCCGGAGGCATCTACAAACGCTCTCCGCCGAAGGCACAACACCCGGGAGTACACGCATGCCTGTCGTCATGGGCACCGCAGGACATATCGACCACGGCAAGACCTCGCTGGTCCGCGCGCTGACCGGCATCGACTGCGACCGGCTGGAAGAGGAAAAGCGGAGGGGCATCACCATCGAGCTCGGCTTCGCGTTCTGCGATCTGCCGGGCGCCGGGGCTGATGGCGGTCGGCTGGGCATCGTGGACGTGCCGGGGCACGAACGCTTCGTCAAGAACATGGTGGCCGGGGCGTCGGGCATCGACTTCGTCATGCTGGTCATTGCGGCGGACGAAGGGGTGATGCCCCAGACCCGCGAACATCTGGAAATCTGCTCGCTGCTGGGCATCCGGCACGGATTGGTGGCCCTGACCAAGGTGGACATGGTGGACCCGGAATGGCTGGACTTGGCGCAGGAGGACGTGGCCGGGTTCCTGGCCGGGACGTTCCTTGAGGGCGCGCCCATCTTTCCGGTGTCCTCAACCACCGGGCAGGGGCTGGATGCGCTGCGCGAACACCTGGCCATGCTGGAGCGCGAACTGCGCCCGGTGCGCCGCAGCGACCTGTTCCGGCTGCCCGTGGACCGCGTGTTCACCATGAAGGGGCACGGCACGGTGGTCACCGGCACCATGGTGTCCGGCAGCGTGAAGGTGGGTGACGAGGTGCTGCTGTACCCCGGCGGCGCGCAGACGAAGGTGCGCAGCCTGCAAAGCCATGGCGGCCCGGTGGACGTGGCCCCTGCAGGGCGGCGCACCGCGGTCAACGTGCAGGGGCTGGACGTGGAGGACGTGCAGCGCGGCGACGTGCTGGCCCACCCCGGCACGCTGTTTCCGTCCTTGCGCTGGATGACCCGGCTGACCTGCCTGTCGTCCGCGCCCACGCCGCTGAAGAACCGCACCGAGGTGCATTTTCACCACGGCGCGCGCGAGGTGCTGGCGCGGCTGTACTTCCCCGACCGGGACAAGCTGGCCCCCGGAGAAACCGCACTGTGCGAGGTGCGCTTTACCGAACCCATGGTGGGCGTTGCGGGCGACCGCTGCGTGGTGCGCTCGTTCTCGCCGCTGCGCACGGTGGCCGGTGGCGCGGTGCTGCACCCGCTGGGGCTGGACCTGCGCCGCAAGGACGCTGAATTTGCCGACAAACTGGCCTTGCTGGAAGGGTTGCCCGACGTTCACGAGGCGGGCGACGCCGCCACGCAGGAGGCGGCCACCCAGGCCCTGCTGCGGCTGGCCGGTTCCGCCGGGGCGCGGTTTGCCCAGCTTTCGGTGCTGACCAACCTGGAATCCAAGCGGCTGGACAAGGCCCTGCAAGCCCTGGGGGCCAAGGGGCGGGTGTTCTGCTTTGACCGGGACGAGCGCGCCTACGTGGACGCGGAGACGGTGCGCCGTCTGGCGGCGGGGTGCCTGACCCGCGCGGCGGAATACCACGCCCGCGAACCGCTGAAACCGGGTATGGCGCGCGGGGCGCTGTCCGCCGGGTGGGGGCGGGGGCTGCATCCCAAGCTGGTGCATTTCATCATCGAGCGGCTGCTGAAGGCGGGCGAACTGGTGGCCGAAGGCGACGTGCTGCGCCTGCCGGGGCACAAGGTGTCGCTGGCGTCGGACCAGGAGGGCCTGCGCGCAAAGATTCGCACGGCCTATGCAGAAGGGGGCAGCAGCCCGCCCAATGCCAAGGACGTGCTGGAACCGCTGGGGCTGGAATTCAAGGAAGCGGCGGCGGTGTTCAAGCTGTTGCAGGACGCCGGGGAACTGGTGAAGGTGAAGGACGGCCTGTACTTTCCCGGCCCGGTGATGGCGGATCTGAAGGCCCGCGTGACCGCGTGGTTCGACACCCACGACGACCTCGACCCGGCGGGGTTCAAGGAACTATCGGGCGGCCTTTCTCGCAAGTACGTGATTCCGTTGCTGGAATATTTCGACAAGGAGCGCGTGACCATTCGCGTGGGGGACAAGCGCCAACTGCGAGGACGGTAGCCAGCAGAGCGCCTCGCGCGCGGGCTGCCCGCCTGGCAACGCGGGCAGGCATGCGGGAGCAGCCTTTTTCAAGGCATGAAAAAGCGCCGCCACCGGAGGGTTCCGGTGGCGGCGTTCTGTGTCTGTCTGCGGAAAATCAGAACAACAGCGCGCGCAGGCTGCCCAGAAGGCCGCCGAAAGTGCCCTGAGATGGCCCGGCCATGCCGGGCGGCAGCGGCAGCACCACGTCTCCGGCGTCGGGGTCTGGCTGGGCGGCAAGGCGCTGGCGCAGGGCCGCGTAGGCCTGGTCCAGGCGTTCCTCTTCGCTGCGGCGTTTGCGCTCGGCATCGCGCATGGTGCGTTCGTGGCGCTCCATGGCGTCCTGGTGCCGCTTCAGCAGGTGTTCGACATCGTCGTGCATCACGAACCTCGCTGTGGCCGGATCCCGCTTGCAGGCCCCCCGGCAATGACGTGCGGAGTCATTCTTCCTGTACGCAGGTCACGAATATCTTTAGAAAATTGTTGCTCGAAATATAGCGCTCCCACGCATTTTCTGTCAATCGCATGAGATGCGCGGGTAAGGAAAAACCTGTGGTCCGGCTGACGACCCGCAGGTTCTCATGTCATGTCGCAGGGATTCGGCAACATACGGTTCCGGCGGCGAAAGAGGGACACTTGTCGTGGCGTGCTATTTCGCACAAGACAGATGTGCAGGGTGGCGATGCCGTGGCATGTCCGCCGAAGGTGCCGGGCGATTCCGTCAGGTCCCAGGTGCCGTGGGCGTCATGCCTCTGCTTCTGCTGACGTGGCCGTCATACCTCTGCTGACGTGGCCGTCATGCCTCTGCTGACGTGGCCGTCATGGCCTGCAACCTGCGCCACACCTCGCGAAACAGGGCGCCTTCGGCATGGGGCGCGAATTCCGGCACGGAAAGCCCGGCGAACTGGGCGGCCATGAATACCGGTGAATGGGGCATGCTGCCGAGCATGGGCAGGCCGTGGTCGGCGCAGAATGCCTCGATCTGGCGAGCCATGCCGACGTGGATGTCCGCCTTGTTCAGCAGCACGGACGCATGCACGCCGAAATGCCTGGTCAGGGCATGTACCCGTTCCAGATCGTGCAGGGCAGAAACAGTGGGCTCCGTCACCAGCAGGGCCGTGTCCGCCCCGGCCAGCGAGGCGATGACCGGGCAGCCCACCCCCGGCGAACCATCGATGAGCACGGTGTCCGCGCCCAGCGCTTCGGCGATTTCGCGGGCGCGGGTGCGCACCGTGCTGACCAGCTTGCCGGAATTTTCCTCGCCGATGCCGAGCGCCGCGTGCACCATGGGGCCGAAGCGAGTGTCGGAAACGTACCATTCGCCGCAGTGGCGTTCATCCAGCGCCACGGCCCCCTCGGGGCAGACGTGGGCACAGGCGCCGCAACCTTCGCACATTTCGCGCGCCACCTGCGGCGGCGCGTTCAGGGCGCCGTAGCGGCAGGCTGTGGTGCAGGCGCCGCAGCGGGTGCACAGGGCGGCGTCAATGCGGGCCAGCACGCCGCTGTGAAAGTCGTGCCGCTCGCGCACCACGGGCGCCAGCAGCAGGTGCAGGTCCGATGCGTCCACGTCGCAATCGGCCAGCACCAGTGCGGGCGGGGGCGTTTCGCCTTTACATGCGGCGTCCTTCGGGGCCGCGTCTTCTCGGGCAACCGCAGCCAGTGCCGCCGTGACGCTGGTCTTGCCCGTGCCCCCCTTGCCGCTGATGACCACTATCTGCCGCATGTTGGCTCCTTGCCGCCCGTGGTTGCGCCGGTTTCTTCTCTTGTTGTGCCCGGAGCCGCCACGCCTGTCGAACTAGTTGAACCGGCCAGATCAGCCAGATCAGCCAGACCGGCCAGATCAGCCAAGCCTGCCGACTCCGCCGGACCGGCCAGTCCCAGGCCGTCCCATGGTCGGCGCGGACCGTCGGCACCCCTGGCCATGTCTTCCAGCACATCCGCCAGCCGTGCGTAGGCCGCGCGCACCTCGGGCGCGGCGTCGTGCATCAGGCTGCCCGTGGCTCCGCATTCCGCAGCCGCCCGGCTGAAGGGGATGACGCCCAGCAGGGGCACGCCTTCTTGCGCGGCCCAAGTGCGGACGGGGTCACCGGGTGGGGTGCATCCGGCGGTTTCTGTCGGCGGCTGTGCGGCGGGCAAGCCCATGCCGCCCCCCATTCCGGCCCGATTCAGCACCACGGCATGAGGCAGGCGCAGGTGGCGCGCAAGGCTTAGGGCCAGGCGCAGGTCGTGCAGGCCGAAGGGGGACGGTTCGGCCACCAGCAACAGCAGGTCGGCGTCGTGCACGGCGTTGATGGCGGCGCAGGCGACGCCCGGCGGACAATCGCAGATGACGAAGGCGCACGACTCCGGTGCGGGTCCGTCCTTCGGGGCGGTGGCGCACGGCGGGACGGTCGGGAACGGCGCGTCCTTCACCGCCTTGATCAGCGGGGTGGCCATGGCCTCGCCGATGCGCAGCACCCCGTCACGAAAGCGCAGGGCGGGGGCGGCGTCCGGACGTGCGAGGCCCCTTTCCGCCGTGGCGGCCCTGCCGGTTTGGTCCGCTCGGCCTGTTTGGTCTGCCCGGTCTGCCCGGTCTGTTTGGTCTGCCCGGTCTGGCCTGTTCACCATATTCCCCCTGTCCGCACCGTTGCCCATGGTCGGGCGAATGCGGGCGATGCCGCCGCGCACCTCGCCCACCAGGCGCGTGGCATAGGTCATGGCGCCCGTGGGGCAGACCAGCGCGCACAGGCCGCAGCCGTGGCACAGGTCCGGAAAGTCCAGCACCGTATCACCCATGAACGCCAGCGCCTTGAAACGGCAGGCATCCACGCAGCGGCGGCATGCAGCGCCAAGGCACAGGGTTTCGTTCACCCGGGGTACGGGCAGGGTGCACTGTTCGCGCGTCTTCCATTCCACGGGCAGGAACAGATGCGCGTTGGGTTCCTCCACGTCGCAGTCGGCAAGCGCCACGTGGTGTCCCCGCGCGGCAAGCAGCGCGGCAAGGTTCACGGCCACGGTGGTCTTGCCCGTGCCCCCCTTGCCGCTGGCAATGGCCAGTTTCATGCGGCCTCCGTTGCCGTACCGAATGCATGCAGGCCGCCGGGGACGGCGTTTCCCGGGCGGCCTGTCCGAATTGCGGCGGCTGTCATTGGTCGTCGCCGGTGGCAGGCGGCATGGCCGGGCCGCGTCCGCGCCCGAATCCGGCTCCGCGTCCCCTGCCACGTCCCAGACCGTATCCCTGCCCATATCCCTGTCCAGATCGCTGGCCAGCGCCCCTGCCGAAGCCCCTGCCGCTCTGCGCGCCATTGCCCGCACCGTTTCCCGGTCGCAGGGCGTCGATGACGTCACGCGCCGTATCCAGCACGTTGCCGAGGTTGGCGGCCAGTTCATCAAGGGCGGAAGCTTCGGCGTTGGCAGCATCGTCCATGGGCGGACCTGCCTGTCCGCGTCGCGCCCGCGCCGTGCCGCAGCGGCCCACGCCGCGCCCGGTGCCGGGGCCGCGTCCCATGGGGCCTGTTCCGTTCATGCCAGGCATATGCGCCTCCTGGTTGCAGGTGAAGCCGTGACCACACGGCCACATCCGACAGTGAGCATGAACCGTTCCAGCCTGTTCCCGCCAATGATGCCAGTGGATTAGACGCGCCAGAAACCACGCGGAGAAAAAACGGGCGCAAAACGCGCCCATGTGGTAGGTGAGTGCTTGCATACATTGTGAGGCGTTACTTTCCACGTCGTATCCGGATGACACCCGCCGGAACAAGGAGCGGACCATGGCCCTGCCGCGTGACATATCCTGCGAGACCATCATGGAAAGCGTGGCCGACGGCGTGTTCACCGTGGACCTTGACTGGCGCATCACCTCGTTCAACCGGGCGGCGGCGGAGATCACCGGGGTGCCCCCGCACGAGGCCCTGGGCAGGCGCTGCCGCGACGTGTTCCATTCCAGCATCTGCGACGGGGCCTGCGTGCTGCGGGCGTGCATCGAGCAGGACATGCCGCTGGGCAACCGCTCGGTGTTCATCCTGCGCCCGGACGGGCGCAAGGTGCCCGTAAGCATCAGCGGCGCACCCCTGCGCGACCGGCGCGGCAGGCTGATGGGCGGGGTGGAGACCTTCCGCGACCTGTCCGCCCTGCACCTGATGCGCAAGCAACTGGACGGCCAGCACACGGTGGAGGACATCGTCACCCGCAGCGCGGCCATGATCCGCCTGCTGGGCATCCTGCCCCAGGTGGCGGCCAGCGACGCGCCGGTGCTGGTGCTGGGCGAATCGGGCACCGGCAAGGAACTGTTCGCGCGCGCCATCCACAACCTCAGCCCCCGGCGGGGCAGGCCCTTCGTGGGGGTGAACTGCGGGGCCCTGCCGGAACACCTGCTGGAATCGGAACTGTTCGGCTACAAGGCCGGGGCGTTCACCGACGCGCGGCGCGACAAGCCGGGCCGCTTTGCCCTTGCGGACGACGGCACCATCTTTCTGGACGAGATTGGCGACATGCCGTTGCCCCTGCAGGTGAAGCTGCTGCGGGTGCTGCAGGAAAAGGTGTACGAGCCGCTGGGCGCGGTGCGCCCCCAGGCCGCGCCCGCGCGGGTCATCGCCGCCACCAACCGTGACCTGGAACGCCTGGCGGGCGAGGGGGGATTCCGCAGCGACCTGTACTACCGGCTCAACGTGGTCATGCTGCGCCTGCCCGCCCTGCGTGAACGGCCGGAGGACATCCCCCTGCTGCTCGACCACTTCGTGGCGCAGCGCAACCTGCTGAGCGGCAAGGAGATCGAGGGCGTGTCAGAGGACGTGCTGCACCTGCTGCTGCGCTATCCCTTCCCCGGCAACGTGCGCGAGATGGAGAACATCGTCGAGTACGCGTTCATCCTGTGCCAGCGCGGGTTCATTCAGTTGGAACATCTGCCGGAATACCTGCTGGGTGCGCAGAGCACGCCCGTTGGCCAGGCTGCCGGTCCTGCCGGATATGGCGAGGGACAGATGACGGCGCATGCTGCGGAGCAAGGACGGATCACGCCCCCCCAGGCCGTGCCTGCCCGACCCACACCCGCCCAGGCCGTGACAAGCAGTCCGCGCACCATGGCCACCGCCAAGCTGGACGCCGTGCGCGAGGCGTTGCGGCGGCACGGCGGGCGGGTTATGGCCGCCTGCCGCGAACTGGACATATCCAAGGATACCCTGCGGCGCATCCTGAAGGGCGGCGGGGCGGATTGAGGCCGCGGCCTGCGCGGGGCGCAGGGCCGGGAAGATTTTACCTGTGCTGATGCATGGTTATATGGCAGTGGCGAGTGAAACGTGGCTGCCGTGCTGTCACTGCAGGATGAATACGGGCGCAAAATGCGCCCGTATTTCGTTTGTGGGCGTGTTTTACGCCACCATTATGGGGCCTGCATGGTGCTTCGAAGGGCAGAGCGCGCGTAACATGCCGTGATTTAATAATGTTTCAGGATGGCATCCTGCATGCTTCAGGGGGGACACGGCCGCCGCGCCGTGGGGACACCATGAATGCCCATGTCTGCCTTGCCTGCTTCGAGGACCGCCTTGCCACGCTGCTGGAAACAGCTGCCGAGCTGCGCTGCGTGCGCATGACCGGCGGCGTTCCGGCGGAACGGACCGTCCTCCCCGTGCCGGATGGCGGCCCCGCGCCGCTCATCGACGTTCTGTCGCGCCATGGGGTTTCCCTGTTGGTGTGCGGGGGCATTCGCCCCTGCTGGCGGAGCGCCGTGGAGATGGCCGGGATAGCCGTCCTGCCGTGGCTTTCGGGCAGCGAGACCGACGTGTTGTCCGCCCTTGTCCGGGGCAGGACGGACACACTTGCCATGCCCGGTTGCCGCCCGCTTCCGGGCAGGGGCGGCGGGCCACGGCGCGGCGGCCCATGCACCACAACAGGCGCGGGCTGCTTTCGGCGGCGGCGTCGCAACGCAGGAGAATGACAGGATGCAGGTTCTCATCACCGTGCAGGACGCAGCACCGGGCAATCCGCCCGGCGTTGCGGGGGCCGACGCCCTTCTTGATGCCCGTCTGGACCCGCGCTTCGGGCGCGCGCAGGGCTATCTGCTGTGCGATACGGCCACGGGGGCGGTGCGCAGGCTGGATGCGGCCTCCAACATGTCGCTGGCGCAGGGCGCGGGCATTCAGGCCGCGCAAGCCGCCGCCGACGCCGGGGCCGAGGCCGTGATTACCGGCCATGTGGGGCCCAAGGCCTTTACCGCGCTGCGCCGGGGCGGCATCGCCATCTATCTTTCAACGCACGCCACCGCGCGTCAGGCCCTGCGGGCGCTGGCGGACGGCAATCTGGCCCCGGCGGCGGAGCCGGACCGGGAGGGACACTGGTAGCCATGGGTACGGACACGCACGAACAGGAGCACCGTTGCGGCTGTGGCGGGGCCGGTTGCGGCGGCGAACAGCATGTGGAGGCCACCGGGGGCTGCTCCGGATCGGGCTGCGGCGGGCACGGGGATCATGCTGCGCATGACGGGCATGACGCCAACGGCCCGGCAGACGGCACGGAAACCCCGGTGCGCATGGCCGGGCGGGTGGGCGCCAGGCTGGTGGTGCTGAGCGGCAAGGGCGGCGTGGGCAAGAGCACCGTGGCCGTGAACCTTGCCGTGGGGCTTGCCCGCACCGGGCGCAAGGTGGGCCTGCTGGACGTGGACGTGCACGGTCCCAGCGTGCCGCGCATGCTGGGGCTTGGCCGGGCCCGGCCCGTGGCGGGCGATGGCTGGATGGCCCCGGTAAGCGCGGGGCCGAACCTGCGGGTGATGTCGCTGGGGTTCTTTCTGCCCGACCCGGAAGTGCCGGTGATCTGGCGCGGCCCGGTGAAGATGGGCATGGTGCGCCAGTTTCTGGTGGACGTGCGCTGGGGCGATCTGGACGTGCTGGTGGTGGACTGCCCCCCCGGCACCGGGGACGAGCCGCTTTCGGTGCTGCAACTGCTGGGTGAGGATGCACACGCGGTCATCGTCACCACGCCGCAGGGCGTGGCCGTGGACGACGTGCGCCGGTCCGTGGGGTTCTGCCGCCAGCTCGGCAACCCCATCCTGGGCATTGTCGAGAACATGGGCGGCTATGTGTGCCCCAAATGCGGCGAACTGACCCCGCTGTTTCCCGCCGGGGGCGGCCAGCAGCTGGCCCGTGAGACCGGCGTGCCGTTTCTGGGCAGCATTCCCCTGCACCCCGATCTGACCAGTGCCGGTGATGCCGGGCACAGTCTGCTGGAGGCGGACCCGTCCGGCGGACAGGAACCGGTGCATCCGGTAATCCGGGCCTTTCAGCCGGTGGTGGGCGCCGCCGGGGCGGTGTGCCCGGCTGGTGATTCCGGAAAGCCCGGCGATTCCATACCGGGCACCCCGGCCAACAGCAACGGCGGCCCTGCGTCGCAAGGAGCATCGGACATGAAGATCGCCATACCGCTGGCGGCGGGCAGGCTGTGCCAGCACTTCGGCCATTGCGAGCAGTTTGCCGTGCTGACCGTGGACCCGGGCGACGGCACCGTGAAGGGACAGGAACTGCTGACGCCCCCGCCGCACGAGCCGGGCGTGCTGCCCGCGTGGATCGCGGACACGGGAACCCGGCTGGTCATCGCCGGGGGCATGGGGGCACGGGCCCGCCAGTTGCTGGAAGAGCGGGGCGTACAGGTGCTGGTGGGCGCTTCCGCCGCAGACCCGGCAGATATTGTGGCCGCGTGGTTCGGCAACCGGCTGGATCTTGGCGCGAACACCTGCGATCATTGATGCCAAGCCGCTAAGCCGTGCGGGCGTTCCCCCCGCCAGGCCGTGCGGCGCGGCAATGAAAAACGGGCGCGGGGATATCTCCCCGCGCCCGTCTGTATTGCGCTTTGCTGTGATGCGGTGCGCCTAGCGGCGGTCGCCGCCACGGCCACGGTCGCCACCACGGCCACCGCGATCGCCGCCACGGCGGTCGCCGCCCCGGTCACCACGGTCGCCACGGCCACCGCGATCACCACGGTCGCCCCTGTCCCCACGGTCACGCGGCGGGCCGGAGGGGCGGGCAGTGTCTTCGGGGTTCCATTCGACGCCCTGCTCTTCCAGCAGCACGGCCTTGCGGCTGGCACGGATGCGGTCGCCGTTGATCTCGATGACCTTCACGGTCATGTCTTCGCCAAGGCGCGCCACGTCGCCAGCCTGTTCCACGCGGTTGGTGTCCAGCTGCGAGATGTGCACCAGGGCTTCGAGGTTGGGCAGGATTTCGACGATGGCGCCGATTTCCAGCACCTTGCGCACCTTGCCCACGTAGTTCTTGCCCAGTTCCGCGCGCTGGTCGTAGTACTGCACCATTTCGCGGGCCATTTCCATGGCTTCGTAAGTGGGGGCGAAGATGGAGACCTTGCCGCTGTCCTCGATGTCGATGGACGCGCCGGTGGCAGCGGTGATGGCCTTGATGTTCTTGCCGCCGGGGCCGATGATGATGCGGATGACGTCGGGGTTGACGAACACCTCGGCATGCTGCGGCGCGTACTTGGACAGCTCGGTGCGCGGGGCTTCCAGCACCTTGGCCATTTCGGCCAGGATGTGCAGGCGCGCCTCGCGGGCCTGGGCCATGGCGCGGGCCATGACGTCGGTGGGCAGGCCGGTGATCTTGATGTCCATCTGGACGGCGGTGATGCCTTCGGCAGTGCCCGCGATCTTGAAGTCCATGTCGCCGAGGGCGTCTTCATCGCCAAGGATGTCGGTGAGCACCAGGTACTCGCCCTCTTCCTTGATCAGGCCCATGGCCACGCCAGCTACCGGGGCGGTGACGGGCACGCCCGCGTCCATCAGCGAAAGGCTGCCGCCGCACACGGCGGCCATGGACGAGGAACCGTTGGATTCCATGGTTTCCGCCACCACGCGCAGGGTGAAGGGGAAGGATTCGTCAACGGGCAGCACCGGCTTCAGCGCCTTTTCGGCAAGCGCGCCGTGGCCGATTTCGCGGCGGGACACGCGCGACATCTTCACTTCGCCCACCGAGTAGGGGGGGAAGTTGTAGTGCAGCATGAACTTCTTGGTCACGTCGCCCACCAGCGAATCCATGCGCTGGCTGTCGGTGGAGCTGCCAAGGGTGGCGACCACCAGCGACTTGGTTTCGCCGCGCGAGAACAGGGCGGAACCATGGGCGCGGGGCAGCAGGCCCGCTTCGATCAGGATGGGGCGCACGGTCTTGGTGTCGCGACCGTCGATGCGGGTGCCTTCCTTCAGGATGCGGCGGCGCACCAGCACCTTTTCCAGCGCGCCCAGCATGTCGCCCACTTCGCGGCCAAGGTTGGCGTTCTCGGCCAGGGCCGGGTCGGCCAGCAGGGCTTCAAGCACCTTTTCCTTGACGGCCTTGCGGGCGTCCTTGCGGGCCATCTTTTCGGGGATGCGCAGGGCGACTTCCAGCTCGGCGGTGGCCAGTTCGGCCACGCGGGCCTTCAGCTCGGCGTTTTCCACCGGCGGGGTCACGGTCATCTTGGCCTTGCCCACCAGTTCCATCAGCTTGAGCTGGGCGTCGATGAGCGGCTGGATTTCCTTGTGGGCCCATTCCAGCGCGGCCACGATGACGTCTTCGGGCACGAAATGGGCTTCACCTTCCACCATCACCACGGAATCGCGCGAGGCGGCGATGACGATGGCCAGATCGCTGGCTTCCATTTCCTTCAGGGTGGGGTTCAGCACGAATTCGCCGTTCACACGGCCGATGCGCGCGCCCGCCACCGGGCCTTCGAAGGGAATGGGCGAGATGCACAGCGCGGCGGAAGCGCCGGTAAGGGCCAGCACGTCGCTGTCGTTTTCCTGGTCGGCGGAAATGACGTTGGCGAGAATCTGCACTTCATCGCGGAAGCCCTTGGTGAACAGGGGGCGCACCGGACGGTCGATGAGGCGCGAGACCAGGGTTTCGCGTTCGCTGGGGCGGCCGATTTCGCGGCGGAAGAAGCTGCCGGGAATGCGGCCAGCGGCGTACATCTTTTCGGAGTAGTCCACGGTCAGCGGGAAAAAGCCCATGTCGCGTTCCATGGGCTGGGTGCACGCGGTGACCAGCACCACGGTGCCGCCGCACTGCACCCAGACCGCGCCGTGCGCCTGATTGGCGAGGCGGCCGGTCTCAAGGATGATTTCTTTTCCGCCGACAACGGCGGAGACGCGGGTAGCGTTGAAAACGCTCTGCATTGTTGCGTACCTCTTCGGTTCAGCGAAGGGGATTCCGGGGAGAAGGCCATGCTGCGACCATGACGTTCCAGTTGGTGTGTCATGGATGTGGCCGGTGCCGACTGTTGCGGCTTCCGGCATGGCACTCTTCCCGGACCCCCCTTCACACTGCGTGTTGGGGGCGACTCGGCGCCCATGCGCATGGCGCAGGGCCCGCCGTCACGCGACGGCGGGCCCCGGTCCATGGCGGATTACTTTCTGAGGCCCAGCTTCTCGATCAGCGCACGGTAGCGCTGAACGTCCTTGGCCTTCAGGTACTTGAGGAGCTTGCGACGCTGACCGACCATCTTCAGCAGGCCGGTACGCGAATGAAAGTCCTTCTTGTGCGTCTTGAAGTGCCCGGTGAGCTGTTCGATGCGGGCGGTGAGCAGGGCAACCTGCACTTCGGGCGAACCGGTGTCGCCTTCATGCTTGGCGTGCACATCAATGATGCTCTTCTTCTGATCGACGTCCATGACCACAGCTGTATCCTCCAAAGTGGATGTTATTGACTCCACAGTCCCCGAAGCACGGTCCAGACCGGCTGCGCGTTCACGATGCGCGTCTCGGCCAGGGCCACGGGCGTGTCGTCCGGAGCGAGCATGATGGCCTTCAGGCCTTCGGCGAATGGCAGTTGCGCCATGGCCTCGGGCTCGTAAGGCAGGGCCGTCCCGTTGCGTACCGCCGCCTCCTGCGCCGCGCCTATGCGCAGCTTGGGCCAGTGGGGCAGGGCTCGCGTGACGGGTATGACCCGCTCCGGCAACCGCTCGGGCTCGGCCAGCACGGCATCAAGCTCGTGCGCCTCGTCAATACCGAACGGGTGACTGTACTCCCGGGTCAGTTCCGTAAGCATGGCGCCGCACCCTAAACGCATCCCCAAGCTGTGGGCCAGGGACCGTATGTAGGTGCCGGAACTGCACGTTACCCGGAAGGTCGCGGACGGCAGGTCGCACGATACGACCTGTGCCCGCGAAATTTCGACGGTCTTCGTCTTTACCGGCGTCTCGCGCCCCGCACGGGACAGCTTGTAAAGGGGCTGCCCCTGATGCTTGGCGGCGGAGTAGGGCGGCACTTCCTGTTCGGTGCTGCCCAGCCAGTTTTCCACCTCGCGCCGGATGTCGTCCGGGGTCACGTGGTCGTACGGGGCGGTGGCCGTCACGCTGCCTTCCGCGTCCCACGTATCGGTGGTGGTGCCAAGGCGAAGGGTGCCAAGATACACCTTTTCGCCGTCGGCCATCAGGTGGCCGGAAATCTTTGTGGCATGCCCCAACAGCACAAGGAGCACCCCCCTCGCCATGGGGTCGAGGGTGCCCGCGTGCCCGATCTTTTTCTGGCCAAGCCGTTTCACCCTGGCGATGCACTGTGCCGAGGTGGGCCCCTGGGGCTTGTTCAGCACCAGAAGGCCATGCTGCTGCGCTGGCAGGACAGCCATATACCTTATGCCTCTTTGCCGCAGGGCGCAAGCTGGGCGGGAATGGCCGCCAGCACGGCCCGCGCGGCCTCGTGCGGCTGCATGTCCAGTTCGGCCCCTGCCGCATTACGGTGCCCGCCGCCGCCAAAGGCCGCCGCAACCACGCGCACGTCATCCGTACCGCTGGAACGCAGGCTGATCTTGCTGCGGCCAGCGCCGTCACCGCGCACCATCAGCGATACGCGTACCCCGGCAAGGCGGCGCAGCTGAGAGGCGTACCCCTCAAGGTCGTCCTTGTCTGCCCCGTGCAGCGCGAACATGTCGTCGGTGATCACCGACACCGCCACTGCGCCGCCGCAGTGCAGCTCTATGCCCTGCATCAGCGCGCCCCACAGGCGCATGCGGCCGATGGACCAGTTGTTTTCCAGCCGGTCGTGGAACAGGCCGGGCTTCAGCCCCAGACGCACGATTTCCGCCGCCAGTTCCAGCAGTTCGCCACTGGTGCTGCCGTAGCAGAAGTTGCCGGTGTCCGTGCAGATGCCAAGGTACACCGCCTCGCCCAGCGGGCCGGAAAGCGGCACGCCCAGTTCGCGCGCCAGCATGCCCGCCATCTGGCAGGTGGCCGCAAGGTGCGGTTCCACCCAGTTGCCCACCGTGCCGAACATGGGATTGCCGAGGTGATGGTCGATGTTCACGCTGCGCAGTTCCGGCAGTCTGGCCTGCAGGTCGCCGCCCACGCGGTGCGCATCGCCGCAATCAAGGATAACCGCCAGGCGCGGGGTAAAACCTTCCAGTTCCGCCCAGGTGCGGGCCACCGGGCCGCCCATGTCCACCCAGCCGTACTGTTGCGGCACCCCGCTGGTGTTGTACAGCCGGAACCGCTTGCCCAGCGCGCGCAGCACATGCGCCATCGCCGCCACCGCCCCGATGGCATCACCGTCCGGGTTGGCGTGGCTGGCCACGAGGATGTCGTCCTCTGCCCTGATGATGGCGGCTATGCTGGCTGCGGTGTCTGTCATGGTGGGGTTCCTGCGGAGCGGGGGAGTTTACTATCAGGAGAGGAGCCGGGGAGGGGACCTTTTGCGGCAGCCGTTATGTGAGCGCTCGCGCGAACATTACGGATGGCGTCCGCAAAGCGTAAAAAGGTCTCCCTCCCTGGACCCCTCCCCTCCAAACTTTTCAAATGGGGGGCGACGTTGCCCGAGTAGGGCACCTGGCTTTGCGCGGCGGGATTTTCGTTTGCTGGCAAGGAAAACAAGACAGCCGGGAGGGAGCGTACTCTTTGGTACGTGACCGATCCGGGTGGCGACGTTTGACGCAGCCAGCAGGCGAAGGGCCCGTCGCGCCTATTCGGCGGCGAAAAATTCAACGTCGCTATACGTCATCTCTTCGGGGCACACGGCTTCCATCATGGCCAGGCACTTGTCGAGGCGGCTTTGCAGGTGCCGCTCGCTGTTGCTTACCGAAACCACGGCCAGCGACAGCCGGGTCAGGGAATCCTGGTTGCGCACCTCGGCGATGGACACGTTGAAGGTGTTGCGCACCTTCGTCTTCAAACTGTTGGCGATGCGCCGCTTCCCTTTCAGGGAATCGTTGCCGTGCAGCTCAAATTCCACCGTGAGCACGCCGATGATCATGGGGGTGCCGCGCCGCGTGGCGCATCGTTGACGAACCGGCGGGGCAAATCCCGCGCCAGTAAATCGGCAGGGCAGGAGGCTTGCGCCCCCTGCCCGCCGGAGGCAATCGTTGTCTGTCTATCCTTACAGCGTGGCGGCTTCTTCGACCATCTCGAAGGCTTCGATGATGTCGCCGATCTTGATGTCGTTGAAGTTTTCAAGGCCAACGCCGCATTCGTAGCCCTTCAGGACTTCCTTCATGTCGTCCTTGAAGCGCTTGAGGGACGTGATCTTGCCGGTGTAGACCACCACGCCGTCGCGCAGCAGGCGTACCCCTGCGTTGCGGGTGATCTTGCCGTCCGCAACGTGGCAGCCAGCGATGGTGCCCACCTTGGGCACACTGAAGGTCTGCCGCACTTCCACCTGACCCAGGTACACTTCGCGCTGCACCGGGGCGAGCATGCCTTCCATGGCGCTCTTCACTTCATCCACGAGCTTGTAGATGATGTCGTAGAAGCGGATGTCCACGTTCTCCTGCTCGGCGATGTCCTTGACCTTGGCGGTCGGACGGACGTTGAAGCCGATGATGATGGCGTCGGAGGCCGATGCCAGCAGGATGTCGGATTCGGAGATGGCCCCGGCGCCGCCGTGGATGATGTTGATGCGGACCTTCTCGGTGCTGAGCTTGCGCAGCGCCTCGGAGATGGCTTCCAGCGAGCCCTGCACGTCGGCCTTGACGACAAGGTTGAGCACCAGGGCTTCCTGGTCGTCGGCGCGGCGGGACAGGAACGTTTCCAGGGTAACCTTGGATTCGCGGGCCAGTTCCTTTTCGCGCTGCTTCACGGCGCGGGTTTCCGCGATGCGGCGGGCGAGCTTTTCGTCCGTCACGCACACGAATTCCTCGCCAGCTTCGGGCACGCCCTCGAAGCCCTGCACTTCCACCGGCATGGCGGGGCCGGCTTCCTTCACCTTCTTGCCCTGGTCGTTGAACATGGCGCGCACGCGGCCGCTGAACACGCCGCACACGAAGGTGTCGCCCTGGCGCAGGGTGCCTTCCTGGATCAGCACGGTGGCCACGGGGCCACGGCCCTTGTCCAGCTTGGCTTCCACGATGTGGCCGCGGGCGGGCTTGTCGGGGTTGGCCTTGAGCTCAAGGATTTCGGCTTGCAGGGCCAGCAGTTCCAGCAGTTCGTCAAGGCCCTGGCGGGTCTTGGCCGACACGTGGCTGAACACGGTATCGCCGCCCCAGGCTTCGGACACCAGGCCCATTTCCGCCAGTTCGCGCTGCACGCGTTCCGGGTTGGCGCCTTCCTTGTCCATCTTGTTGACGGCAACCATGATGGGCACGCCAGCGGCCTTGGAGTGGTTCACCGCTTCGCGGGTCTGCTCCATGACGCCGTCGTCGGCGGCCACCACCAGCACGACGATGTCGGTCACCTGCGCGCCGCGGGCACGCATGGCGGTGAACGCTTCGTGGCCGGGCGTATCGAGGAACACGATTTCACCCTTCTTGGTGGTCACGTGGTACGCGCCGATGTGCTGGGTGATGCCGCCCGCTTCGCCCATGGTGACGTTGGTCTTGCGGATGGCGTCGAGCAGCGAGGTCTTGCCGTGGTCGACGTGGCCCATGATGGTGACCACGGGCGGCCGATGCTGCAAGGCTTCGGGTGCGTCCACTTCCTTGGGGATCAGGTAGTCGTCTTCCGAGAAGCCCACCTTTTCCACTTCGTAGCCGAATTCAGAGGCCACAAGGGTGGCGGTTTCGATGTCCAGCGACTGGTTGATGGTCGCCATGACGCCGAGGCCGAACAGCACCTTGATGATTTCGGTGGACTTCAGACCCATCTGGTGGGCCATGTCGGCCACGCGGATGGCTTCCTCGACCTTGATCTTGCGCTTGGCGGCCTTCAGCGGCTGGGTGGCGGTGGCGGCCTTCATGTCGCGGCCCTTGCGCCCCTTGCCGCGGCGGGCGCCGCCACGGGGGAAATCGTCGTCCTCGCGGCCACGCGCGGCGCGGTCGGCGCCGGGCTGGAAGTCCACCGTGCGGCGGCCCTTCAGGCGCTTCTTCTTGCTCTGGCCTTCGTCGCCGCCTGCCGGGGGCTGGCCCATGCCGGGACCACCAGGGCCGCCGGGACCACCAGGACGGGGACCGTAGCCGGGGCCGCCGGGGCCACCGGGACGGGGACCACCGGGACCGCCGGGACGGTAACCGCCGGGGCGATCACCGCCGGGGCCGCCGGGACCACCAGGACGGGGACCGTAGCCGGGCCGATCGCCACCAGGACCGCCGGGGCGGGGGGCGTAGCCGGGCCGGTCGCCGCCGGGACCACCAGGACGGGGACCGTAGCCGGGGCGATCACCACCGGGACCACCGGGACGGGGCGCATAGCCCTGCCGGTCGCCAGCGTAAGCGGGCCGGTCGCCGCCGGGGCCGCCGGAGCGGGGCTGATAGCCCTGCCGGTCGCCATAAGCGGGGCGGTCGTCCCTGTCAGGGCGGTCGCCTTCGCGCGGGTAGGGGCGCGGAGCCGGAGCGGAAGGATCGGGACGGGAAATGACGCGGACCTGCGGTCCGGGCACGTCGGGCGTGCGCTTCTTTTTCCTGCGGCGGTTGCCGTCCGCGTCGTCCTCGTCACCGTCCATGCCTTCACCGCGCGGGGCGGCGTCGGCTGCCACGGGGGGCAGGATGGACGGCTGGGGAGTGGCGTCGGGCATGGCCGAAGCGTCGGGCCGGGCCGGACGGATGATCCGCGCAGTGGGCGTGGCGGGCTTTTCGGCCTTGGATTCGCCAGACTTGTCAGCCTCGGCAGACGCAGGAGCCTCGGAGGGTGCGGAAGCAGCCTGTGCGGCTTCTGCCTGCACGGCGGCGGGCTTGTCCGCCCCGACCGGGCCGGCGGGTGCAGCGGCCACGGGCGCCGCGGGGGCTGCCTCTGCCGGTGCTGCCGTGACGGGCGCGGGCTCGTCGTGGCGACGGATGATGCGCGCGGCGGGCGTGGCAGCGCGTGCCTCGGGCGCCGCGGGGGCTTCGGCGCGGGCGGCACGGGTGGGCCGTTCGTCAGCTGCGGGCTGCACGGGCGCTTCGGCCTTGGCGGCTTCGGTGGCGCCAGCGTCGCCGGCGTCGGCACCGCCAGAGGCGGCTTCGCGCTCTTCGGCACGACGACGCACGGGGGCTTCGCCCTCTTCGCCGTCGCGGCGGCGGCGGCGCACGATAACGCCGGGCTGCACCACCTTGCGGTCAACGCCCGCTTCGGCGGTCTGGCCCTGATGGCGTTCGCGCACGCGGCTGACCTCGTCGGCGGTGAGCATGGTCATCACGCTCTTGGCCGGTATGTCGAGATCGCGCAGCGTGTGGAGCAGATCTTTGGTGGACATGCCCAGCTCCGTGGACAGGTCCTTCACCCTGGTCTTGTCGTCGGTCATTCCTGAACCCCCTTGCGCTTCCTTCGCCAGCCGCCGAACTTCCGGAATCGCTCCCGGCATTCGGGGCTTTCGCATACGTAGAACCCGCGTCCAGGCAGTGTCTGCCTTTCGTCCGGAACGGGGTCGGCCCCCGCCCCGGCGGCGTCCGTCGGGGGGACGTACCGCAGAAGCTCGCGCTTTGCAAAGCGGCGCCTGCATATGACGCAGGTGCGTAATGGTATGTGCTTCCCGCGGATGGCGTCATCCATCCGCGTACTATTCCTTCGCTTCGGCTTCGGTTCCTTCGCCCTGTTCCTGTGCAGGCGCCTCTACGGCGTCCTGCCCGGACTCCGGAGCGGCTTCCGCATCCGGTTCGGCAGTCGCGTCGGCATCTTCCTGCGCCTGGGGCGCAAGGAAGTTGATGGCTGCGCGCAGGTCGGCGATCTTGCCCGGCGCAAGGCCCAGCGCCGAGGCGAGTTCCTCGTCGTCGGCCTCGCGCAGGCGTTCGATGGACTGGAACCCTGCCGCGATGAACTGTTCGATGGAGATTTCGGCGACGCTGGCGATCTGCTCGAGCCCGCGTCCGATGGCGTTGGCCTCGTTGTAGCGGGTTTCGGTGTAGATATCTATCTTCCAGCCCAGCAGTTTCGCGGCCAGCTTCACGTTCTGGCCCTTGCGGCCGATGGCGTTGGTAAGCTGGTCGTCGGGCACGATGACTTCGAGCAGGTTCTCTTCCTCGTCCACCACGATGCGCGAGATCACCGCCGGGGAAAGGGCGTTGCGGGCGTATGTGGCGATGTCCGGGCTCCAGACCACGATGTCGATGCGCTCGCCGCGCATTTCCTGCACGATGTTCTGGATGCGCGAACCGCGAATGCCCACGCAGGCGCCCACCGGATCCACGTCGCGGTCGCGCGACATGACGGCGGCCTTGGCGCGGCTGCCGGGGTCGCGCGAAACGCCCATGATCTGCACGGTGCCGTCGTCCACCTCGGGCACTTCACGGCGGAACAGGGCCGCCATGTAGTCGCGGTGCGCGCGGGAAACGATGACCTGCGGGCCGCGGCCTTCCTTGCGCACGTCGATGAGGATGGCCTGCACCCGGTCGCCGCGCTTGTAATGCTCGCGCGGGATCTGTTCTTCCTTGGGCAGCAGCGCTTCGGTGCGGCCAAGGTTGATGATCCACCCGGCCTTGTCGCGGCGCTGGATGATGCCGCTGACGATTTCGCCCCGGCGATCCTTGTATTCCTCGTAGATGATCTCCTGCTCCGCGTCGCGCATGCGCTGGATGATCACCTGCTTGGCCGACTGGGCGGCGATGCGACCAAGGTCCTCGATCTTCACGCGGAAGCCCATTTCGTCGTCCAGCTGTACGCTGGGATCGTGGGTGCGCGCGTCCTCGAGCGAAATTTCGCTGTTCGGGTTCTCGACCTCTTTCACGACGATCTTGAACTGATAGACGTCTATCTCGCCGGTCTCGTCATTGTAGCTGACTTCGGCGTCCATTTCGTCGCCGAACTTGCGGGCCACGGAGGTGCGGACGGCTTCCTCCAGGGTGTCGATCAGCATGTCGCGGTCAAGGCCCTTGTCCTTGCTGATCTGGTCGATGGCCTTCTTGAGTTCCAGGCTCATGGGTACTCCTCCGGATCGGTGGCCTAGTCCGTGGTGTCGTCGTGCGGCGCGCCGCCGCGTGCGGGCTTCTTGGGCTGCGCCTTCTTGCGCTGGCCGGTCTTGCCGCCGGGCTGGGGCCGGGTCGTGTCGGGAAAAACGTGGACGAGGTGCGCCTTTTTCACGTCGTCCCACGCCACACTGATGGGGGCGGGGTCTTCGTCGGGGCGGGGCGCGGTGTCGGGCAGAAAGGTGAGGGTGTCGCCTTCCACCCGTACGATGTCAGCCCGGAACTTGCGGCGGCCCGGCCATTCCGGCTGGGGCGCCGCAAGGGTGAGTTCGATGGTGCGGCCAACGTAGGGGACCGTCTGGGATATCTCGAAGAACGGGCGTTCCAGCCCCGGCGAGGACACTTCGAGCACGTAGGCGTCGCGGATCACGTCTTCCACGTCCAGGGCAAGGCCAAGCTGGCGCGAAAGGCGGGCGCACTGGTCTATGGTCACGCGTTCGGGGGTGACGCCGTCCGGGGTAACGCCGTCCGGGGTAACGCCTACAGGGGCGACATCATCTTGTGCGGTGTCTTCCGGCGTGGCGCCTTCGTTCGTGTCGGCGGGGGCGGGCATGCCGGGCCTGGCGTCCACGTACACGCGCAGCACCATGCGCCCCCCGTCAAGAATCTCGATGCCCCACAGGGCAATGCCCAGGGCGTCGGCCAGGGGCGTGGCAATGGCGGCGACGGCGTCGCGGAGGGGATGCGTGCTCATGATGCGGGGTAACGTCCGTTGTCGTGGGCGGCGGAGCCGCAGCAAAAAAAAAGGGGGCCAAAAGGCCACCCGGAATGGCCGCGTACGGCCCTCAGGATGTCGAAGCGGCGTTGCCGTGGAGCGGTAAGGCGTGGCGCTCCGTGAAGCGATTCCAGAGGAATATCGGCAGCCGCTTCTGTCAAGACGCGAATATATAGTATGAGACCGGGGGCATGTCAACAGGAGATGGCGCGGGGATTGATGCGGACCGCGCGGGGGCTGGCCGCAGGGGGCGTGAACGCGGGGATGAAGACCGTCGTTGTTCCGTCGGTCAGGTCCGCAAGTCGTGCCTTTCTGTCGGGGTACATGCGTTGCCACGCACCGGAATGATGCAGGTTTCCGGGTGTGGCCCACGCCTTGCAAATCCACTGGCGCGGGCAGCATGCCCGCAAGGAGGCACGCATGCAAGAAGGCATGTTGTCGAGCCTGTTCGGCGCGCTCACCAATGAGCATCGCATGAACAATATCTCGAACAATCTCGCGAACGTGAATACCACGGGCTACAAGCGCGACGTCATATCCTTCAAGGATACCATGCAACTGTTCGCCCATGACCAGATCATGGAGCCCATTGCAAACGTGCGCTCGAAAAAGCTCTTTCCGGAGCCCATGCATGTGGCCCGGCCCCGCATAGCCGTGGCCCACACGGACTTCGAGCAGGGCAGCATGCGCTACACCGGCAACCCGCTGGACGTGGCCATCTCCGGCAACGCCTTTTTCAAGGTGCGTACCCCCGAAGGCGAATTCTACACCCGCAACGGCAACTTCATCCAGACCGCCGAAGGCCAGTTGGTAACCGCCATGGGCCATGCGGTGCAGGGTGACGGCGGCGACATTGCCCTGCCGCCCGGCGAGCAGGTGCAGATATCCGACGACGGGCAGATTTTCGCGGGCGGCGCACTTGTGGGCCAGTTGAACATGGTCACCGTCAACGACCTGACCGCCCTGGAAAAGCTGGGCGGCAACATGTACCGGCTGCGGCCCGGTTCCAACGCGGGCGAGGTGCCCGCCGAAGGCGCCTACGTGGCCCAGGGCTACCTGGAGGCGTCCAACGTCGAGGTGGTCTCTGAAATGGTGAACATGATCGAAACCCAGCGGCAGTTCGAAGCGTACCAGAAAGTGATGCAGACCACCGATTCCATAGATCGGGAGGCAACCCAGAAGGTGGGCAAGAAAGTCTAGGGAGTGTGTGCAAACGGTCCTTTTGCCCGCTGGCTTCCGACCCGAAGGGCGCGAAGCGTGGCCGTTGGGCGAGTCTGCGAGCCCTACGGACATCGTGCGCAACGCGGTCAAACTTCGCCTGCCATTTCAGTCAAATACCGAAGAGCGCGTTGCGGTCCTCATCCGTAAGGCTCGCAAACTCGCCCGACGGCTGAGGCATATTCCTTCATGGCAGTCTTGTTTTCCTCGCCAGCGAACAAAAAACCTGTTTGCAAACACTCCCTAGCGCTCCAGCCGCCCCAAAGCTTCTGACAACCGCCTCCGCGTGGGCATGCGTGACCTGCGCATCCGGCATTCGGTTTGCAAACACCAGGCTGGCGGGCAACTACCGCCGGACAACTGACGGAACCAACCTCCTTGCAAGGAGACAACGACCATGATGCGTTCACTCTGGACGGCCGCCACCGGCATGGTGGCCCAGCAGCTCAACATCGACGTGATCTCCAACAACCTCGCGAACGTGAATACCACGAGCTTCAAGAAGAGCCGCGCGGAGTTCGAGGACCTCATGTACCAGAACATGCGCATCGCCGGTGCCGCCACCGAGGGGGATAACCGTATTCCCACCGGTATCCAGGTGGGCATGGGTGTGCGCCCCACCACGGTGCACAAGTTCTTCACCCAGGGCGACTACTCCAACACCGGCAACTCGCTGGACCTCGCCATCGAAGGCGACGGCTTCTTTCTGGTGCAGGTGAACGGCGAAGACGCCTACACCCGTGCGGGCGCGTTCAAGCTGAACCAGGACGGGGTGGTGGTGACCGCCAATGGCTACACCCTGCAGCCGGAATTCACCGTGCCCGCCGAAACCAAGAACATCACGGTGACGGAAAACGGGCACATTTCCGCCCTGGACACCAATGGTGACGCCCTGGCCGAGGCCGACATCCCCCTCTACACCTTCATCAACCCGGCGGGCCTCGAAGCGCGTGGTCGCAACCTGTACGTTCCGTCCGAGGCATCGGGCGAGGCGGTGGAAGGCGTGCCCGGCGAAGACAACGTGGGCACCATTGCCCAGGGCTTTCTGGAAATGTCCAACGTCGAGGTGGTGGACGAAATGGTGAACATGATCGTGGGCCAGCGCGCCTACGAAATGAACTCCAAGGCCATCCAGACGTCGGACACCATGTTGCAGACCGCCGTGCAGCTCAAGCGCTAGACCGGGGAGACACCGCATGATCCGCCACCGCCGTTCCGCACCCACCCGCCATTCCGCCGTCATGGTATCCGCGTTCGCCGGTCCCATGGCCTGGCTGGCCGCACTGGCCCTTGCCGTCGGGCTGCTGGCCTTCGGCCTTGCCCCGGCCCGGGCTGGCACCGCCGACGCGGGCTGGCGCATCCGGCTGCTGGACGCCGCCGTGGTGTCCGGCGCAACGGTGACCCTGGGCGAGATCGCGGAGCCGGTGGGCCCCATTTCTCCGCAGGCCTGGCGCGAACTGGCCGCCACCCCGTTGTGGCCGTCGCCCACCGAGCCGGGCCGCCCCATGAGCGTCAACCGCCCGCGCCTGCAACAGGCCCTGCGCGAGGCCCTGCGCGATACCGAGTCGCTGTGTCTGTACCCCGGCACGCTGGTGCTCCAGCGCGGTGGCGCGGTGCTGCGCGAAGGCGACCTGCGCGCCCTTGCCGTCAGGACTCTGACACCCGCCCTGGCCGCCATGCCCGGCGAGGCGTCCATGCAGGACTATCGCCTCCCTCCCTACGTCTTTCTGGCACACCCGCAGCAGCAGGTGGTGATGGAAAACACTTTGGCCGCCCCCGGTCGCAACACCCTGCGTTTTTCCGTGCGTGAGGTGGACGGCAGCACCGTGCGCAAGTTTACCGGTTCCGCCTTCGTGGACGTGTGGGCCGACGTGCCCTGCGCCGCCCAGCCCGTGAACAGGGACGACGTGCTGACCCCGGACAAGATCACCCGCGTGCGCAAGAATCTGGCCTACCTGCGCGAACCCGCCTGGGACGGCCTGGGCGGCCCGTGGCGCCTGACCCGCCCTGTGGGCGCCGACCAGGTGATCTACCAGAGCGATCTTTCCGGCGTGCCCACCGTGCGGCGCGGCAGCGTGGTGACCGTGCTGTACGATTCCGGCTCTGTGCGCCTGCAGGTGCAGGGCGAGGCCATGGCCGACGGCGGCCTTGGCGAGACCATTCCCGTGCGCAACATGCAAAGCAAGCGGCAGATATATGCCGCGGTGAAGGATGGGGGGACGGTGGTCGTCCGGTAAGGGGTCCCCTTACGGGCAGAATTCGCCTCATCCGCAATTTCAAGGAGAACCGTCATGAAACGCAGACTGCTCGCCGCCGGGTGCGCCATGCTGTTGCTTTCCGGGTGCAATGCCGCCCGCCAGCAGCCTTCGCCGGTGCCGCCGGTCACGCAGCCGCAGGCCTATACCGAACCCGAGGACGCCGCCGCCAACCCCGGATCGCTGTACAGCGAATCGGACTCGGAGTTCCTGTTCTCCGACAACCGCGCCCGCCGGGTAGGCGACATCGTGCTGGTCAAGGTGGTGGAAACCGACAAGGCCAAGAACAAGGCAGATACCACCGCCGACAAGACCAGTACCAACGAACTGGGCGTCAGCGCCTTCTTCGGGCAGTCCAGCGCGTCCATCAACCCCCTGAACCCCACGGGGCCATTCAGCGGGGCCGTGGGAGCCAACCCCGTCCTGGGCACCAGCTCCACTTCCAAGCATTCCGCCACCGGCGAAACCAAGCGTGAAAGCACCGTTACCACCACCATCGCCGCCCGCGTGCTGCGCGTGCTGCCCGGCGGTCTGATGGAAGTGGAAGGCGCCCGCGAAACCCGCGTCAACGACGAGACGCAGTACATCGTGGTCAGCGGTCTGGTGCGCGCCCGCGACGTGGCCTCTGACAACTCCGTGACCTCGTCGCAGATGGCCAACGCCCGCATCGAGTACTACGGAAAGGGCACGCTGGCGGACAAGCAGAAGCCGGGGTGGTTTACCCGTCTGATGGACAACGTCTGGCCTTTCTAGTGCGAACGCGGCGATTCCGCCCGCATGCATCGTCAAACATTGCCGCCGCCGGGGTCGAGTACCAAAGAGTACACTCCCCCGGCGGCGACTTCGTTTTCCTCGCCTGCGAACGGACTTGCCGCGTTCGCGCTACGCGACGCGTGTAAGGAGTGAAGAAGCAACACGCCCTCGTCGTCGGCCCCGCTTTCCTTGCCTGCGGGCAAGCCGGGCGCATTTCCTGTGCGTTGCCAGGCACGGGGGAAGAGGAAAAAACGTTTTTCCCCTCTACCGATAGGGTGTGGTGCGAAGGCGGCGAGTCCGTTCGCAGGCAAGGAAAACGGGATGTTCGCGACGGGAGTGTACGGGTTGGTACATGACCGGAGCGAACATCCCGTTTGACGATGTATGCGGGCGGAATCGCCGCCTTCGCGCTGGCACGGTGTTGGCAATAGCCGTAGGCAGCGCCGGAATACCGTCGGATACCCGTCGGTGCCGCGCCCTGCGGAATGCTTATTTCCTGACCGTCAGCAATCCGCGCGCCCCATCCCTTCGCGCACGTCCGGCCAATATCCGGCGCACATTCGGGGGGGGCGCCGCGTAACGGGCTGCCCGCGCAGCCGGATTTTCGGAGAAACGCCATGTCGCCCAGCCTTCGTTCCCTCACCGCCCGCCTTCTCGTCGTCCCGCTGCTTGTGGCCCTGTGGCTGCTGGCCTTGCCGGGCGGCGCGGGGGCCGTGCGCATCAAGGACATCGCCAGTTTCGGCGGCGTGCGCGACAACCAGCTCGTGGGCTACGGCCTGGTAGTGGGCCTGGGCGGCACGGGCGACAAGAAGGATTCCACCTTCACCATGAGTTCCATGGTCAACATGCTGGAACGCATGGGCGTGGCCGTGGACCAGACCAAGATGAAGCCCAAGAACGTGGCCGCCGTCATGGTCACCACCCGCATGCCCGTTTCCGCCAAGCCGGGCACCCGCCTGGACGTCACCGTGTCGTCCATGGGCGACGCCACCAGCCTTCAGGGCGGGGTGCTGCTGCTCACGCCGCTGAAGGGCGTGGACGGCAAGGTGTACAGCCTGGCGCAGGGACCGCTGGCCCTGGGCGGCTTTTCCGTGGAAGGGCAGGCCGCCCGCGCCCAGAAGAACGTGACCACCGTGGGCACCATCCCCGGCGGGGCCATCGTGGAGCGGGGCATTCCCTTCCAGTTCAACAGCCAGGATACGCTGACCCTGCACATGTCCAGCGCCGACTTTTCCACCACCATGCAGGTGGTGGAGCGGCTGAACCGGGTCATGGGCGGCAGCTACGCCAAGGCCCAGGACGCCACCACCGTGGCCCTGGACGTGCCGCCCGCCTACCGGGGCAACCTGGTGCCGCTGATGGCCTCCATCGAAAACATCGAAGTAACCCCCGATGCCCCGGCCAAGGTGGTGGTGGACGAAAAGACCGGCACCGTGGTGCTGGGGCGCGACGTGCGCATCTCTCGCGTGGCCGTGGCCCACGGCAGTCTGCAGGTCACCGTGCAGGAAGGCATGGACGTTTCGCAGCCCGGCCCGTTCAGCCAGGGGCAGACCGTGGCCACCCCACGTACCGACATCAACGTGCGTGAAGAAAACCGCCGTCTGATGCTCATGGAAGGGGCCACGTTGCAGGAACTGGTGGATGGCCTGAACGCCATCGGCGCCACCCCGCGCGATCTGGTCTCGATCCTTCGGGCCATGAAGACGGCGGGGGCGTTGCATGCCGATCTCGAAGTCATCTAGCTGCGGCACAAGGGCCTTTTTGCCTCTGCCGTCGTCAGAACGCTTTTTTGTTCCGGTCGAGTACCACAAAAGTACGCTCCCTCCACAAAAAGAGCGTTCTTCCTCGGCAGAGACAAAAACTCCTCTTGTGCCGGGGCTCGCGCCGCCAACCGGATTACCCGGTTGCAGATGCGCGAGGTTCCAGCCCAGTCGGAAGGACAGTAGCCATGACCGCTCCCGTTGATCCGAAACTCGCCACTGCCGCCTCGGCCCAGCACGAGCTTACCCAGCGCAAGCTCGAGATGGATGCCCTGCGCAAGCGCCTGCGCAACGATCCGTCCAAGGAACAGAAGCTGCGCGAGGCGTGCGAGGGGTTCGAATCCATCTTCGTGCAGAAGATGTGGGAACAGATGCGCGCCACCCTGCCCAAGGAAGGCTACCTGCACAGCAAGGAGGAGGAATTCTGGCAGTCCATGTTCGATCAGGAGCTTGCCAAAAAGATGACCGCCGCCGGGGGCATCGGGCTGGCGGACATGATCTACGAACAGCTTTCCACCAAGTTGACCGACGCCAGCCGCACCACTGCGCCCAGTTCCGTGCGCGAACCGGTGCCGGTGAAGCCGGTGTCGCTGGTGCCGCGCATGATCACCCCCGCGTCCGAGGGCGCGAGCGGGGCCAACGGGATCAACGGGGTCGGCGGGAAGACCGGTGCCGCTTCGTCCATGTACGAGCCCGCCAGTCCGGAAGCGCCCGTGGCGGGCGACGCCCAGGTTCCGGGCACGGCCGGGACGGACGCGAAGACCGTATCGGCAAATCAGGCTGAACCGGCAAATCAGGCCCCATCGGCAAGTCAGGCCATCGTCCAGCAGCATCTGGCCGAACTGGAGCGTCAGGTTGCCGCCGCATCCTCGGCTGACGCAGCCAGCCCGGCGGCATCAGGCGTAGCGGCGGCAGCAGCGGGGATTGCTGTCCCGGGCACCGTTGCCGCCACTGGCGCAGCTGCCATCCAACCCGGCACGGCACCGGCTGCCGCAGCCGAGGCCGGGCAGGCCGCGGCCGTTACCAGGGCCCAGCGCCGTGCCGCACGGGACAAGGACGGCGCCATGCACGGTCTGCCCTCCGCGTCGGTGGCGGACGGGAATACACGCAAGGTGCGCAGCCCCATGCGCGACGCCCAGTTGGGCCCGCCCATCGTGCATCGTACCGGGGCCATGAAGCGGGTGTCCTCGCCCTCGGCCACGCGCACGCTTAATGTGCCTACGGGCGCGCCATCAGCCGCAGAATTGCAGGCCGCGCAGGCGGCACAGGCCGCCGTATCCGGCGACGGGGCCGTCGGCGCAGCCTCCCCGACAACTGGCGCAACGTCCCCGACAACTGGCGCCGCAACTCCGGGCGCCGCATCGTCAGCCCCCACGGCCACCCCGGCCAGCACTGCCACTCCGGTTGCCCCGACTTCCAAGGCCTCTCCAACGGGCGGCCCTGCGGTGGCCTCTGGCACTCCGGGTTCCATGACCTGGCCGCATGAGGGGCGCATCGCCTCCGGTTTCGGCTGGCGCAACGACCCCATCACCGGCGAACGGGCCTGGCATCCGGGCGTGGACATTGCCGTGACCGAGGGCGACCCGGTGCGCGCGGCGTGGGACGGCAAGGTGGTCTTTGCCGGAGAACGGGCCGACTACGGCAGGCTGGTGGTGCTGGAGCATCCCGGCGGCTGGCGCAGTTTTTACGGCCATAACGGCAGCCTGGACGTGCACGAGGGTGACGCTGTCCGCGCGGGCACGGAAATTGCCAAGGCAGGGGAGACGGGCCGCGTTGCCGGGCCGCATCTTCACTTCGAGGTGCGCCAGGGCGAACTGGCGGTGAACCCGGAATACGCGGCGCGCAGCCTCGCTTCCGGGGGTGTCGCGGCACAACGGACCCGCACCGGAGGATAACCAGATGTACGATCAGATACGCGGCAATCTTGTCCGGCAGACCAAAGGGCTGGAGGTGCTGGCCCTGCTGCTCGAGGAAGAGTTTGCCCACTTGCGCGGGCGCTCCCCCGACGCCGTGAGTGCCGTGGAATTTTCCATCCACGAACTGATGCGCCAACTGGCCTGCGAACGCGTGGACCTGAAGGCGGTCATGCAGCGCACCCGGCTTTCGGAATACGCGGACATGCTGCCGGAGGAGCAGGGCGAGGAAGTGCGCGCCCTCATCGCGCGCATCGACGCCCAGGAACAGCACTGCGCCCGGCAGGCCTCGCTGAACGCGGACCTTGCCCTGGCCCTGCTGGACCAGAGCCAGGAGTTGCTGGACTACCTGCATCGCCGCCTGGTTCCCCCCAAGCAGGAAACCTACGGACGCAAGGGCGGCATGACCACCACGCGTGCCGAGGCGGCGCTCATCCGCGGGAGGTTGTAAATGGCCGGGGTCACCTCGCTGCTCAACATGGGGCAGCTCTCGCTGCTGGCGAACCAGACCGCCATCCAGACCACGGGCAACAACATCGCCAACGTGAATACCGTCGGGTATTCGCGCCAGGCGGTGCGCTTCGAGGAGTATCCCGCCCTCGACGGCTTTCCGGGTCAGATCGGCACTGGTGCGTACGCGGCGGAGGTGTACCGCTATTTCAACGGCTTCGTGGAAAAGTCGTACCTGGACAAGTCCTCGCAGCAGGCCCGCTGGGATGCGCAGTACGCAATGCTGCAAAGCGTGGAAAGCCTGTTCAATGAATCGACCACCCCCGGCATCAACGCCGCCATGTCGCAGTTCTTTGCCGACTGGCAGGCCCTTTCGCAACGGCCCGACGACAAGGCCAGCCGCGACGCGCTGCTTTCGCATTCCGACAACCTGGTCAAGCTGCTCCAGAATTCCGAGTCCAACCTGCGCGTCATGCAGCAGCAGATGGACCAGTACCTGAAGCAGGAAGTTGACGAGGCCAACAGCCTGATCAAGCAGATTGCGGAACTGAACCGGCAGATCGAAATGCACGACGAGCCGGGCAAGAACAACGCCAACACCCTCATCGACAACCGCAACCTGCTGGTGCGCGAACTGTCGCAGAAGCTCGACGTCGACGTGATCGACAACGGCAGCGGCAAGTTCACGGTGGTCACCAAGGCCGGGCACACCCTGGTGGACGGGGTGAACGCCTTCTCGCTGGACTACCAGGGGCCGCAGTCGCAGCAGTCGCTGACGCCCGGTTCGAATTTCGACGGCGAGATCCATTTCGACGGTTCGGACGAGTACGAATATACCCTCGACGTGGTGCAGTCCGGCGCGGTGACCAGCGGCGCGGGCGCGGCCATGTTCCGCGTCTCGCTGGACGGCGGCAAGACCTGGCTGAAGGACGAGAGCGGCAACGACAGACTGTTCGCCGCCCGTCCTGAGGACCAGAAGGTCAAGGTGCAGGGGCTGGACATCTATTTCAGCGGGGCCACCCAGGACCTCACGGCGGGCGACCGCTTTACCGTCACGCCCAAGAGCGGCGTGTACTGGGTGACGCCCACCACCTCGCCCCTGAACATTTCGCCCCAGACCATGGCCGACGGCACCGACAACCCCCGGCGCATCACCGGCGGGACCATCGGCGGGTTCATGATCTTTCGCGATACCCAGGTGGGCCGCTACGTGGACCGCGTGAACGCCCTGTCGGAATCGTTGATCTGGGAAGTGAACCGCCTGCACAGCCAGGGGGCGGGGCTCGACCACATGTCGGTCATGAGCGGCACCTACGGCGTGTCCGACCCGTCCATCGCCCTGGGGTCCGACAGCTCCGGCCTTGCCTGGCTGGACAGGCTGGAGGCGGGCAACTTCAGCATGTACGTGTATGACGCCAACAGCGGCGCGTATCTTTCCAACGCCTCAGGCCCGCTGGATTTCGACAGTGCCACCCCGGGCATCCAGAACTTCGACCCCAACGTGCATTCACTGAACGACGTGCGTGACGCGCTGAACAACACCTTCGGCACCTACGTCACCGCGGACATCGTGGACAACAAGCTCGTCGTGCGCAGCAACGACGGCTACAAGTTCGGCGTGGGGTCCGACTCCGCCGGCCTTTTGGCGGGCCTTGGACTGAACACCTATTTCCAGGGGTCGGATGCCTCCACCATTGCCGTGCGGCCCGACGTGCGCAGCGACACCAATTTCATCAATGCCGGCAAGGTCAACGGCGGCAACGAGGCCAACGAGGGCGACAACGACACCGCCACGGCCATCGCCGGGCTGGCCACCAAGGAAGTGACCATCGCCACCACCTTCGAGCGGGCCAGTTCGCAGACCCTGTCGGAATACTACAGCGCCATCGTGGCCACCGTGGGCGCGGATACCGCCTCCACCAAGTTCAACGCGGCCTACACCGCGACCCTGGCCAAGGATCTGGACGAACGCCAGAGCGCATCGGCCGGGGTGAACCTGGACGAGGAAATGGCCAGTCTCGTCAAGTTCCAGCACGCCTACAAGGCGGCGGCCAAGCTGGTGACCACGGCGGACCAGATGATGCAGACGCTGCTGGGCCTCAAGCAGTAGCGACGGAAGGAGTCTCCCATGGCAGGACGCGTTTCGCAGCGGACCATGTTCGACAACTACATCTCGAACATGAACTATGCGCTGTCCAACCTCATGGAATCGAATATGCAGGCGGCCAGCCAGAAGCAGGTCAACCGCCCGTCGGACGATCCCGTGGGCATGGCCCGCATCCTGAACTACCGTGCCTCGCTGGCCACCAACGAGCAGTACCAGAAGAACGTGGGGCAGGCCGAAAGCTGGCTGAGCCTTGCGGATACGACGCTGACCCAGGTCAGCACGGTGCTGACCCGCATCAAGGCCCTGGCGGAACAGGCCGCCACCGGCACGGTAAGCCCGGAGAACCGCAAGGAAATCAGCTACGAAATGCGAGAGCTGTACGGACAGCTCATCAACCTTGCCAACACCGAGAACGAAGGCCGCCACATTTTCGCGGGGCACAAGATCGAGGACTCCGCCTACGTGGCCGGGCTGGCCGTCACCGCCAACGACCCGGCACTGTCCAACACCTCGTTCACGGTGGACGGCGGGGCCAGCAACACCATCGTGTTCCAGTTTCTGGAAAGCGGCACCATCGGCACCGATGCGCTGGACTACCGCTACTCCGAAGATGGCGGTTCCACCTGGAAGACCGGCACCCTGGCCTCCAACGCCGCGCCGGTGATGCTGGGCGGCGCACGCCTGACCATGTCGCCCGGGGCCACCGTGACCGCCGTGGATACCGGCAACGAGCACGAGACGGACAACGGCACGTGGCTGTACATTCGACCGACAGCCATCTACAAGGGCGACGACATGAACTCTTCCGGCCTCACGGCCGAGAGATACGGCGCCGCCGACATCGCGGCCACGGCCGATGGTTCGTTCTCGCGCGACGTCATGGTGCGCATCGACCAGTCGGGCACGCTTTCCGGCTCCATCAGCTATTCGTACAGCATGGATGGCGGCTCGAGTTGGGTGCCCGCCACCGCTTCCGGCACGGGCGGCCCCGTGTCGCTGCTGGTGCCCGGCGGCTTCCTGACGCTGGCCTCCAACGGGGGCAACGCGCTGACGGCGGGCGACCAGTTCGTCATCCGGCCGCACCGCGCCTCGCTGGAATACGAAATTTCGCCCGGCGAATACATGTCGGTGAACAACGTGGGCAAGGACATCTTCGGCGGCCTGTACCAGGCGCCGGGGCAGGCCAGCCCCACGGCGGTGTACGACGGGGACGGGCGCAACATGTTCGAGGTGGTGGGCAGGCTGATTGCCTTCACCGAAACCAACAGCCAGACCGGCATCCAGCAGGCGCTGGACGAGTTGGGCACAGCCTCCAAGGTCATTCTGACGGCGGCGGCGCGTGTGGGCGGCAAGGAAAACCGGCTCGACGTGGTGCAGGGCATCCTGGAGTCGCAGGAAGACGACCAGACCATGCGCATGAGCAGCATAGAGGACGTGGACGTGGCCAAGCTGATGACGCAGCTCGCGCAGCAGCAACTGACCTACAACAGCGTGCTCAAGTCGTCCTCCATGATCATGCAGATGAATCTCACGAACTTCCTGTAAGGGCCGGGCCACATGCTCATACTTACACGCCGGCCGGGCGAAAGCCTGTACCTTGGCGACAACATTCGCATCACCATCCTTGGCATGCAGGGAAAGCAGGTCAAGATCGGGCTCGACGTACCCGGCGACATGGTCGTGTACCGAGAGGAAGTCTACCGGCGCGTCATGGAGGAAAACCGCATGGCGCTCGAAACCAGCAACGCTGACCTGCTCGCGGCGACACAGATATGGCACGACAGAACGAAAGAGTGATCCAGACACGGCTTGGCCGCCAGAGTGTGGCGCTGGACAAGGTGCTGTATTTCCCCCGGGGCCTCATGGGCTTCGAGGACAAGCACGAGTTCACGCTGCTGCAACTGCGCGAGGGTGCGCCCTTCCTGATCCTGCAGAGCATGGACGACCCGCGTCTGGGCCTGCTGGTGGGCGACCCGTACAGCTTCATCGAGGACTACCCCATCCGCATCGGCGATGCGGAGCAGAAGCTCTTGCGGCTGCGCACCATTCGGCAGGTGGCCGTGCTGGTTACCGTGTCCATTCCGCCGGGGCGGCCCGAAAAGACGGCGCTGAACCTTACCGGCCCCATCCTGATCAACCACGAGGCCCGGCTGGGCCTGCAAGTGCCCCAGACCGACGGGCGTTTTCCCTCGCAGTACTACCTGCACGAGCAGGGCAAGGGCCCGGCGGAAAGCGCGCAGGGCGGGGATGCCGCGGGCGCCGGACCGATGGAAGGCGCGGCGGGAGAGGCTTCGGAACCCGAAGGGGGGCCGGACGGCGTGGCGTAGGCCCGGTTGCTTCGGACAGCCGGACGGAAATCATGCATGCGAAAGGGCGGCTCCTGATCAGGGGCCGCCCTTTCGCATGGTGTGAGCAGAACCGGTGGCACGACAGGCTCCCGAAATTCCCGCGTGGCCGGTGGAGGATGGCTGGTGCGTCAGTCGCCCCGGCGGGCGCGTTCCCCGGCCACCAGGCCGGAAAGTCCCATCTTGCGGATGCGGTAGCCCATCTGGCGCGGGGTGATGCCCAGCGCGGCGGCGGCGCGGTGCTGTACCCAGCCGTTGCGGCGCAGGGCGGCGATGATCTCGTTGCGTTCGATGTCGCGCAGGGTGGTGGGGTGGGCATCGCCGAAGATGTCCGGACCGCCGTGGAAGTCCGGACCGCCGTGCCCTGAGTCCGCAGGGCCGTGACCCATGGCGGAATTGCCCGCCATGTTCCCCGCCATGCCTCCGGAAAGAGGGGCGTGCGGGGCCTGATGTGCCTGATGTGCCTGATGTGTCTGATGCGCCGGGTGCGCGGGGTAGGGCCAGTCGGGCTGGGCGTTTTCCGTGGCGGAATGCTCCAGCAGCGGCTCCAGAAAATGCCGGTCGATCTGCCCCGATTCGGACAGGATGGCCAGGCGTTCGATGAGGTTTTCCATCTCGCGCACGTTGCCGGGCCATTCGTGGCGGCGCAGCAGGGCCAGGGCATCCGGGGCCAGGGTGATCACCCGGCGGTAGTCGCGGGCGGCCTTGGCCAGAAAGTGGTTGAGCAGGCGCTCCACGTCATCGGGCCGTTCGCGCAGGGCGGGTACCCGGATGGGGAACACGCACAGCCGGTAGTACAGGTCCTGGCGAAAACGCCCCTGTTCGGAGAGCAGGGCGAGGTCGCGGTTGGTGGCGGCCACGATGCGCACGTCCACGCGGTGGGTCTGGTTGCTGCCCAGACGCTCGAACTCGCGGTCCTGGATGACCCGCAGCAGCTTGGCCTGGATGCCGGGCGGCAGTTCGCCGATTTCGTCCAGAAAGATGGTGCCCCGGTGGGCTTCCTCGAAGCGGCCCGCCCGCACGGCGGCGGCGCCGGTGAACGCGCCCTTCTCGTGGCCGAACAGTTCCGCCTCCAGCAGCGTTTCCGGAATGGAGGCACAGTTCACCTTCACGAAAGGGTGGACCATGCGGTCGGAAAGATTGTGCAGCAGCCGCGCGATGAGCGTCTTGCCCACGCCGGATTCGCCCAGCAGCAGCACCGTGGCCTTGGTGGGGGCCACCCGCTCTATCTGGCGCTGTACGTCCAGCATGGCCGCGCTGCGGCCCACGATGTAGTCGCCCCGTTCGTCCAGCACGCGGGTGCGCAGCTTGACGTTTTCGCGCCGCAGGGTGTCCACCCGCTCGTTGAGCTGCTCGTTCAGGCTCAGGAACTGGGCCACCAGGGTGGCGACGATGCCCAGGAATTCCACGTCTTCCGAGGTGGACACGTCGTCGCTGAACAGGCGGTCCACGTTCAGCACGCCAATGGGGGCGCCCTGCTTCAGGATGGGCACGCCAAGGAAGGATATCTTGCCCTTTTCCACCTTGCGCGCGCCGGTGCGGTCGAGAAACAGGGGGTCGGTGCGCACATCGCGCACGATGTAGGGGCGGGCGGTCTGGAAGATGGTGCCGGTCACCCCTTCATCCAGCCGGTACACGCCCCGCCCGCGTTCGGCGGGGGTGAGCCCGTGCGAGGCGGCGATGACCAACTGTCCCGTCTCGCGGTCGGGCAGGGTGATGGTGGCGCGCTTCATGGAAAGGGTTTCCGAAAGCACGCGCAGGACCTCTTCGAGGGCCTGTTCCAGGTCCAGGGCCCGGTCGAAGACCTGGCTGATGGCGTAGAGGGCCTTGAGTTTCAGGCTTTGCAACGTGCACGGCATGCCGGATGCGTTGCAAGGATGGTTCCGCCGTGGCTGGACAACCAGGGACGGGAAATCAGAAAGCGATTTCAGATGGTTGTGTGGGCGGATGGCGGAATGCCAAAGACGGGAGCGATGCTTGTTTTGACAATTAACGAAAAAAACGAGCGCAAGAAATGCCATTTTTGAAAAAATGGCATTTCTTGCGCTTTGTTACGTCCAGATACGGCGTTGCTGGCCGGTGGCCCAACCGCCGCAGGCGCGGCATGCGTGCAATCGCCGCAGGCGTCAGGCCCCGGAGCGGGAAGCGCCGTCCTCATCATCTGGCGTGACGTTTCCAGCCCTGGCGCGGGGGGCGACGGGGTTTTCCGCCGCGCCCGCATCCGCCGGTTGCGCGGGAGCCGAGGGGGCAGCGGATATCGGGGGCACCGCTGGCGCGGGCAGCCCCTCCATGCCGCGCACGTGCACGTCCAACTGCGGGAAGGATATCTCGATGGCGTTCTCGCGGAACAGGCGGTCGATGGTCCTGCGCAGGTCGGATGCGGCGGACACGCCGTGGTTCAGGTCGTCCACCCAAACCCGCAGCACGAAGTCGAGGCTGCTGGGGCCGAAGTCCTGGAACAGCACGTTGGGGGCGGGATCGCGCATCACCCGCGGGTGTTCGTCCGCCGCCTGCATCAGCAGTTCGGTCACCTTGTCGATGTCCGAGCCGTAGGCCACCCCCACGGCGATGTCGCGGCGCATGCGCATGCTGTTGCGGGTCCAGTTGGTGAGCCGGTTGGACACGAGCTCCGAGTTGGGCACGAAGATCACGGCGTTGTCGAAGGTTTCGACGGTGGTCGAACGGATGCTGATCTTGCGCACCGTGCCCCACGTCTCGCCGATCTGGATGATGTCGCCCTCCAGCAGCGAGCGCCCGAAAATGAGGATCAGCCCGCTGAAGAAGTTGTTGAAGATGGTCTGCAACCCGAAGCCCAGCCCCACGCTGAGGCCACCGGCGATGACCGTGAGGCTGGTCAGGCTGACGCCCAGGGCGTTCAGCACCACCAGGCCGAACAACGCCCACAGGGCATAGGTCAGCCCGGTCTGCAACGGAGGGATCACGCCGCGCTCCACGCGGGGCAGGCGCGCGGGCAGGTTGTCGAGGAAGGACGTGCCCACGGCGATGGCCGAGCGGGTAAGGTAGAACAGCAGCACCAGGCCCAGCACCCGCAGCGAGTTGAACGACACCGAGCCCACGTTGACGTTCAGTTCCAGCGCCTGGCGCATCATGTACGGCCCGCCGGGGAAGGCGGACATCCACGGCAGCAGGGTGGCTGCGGCAATCACCCACATGGCGGGTGCGCCAAGGCCCAGCACCAGGCCGCGCAGCAGGGCGCGCATGCCCTTTTCCGGCAGGCGTTCCGCCAGCAGGGTCACAAGGGCCACCAGCACCGCGCCCAGTTGCAGGGCCACGGCCACGGCCAGCGCCACCAGAAAGAACGGGATGGCCAGCCGCGCCCAGCCGAGCACGGCGGCCAGCAGCGAGACAATGCACAGCGCGGGTTCGCAGGCCAGCAGCACCCGTTCCAGCAGGGGCAGCACGCGGGGCCTGCCGCGCCGTGCGCGCACGGCCAGCACCGCCACCATGCACAGCGCCCATACCGGGGCCAGCAGCACGGCGGGCGGATTCAGGAACAGCAGCAGCACGCCGATGGCCGCCGGGGCGAACAGCAGCAACAGGGGCGAACGTTGCGGCACACCGGCAAGACCGGAAGAGCGCAGGCTCCAGACCAGGGTCAGTTCGCCCAGCAGCAACATGAGGTGCGCGGGCACCACCACGGCCCGGTACACCTCGCCGCCGCGCGCCCACGAGGCGAAGTGCAGGGCGATGCCCACGGCGATCCACGGCCAGCTGCGGGCGGCCACGTTGCGGCAGCTTTCGGCCCAGCCGCCGGGCAACCGGCAGCCACGCCGCAGGGCCAGCCTGCCCAGCAGGAGCAGGGGCACGACCAGGAAGGCAAAGCGCAGCAGCAGCGCGCCCCAGTCGCGGGGGGTCTGCGGAAATTCCGTGGCCAGGCGCACCTCGGTCGTGTCCGACCAGGCGGCCAGGTTGCCGGGCAGCGATTGCCACACCGAAAGGTCCATCAGCGAACTGGAGGCCACCAGATAATAGACGCGCCACAGCGCGGGCAGTTGTGCGTCGATCTGCTCCAGCGCCTGGGTCAGCTTGGCGTCAACAGCGTGGCCGGGGTCCAGGGCGCGGGCCAGGCGGGTGCGCAGGGTCGTCAGGTTCTTGCGGCCCTCGGTGAGCTTGGCGAGATACGCGGACAGATCCTTGGAAAGTTCGCTGGACCGTTCCGTGGCCAGGTGCTCGGACAATTCCTTGTCCAGCGCGTTGAAGTCGTCCAGGCGCTGGCGCACGGCGGCGTCGGTGGTTTCCATGGGGGCCAGCCGGCCTTGCAGGGTGCGCTGCACGCTTGCCAGTTGCCGACGGATGGCGGCCATTTCGCTGGGGTGGTTGCGGCTCAGCTGGTACAGGGCGAACAGTCGCTGATAGTCACGCTGCACGGCGGACACCTGGATGTCCAGCGCCCTGGCCATGTCGGGCAGCGCCTTGCGCAGCCGGTCGGTTTCTTCCACCAGGGCGGTCAGTTCCTGCGCGCGCGTCTGCCAGATGAGGTCCATGGACTGCAAGCCGTCCGGTGCATCCTGCTGCGTGTCGCCCGGCAGGGCGGCGTCGGCGGAGGGGCTCTGCGCGGCCAGTGCGGTGCCTGCGGCGGTCAGGCCGGGGCCGAGGGGGGCAAGGCCGACCAGCAGGGCCATGACCAGCAGGGCCGTGACCGGCAGGGCGAACAGCAGGACGCGCGGCAGGTGCGGGCGGCGGTGGCTGGTGAACGCGCGGGATGGCGGGGTGTTGGCCGGGTGATGTAGGGCGACATGAAGCATGGGGGTCTGCATCCTGTGGAGTTGCTGTTCGCGGTGCCCGGTAAGGGGCCGACGGGTGCCCGGCGGGGCCGGACAGAAACCGTGCATGAGCCGGACGTGAACCGGACTTCACCCTATACGCCGCCCCGGCTTGTTGTTCAACGTGGCCGGATGCGCTGGCGGCGCTTTCCGCCCGCGGTTCTGATTATTCTACGGAACCACTTGCCCGGTTAGGGAAATTGGGCGAGAATGCAGGTATTCACGTCAACCATAGCCCCCATCGGGCACGCGTTGCGAGCAATGCGTGCCCGGCATGAGCGCAAGGACCGTTCCGGCCCCGCTCGCCCGGCACGACCGGAAGAACCGCACAAGCCATGGTTGGCGAATCCAGGAGGAAACCGGCATGACCCCGGCTTTGCCGCCCGCCGCGCTGGTGCCCGTGCCCGACCCCATACCGGGGCCGTGGGGATGGTTCCAGGCGCTTCTGCTGCTCACCTTCGTGGTGCACCTGCTGTTCATGAACGTGGTGCTGGGCACGGCGGTGATCACCCTGTTCCGCTCGCTGCGCACGCCATTTGCCCCCAATGACCAGATCAACGTGGACATCCGCGAAACGGCGGCCTGGGTGCCGCGCGCCATGGCCCTGGCCGTGAACTTCGGGGTGCCGCCGCTGCTGTTTCTGCAGGTGCTGTACGGGCAGTTCATCTACCCCAGTTCCATCCTGATGGCCACGTGGTGGCTGGGGATCGTGGGCTTCGTGATGATGGCCTACTACGGCTTCTACCTGTATGGCCTGGGGCATGCCGTGCTTGGCCCGCGCCGCACCCTGGTGGCGGGCATCAGCGTGGCGCTGCTGCTGGTCAACGCCTTCGTGCTCACCAACAACGCCACCCTGATGCTGGACCCGGCCCGCTGGACCGGCTACGCCGCCTCGCCGGGCGGCACCCTGCTGAACTGGGGCGAACCTTCGCTGGTGCCGCGTTACCTGCACATGGTGGTGGGCGCGGTGGCCGTGGGCGGACTGTTCATTGCCGGGCGCGCGCGACTGCTGCAAAAGGCGGGCGGTCCCGTGGCATCCGGCCCGCAGGGGCCGCAGGACTGGAACCTGCGCATCACCGAAGGCCTCAAATGGTTCACCCACGCCACCTACGCCCAGTTCGTGCTGGGCGCGTGGTTTCTGCTCAGCCTGCCCGGCCATCTGACGAAACTTTTCATGGGCGGGCACGGGCTGGCCACCGGCGCCTTCGCGCTGGGGCTGGCGGGCACCGTGCTGGCCCTGGTCGCCGCCCGGCAACGCCGGGTGTGGCTGGCCGCCGGGGCCACGACGGGCGTCATATTCCTGATGGCGTCCATGCGCGCCGTGCTGCGCGACGCCTGGCTGGCCCCGCACCTGAATGCCTCCATGGCCCAGGCGGCGGCCACTCCCGTGCTACCGCCAATGGTCGGACAGGACGGCGCGGCGGCGCTGTTCGTGGTGTCGCTGGTGGCCGGCGTCGCCGCCGTGTGGTGGCTGGTGGTCATCGCCCGCCGCAGCGGGAAGGAGGCGTAGGCCATGCAGTACCCGGTCTGGCAACTGCCGGTGAACGGCGGCCTGCTCATCGCGCTTATTTCCGTCATTCATGTATTCGTGGCCCAGTTCGCCGTGGGGGGCGGATTCTTTCTGGTCATGGCCGAGCGCAAGGGCCACGCGGAAGGCAGCAACGAGATATTGCAGTGGGTGAAGCGGCACAGCCGGTTCTTCGTGCTGCTGACCATGGTTTTCGGCGGCGTGACCGGGGTGGGCATCTGGCTGATCATCTCGCTGGTCAGCCCGGCGGCCACATCACAGCTGGTGCACCTGTTCCTGTACGGCTGGGCCACGGAGTGGGTGTTCTTTCTGGGCGAGATCATGGCCCTGCTGGTGTACTACTACACCTTCCAGCGTTGCATCTCGGGCCGCATGAGCAAAAAGGATCACATGGCGGCGGGCTGGCTGTACGCGCTGTTCGCCTTCCTGTCGCTGTTCATGATCAACGGCATCATCGGGTTCATGCTCACCCCCGGCGAATGGCTGCGCACCGGCAATTTCTGGGACGGGTTCTTCAACCCCACCTTCTGGCCCGCGCTGGTGTTCCGCTTTGCCCTGTGCCTGCTGCTGGCGGGCCTGTTCGCCATGATCACCGCCCTGCGCATACCCGGCCCGGCAACGCGCGAGGCCATGGTGCGCTGGTCGGCCAAATGGGTGTGCCTGCCGTTCATCGGGCTGCTCTTGGGCGCGGCATGGTATTTCACCGCACTTCCCCCTGACCAGCAGGCCATGATCCTGCGCCGCACCGACGACATCCGGCCCTTCGCCCTGGCCTGGCCAGTGGTCACGCCGCTGCTGTTCCTGGGCGGGCTGGCCTTTTTCGTGAAGGCCAGCGGCCAGGCGCGGGCCGTGCTGGCGGGTGTGGTGCTGTTGCTGGGCCTTGCCCAGGTGGGCACCTTCGAGTGGATGCGCGAGACGGGGCGGCGGCCATGGGTCATCCACGGCTACATGTATTCCAACGGCATCCGCGCGGCGGACGTGGAGCGCATGCAGCGCGACGGCGCGCTGTCGCTCACCGCCTGGGCGGGCACGCGCCAGGTGACCGACGACAACCGCCTGGACGTGGGGCGGTTCCTGTGGGCGCAGCAGTGTTCCAGCTGCCACGGCATGGGCAACCCCATGCTGGACATGGCGCCGCGCGCGGCCAAGCGCGGCGTGGCCGGGATGGAGGCGCAACTGGCCGGGCAGGGCAAGCTGCTGCCCTACATGCCGCCCTTCTGCGGCACCCCGGCGGAGCGCCACGCGCTGGCCGTGTACATCGCCCATGAGGTGGAGCGGCGGACGGGGCGGTAACCCCGCCTGACACATCCGACGAACGCCTTTGTGATTTTTCGGCAGCAACGACGCAGGGAGATGCGACGATGAACAAGACCGACACCCGCATGACCGAGAACCTGTTCCGCGTGTGGCTGATCGTGGTGGCCGTGTTCGCGGTGGGCTTTCTGGGCGCGCAACTGTTCGCGCCGTCCATGCGGCCCGCCGCCAAACCGGCGGTGACGGGCCAGACCGCTTCCGGCCAGACCGCCACGGCTCCTCAGGCAGGGGCTGGGGCAGGGGCTGGCACCGGTTACGGGCAACTGGTTACCGACGTGCCCCCGTTCGACCCCGGCAAGGACGCGTATGTGCTGGTGGCGTGGAGCAGACAGGGCATGCAGCACGTCACCGACGCGGAGCCCGCGTGGACCCTGCTGCCTCCCGGATCAACCCTGCGGGCGCAACTGGTGCATCGCGGCCCTGGACCGCAGGCGGTGACCGAGGGCGCGACCCTGACCTGGCGGCTGGACGGCGAGGCCAAACCTTCGGTCGCGCGGCCCGCCGCCGTGGCCGATTCGTCGCTCACCCCCGCCGGGCAGGCCGCCACCACGCCTGCCGCGAAGCCTGCCGATGCCGCCACGCAGGCGAAAATCCCGCAACTTTCCGGTGAATTTAAGCTGGTGGAAGGCACCACCCTGTACGAGGCCACGGGCATTCCCGTGCTGCCGTATACTGGTGCCGGTGGAAAGGACGGGTTCAACCCGTACCCCACGGTAACCGTGGAGGCGCGCGACGCCATCGGCGCGTTGCTGGCCGTCACCCGCTGCGTGCTGCCGGTGTCCACCGAGATGGGCTGCCGCAACTGTCACGGCGGTGAATGGAAGGTGGGCGGCGTGGCGGGCATTTCCCCGGCCACCGCCGCCGACGTGCTGGAAGTGCACGACCGCATCAACGGCACGGATCTGGCCAGACGGGCCAGGTCCGGCACCACCGTGGTCTGCCGCAGTTGCCATGAACCGCCGGACAAGGCCGACGCAGCCAAAGCGGGCGCAACGCCTTCCGGCAAGCCCATGCCCCCTGCCATGTCCGCCGCCATCCACGGCTGGCATGCCGCCTACATGGCCGGGCGCGGCGCGGATGCCTGCAATTCCTGCCATCCTTCCGCGCCCGACGGGGCCACCCGTTTCTGGCGCGACTACCACGTGACCAAGGGTCTGGACTGCACCCGTTGCCACGGGGCCATGGAAGACCATGCCCTGTCCCTGCTGCGCAAGGAGCAGGAGGCGGGCAACCCCGCCGCCGAACGGCTGATGGCGGCCATCACCCCCGTGGCTGTCAAGGACGCGAAAGACATCGCCCCGCGCACCCCGTGGGTGAACCTGCCCGATTGTGCTGGCTGCCACGACTTTGCGGAAAAGCCCAAGTCGGCCACCGCCAGCGCCTTCAACAAGTGGACCGCCGACGCCGCCGGGCTGTACGCGGAACGCACCGACGACACCACCATGCTGCGCTGCCCGGCCTGTCACGGCGCGCCGCACGCGGTGTACCCGGCGCGCAACCCGCTGGGGCGCGACCGCGACAACATCCCCCCCATGCAGTATCAGCAGTATGCCCGCGCCATGGGCGCTTCCGGCAACTGCTCCGTCTGCCACGGCGAGACGCCGGAATTCTCGGTGCACCACCCGCTGGTGGAGCGCAAGGCGGTCACCGTCACCGTGCCGCAGGGGGCAAAGCTGGGCAAGCCGCGCGTGCCCTTCCCGCACGAGGCGCATACCCCCACCGTGGATTGCGGGACCTGCCACCACAAGGGCTACGTGGACGGCGGCCCCATGAAGTGCGCCAGCAAGGACTGCCATGACGTGGTGGTGGACGCCGAAACCGGCACCCCCAAGGACCGGGAGAACCCGCGCTACTTCCGCAACGCCTTCCACGGCGACGGGCCCAGCTGCAACGCCTGCCACGCCAGGCTGCTGGCGGCGGGCAAGGCGGCGGGGCCGGTGGAGTGCCGGGACTGCCACAAGCTGAAATGATGCGTGCAGGCAGGCCGTAACGGCTTGCCTGCAATTCCATTGATGCCACCGGGGCGCGCGGAACACACCGCGCGCCCCGTCTGTTTCCGGGGGCTTGCGTGCCATTCTGTCAGGATAGACATATATAGCTGATAACGTGAAGAAAAAGGCCTTCCCATATCCTCGCGGTGTGGTATGCAGGAGATGTCGGGCGTCAGCTTTTGCGAGGCGGCATGCCGTTTCCCGCCTGCGCCCGGCGCGCACCTTTTGCGCGCAACCCGCATCCTTTTCAGGAGGCACGCCATGAAAATGAACCGACGCAGCTTCATCAAGCTCGCTGCATCGGGCGCCGTGGTCACCGCATTCGGCGGGCTGGGCATCAGTCTTGCCCCGGTTGCGGTACACGCCGAAGGGCTGGCCATCGACAAGGCCACCCTGACCACTTCCGTCTGCTGCTATTGTGCCGTGGGCTGTGGTCTGCTGGTCTGGACCGACCCCGCCACCGGGCGCACCATCAACATCGAAGGCAATCCGGACCACCCCACCAACGAAGGCACCCTGTGTCCCAAGGGGTCGTCCATCTGGCAGACCACGGAGCAGAGCCAGCGCATCACCAAGGTGCTGTACCGCGCCCCCGGCAGCGACAAGTGGGAGGAAAAGTCGTGGGACTGGGCGTTGCCGCGCATCGCCCGCAAGATCAAGGACACCCGCGACGCCTCGTTCGAGGCCGTCAATGACAAGGGCCAGCCGGTCAACCGCACCCGCGCCATCGCCTCCGTCGGGTCCGCCGCCATCGACAACGAGGAGGGCTGGCTGCTGCAGGCCATGCACCGCTCCCTCGGCCTGGTGTATCTGGAGAGCCACGCCCGCATCTGACACAGTTCCACTGTGGGGGCTCTGGCAGAGTCCTACGGACGCGGCGCGATGACGAATCACTGGATCGACCTCAAGAACAGCGACGTGTTGCTGATCATGGGCAGCAACGCGGCGGAAAACCATCCCATCTCGTTCAAGTGGGTAACCCGCGCCCAGCAGCGCGGGGCAACGCTGATCCACGTGGACCCGCGCTTCACGCGCACCTCGGCCAAGGCAGACCTGTACGCGCCCATCCGTTCGGGCACGGACCTGGTGTTCTTTGGCGGGCTGATCAGGCACATTCTCGACAACGAGCTGTATTTCAAGCAGTACGTGGTGGACTACACCAACGCCGCGTACCTTGTGGGGCCGGACTACGAGTTCAAGGACGGCCTGTTCTCCGGCTTCAACCCGCAGACGGCCAGTTACGACCGCAAGAAGTGGGCCTTCGTCACCGACGACAAGGGCGTCAGCCTGAAGGATCCCACCCTGAAGGACCCGCGCTGCGTGTTGCAGGTCATGCGTCGTCACTATGCCCGCTACGACCTGAAGACCGTGGTGAACGTCACCGGCATGCCGGAAGACAAGGTGCTGGCGGTGTGGAATGCCTTTGCGTCCACCGGCAAGCCCGACAAGGCGGGCACCATCCTGTACGCCATGGGTCAGTGCCAGCACACCGTGGGCGTGCAGAACATCCGCGCCCTGTCCATGATCCAGATGCTGCTCGGCAACATCGGCATCGCGGGCGGCGGGGTGAATGCGCTGCGCGGCGAATCCAACGTGCAGGGCACCACCGACATCGCCCTCTTGTGCGACAACCTGCCCGGCTACCTGCCCATTCCCCGCGCCATCTGGGCCGATTACGACGCCTACGTGAAGGCGGGCACCCCGGTCACGGCCGATCCGCAAAGCGCCAACTGGTGGTCCAACCTGGACAAGTACGCGGCATCCCTGCTGAAGGCCATGTACCCCACGGCGGACCACAAGGAAGCGTACACCTGGCTGCCCAAGATCGACGACACCAAGGTGGTGGAATACTCCTGGCTGTCGCTGTTCGAGCGCATGTACAACGGCGGCTTCAAGGGCGCGTTCGTGTGGGGGCAAAACCCCTGCGCGGGCGGGGCCAACGCGGGCAAGAACCGCAAGGGTCTGACCAACCTGGACTGGATGGTGGTGGTCAACCTGTTCGAGAACGAGACCTCGCTGTTCTGGAAGGGCCCGGGCGTCAACCCCAAGGACGTGAAGACCGAGGTGTTCTTTCTGCCCGCGTGCATGAGCGTGGAAAAGGACGGCTCCGTGGCCAACTCCGGCCGCTGGCTGCAGTGGCGTGAAAAGAGCGCGAAGTTCATGGGCGATTCCATGAGCGACGGCGACATCGTCATCCGGCTGTTCGAGGAAGTGCGCAAGCTGTACAAGGCAGAGGGCGGCAAGCACCCGCAACCCATCCTGAACCTGGATACCGCGTACCTGAAGGATGGCGTGTACGACGCCAGCGCGCTGGCCAAACGGCTCAACGGCACCTTCATGAAGGACGTGACCGTCGCGGGCAAGGAGTGGAAGGCAGGCCAACAGGTGCCCGGCTTTGCCGCGTTGCAGGCCGACGGCTCCACCGCGTGCGGCTGCTGGTTGTTCTCCGGCAGCTACACCGAACAGGGCAACATGATGGCCCGGCACGACCGCACCCAGACCCCGGAACAGGCGGCCATCGGCCTGTTCCCCAACTGGTCGTATTCCTGGCCCGCCAACCGGCGCATCCTGTACAACCGCGCCGGGGTGGACCAGACGGGCAAGCCCTTCGACCCCAAGCGCGCGGTCATCGCCTGGACCGGCGAAAAGTGGGTGGGCGACGTGCCCGACGGCGGGTGGAAACCCGGCGAGAAGCTGCCGTTCATCATGATCCGCGAAGGGCGCGGCCAACTGTTCGGTCCGGGGCGCGTGGACGGTCCCCTGCCGGAACATTACGAACCCTTCGAAAGCCCGCTGGCGGGCAACCCCCTGTCGCCGCAACGGGTCAACCCCACGGCCCTGCACTTCGCGCACGAGGAAAAGGCCGTGCGCGACCCGCGCTTCCCCTATGTGTGCACCACCTATCGGGTGACCGAGCAGTGGCAGTCCGGCACCATGACCCGCAAGACCGCATGGCTGAAGGAAATGCAGCCCGACGGTTTCTGCGAGATGAGCCGTGAACTGGCGGCAGAACTGGGCGTGAAGAACGGCGAGCAGGTGGTGCTGGAATCGGTGCGCGGCAAGGTGCAGGTGGTGGCCATCGTCACCCCGCGCCTGAAGCCGTTCACCGTCATGGGCGAAACGGTGCATCAGGTGGGCATTCCCTGGCAGTTCGGCTGGGGCCAGAAGAAGAACGCCACGTTCGACTCGGCCAACCTGCTGTCGCCTTCGGTGGGTGATCCCAATACCGGGATACCTGAAACGAAGGTATTCATGGTCAACGTGCGCAAGGCACAGCCCGGAAAGCAAGGGTAGGTGAGTCATGAGCGAGAACAAGGGCAAGACCTTCTTCATCGACCAGACCCGCTGCACCGCTTGCCGTGGCTGTCAGGCCGCGTGCAAGCAGTGGAAGAAGCTGGCCGCCGACGAAACGGTGAACACCGGCAGCTACCAGAACCCGCCGGACCTCAACGGGCACACCTTCAAGCTGGTGCGCTTCAACGAGGTGGAAGTGGACGGAAAGCTGAAGTGGGTGTTCTTTCCCGAACAGTGCCGCCACTGCCTGGAACCCCCGTGCAAGATGATGGCCGATGCCTTCATCCCCGATGCCATCATCCAGGACGAGGCAACCGGCGCGGTGATCTACACGGAAAAGACGAAGGATCTGGACTACCAGACCATCCGCGAGGCTTGCCCCTACGACATCCCCCGCAAGGAGGAGTCCACGGGCCTGCTCACCAAGTGCAACATGTGCATCGACAGGGTGCGCGCGGGCATGCTGCCCGCCTGCGTGAAGACCTGCCCCACGTTCACCATGCACTTCGGCGACCGCGACGAGATGCTGGCCATTGCCCGCGCGCGGCTGGCCGAGGTGCAGAAGACATCCCCGGCGGCCCTGCTGGCCGATTCCGACCTGGTCCGGGTGCTGTACCTGTGCGAAGTGCACCCCAGCCACTACCACCATCACATGGTGGCCGACGCGGGGAGCGGACCGGACCGTATCGGTCCGTTCAGCCGCCGGACGCTGCTGGCCATGCGGCCCTTGCGCATGGGGTAGGGGCATGGCCTAAACGCGGTGGCTTTCGCTGCTTTCGGCAAATACAGGCAAAACATACGGGCCGCCCGCGCGATGCGGGCGGCCCGTTGCATTTCGCCATGCCGGAATGCCGCGCCAGCGGCGTTTGCGCTGTGCGGGCAATCGCTACGCCGCGTAAGCGGCAAGAAAGACGGTGACGGCAGCCTCCACGGCGTTTCGGGCCTCTGCGTCACTCACCTCGGTCTTCACGCAGAGCATCACCGGCATCTGCACGGTGGACTGACACAGGGCCAGAAAATGCTCGGCGGCCACCTCGGCATCGGGGATGCGCAGCACGCCCAGCGCGTCCGCGCGGGTGAGGTACGCCGCCAGCAGTCGCCTGCCGCGCAGAAGGCATGTTTCATAAAAGATGCGTCCGATCTCCGGAAAGCGCGGTGCCTCGTGGTACAGCAGGCGCAACACGGCCTGCGGCTCCTGGTCGGTGATCAGGTTGATGTACCGTGTGCCCAGCAGGCGCAGCACTTCGCCCAGATCGTCGGCGTGGGGGGGCAGGTCGAACACGGCGGCGCCGCGCACGCGCACCCGGTCTTCCATGTAGGCTTCGAACAGGGCTTCCTTGCTGCCGAAATAGGCGTACAAGGTGCCCTTTGAGCCGCCAAGGGCACTTGCAATGCGCGACATGGACGTGCCCTGGTAGCCGTGTTCGAGAAACAGCGGTCCGGCGATTTCGAGAATTTCGGACCTGCGGTCCCGGGGGGGGCGGCCTAGCGCCATATGCGTCTCCTGAGTCGATGAAGTTATCACAACATAACCCGACATGGGGGGAGTTGACAGTCACGTTTCCAAACCGTACTGTACGGTCATTAAAATATAGGGAACGAGGCGAGAAACGCAAGCACGAATCCTTCGCAAGCAGTTTCCGCAAGGCATCACCGCGGAACAAAAGGATTTGGCTTCGGGACATGCGTGTGTCGCCCGCTCGACGGAATCCATAAAGGCCGCCGGTTGCGGGTGCCCGATTCAGGGCATGCGGGCAACTGGCGGCATGCGGTCCCGGCCCAGACCGGGGCCGGTTTCGATCACACTCCGAAGCGGGGTGTGATGATTTTTTGGATGGATACTCTCGGTACGACAATCCCGCGTGGTAGCCTCGTAAGGTGGTAAAAGCATGTGCGATGTGCAGGATACCGAAACCCGCACCCGATTGCTGCGCGCGGCCAGGGTGGTCTTTGCGTCCGACGGACTGAAGCGCGCCACCATCCGCAAGATCAGCACGCTGGCGAGGGCCAACATCGCGGCGGTGAACTACCACTTCGGCAGCAAGGAAAACCTGTACGTGGCCGTGCTGCGGGACCACCTGGAGCAGAAGCTGCGGCGCAATCCGCGCGATGCGGGCGTGAGCAGCCTCACTTCTCCGCGCGGGCGACTGCGGGCCTATGTGCGCAGCATGCTGGCCCAGTTCGCCAGCGACGGCGATGCGGTGTCGGTGCGCCTTGGCAAACTGCTGTCGCAGGAATTCGTGCAGTCCTCGTCGCGGTGCCTGCAAACGGTCATTGAAGGCTGCTGCGGTCCCGCGCACGCCATGTTGCTGGACATCGTACGACAGCTTCTGCCCGGCGGCGACAGGCAGACGGTGTCGCGTTGCGCCGGGAGCATCGTGGGGCAATGCGTGCTGCACGCCCACGCCGGAGAAGTCATCCGTCTCATTTCACCCGACATGGTGCTGAAGCCCAGCAACGTCGAAGCCATGGCGGACTTCATCGTCGAGTTCTCTCTGGGCGGCATGGAACGTCTTGCCCTTGCTCTGCCCGGTCACGCCCCCTCCCCCATGCGGGAGCAACATCCAGAAGTTTCATGAAAGGTTCAGGAAAATCCATGCGCAACACAATGAGACACGCACTCGTCGTTCTTTTTGCCGTGCTTGCGGCGGCGCTTGCCGGTTGCGGCCAGGACCGGCCCGCCGCCGGTCCCGCCCCGGAGCCGGAAGTCACGGTGATCACCGTCACCCCCCGACCGGTGACGCTTTCCACCGTCCTGCCGGGTCGCACTGCGGCCCTGCTGGTTTCCGAGGTCCGCCCGCAGGTCGGCGGCATCATCCAGAAGCGGCTGTTTCGTGAAGGGGCGGACGTGAAGGAAGGCGAGGTGCTTTACCAGATCGACCCCGCCACCTATCAGGCTGCCCACGACAGCGCCAAGGCCGCGCTGGCCAAGGCCGAAGCCGCCGTTGAACCCGCCCGGCTCAAGGCCGAACGGTACGCGGACCTGGTGCAGACCGACGGCGTGAGCCGTCAGGACAACGACGACGCCCAGGCCGCGTACAAGCAGTACCTGGCCGAAGTGGCGTCGGCCAGGGCCGCGTTGGAAACGGCGCGCATCAACCTTGGCTACACCCGGGTTGTCGCGCCCATTTCCGGGCGCATCGGGCGCTCTTCCGTGACTCCCGGTGCGCTGGTCACCGCCAATCAGGCCGATGCGTTGGCCACGGTGCAGAAGACCGACCCTGTGTACGTGGACGTCACCCAGTCTACCGGCGAGTTGCTGCGTCTGCGCCGCGCCCTTGCCGATGGGCGGTTGCGCAAGGCCGGGACCGACGGCGCCAGGGTGAAGTTGCTGTTCGAGGACGGCAGCGCCTATCCGCTGGAGGGCGCGTTGCAGTTCTCGGACATTACCGTAGACCCGAACACCAGCGTGGTGACCCTGCGCGCCCTGTTCCCCAACCCGAAGCGTGATCTTTTGCCCGGACTGTACGTGCGCGCGGTGCTGGAAGAAGGCCGTGATGAAAGCGCCATCCTCGTGCCGCAGGCCGCCGTGGCCCGCGATTCCAAGGGCAACCCCATGGTGCTGCTGGTCACCGTCGAAAACATGGTGGAGCGCCGCGCCATCACCGTGGACCGCGTGGTTGGCAGCGATTGGCTGGTCAGCGGCGGCCTTGCCGCAGGTGACCGGGTGATAGTGGAGGGCCTGCAAAAGGTGCGGCCCGGCGGCAAGGTGCGGGCCATCGAGTCTGCCGAGTCTGCCGCGTCCGCCACATCTGCCGCGTCCGCCACGTCTGGGCAGACACCCGCGACAGGACAGGCCCCCGCCCAGGCCGCAGGTACGGCGGCCACCCCGGCCGCGCGCCAGTAGGCGCGGGGAGCGAACACCATGTCCAGATTCTTCATCGACCGCCCGGTCTTCGCCTGGGTCATCGCCATCATCATCATGCTGGCGGGGGCCTTGTCGATATTGAGCCTGCCCATTTCGCAGTATCCGAAAATCGCCCCCACGTCGGTGACCATCAGCGCATCGTATCCCGGCGCTTCCGCCAAGACCATGGAGGACACCGTCACCCAGGTCATCGAGCAGAAGATGAAGGGCATCGACAGCCTGCGCTACATGGCCTCCACCAGCGACGCCACGGGCCAGACCTCCATCACCCTGACCTTCGATGCGGACACCAACCCCGACATCGCGCAGGTGCAGGTGCAGAACAAGCTCTCGCTGGCCACGCCCCTGCTGCCGGAAGCCGTGCAGCGCCAGGGCATCACGGTGAACAAGAGCACCTCCAGTTTCCTGATGATCATCGCGCTGGCCTCGGACGATCCGTCCATGACCGGGCGCGACCTTAGCGACTATGCCGCCACCTACCTGCTGGACCCCATCAGCCGTGTGGACGGCGTGGGCGAAACCATGCTGTTCGGCGCCCAGTACGCCATGCGCGTGTGGCTCGACCCACACAAGCTGCTGAACTACAAGATGATCCCGGCGGACGTCAGTTCCGCCATCACCGCCCAGAACGCCCAGTTGTCCGTGGGCCAGATCGGCGGCACCCCGGCAGTGCCGGGGCAGGGCATGAGCTTCACCATCCTGTCGCAGTCCCTGCTGCAAAGCCGCGAGCAGTTCGAGAACATCGTGCTGCGGGTGAACCAGGACGGTTCCACGGTGCGCTTGTCCGACGTGGCGCGCGTGGAACTGGGCAGCGAAAGCTACGATACCGTCTCGCGCTTCAACGGCAAGCCCTCTACCGGCATCGCCATCAAGCTGGCCACCGGGGCCAACGCCCTGGACACGGTGAAGCGCGTGCGCGCCACCATGGAGGAACTGTCCAGGAACCTCCCCCAGGGCATCCGCTGCGTGTTCCCGTACGACACCACTCCCTTCGTGCGGGTCAGCATCGAAGAGGTGATCAAGACGCTGGCCGAGGCCATCGTGCTGGTGTTTCTGGTCATGTACCTGTTCCTGCAGAACATGCGGGCCACCATCATTCCCACCATCGCCGTGCCCGTGGTGCTGCTGGGTACCTTCGGTGCGCTGGCGGCCTTCGGGTTTTCCATCAACATGCTGACCATGTTCGGGGTGGTGCTGGCCATCGGCCTTCTGGTGGATGATGCCATCGTGGTGGTCGAAAACGTGGAACGCATCATGACCGAGGAGGGCCTGGCGCCCAAGGAGGCCACCCGCAAGTCCATGGGCGAGATCACCGGGGCGCTGGTAGGCATCGCGCTGGTGCTTTCGGCGGTGTTCATCCCCATGGCCTTCATCAAGGGGTCGTCGGGGGTCATCTACCGCCAGTTCTCGCTCACCATCGTGTCGGCCATGGCCCTGTCGGTCGTCGTGGCCCTCGTGCTCACCCCGGCCCTGTGCGCCACCTTCCTCAAGCCAATGCACAAGCACGAGCATCAGGCGCAGCGCGGGTTCTTCGGCTGGTTCAACCGCATGTTCGACCGCACCAGCCGGGGGTACCGCAATCAGGTTTACGGGGTGGCCGGGCGTGTGGGACGGATGATGTGCATCTACGTCGTCCTGCTTGCCGGGGTGGGCTTCATGTTCCTGCGCCTGCCCACGTCCTTCCTGCCGGAAGAAGACCAGGGCACCATCTTCAGTCTGGTGCAGTTGCCCACCGGGGCACCGCAGGAGCGCACCCTTGAGGTGCTGCGCGAGGTGGAACACCACTATCTGGTGGAAGAAAAGGACGCGGTGAATTCGCTGTTCACCGTAGCGGGCTTCAGCTTTGCCGGGCGCGGTCAGAACGCGGGCCTTGCCTTCGTGCAGCTGAAGCCGTGGGACGAGCGCAAGGGCGCGGGCATGAGCGCCGCCGCGGTGGCCGGTCGTGCCATGGGTGCCTTCTCGCGCGTCAAGAACGCCATCATCTACGCCTTCACGCCTCCGGCGGTGACGGAACTGGGCAATGCCTCCGGCTTCAACCTGTTCCTGCAGGACCGGGCGGGCATCGGCCACGAGGCGCTGATTCAGGCCCGCAACCAGTTGCTGGGCATGGCCGCGCAGAACCCGGCCATCGCCGTGCTGCGGCCCAACGGCATGGAAGACACGCCGCAGTTCCAGATAGACATCGACCAGGCCAAGGCGGGCGCGCACGGGCTGACCATGGATGTGGTGAACAGCGCGCTGTCCACGGCCCTGGGGGGCACCTACGTCAACGACTTCATCGACCGCGGCCGCGTGAAGAAGGTCTACCTGCAGGGTGACGCCCCGTACCGCATGATGCCTGAAGACATCAACGCGTGGCATGTGCGCAATTCCCAGGGCAACATGGTGCCGTTCTCTGCCTTTGCGTCCAGCCGCTGGACCTACGGTTCGCCGCGGCTTGAACGCTATAACGGGCTGCCCGCAGTGGAACTGCTGGGTTCCGCCGCTCCGGGCCGCAGCACCGGCGACGCCATGCAGGCCATCGAGGAAATGGCGTCCAAACTGCCCGCAGGCGTGGGCATAGAGTGGACCGGCCTGTCCTATCAGGAACGCATGAGCGGCTCGCAGGCCCCGGCGCTGTACGCCATCTCCATCCTGGTGGTGTTTTTGTGCCTGGCCGCGCTGTACGAGTCGTGGTCCGTGCCCACGGCGGTGATCCTGGTGGTGCCGCTGGGCATTATCGGGGCGCTGGTCGCCACCCTTGGCCGGGGCATGAACAACGACGTGTTCTTTCAGGTGGGCCTGTTGACCACCATCGGCCTTGCGGCCAAGAACGCCATCCTCATCGTGGAATTCGCCATGCACCTGGTGAAGGAGGGCAAGCCCCTGCTGGAGGCCACGGTGGAAGCCGCGCGTCTGCGGCTGCGGCCCATCCTGATGACCTCGCTGGCCTTCGTGCTGGGGGTGCTGCCCATGGCCATCAGCACGGGCGCGGGGTCCGGCAGCCAGCGGGCCATCGGCACCGGGGTCATCGGGGGCATGCTTTCGGGCACGGTGCTGGCGGTGTACTTCGTGCCGGTGTTCTTCGTGATGGTCTACAAACTCGCCACACGCGGGCGAAAGGCCGCCGGGCCGGGCAACCCGGATTCCGGAACCGCCGCCCTGCCTTCCAACGACAAACCTGCCGGAACCCCCGGTGAGGTGACGCGATGATCCGCACCACATGCATGCTCAAGGCCGCACGGCTGGCGGCAGCGGCGACGCTGGTCGCCCTGACCGTCATGCCGCTGGTCGGCTGCTCGCTGATACCCGAATACCACCGGCCCGCGCCGGACCTGCCCGCCGCCTGGAACGCGGGCGGCGCGGCGGGGCAAACCGCTGCCGCAGCCGCCATTCCCCAAACCATTCCTCAGGACTGGCGGCAGGTGGTGGCGGACCCCCCCATGGCCGGGCTGATCGAGCTGGCCCTTGCCAACAACCGCGACCTGCGCGTGGCCGTGCTGCAAATAGAGAAGGCGCGTGCCCAGCACGCCATCGCCCGGGCCGACCTGTTTCCGCACATCGACGCCAGCGGCGGGGCGGACATGGGCCGCACTTCGGCCCCGCTGTCCAGCACAGGCGATGCGTATACCTCGCACACGTACAGCGTAGGCGTGGGCTTCAGTTCGTTCGAACTGGACCTGTTCGGGCGCGTGCGCAGCCTGAAGGAACAGGCCCTGGAGCAGTACCTGTCCACCGATGCCGCCGCCCGCAGCGTGCAGCTGACCCTGGTGGCCGAGGTGGGGCAGGCTTACCTGACCCTGGCCGCCGACCGCGAAAAGCTGGATCTTGCCCGCGAGATACTGGAGACGGAACGCGCCTCGTTCGCGGTGGTGAAGAACCGGTACGACAAGGGCATCGCCGGGGAACTGGACGTGGCCCAGGCGCAGACCACGGTGGATACCGCCCGCGTGAACGTGGCCGCCGCCGAAGCCACGGTGACGGCGGACGAGAACACCCTGGCCCTGCTGGTGGGCGGGCCCCTGACGCCGGACATGACCCCGGCCCGCACACTGGCCGACGTGGCCCCGCTGGCCGAGGTGCCCGCCGGGTTGCCGTCGGAGGTGCTGACCCGCAGGCCCGACGTGGTGGCGGCGGAGCATACCCTGAAGGCGGCCAACGCCAACATCGGCGCGGCGCGGGCGGAATACTTCCCGCGCATCGGGCTGACCGCCAGCTACGGCAACGCCAGCACCGAGATGAACGACCTGTTCCGCGCGGGCTCCCGCACCTGGAGCTTCGTGCCGCAGGCCACCCTGCCCATTTTCCATGCCGGGGCCATTCGCGCCGGGGTGGAATCTGCCGAGGCGGAACGGGACATCCAGGTGGCGCAGTACGAAAAGACCGTGCAGACGGCCTTCAAGGAAGTGTCCGACGCGCTGGCGCAGGGCACGTCGCTGACAACCCAGGCCGAGGCCCAGGCATCGCTGGTGCGGGCCACAGGCACGGCCTACGAACTGTCCACCCGGCGGTATGAGCGCGGCGTGGACGGCTACCTCGCCAAGCTCGACGCGCAGCGCTCCCACGCCGCTGCCCGACAGAATCTGGTGTCCGTCCTGCTTTCGCGGCAGGCCAACCGCCTGACCCTGTTCAAGGCGCTGGGAGGCGGCTGGAACGGCCAGCCCATGCCCGGCACCGGTCATGCGCAGGCGAAGGACACCGCGGCACCCGCATCCGCCGGGGCCAACTGAGGGTGACCAGCCCCCCCCCCTAAACCTGGTCACCCCAGTCCGTTCCCTCCTCCGGATGGCGCCCGGCGGTGCGTCACACGAAAGCCCCCGCGAATTCGCGGGGGCTTTCACGTTTCCGGAGTGATTCCGTGCGGATGACCTGGCGAAACAGCACCTAGCGCAGCTTGCGCAACAACCGGTAGAACTGCGCGCGCGAAAGGCCCGAAAGCTGCTGGGCCTTGGCCATGTCGCCACCGGCGTAGGCCAGCAGGTTCTGGAAATAGTCCACGGCGGCGCGTTCCAGCGCCACGTCGCGGTAGGTCATCCAGGTGGGGATGGACAGCCCGGCCAGAGGCAGGTTCGGCGAATCGGCCTCGGCGGGTTCCGGGCGCATGCCTTCGGCGGCGGCGCGCATGTGGCGCACCCGGATGTGTTCCGGCAGGTGCACCGGGTACAGGGTGCGCACGCCGCCCGCGAAGGCGATCATGGTTTCCATGGTGTTGCGCAGTTCGCGCACGTTGCCCGGCCAGTGATGCGCGCCAAGGGCCCGCAGCAGTTCCTGGGTCAGGATGCGCGAGGGCAGGTTGTTGCGTTCGCAGTACTGGTGCACGAAATGTTCGGCCAGGGGGCGCAGGTCGTCCTCCCGCTGGCGCAGGGGGGGCAGGGCGATGTGCATGGACCGCACCCGGTACAGCAGGTCCTCTCGAAATTCGCCCCGCCGGACCATCAACTGCAGATCGCGGTTGGTGGCGGCCAGCAGCCGGAAGTCGCACTCCACTTCCTGCCTGCCCCCCACGGGACGGAAACGCCGTTCCTGCAACACGCGCAGGAAGGTCTTTTGCAGGTTGGGGGACAACTCGCCGATCTCGTCCAGAAACAGCGTGCCGCCCGAAGCCTGGCGGATCAGCCCTTCGGCGTCGCGGTCAGCCCCGGTGAAGGCCCCGCGCACATGGCCGAACAGCACGCTTTCGGCCAGGTTTTCCGGCAGGGCGGCACAGTCCACCACCACGAAGGGGCGCCCGGCCCGGTCGCTGTTCTCGTGGATGGCCCGCGAGGCCAGTTCCTTGCCGGTGCCCGTTTCTCCGGTGATCAGCACCGGCACGTCGCTGTGCGCCGCCTTGGCCACCAGGTCCAGGCATTCCATGAAGGCTGGGCTGGTGCCCACGAGGCCTGCGGGGTTGAACTGCCGCCCCTGCTGGGCGGTGCGGGCCAGCTTTTCGTTGCGGAATTCCAGTGCCCGCAGGACGGCCAGGCGGACGGCGCTGACCGGCGTGCCCTTGGTGATGTAGTCCCACGCGCCGTTGCGCACGGCCATTTCCGCGGACTGCTCGGCGTCCGCGCCGGTGATGATGATCACCTCGGGCCGGGGAGGCGAGGTCACGAAGCGGGGCAACGCCTCCAGCCCGTTACCGTCGGGCATCATCACGTCCAGCAGCACCACATCGCCGAATCCCGCATCCGCATGGGCCAACCCGTCGGCCAGCGAAGCGGCGCGCAACGGTATGTGGCCCATGTCCTCGACAAGGTCGGCCAGGGTTTCCGCCACCAGCGGATCGTCGTCGATGATGAGAACTTCAGGCATCCCTGAAGCTTTACGCCTTTTTCAACGAAATATGCAAGTGTTTCGATAATTCTTCGCCCGTGAACGGCTTGCCGATCAGGGTCAACCCCGTATCGGCCAGTTCTTCCGGTGTGATGTCGCATTCGTTGCCGGTGCACAACACCAGCGGCAGCACATACCCCTGCCTGCGGATGGTGCGCGCCAGTTCCGGGCCGGACCGGCCAGGCATGCGCAGGTCCAGCAGGGCCACGTCGTAGCGGCCCGCCGCCAACAGGCGCAAGGCGTCATCGGCGCTGTCGGTGCCGGTGGACCGGTGACCGAGGGCATGCAGCATTTCCGATACGGACTGACGGAAGTCGTGCTCGTCGTCCACCACCAGCACGTGCAGCGACGTCCCCTCCGGCATGTCCGGCGCCTGCGCCTGGGCGGCGGCAACGGGGGCGGCCACGGTATCCGGCATGTCGGCAAGGGGCAGCAGCACGTCGAAGCGCGCCCCCTGCCCCGGCTGGGAATGGGCGCGCACCGTGCCGCCGTGCTTGCGGATGATGCCGTGCACCATGCTGAGCCCAAGGCCCGATCCCGTCCCCTGCGGCTTGGTGGTGAAGAACGGCTCGAACACCCGTTCCAGTTGGGGGGCGGTCATGCCCAGCCCGGAATCGGCCACCGAAAGGCACACGTACCGTCCGGGCGACAGCTCCGGGTAGCCGCGCAGCACCTCGTCGCCGCCAAGATCCAGCGTTTCCAGCGAGACGTCCAACAGGCCCCCGTCGGGCATGGCATGCACGGCATTGGTGCACAGGTTCAGCAACACCTGGTGGATCTGGGTGACATCGCCGTGCACCGGCAACGGGGCGGCAGGCAGCAGGGTGCGCAGGGTGACGCTGGCCGGGATGGACGGTTTGACCAGGTGCAGGGCGTCCGCCACGGTGCGGCACAGGTCCAGGGTGACGTAGGGTTCGTCCGTCGGGCGGCCAAAGGCCAGCAACTGGCGCACCACGTCGCGCGCCCGCAACGCGGCGCGCAAGATGCGGTCGGACCGCGCGGCGGCCCTGCCGGTCAGGCCCGTGTCACGCAGCATCTCGATGTTGCTCATGATCACGCCGAGGATGTTGTTGAAGTCGTGGGCGATGCCCCCGGCCAGGGTGCCCACGGCTTCCATTTTCTGGGCCTGGCGCAGTTGCCGTTCCAGGGCCACCTCGTGGGCCACGTCCTCGGCCAGCCAGGCCACCCGGTGCACCCGGCCCGCCTCGTCGGTGACCGGGTACAGGGAATGGTCGAAGATGTAGATGCCCCGCGCATCCCGGAAGGTGGCCGGGGTTGCCGTGGCCACCACGCTGGCCAGTACGTTGTGCCGCCTGCTGCGCAGGTCTTCGGGGACGTAGCTCCCCAGCCTGTGCCCCTGCATGGCATCGGGGGTGGTGCCCAGGCGCCCGGCGCCGGTGGCGTTGCAGGCCAGCACCCGGCCCGAAGGATCGAGCAGAAAGGCGCTGAGGCGCGGCGCGTTGAGCAGGGCACGCAGGTTTGCCTCGCTCTCGCGCAGCGACTGTTGCTGCATGATTCGGGCAAAGGCGCTGCCGCCCTGGGCGGCCACGGCCTCCACGTGGTGCCGGGCCGCCTTGTGCATGGCGCCGGGGCCGCGCGTGCCCGTCAGCAGGCAGGCCACGGCCCGGCCCTCATGCAGTACGGGCAGGAGGTGGGCGCAGCAGATGGACGACGCGGCGGCCAATGCGTCCAGTTCCACGTCGCCGGTAAGCATGCAGCACAATTCCTGTTCCGGCGAAGTTTCGGGCACGGGGCGGCCTGCCTCCATCAGGCGCGAGGCAGGCGTGCCCGACGGCAGGCAGCGTACCCTGTCCAGCAACACCGGGTCGAACCCCTGCGCCGCGACCAGCCGCCATTCGTGCCGCGTTTCGCCGTCCGGAACGTCCGGCGAGGTCGGCGCATCCGATGCAGGGGACACATCGGGCAACTCCACGCGCAGCCATGCCGCACCCGCGTCCACGCTTTCGGCGTGCAGGGCCGTGCGCAGGCACAGCCCCAGGCAGTCCTCCACCGTGGTGGTGATGCCGAGCGCCAGCAGCAGGTCGCGTTGCAGGCGCAGCAGTTCGTCGCGCTGGCGCTGGTCGGTGATGTCCTGGACCATGCCGTGCACCACCACCGATCCCTTGTGCCCCGTGCGGGCCGGAGTGTCGAGGGTCACCTGCTGGCGGGCGTGGCGATATTGCCCCGAGGGGCCCAGGTAGCGGTATTCAATGAGAGTGTCCTTGCAGTGGGCCATGGCGTGGTGCAACTCTTCGGCCATCCGCACCCTGTCGTCCGGGTGGACGCGCTCGAATACCCGCGCGAACGAAGGCGCTTCTGCCGCCACGGGAAAGCCGAACATGCGGAACAGGTTGTCCGACCACTGTCCCCGGCCGGTTTCCAGGTCGCGCCAGTAGCTGCCCAACTGCCCGGTGCGTTCGCCGTGTTCCAGCAGGTCGCGGCTGCGGCGCAGGGCCAGTTCGGCCCGGCGGCGCTCGGCCACCTCGTGCCGCAGCAATTGGTTGGCGCGGCGCAACTGGGCGGTGCGCTTGCGGATGCGGTTGTCCAGGCCGCGCAGGGCCCGCCGCGTTGCTTCGGCGGTGCGGGCCGCCTGCAACAGATGCGCGGTGGTGTGGGCAAGCCCTTCAAGTTGCATGTCGGTAATGGGATCCAGGGCAGGCAGGTGCACTCCCAGCACCCCGCCGGAAATACCCTGGCCGACGCGGATGGCGTAGGCGGTGAACATGCCGCAGTCGCAGGACAGGGGCGCATCGGCTTCGGGGGTGGCGTGCAACACCGGGCGACGGGTGCTGGCCGAGGCGGCGCGGCCCACCGGGCCATGCCGGAAGGGAATACGGAAGATGCGCGGGTCGGGCTGGACCTGTCCCGCCGGGTTTGGCTGGCAACAGGGCGAGGGCGGTTCTTCCACCACCAGGTGCAGGCAGACCGGGGGATTGCGCGGGGTGGCGGGGCATGAGGCCGCGGCGTGCGGGCACTGGCCGCAACGGTCGCCCTGCCGGGCCAGCCAGATGCGGCAGGATCCGGCGCCGAAGATGGACAGGATCTCCCGTGCCAGCAGACGCAGCTTTTCCTCCGGCGCTCCGCTGTGGATGAGCGCGGCACGCAGGTCGTTGAGCCGCTGCACCCGTTCCACGCGCTGCATGGACTCGTGCAGGGACGACACGTCGTGCACCACCGAATGCAGCAGGGCCCGGCCATTCAGCCACACCGGCCCGCTGTGCACTTCCACGTCACGCTCCAGGCCTGACGCGACACGATGGCGGAACCGGAAGGCGGTGCGTTCCCGGTGGAAGGCCTCGGCCATGCGCGCGGCCAGTTCGTGCTCGTCCAGGGTGTTGATGGCGGCTATGGGCATGCCCGCCATGCGTTCTCGCGGGTGCCCGTAGAAGCGGCAGGCGGCGGGGTTGGCGTCCACTATGCTGCCGTTTTCCGGATCCACCAGCAACATGGGGGCCACGCTGTGCTCGAAGAGCGGAATGGGGTCGCCCTGCGGTTCGGTGGGCGGGCTTTCAGGACGGGCGGGACTGGCGGAACTGGCGGAACTGGCGGAACTGGCGGAACGGGCGGGACTGGTGGAACTGGCAGGGCTGGGCTGACTGCCCTGCCCATCCGGGTGACCCTCCGGGTGATCATCGGGGGCCACGGCAAATGCCGCGACGGGGGGGCGAGACTGGCGAGATTGGCGAGATTGGCGAGACATGGGGTGGAGAAACCTCGCGGATGGCCGGGGTGTCTGCCCGGCGCCCTTTTTCCGTGTCCGCCCTGCGTCGGCTGCCGTGGGACACGGCTGGCATGTCTGGGGCTGGCGGCGCGGCGGGGAATAGGGGTTGTCTCACATAATGATATGCCGTCTCATTTTACGAGACATGAATCTCACTTCCGGATACAGGGTTAGAGATAGCGTTCCCCGTAAAAAAGAGCAACCCTAATGGAAACAATGTGTTGTGGAATCCGGGTGAGGACGGAGTGTCCGCTTGCTCCGGTCCGTGCCCCGGCATGGTTCTTGATATTCTCCTGGCATGTTGGCCACCAATGGCCGGAGGAGGGAACATGTCCGAGAAGTGGATCACCCGAATGGTGCAGGGGGCGGTGCTCAGCAGCAGGAGCCAGGCGCGCGAAGTGGCGCGCACCATCGGCAAGCCCTATCCCACCCTGATGCGCGAACTGAACCCGTTCGACCTTGGGGCAAAGCTGGGCGTGGAAACGTTTTTCCAGATACTGCGCACCACCCGCGACGTCACGCCGCTGGAGCAGATCGCGCAGGAACTGGGCTACAGGCTGGCTCCGGTGGATGGCGGCGAGGAGGACCCCGGTCACGGGGCGCACCCCGGACGGTAGTCATGCCGTTTTGGGGGAGTGACACGACGCTGGCGTTGCGGCGAGGAAGCAGGTGGCCCGGCCCGGCCCGGTGCACGGGCAGGGCGACGCGGTTGGCGTTGCGTGCGCTGACCGCCGCTCTGGCTTTGCTGTTGTTGCTGCTGCCGCAGGGGATCGGTTGTCTGGGGGGATGGCCAGCCTGGACGGCGCATGCCCCTGCGGGAGTCGCATGGGCGGCGGAGGACAACTGGCGGCATGCCGATGCGCCATCGGCCATGGACCTTGAGGAGACCGATGCCTCCCCGTCGGAATCGGCCATGCGGGCCAACGACGGATTGCCGCCAGACGCCCCGAAGTTGCGCATCGGCCTGCTGCCCACCTATCCGCCGCTCAGCTACATGGTGGAGGGGGTGCCCGCGGGCTTCGCGCGCGATCTGGCAGAGGCCGTGGCCCGCGCGGCGGCGCGCAGGGCGGTGTTCCGCGCCAACGACAACGGCCCTTCCCTGCGGGGTGAACTGTTCGAAGGCAAGCTGGATGTGCTGGCCCTGGTGGCGGAAACGCCGGAACGCCAGGCACAGTGGGAGTTCAGCGAACCCGGTGTGGAACTGTCCGAGCGCATTTACGTGCGACGCGACAGCGCCGCGCGCCCGCGTGGCGTGGCCGACCTTTCCGGACTGCTGGTGGCCGTGGTGGAGAATCATTCCAGTCACCAGTACTTGCGGGCCATGCCGGGGCAGCGCCTGCTGCCGGTGGCCACACCACTGGACGCGGTGATGGCGGTGGCCTGGGGGCGGGCAGACGCCCTGGTGGCGCCGGAACCCGTGGTGGAGCATATCATCCGCCGCCTGCCCACGGACGCCCCGCTGGAACCTGCCGGCCAGCCGTTGCGCACGTTGCGGTTCTCGTTCGGCGCAGCCAAGGGCAACACCCCCCTTGTTGCCGTACTGAACGAGGCCCTCGTCAAGGTGCGGGCTTCCGGCGAATATGACGCACTGTACCGCCGCTGGTTCGGCGGCAACGTGTTGTCGCGCTACAGCGACAGAGAACTGCTGCTGGCCGGTGTGGCCTTTGTGCTGCTGACCGTGTTCCTGGGCGCTTCGGTGGTGCTGCTGTGGCGCACGGTGCGCCTGCGCCGCGACGTGGAGGCGGGCACCGTGGCCACGCGCGAGGCGCGGGCATCGATGCTGCGCGAGGCCATCAGCAGGCAGCGGGCCGAGCAGGAGGCGGAGCGCTTCTTCGCCCTGTCGCTGGATCCGGTGGCCATCATTACCCAGCAGGGCGTACTGCGTCGGGTGAACCCGGCCTGGGTGCGGCTGTTCGGTTTTGCAGAGGACGAAGTGGTGGGTCACCCGTTTCTGGATTTCGTGCATCCGGACGACGTGGAAGCCAGCCGTCCCGCGCTGGCAGGCGGTGCGAACGGTCTTGTCGGTGTGGCAGCGACCTTGGTGGAGAACCGTTTCGGCTGCAAGGACGGGGTGTACCGCTGGCTTGGCTGGACTTCGGTGGCCCTGCCCGAGGAAGGGCTGGTCTACCTGTCCGGCCGCGACATGACCCAGCGCAAGGAGGCGGAGCTGCACCTGAAGCATCAGGCGGAGGAACTGCGCCGCTCCAATGCGGAACTGGAGCAGTTTGCCTACATCGCCTCGCACGACCTGCAGGAGCCGCTGCGCAAGATCGCAAGCTTTCTCGATCTGCTGGCCAAGCGCTACGTGGGGCAGCTGGACAGCGACGCCGACGAGTTCATCGGCTTTGCCGTGGACGCAGCCCGTCGCATGAAGGACATGATCGAGGACCTGCTGGCCTATTCGCGGGTGAGCACGCAAGGGCGCGAGTTCGCGGACACGGACATGGAGCAGGTGGTGGACACCGTGCTCTCGGATATTGGCCTGCTGTTCGAGGAAGCCGGAGCCACGGTGGAGCGGGGGCCATTGCCCATGATCCGGGCCGACCGGGTGCAGATGGAGCAGCTGTTGCGCAACCTGCTGGGCAACGCGGTGAAATACCGGTCGGAGGCGGCCCCGAGCATTTCCATAGGGGCGGAGCGGGCCACGGAGGCCGGGCATTCCGGCGGCGCCTGGGTATTTCACGTGCGCGACAATGGCATTGGCATGAAGCCGGAGCATTTCGAGCGCATCTTTCGGGTGTTCCAGCGGCTGCACGGGCCGGGCCGCTATCCGGGCACCGGCATCGGCCTTGCGGTGTGCAAGAAGATCGTGGAGCGGCACGGTGGCACCATCGGCGTGGAATCGGCGCCGGGCAAGGGCAGCACGTTCCGGTTCGTTATGCCCGACAAACCCGATGGCCCCGGCAAACCCGACGGCCCCGACAGGCCTGACAGGACCAACAGGCAGGACAGGCAGGACGGGGACAGGCAGGGCGCGCAGGCCCGGCAGATGGGATGGGCCCCGTCGTAAGGGGCGTCCATCGTTCACGGCATCCGCCAATCGAACAAGACTGCACGGGAGAAAGACATGAGCGGCATGCATCAGGCAAGACTCATCGACATCCTGCTGGTGGAGGACGATCCCGGCGACGTGCGCCTGACGCGCGAGGCACTGAAAGGCAACCGCGTGTCCAACCGGCTGTTCGTGGTGGAGGACGGCGAGGAGGCCATGGCCTTCTTGCGGCGCGAAGGCCAGTACGCCGATGCGCCCCGCCCCGACCTCGTGCTGCTGGACCTGAACCTGCCGCGCAAGAACGGGCGCGAGGTGCTGGAAGAGATCAAGAGGGCGCCGGAACTGCGTACCATCCCCGTGGTGGTGCTGACCACCTCGCGGCAGGAACGAGACATTCTTCATGCCTACGACCTCAACGCCAACTGCTACATCACCAAGCCCGTGGGCTGGGAGCAGTTTCTGGAGGTGGTGGGGCAGATCGAGCATTTCTGGATGGGCATCGTGACGTTGCCGGTGAAGGGAGACTGACGGAGGTCTGCAACAAGGGGCGGCATGACGGAGCGGGCGGCGGGGCCAGGAGCACCGGCCATGGCCGCATGAATGAAAGACGCTGTGTCAGGCCTTCTGCGTGCGCGTCTGGCACGCAGGGCCAACCCCGGCGAACACCGGACCATACCGGAGCAGACCGGAGCAGACCGGAGGCATGATGGACCACGCCGGACCACGCCAGACCACACCGGAGCAGACCGGAGGCATGATGGACCAGGGGCAGGTACGCATACTGCTGTTCGAGGACGACCCCGGCGACGCCAGGCTGCTCAGCCTGCTGCTTGCCGGGTCGGGCTTGCGGCATGCCATCGAGCGGGCGGAAACGCTGGCCGAGGGCCTTGCCCTGCTGGACGGCGGCGCATTCGACGTGGCCCTGCTGGACCTCAGCCTGCCCGACAGCCAGGGTTGGGATACCCTTGGCTCACTGGTCTCGCATGCGCCGGAACTGCCGGTGATCGTGCTGACCGGGCTCTCCAGCCCCAGCTTCGCCGAAGAGGCCGTGGCGCGCGGCGCGCAGGACTACCTGCGCAAGGGCGAGGTGGCCGAAGGGCTCATCGTCCGCACCATCCGCTACGCCATCGATCGCAAACGGGCGGAGGGCGCGCTGCGCCAGCACCGCCAGCGGCTGGAAACCATCATCAGCGCCAACCCGGACGGCATGCTGGTGGTGGACGCCGATGCCCTGGTGCGCTTCGCCAACCCGGCGGCGCTGACCATGCTGGGGCGCGAACTGCCAGAGTTGCCCGACCTGCCCGACCTGCTGGGGCAGCCTTCGCCCGTGCCGGTGCGCGACGACGAACTGGACCTGTGCGGCGACGGGGACAACCCGTGCCTGGTTGAGGTGCGCACCGCTCCGGTAACCTGGGACGACGGCCCGGCCACCCTGGTGGCCCTGCGCGACATCACGGCCCAGCGCCAGGCGGAACGCGCCCTGCGCGAGGCGGAACTGCGCTACCGCACCATCTTCGAGCATTCACTGGACGGAATTTCCGTCTACGAACACCGCGACGACGGCAGCGCCCCCCGGCTGGTGGACTGCAACCGGGGCTACGAGCGCATGGCCGGGCGCACCCGCGACGATCTGCGCGAGATGGACGACGTGCGTTCGTTGCAGGTGTTTCTGGGTGGGCGCAAGGCCCCCGATCCCTTCCGCGACGACGGCGGACTGCGCGGTCCGCAGAGCGCCGTGTATTCGTGGCTGCGGCCCGACGGGCGCGAGAACTGGATAGAATCGGTTTCCGTGCCCGTGCGCTACGGCGACAAGGTGCTGGTCTTCGGCATCGGGCGCGACGTCAGCCGTCGCCGCAAGCAGGAAGAGGCGTTGCAGCAGAGCGAGGCGCGCTTTCGCGCCGTGTTCGAGCATGCCCCCCTGGGGGTGTTCATCTCGGACCAGGACGGCAGCCTGGTCAAGACCAACCGGCTGTTCAACGTGCTGCACGGCTTTGCCGCGGCGGAACTGCCCCTGGGGCACTTTTCGGAGCTGGTGCACGGGCACGAGGCGGGCGACGTGCGCGCCCTGTTCGCGGAACTGCACCGGGGCGAGCGCAACGGCTTCTTTCTGGAAACGCAGCACCTGCGGCGCGACGGCACGGTCTTTCCCGTGCGGCTGGCCGTGGCGGCCATCCGGGGGCGCAAGGGCGACCTGCAATACGCAGTGGGCATGCTGGAGGACATCAGCGAGCGCCGTGCCGCCGAGGCGGAGTTGCAGGGGTATCGCGCCCGGCTCGAGAACATGGTGCTGGAACGCACCCGTGACCTGGAGCAGGCGTTGCGCACTGCGGAATCCCATCGGGAGAAGATCGACCTCATCCTGCGCTCCGTGTCCGAAGGCCTGCTGGTCACCGATCCGGGCCACCGGGTGGTGCTGACCAACCCGGCGGCGGAGGACATCCTGGGCCTTGCCGCGCCCGGAGACGTGGAGGGCGAGGCGGTGGTCGACCTCATCGAGGACGATCCCCTGCGCAAACGGCTGGTGCACTGTCTGGACGACACCATGGGCGGCGCGCCCTGCCAGTTCGGCTTTTCGCGCCCCACGGAAACGGGCGGCGTGCATCACTACACGGCCAGCACCTCGGAGGTGCGCGACGCGGGTGGCGGGCGGACCGGCGTGGTCACCGTGCTGCACGACGTGACCAGCGAACGCGAACTGGACCGCATGAAAAACGAGTTCCTGACCACCGCCGCGCATGAGTTGCGCACCCCGCTCACCACCATCCTGGGGTTTTCGGAACTGCTGGTCACCGGCGACGACATACCCCCCGTGGAGCAGCGCCAGTACCTTGGCTACATCAACGAGCAGGCCACGCTGGTTACCGGCATCGTGGCGGACCTGCTGGACATTTCACGCATCGAGATGGGCCAGGGCTTCAGCCTCAAGCGCAGGCCCTGCGACCTGGTGGCCCTGATCCGCCGCAAGGTGGCCGCGCACATCGTGGGCACGCGCCGCCATTCGTTCCGGCTGCTGCTGCCCGAAACCCCGGTCCCCGCCGTGGTGGATGCGGACAAGGTGGCCCAGGTGCTCGACAACGTGCTGAGCAACGCCGTCAAGTATTCCCCCGGCGGCGGCGTGGTGGAGGTGCGGCTGCGCCCCGGCCAGGGCGCGCACGAGGTCAGCGTGCGCGACAACGGCATGGGCATGAGCCCGGAACAGCTTTCACGGGTGTTCGAGAAGTTCTATCGGGGAGATGCCTCGAATACCGGCATACCCGGCACGGGCCTGGGCATGAGCATCGTGAAGTATCTCATAGAGGCGCATGGCGGCGAGGTGGCGGTGGAAAGCGCCAAGGACGTGGGCACCACCGTGCGCTTTACCTTGCCGACCGGGGGTAACGGGGCGAACGGGTCGAACGGAATATGAGCGGGCATGAGCCACGGGAGTCCAGGATACTTGGGGACTGGGGCCGCATGCCCCGAAGGAGACGCCATGACCGGCGAACGTGAGCGGCGTGGAGCATTCGGCATCAAGGCCAAGATCATGGCCATCGCCATCCTGGGGCCCGTGTGCATCGCGGGCGTCATGGCCGTGCAGCGCATCGGCGACATTCGCGAGGGCGCGCACGAGGCCATCCTGCAACAGAGCCGGGCCGTGGTGCTGATGGCCGAGGCCGCGCGCGACGAGATGTCGCGCAAGCTGGAGAGCGGACTGATACGCCCGTTCGCGGAACTGCCGCCCGACAAGGTGGTGGGTGCGGTGCCGGTGATCACCGCCATCAAGATGGCCAGGGTCAACGCCGAAAAGCTGGGCTACGAATTCCGCGTGCCCAAGATGCACCCCCGCAATCAGGCCAACGAACCCACGGACGTGGAGCGGAAGGTGCTGGACCAGCTTGCGTCCTCCGGCCAGCAGGAACTGGTCCTGCGCGAGCCGGACCACATCCGGTATTTCCGGGCCATCAAGCTGACGCGCGAATGCCTGTTCTGCCACGGAGACCCCAAGGGCGAGCGCGACGTGGTGGGCGGCATCAAGGAAGGCTGGCGCGAGGGCGAGGTGCACGGCGCGTTCGAGATCATTTCGTCGCTGGACGCGGTGAACGCCCAGGTGCGCCTGGCCGCCCTGACCGTGGCGGGCTGGGCGCTGGGCATCGTGATGGTGGTGGTGGCCTGCGCCTGGCTGCTGGCCAGCCGGTCCATCGCACGACCGTTGCAGCGCATCCGCGACGTGGCCGGGCAGGTGGCCTCCGGCGACCTGACGGCGGATGTCGAGATAGCCAGCCGGGACGAGGTGGGCAGCGTGGCCGAGGCCATTCGCACCATGACCGGCAACCTGCGCCGGGTCATCGGCGAGGTGATGGAAACCACCCACGGCGTCACGGCGGGCAGCCGTGAACTGTCCGAGACGGCGGTGAACATGGCCCAGGGCGCCACGGAGCAGGCCAGCGCGGTGGAAGAGGTGTCCGCCTCGGTGGAACAGATGACTTCGAACATCCAGCAGAATGCCGAGAACGCGGCCGAGACCGACCGCATCGCCCTGCGCTCGGCAGAGGACGCCCGCGAGGGCGGCCAGGCCGTGGCGCAGACCGTGCGGGCCATGAAGACCATCGCGGAAAAGATATCCATCGTGCAGGAAATCGCCCGGCAGACCAACCTGTTGGCCCTCAACGCAGCCATTGAGGCGGCCCGGGCGGGCGAGCACGGCAAGGGCTTTGCCGTGGTGGCCTCCGAGGTGCGCAAACTGGCCGAGCGCAGCGGCACGGCGGCGGCGGAGATCGGCGAGCTGTCGTCGTCCAGCGTGGCCCTGGCCGAGCGCGCGGGCAGCATGCTGGGCACGCTGGTGCCCAGCATCCAGAAGACGGCGGAGCTGGTGCAGGAGATCGCGGCGGGCAGCAAGGAACAGAGCGTGGGCGCGGAGCAGATCAACAAGGCCGTGCAGCAGCTCGATTCGGTGATCCAGCAGAACGCCTCGGCCTCGGAAATGATGGCCGCCACGTCGGAGGAACTGGCCGGGCAGGCCACGCAGCTGGCCCAGACCGTGGCCTTCTTCCGGCTGCCTGGGGGCGGCGGTGCGCCGCCCCTGTCCGTGGCCAGGACAGGGCCGTCCGGCATGTCTGGTCAGCCGGGGCCGTCTGGCCTGCCGGGCCGCAAGGGCGGCCCGGAGATACGCCGCCCGCAGCGGGACCACCCGCACGTCGCCATCACCGAGGATGGACTGCATGGCGAACGTCCCGCCAGGGCGGGACAGCCCGGCGTGACCCTGGACCTTGACGAGGCGGCCACGTCCGACGCCGACTTCGAACGGTACTGATGCCCGCTGGCCCGGAACCGCCTGTGCTTTTCCGGGCCGACACCCCGAATCTGCCGCATGCAAGGGGGATGTGCCATGAAACGGATACTCATCGCCGAGGACCAGTACGAGGTGCGTGAACTGGTGCAGGCCACGTTGCGAATAGGCAACTATCAGATATTGCAGGCCGAGAATGGTTTGCAGGCGGTGGAGATGGCCCGCCTGCATCGCCCGGACCTGATCCTGATGGATGTGATGATGCCCGGCGAGATCGACGGGTTGGAAGCCACCCGGCGCATCCGGGCCGACCCGGTCACGGCGGGGTGCCGGATCATCATGCTGACCGCCAAGGGCCAGACCCAGGACCGTGAAGAGGGGCTGCGCGCCGGTGCCGACGACTACTTTCCCAAGCCGTTCAGCCCGCTGGCACTGATCCGCAAGATCGAGGAGTTTCTGGGATGAACGGTGCGCGCGAAGGGACACTCCCTGAACATCCGGAACATCCGGAATCTCAGGATTGCCCGGTCTCCCCGGCCTCCCCAGGCTCCAGGGAACCCAGGGGCGTGCGCCCCGCCGTGCGTCCTGACGTGCGCCCCGCCGTGCACCCCGCCGTGCACGCTGACGCCGGGCCTGGCGCCAGGCCCGGCATCCCCAAGGACGACGGCCTCACGGGACAGGATGCGGCGCGGGCGCCGGATGGTCCCCCCTTTCGCCCGTCCGATTTCGCGGGGCTGGCCGAGTGCGGCGAGGTGTCCATGCAGACGGTGCGCTACGCCGAAGACCTGGCGGCGCTGTACACCGTGGAGCGGGCCCAGCGCGCGGAATTGCAGGCTGTCAACGAACGGCTGCGCGCGATCATCGATTCCATGGCCGACGGCATGCTTACGGTGGACGCGGCGGGCATGGCGGTTGCCGTGAACACGGCGGCCTGCGCCATGCTGGATCGTCCTCCGGCAGAACTGGAGGGGCGACCGCTGGTGGAATTGCTGGGCGAGGCGGGCGCGGCGGCGGTGTTGCCCGGGAGCGGGCACGGAGCCGACGCCTCCGGCGGCGCGGGGGCGGGCGGGGAGTCCGGGCCGTACATGCCTGAGCAGGACATGTACGGGGCGCGGGTGGTGGAACTGGATCTGCCCTCGCCCGAAGGCGTGGCCCGGCGGGTGGTGCGGGTGGCCACCTCGCCCATGCGCGACGGTGGCCGGGTGCTGGTGCTGCACGACATCAGCATGCAGCGCCGGGTGCAGCATCTGAAACAGGATTTCCTGGCCATCATCTCGCACGAGATGCGCACCCCGCTCAACGGTATCCTGGGGCTGGGGGACGTGCTGCTGGACGAGGCGCGCCGCCGGGGCGATTCCGACGCCGAGGAACTGCTGGGCCACCTGTTGCAGGCCGCGCGGCGCATGCACGCCATGGTGCGCGAGGTGGTGCGCTTTGCCGAGGTGCAGGGAGGCCGCGTGGAGGCTGCGGACGCGCCCGTGGAAGTATGCCGGGTGCTGGCCGGGGTGCTGGAGGAACTTTCCACCTTTGCCGCCGCGCATGGCGTGGTGCTGGGGCCGATGCCCATGTGCGGGGTGTCGGTGACGGTGCGCGGCAACGCGGGGCTGCTGCGTGAACTGTTCCTGCACGTGGTGCACAATGCCATTCGCTTCAACCGGCAGGGCGGCATGGTGACCCTGCGCTGTCGCCCTTCGCGTGACATGGACGGACCCGGCGGGCCGAATGGGGCAGAGGCCCAAGGAAGGCCGGGTGGTGCGGACGGGCCGGGGTGCGCGGCCCGCGAAGTGGTGGTGGAAGTGGCGGACACGGGCATGGGCATCGGCGCGCAGGAGCGCGAGCGGGTGTTCGAAAGTTTTTATCAGGCACAGGGGTACATGACGCGCAACCGCGAAGGGCTGGGCATCGGGCTTACCCTGGCCCGGGCCATCGCCCGCCTGCACGGGGGAGAGGTCACCCTGTCCAGCGAGGTGGGCCGGGGCACCACGGTGTCGGTACGCCTGCCTGCCTGTGTGGGGGCGCATGGTGCGCCCGCACGGGAAGCGACGACCGGATGACGTTTGGGGCGCGGCCGCATGCATGGGTGCCCCCCCATGCGTGCGGGCCGTTCGCCCACTCCGGGGCAGGACGGCGGACGGGGGGTTCGCCGTGCGGCCCACCCGCCCCGGAGTTGACCACCCCCCCCACCCCGGGCCGCGCCGGGTCCCGCGCGAGCGCACGCTCGAAGCCCGGCGCGGCCACAGGGAAGACGGGCGAGACCACCACGGCCCGGCCACGGGCAGAGGACGCACAGCACGGGAGGACGGCATGGCGCAAGACACCACGCACGATGATTCACGGTATCCCGAACGGAAACCTCCTGACGAGGCGGCGGAAGAGGCCTGCCTGGCCATGGAGGAAACGCGCGAGCAACTGCGCCTGGCCCACGGGCAGTTGCGCGCCTTCGCCGACGACCTGGGGCGTACCGTGCTCGACCTGCGCGCCTCGCGCGCGGAACTGGAGCGCTCGTACCTCGATACCCTGAACCGGCTCACCCTGGCCGCCGCCTACAAGGACGACGACACCGGCGATCACATCCTGCGCATGGCCTTCTACAGCGAAGGCATAGCCGCCGCGCTGGGCATGCACGCCGACGGGCTGCGCGACCTGCGCGTGGCCGCGCCCATGCACGACGTGGGCAAGATCGGCACGCCCGACGCCATCCTGCTGAAGCCGGGCAGGCTCACGCCGGAGGAGTTCACGGTGATGCAGCAGCACGCCGTCATCGGCGAGAAGATACTGTCGGCCTCGTCGTCGCGGGTGGTGCGCATTGCCGCCTCCATCGCGGGCACCCACCACGAACGCTGGGACGGCGGCGGTTATCCGCGCGGCCTTTCGGGCGAAGCCATTCCGCTTGAAGGACGCATCGTGGCCGTGGCCGACGTGTTCGACGCGCTGACCAGCAAGCGGCCCTACAAACCCGCCTTCGAATTCGACAAGGCCCTCGGCATCATGCGTGAAGGGCGGGGCAGCCACTTCGATCCCCGGCCGCTGGACGCCTTTCTGGAAATAGCGGGGGATCTGTGGGCCGCGCGGGAGGGGGTAAGTTCCACCCTGCGCACGGGTGAGCACGCCGGGTGAAAGGCCTGTTCATGTGGATCGGGCGAATCGGGCTGTGCGGCTGCACGTGGTGCGCGAAGAATTGTTTCATGCAGTTTCTCTTGCGGAACATTGTTTCGGATTGAAAACATCCAGGATGAGAATGATCCAATACAGCGGCGCTTCAGTGGGCACGTCGCAATGTCGGAGTGTGCCGATTTTGACTAATGGTGTTGAAGGGCGAGCGGGCATGGTGTAGGTGTACCGCAGCGGACGGGGTGCAACATCGCGCGCCGCCGCAACGGGAGACCCTGAAACAGCATGAAGCTCACCGCCAGAACGCGCTATGCGGCACGGGTGCTGGTTGCCCTTGCGGTGCACGGTACCGAGGGGCCGCTGACCACCACCGTGCTGTCGCGCCATACGGACATCAGCGTCCAGTTTCTGGAGCAGATACTCAAGGATTTGCGCCGCGCCGGGCTTACGGTCAGCGCGCGGGGGGCCATGGGCGGCCACCGGCTTGCCCTGCCGCCCGCCAGGATATCCCTGGGCACGGTGGTGCGGCTCATGGAGGGGGGCATCCGCATCGCGGAGCATTGCGAACTGCCCGCCACCCCCGGCGACAGGCTGACCTGCCTTGGCTGGACCCGCGCCGCCGATGCCGTGGAATCCGCGCTGGACTCGATTACCCTGGACGATCTGGCCAAGGGGCTGCCCGACCTGACGGACCACGACCTGCCGCATGACGGCTCTGCCCACGCGGACAGGCCGGGGGCCTGACGCTGTCCTTCGGCAGCCATCATCCTCTCTTTCCGCTGCGTCCACATTCCCCGATCTCTTTGGAAGACAATGGCGTCCCGCCCGTACAGGCAGGACGCCGTTTCATTTTCATGCAGCATGGCGCCCGTGATGCGGTGTGCCTTGCTGTATCCGTACCGGCGTATGCAATGTGGATTTTCAGCGTGGCAATCCGTTCAATCCGGATTGTCCTGATGGGGAGTGAATGCGTTAGCTGTGCGACGTTGTTGAATATACCATTGCGGTATGCTATGGTGCAGTGGTGCGCATGACGCATGCACCATTTCCCGCATGCATGTGGGTGGAGTGGATGCGACGTGCGCGGACGCGGCATGGCACGGGCGTGTGGGGCTTCGTGAAGGGCCGCGAGGAGATCGCCAACCGAGGGGGCAGGGCATGCGATTGCTGACCAACAGCCGCTACGGCACGCGGATGATGCTGGATATCGCCCAGCACAGCCGCCTGGGGCCGGTGCTGATGCGCGACGTGGCGCGCCGGCTGGATGTATCGCAGAAGTATCTGGAAAAGATCAGCCGATCGCTGAAAGAGGCAGGCCTGCTGGTAAGCCAGCGCGGGCCCAATGGCGGGCATCGCCTGGGGCGCGCGCCCGACGACATTTCCGTGGGCGACGTGGTGCGCGTGCTGGAAGGCGGTGCGGAAATGGTGGGGTGCGGTCGCGACGAAGAAAACTGCAGCCATGCCCCCGGCTGCCTCACGCGCATGGTCTGGAAGGAGTGCAGCCGGGCCATGTTCGCCCGGCTGGACGCCATTACCTTTGGAGAATTGTTGCGCTACGTGGACCAGGGGGTGAAGTTCGGCGACTGGTGCCCCGGCACCGTGGCCGAGCACCGCCGGGAGGCGGAGCGGGAACTGCGCGTCCTGAAAGGGCTTGCGGAACCGGCGGGCATGGCAGAACCGGCGGGCATGGCAGAATCGGCGGACGGCGGCTGGCAGGCGGCGGCGTGTGACGCTGCCAGTGCCGCCCAGCCCATCCAGTCTGCCCCATCTGCCACATCTGGGTTGTCCGCGCGGCCCGGAATGTCCGGCCCGCGACGGGTATCGGAGCCGTGCGAACCGGAAGGTCCGGCGGGTATGGACGGGCCAGCCGGACCGGAGAACCCGGGCGATCCGGCATGACCGGGTGGGTCCGGCGCCTGCGCGGCCTGCCGGGCGGCAGCCTGGCCGCCAAGGTTGTGGCGGGCAGCGGCGCGGCCCTGTTCCTGGGGGTGCTGGTGCTGTCGCTGGGCAGCATCCGCTACCAGCGCGAACACCTGCACGACGAACTGGCCGCCGGGGGCGACCGCCTGGGCACCACCATCCGCCTGGGCGCGCGCTACGCCATGATGCTGAACGCCCGCGACGAGATCAACCAGATCATCAGCGACGTGGCCCGCCAGAAAGACATCGTCTCCATCCGCATCTACAACAAGGAAGGCGTCATCAAGTTTTCGGGCGACCCGGACGAGGTGGAGCGCCGCACCAACATCCGCGACGAGGCCTGCGCCGCCTGCCACCGCACGGCGGAACCGCGCCAGTGGCTGGCCCTGCGCGAGCGCACCCGCGTGTTCACCGACCCGGATGGCCGCCGCCTGCTGGGCAGCCTTACCCCCATCATGAACGAGCCCGGCTGTTCGGGCGAGCCCTGCCACTTCCACCCGGCGGACAAGCTGGTGCTGGGCGCGCTGGAAGTGGTGCTTTCGCTGGAGGACGCGGAAACCGAGGTGCTGGCCTTCCAGACCCGGGTGGTCACCCTGGCGGCGGCGGTGTTCCTGCTGGGGGCCACGGCGGTGCATCTGTTCCTGCGGCGCTTCCTGACGCGGCCCGTGGCCCGGCTCATCGAAGGCACCCGCGCCGTGGCGCGCGGCGAGACGGTGGACCTTTCCGACGTGCGCCAGCAGGACGAGATCGGCGAACTGGCCGGGGCCATCACCCGCATGGACCGCGACATCACCCAGAAGCGGGCGGAACTGAACCGCCAGCGCGACGAGTACCAACGGTTGTTCGATCAGGTGCCCTGCGCCATCACCGTGCAGGACCGCAACCTGCGGCTCTTGCGCTACAACCGCATGTTCCGCGAGAACTTCACGCCGAAGCCCGGCGATTTCTGCTTTCAGGCCTACAAGGGCCGCACCGGCAAGTGCCCCAACTGCGCCGTGGAAATGACCATGCAGACCGGCCTGCCCCACTGCAGCGAGGAAAGCGGTTTCCATACCGACGGCAGCCGGGCGCACTGGATCGTGCACACCTCGCCCGTGTTCGATGCGGAGGGGAAGGTGACGGCGGCCATGGAAATGACCCTGGACATCACCGACCGCAAGGAACTGGAAGAAAAGCTGCGCCGCTCCGAGCTGAAATACCACGCCATCTTCAACCACATTCCCAGCGCCGTGTTCGTGCTGGACCAGCAGACCCTGGAAGTGGTGGATTGCAACTCCACGGCGGAAAAGGTCTACGGCTGGCCGCACGAGGAAATGAAGGGCCGTTCGTTCCTCGACCTGTTTCCCCCGGACGAGCGCGAGCGCTACGCCTCGCAACTGCGGGCCTTCACCGTGCTGAACCGCGCCCGAAACGTGGCCCGCGACGGCAGGCCCTTTCACGTGGACATCATGCTTTCCCCGGCGGAATACCTGGCCCGGCAGGTGTTGCTGGTGACCACCACCGACATCACCGAACGGCTGGAGGCCGAGCAGAAGGTGATCCAGGCGGGCAAGATGGCCACCCTGGGCGAAATGGCCACGGGCGTTGCCCACGAACTGAACCAGCCGCTGACGGTCATCAAGACCGCAGGGGGGTTCCTGCTGCGCAAGGTGACGCGCGGCGAACCCATCGACCCGGAAATCCTGGCCACCATGGCCCGCGAGATCGACGGCCATGTGGACCGGGCCAGCCGCATCATCGGGCACATGCGCGACTTCGGACGCCGGGCGGACCTGGCGCTGGAACGGGTGGACGTGAACGCGGTGCTGCAAAACGCCACGGAATTCTTCAGCCGCCAGTTGTCGCTGCGCGGCATCGACATCGAATGGCGGCTGGCCGAGCCGCTGCCCCCGGTCATGGCCGTGCCCAACCGGCTGGAGCAGGTGTTCATCAACCTTCTGCTGAACGCCCGCGACGCCATAGAGGAACGCAGCGAGAAGGAACCGGGCGCGCCGCGCCGCATCACCGTGGAGACGGTGGCCGACGACCGCCGGGTGACGGCACGGGTGTGCGACACCGGCGGCGGCATACCCCCGGCGCTGCTGCCGCGCATTTTCGAGCCGTTCTTCACCACCAAGAAGGTGGGCAAGGGCACGGGGCTGGGGCTTTCCATCAGCTACGGGCTGGTCAAGGAGTTCGGCGGGTCCATCCAGGCGTCCAACGTGGCGGAGGGCGGGGCGTGCTTCACCCTGCATTTTCCGGTGACGTCCAGAGCGATGGGGGCGATGGGGGCGGTGGATAGCGTGGGAGCGGGGGGGGCGGGAGGAGCGGATTCTGCCGCCAAACCGGTACCCGGTGAAGGGGGCGCGGCATGAGCGCGCCCCCATCCCAACGGCCACTCTTGCCCCTTTTACTTGTGGACGACGAGGAAGGCATCCGCACCGTGCTGGCGCTGCTGCTGACCGACATGGGCTGCGCGGTGCGCACGGCGGCGTCTGGCGCGGAGGCGCTGGCCGTGGTCCGCGCGAACCCGCCCGCCGTGGTGCTGACCGACGTGCGCATGCCCGGCATGGACGGCATCGACCTGTTGCGCGCGGTGAAGGCGGAATTTCCCGGCGTGGAGGTGCTGGTGCTGACCGGGCACGGCGACATGGAGCTTGCCGTGTCCAGTCTGCGCCATGGCGCGGGCGACTTTCTGACCAAGCCGGTGGCCCCGGAGGCGCTGGAAGTGGCGCTGGACCGCGCCCGCCAGCGCATGGCCCTGCGCGAGGCCCTGCGCCGTCATACAGAGGAACTGGAACAACTGGTGGCCCAGCGCACCCGCGAGCTGCTGCACGCCGAACGGCTGGCCGCCGTGGGCGAGACGGCGGCGGGGCTGGCCCATGCCATCAAGAACGTGGCGGGCGGGCTGGAAGGGGCCATGTTCGTGCTGGAAAAAGGGCTGGAACTGGACCGGCGCGACTACCTGGAACAGGGCTGGCGCATGGTGCGCGACGACGTGGCGCGGGTGCGCGATCTGGCCATGCGTTTGCTGGACATGGGCCGGGCAGCGGCGCTTGCCCCGCGCCCGTGCGACCCGGACGCCCCCCTGCGCGACGTGGCCCGGTTGCTGGCCCCACGCGCGGCGGCGGCAGGGGTGACGTTGGCGCTGGACGCCGGGGCCGGGCCGGAACCGGCCATGCTGGACCCGGACGCGGTGCATCGCTGCCTGACGGATCTGGCGGTGAACGCCATCGAGGCGTTCGAGGCGGATGGCGGGGTGGTTGGGGGGCAGAACGGCGAACAATCTGCCGATGACGACACGAACGTCATCCGGCAGGTGCTCCTGCGCAGCCGCCGGGTGGCGTTGCCCGACGCAGCGGGTGGTGATGCCGCACGAGCCGGGGAGGCTGGGGCTGTCAGCGTGCCCGGCATCGAATACGCGGTGGAGGACAACGGCCCTGGTTTTCCTGAACAGGTCGGGCAGGAGCAGGCGGGCAGTGCACCCTCAGACGACTTTGCCGCCTTCGTTTCCGCCAAGCCGGGCGGCAGCGGCGTGGGCCTCATGGCCACGCGCAAGCTGGCCCGCGAGATGGGCGGTGAACTCGAGTTTCACCGTGCATCGCAGGGCCACGGGGTGCGGGCGGTGCTGCGGGTGAGGACCGGAGAGTGGCCGGGGCGGATGCCCTAGGCTGGCGGCCACGCCCTGCGGGTATGCAGCACGCGGATGACGTCGATGTCGTGGGTTCCGGCGGCAGCGTACACGATGACATAGGGCAGGTCGGCGAGTCGCAGTTCACGGGTGCCCGCAACGCGACCCGGCCTGCCCCGCGCGGGCAGCGCGGCCAGCGATTCCACGGCGGCGACGATGCGGGCGGCCACGGAAGACGCAACCTCCGGCGAATCCAGCCGGATGAAACGCACCGCTTCCACAAGGTCGTCAGCAGCGGATTCCGCCCAGCGGATCACCGGGCGGCCCGGTCAGGGTCAACGCCAAGCGCGGCAAGGCGGTCGCGGACGTCCCCGTGCGCAACGGTGCGCCCGGCGGCGAGGTCGGCCTGGCCCTTGCGGACTTCCTCATGGAACCATGTCTCGTGGGCCAGGTACTTGGCCAGTGCGTCCTGAATGATCCACGCCCGGCTGCGGCCCAGGGCCTGGGCCATGCCGTCGATGGAGGCGAGGGTGGCTTCGTCAAGCCGGATGGATGTGGGCTTCATGGCAAACTCCGTGTAGTCTTGATGACTACATATGCCGTGCCCGCCTGCCGCGCAAGTGCCGATTGCCGACGGTGCCTAGTCCCTTCAGTGGCAACGCCGTTTCATCCACACTGGCGGTCATGCGTCGCTGGCATGCCGTTCCCCTTCCTCCCCATCCCCCCGCCTTACCGCGTCCGGCAGGCGGCGCGGCAGCGACACGGTGAAGGTGCTGCCCTCGCCGGGTTCGGAGGCCACGGCAATGTGCCCGCCGTGCTGCCGTACCACCTGGCTGGCCACGAACAGGCCGATGCCCGTCCCCGCGGTGCCCTTGGACGAGAAGAACAGGGTGAACAGCTTCTCGCGGGTTTCGCGGTCCATGCCGGTGCCGTTGTCGATGATGGTGAAGGTCACCTCGTCCGGCGTGCCGCGCACCCGGAAGGTGACGGCGTGGTCCTGCTTGCGGGTGTCCGCCGCACAGGCTTCCACGGCGTTTTCCAGCAGGTTCACCAGCGCCGACGACAGCGCCCCGGTGTCCCCCTCGAAGGTGCCGAGGTCGGTCGTGTCGCCGGTTGCGCCAGCCTCCGCTCCCGTCGTCGCTTCCGTTCCCGGCCCGGTTCCTGATCCGGTTCCCGGCCCGGTCGCCACGAAATCGCGCACAAAGCGCACCCCGCGTTCCGTGGCCTTGGCCTCCACCAGCGCTGCCGTTTCTTCGGCAAAGGCGCGGGTGACCACCACTTCCCAGTTCAGTTCGCGGTTCTTGGCGTAGTACAGAAGGTCCAGCACCATCTTGCGCAACCGGTCCACCAGGTGGCGGATGTCCTGATGGCTGTCCTGCACCCGCGCCGCGTCGCCGCGCGCGATGCCGCTGCCAAGGCGGTACACCCCGCCGTCCAGCGCGGTGAGCAGCCCCTTGATGCCGTGCGCCGTGGACCCCAGCAGCAGCCCCAGTTGCGACAGCCGGTCCTGCAGACGGCGCAGTTCGGTGATGTCCGTGGACATCTCCATGACCTCGGTGATGGCGCCCTCGGCGTCGCGCAGGGGGGCCGTCCACACCAGCACGTTGACCTGCCGCCCGTCGCGCGCGGTGACCACGGTTTCCGCCTGATGGGGCCGCCCGTCGTCAAAGGTGCGCCCGGCAGGGCAGCCGGAACAGGGGGCCAGACGGTGGGCAAAGGCGTCGTGGCAGCGGCGGCCGGTGGGGTCGCCGAAATCCTCGCGGTATCTGCGGTTGGCTTCCACCACGCTGAAGTCGCGGTCCATCACGGCCACGTAGCAGGGCGATTCGTCGAACAGCTGGCGGAACCGTTCGCGGGTCAGGCGCAGGTCTTCGCGCAGGCGGCGCACCTCGGAAATGTCCACCGAAAGCTCCAGCACCAGTTCCACCTCGCCGTCGTTGCCGTAGATGGGCGCGGTGTTCACGATGACCGGTATCTCCTGCCCGTTCCTGCCCAGCAGTACCTCGTTGGAGCGGAACCCCTCGCCCGTTTCCAGCACGCGCATCACCGGGCACAGCCGGTCGCCGGGGCCGCGCCCGGCGTAGGCCTCCCAACTGCGGCTGCCGATGCGGTGGCCCAGGCGTTCCTTGTACAACTGGTTGGTGGAAACGATTTCGAGGTCGGCGTTGTGCACGGCCACGAAGCAGGGCAGTTCGTTGAACAGTCCGCCGTCGTCCAGGGCGCTGCACAGTGAACGGATGCCGCTGGCAATGCCGTCCATGACCTGCAACGCGGCCAGTTGGCGTTCCGCCTCCACCAGTCGGGCCGACTGGTCGCGCACCATCTGCTCCAGGTTTTCGGTGTACCCGCGCAGGCGCTGGCGCATGGAGATGCGTTCCTCGGCGCGGCGCAGGGCCACTTCCAGCATGTCGTCGTTGACGGGTTTGGTGAGAAAGTCGGTGGCGTCGCGCTTCAGGCTCTGGATGGCCAGATCCATGTCGCCGTGGCCGGTCAGCATGATGACCTCCACCTCCGGGTCGGCGGCCTTCAGGCGTTCCAGCAGGTCCAGCCCGGACAGGCCGGGCATCTTGATGTCGGTGAGCACGATGTCGGGCCTGCGCTCGGCGAACCGGGCCAGGGCCTCTTCGCCGCTGGCGGCGGTGGTCACGTCGTACCCCGCGTCGGCAAGCGAGATGCCGAGCACGGTGCGGATGCCTTCCTCGTCGTCCACCAGCAGGATCGATGCGCCCATGCGCGGCTCCTCTGAATCCGGTTCACGGTCGGGGGCACGGTCCCTGTGTCGTGCGTGCGTGCCCGGACGCGGTCATCGGGAAAGGGAGGGGGAGGTCCCGGTATTGTCGTGCCCCGGGCGTTGTCGCTCTCCCGGCGAGCGGCGGGCATGCGCGGGGCGGGCGCCACCCGTGGCGGATTGTTTCATGCTGTGCAAAAAAGAACAAGGACGGGCCGCCGGGGAGGGCATTGCCCGCCCCGGCGGTACGTGGCGCGTGGCATGTGGCACGACATGTCAGCAACAAGCGCGTGCGTGGTCCGGCGAACGGTATGCGTGCCCGAGCGGACGGCATGCGCCGCCGACGCGGGCCGCAATGCCTGCCGTCGGCGACCAGCCGCCGGCTGATCCCTGTCGTGCCAGTGGTAACTGCCGCGCTACTGGTGAGTCACTGGCGCTTCCGCCGCCAGTTCCCCGCGTTTTTCCAGCGTTTCGCGGATGATTTCCAGCAGGCGGTTGGGGTCGAAGGGCTTTTTCAGCGACGCCACGGCGTTGCGAATGGCCAGGTGGATGCCCGACAGCCCGCTGATGACGATGACCGGTGTGTCGCGAAAGGCGTCTTCCTTGGTCATCTTGCGGTAGAAGCGCGGGCCCCACTCGTTGGGCATTTCCAGGTCCAGCGTCACGAGGTCGGGCCGCTCGCGCTGCAGCACCTCCAGCGCCTCGCTGCCGTCCGAGGCAGAGCAGGTGGCGTACCCGTTGTCGGAAAGGATATCCACCATGTACTTCACGATGTAGGGGTCGTCGTCCACGACCAGTATCTTGTACGGCATGCGCTCATTCTCCTTGGCGTCGTGCGTGGCGGCGCGCGGTGACGCCGTTGCCTGCCCTGTCTTCCGGGGTATTCCGTCCGGGGTCGCCCCGGTTCCGTCCTGTTTCGTCCATGCTGCCTGTTCTGCCCGTCCTGCCCGTCCTGCCCGTCCTGCCCGTTCGGGCCGTCCTGCCATTTCCGGCGTTCCGTTTCCGGCTGCGTTCAGCGCCCGGTGGGCCAGTTCCAGCAGCCTGTCGGGCCGGGGGGGCTTTTCCACGTAGGCGAACGGCTCGTTCACCTCCGCGTCCCTTCCACCCCCGTCCGCAGCCTGGCACATGGACAGCCCGTGGGCAAAGGTGGCCCCGCCCACGCCGGACAGCATGATCACCGGCACGGAACGCAGGGCGGGGTCGGCCTGCATGGCGCGGTACATGGGCAGGCCCCCGCCGCCCGGCATCATCACGTCCAGCACCACCAGGTCGGGGCGGCGCTTGCGGGCAGTTTCCAGACCCTCCGCGCCGTTGCGGGCTGCCACTGCCTCGTGCCCGTCGGTTTCGAACAGGGCCTTCAGGAAGAACCGGAACGACAGGTCGTCGTCCACCACCAGCACCAGCGCCATGGGCCTACCCGCTCGGTTGTTTTTTAGAAGGGCTGTTTTCAAATTAGGTTTTTCGTTCGTTGGCAAGGAAAACAAGCCCGCCATGAGGGAGTGCCTCAGCCGTTATGCGAGTCTTCGAGCATTACGGCTGAGGACCGCAACGCGTACTCTTCTCGTATTCGACCGAGCCCTAGCCGTTAGGCGAGCGCATAGCGCGAGTCTTACGGATAAGGACAGCAAAGCCTTGGCGGGCGAAGTTTGACCACTCTGCGCTCTCGATGCCCGTAAAACTCGCAGGCTCGTTTAACGGGCACGCTACGCGCCCTTCGGGTCGGTCAGCCAACGGGCGAAAGGACAATTTGAAACAGCCCCTAGGCTACCCGTTCTTCATGGGTGACACTGGCCACCGGACAGGCGGAGCGCAGCACCACCTGCTCCACGGTGGACCCGATTTCCGCGTCCTCGGCGGGAACATCCCTGGCGTGGTGGGCCATGACGATGAGGTCCGCCTTGCGGTCGCGGGCGTACTTCAGGATTTCCACATACGGCGTGCCTTCCCAGATTTCCACCTGGTAGTTGTCGTAGTCGGTCATCTTGCTCACGTACCTGTCCTGCATCTGCTTGCGCGCCCGCTCCAACTGGCGTTCGATCTCGGCCTGGCTGGGGTACAGCCCGGAACCGCCAAGGTCGCTGGCGTGGAACAGGTACAGCTTGGCGCCCACCTCGCGCGCGGTCTTGTAGGCAAACTGGAAGGCCGCGTCGGCGGGCTTGGAGAAGTCGGTGCTGAAGACGATGTTCGAGAACATGTGCCAGCAGGTGTTGCAGGGCCGGTTGACGATCAGCACCGGACAGCGGGCGGACTTGGCCACCTTCTGCATGGTGTTGCCGATGATGGAACGCACCCGCGAGGCGGCGGCGTCCTCGTCGCGCCCGTGCGCGCCCATGACGATCAGGTCCACCCCTTCCTGCCGGGCAAAGCGCAGGATTTCGGTGTGCGGCACGCCCACGGCCAGTTGCAGCGCGGCGTTGGGCGGGCCGAATTCCTTGAACTGGGTCTCGTAGACGTGCTTCAGTTCCTCGGTGACCCATTCGCGGTAGTCCGCGTCGGCCACTTCTTCCTCGCCCGACTTCAGGTCGCGCACGTACTGGCCGAAGCCGCGCGTGGGCACCCCCAGCACGTGGAAGACGTACAGGCGCGCCTCGTTGCGCCGGGCCAGTTCGAAGGCCACCTTGGCCGCGTTGTCGCATGCCGGCGAGGCCGACGTTGCAAAGAGGATCTTACCGAACATGGCGTTTACCTCCGTAGGCTGCAGTGTCTGGCGCCGCCCTGGAAGCCGAGCTCCCATGCGAGGCCCTCGATGACTTCGAACAGGCTGAAGGTGGTCTCGCAGTCGAGCACCCGCGTCCTGTCCCCGAAAACCACGTGTCGCAGGCCGCCCAGCGAGAGCGGCAGATCCAGAAGGGCGTCGAGAGGGATGAACCTGATTTCGTGTTCCGTTTCGCCGTCGCGGCCGCAGGGGCTGCCCGCCCCCGGCGCGAGAGCCCGCAAGGAAAGGTAGATTTCCGCGCGCGGGCCGCCGGGGTAGCCGATGAGGTCCACCGTCTTGCGCAGGGCAAGCCCGGTCAGCCCCTCGGCCCGGCAGTCTTCGGCCGGGCAGCGGGCCGCCTCGGCCACGGCGGCGGGCAGGAACGGGCCAAGGCGTTGCAGTTCGGCGTGCCGGGTCAGCAGGGCGAAGAACGTGCGCAGCGTGCAGCCCGCGTCCAGCACCGCCGCCAGCCGCAGGCAGGGCAGCGGATCGGCGTGGGTGCTTCCGTCGGGGGCGCGAAGCGTTCCGTCGGGGGCAAGGTGCACGGTGTCCATGTATTCTCCGGGGTGTTCTCCGTCCGGTGTGACGCAGGATGCCGCAGGGGGCCGGTTACCGTTGTTGCCGTGTTGCCGTTGCGTCTCAGACCTTGGTGTGGCAGCCGCCGCAGGTGGTGGGGCCCTTGCCCTGTTCCTTGTGGCAGCCCATGCACTGGCGGTGGTAGGCGCGTTCCAGCGGGGTGCCCTTGCCGCTTTTGCCGCCATGCGCGGAATGACAGTCGGCGCAGGGGGTGCCCTCGGACGTGGCGGCCGTGGCGTCGCGCCGTCCGTCCTCGGTGGTGCCGTGGTGGCAGGTGCCGCATTCGTCGATCCTGGCCTTTTCGTTGTGCGTGTCGTGCACGAACCGGGCGGCGGGGCGCGACTGCGGGGCCAGGGCTTCCGGGGCCAGGTGCTTCATGTCTTCCTGCGCCGGGGCCATGGCCACGGGCGGCAACAGCAGGAACAGCAGCGCGGCGGCCAGGATCGCGGTCACGATCGCCAGTTGGCTTGCCATGCGGTTTGCCTGCGGCAGGGAACGTGGTGCCTTCATCGGGTGCTCCTTGCCGTGCCTACGCGGCGCCGGGCTTTTCCATGCAGTCGTAGATCAGGTCGCCCAGGAACTTGGTGTGCATGCCGAGCTTGTAGTGGTTGATGATGTCTTCGAGCCCGCCGTGGCAGTTGTGGCAGGGGGCAACCACCGTGTGCACGCCCGTGGCGGCAAGCTGGTCGGCCTTGGCCTTGTTGCCCGCCAGGCGCACGCCCTTGAAGGGCGGGCCGCAGTTGATCACCCCGCCGCCCGCGCAGCAGCACAGGTTGTGTTCTCGCGTGGGGGACATTTCCACCACGTTGGAACACAGGGCGTGGGTGACCTCGCGCAGCTTGTCCATCAGGCCGCGCCCCCGGATGATGTTGCACGGGTCGTGGATGGTCACCGGCTCGTCGAACTTCTTGGCCAGCTTTATCTTGCCCTCGGTCAGCAGTTCCCAGAAAAATTCCACGGAATGCACGATGGGCACGGGGTGGTTCTTCCAGCCCAGCCAGCGGTTGCCCACGTCATACACGGACCGGAAGGCGTGCCCGCATTCCCCCATGACGATGCGCTTGACCTTCAGCTTCTGGGCCAGTTCGAAGTGGCAGCGCTTCAGTCGCCCCATCATTTCGTAGTCGCCCGTGAACATGCACATGTCGCTGTTGTCCCAGCCGGGGGACGAGGGCATGGTCCAGTCCACCCCGGCCTGGTCGAAGATCACCGCCGCCTGGTAGATGAGCTGGGTGCGGAACTTGGGTTCCGGCGCGATGACCGAGTACATGAAGTCCGCCCCTTCCTTGTCGAAGGGGATGCGCAACGCGGGAATTTCGCTGCGCGCCTCGTCTTCCTGCCACACCAGGCTGTCCATCCACTCGTCTTCCTTGACCCACATCTGGTTCATGGTGCCGGAGTGGCTGTGCGCGGTATCCTGGATGTACAGCGGCACCACGCCCAGGCGATGGCAGATGCGCCGCACCAGGCTCATGACGTAGCCGGTGTCGATGCCCACGGGACAGTAGTGCACGCAGCGGCGGCACAGGTTGCATTCCGTGTAGGCGATCTGGGCCATGCCGTAGATGTCGTCCGGGTCCACCTTGCCGCCGGTGCGCAGCAGCTTCCACATGGTCTGTTCCATCTTGCCCACGGGCGAATAGGTGGGGTCGCCGTCGTGCGAGATGCAGTAGTGGCAGGCGTCGGCGCACATGCCGCAGCGCATGCAGGTTTCATGGTAGACGGCCAGGCGCGCCCCGGCCTCGCCCCTGGTCACCGCCTTGACCACGCGTTCGATGCGTTCGCGCGTCAGGGCGGCCACGCCCCGCACGAGGTTGGCGTCTTCTATGCGGCGTTCCGCGATGCCCGAGAATTCCGTTGCGCTCATGTGGTTGTCTCCCGTGGGATGGCGCGGTGCGCCCCTCCGATGAATCCGGTCGGTCCTTCCGCCTGCCCTGTCTTGCCTGTTTTGCCTGTCCTGCCAGTCTTGCGGCCCTGCCTACCAGTCGGGGCAGTGGCGCACCCCGCCGAACTCCGAGCCCATGTAGGCCCTGGTGAAGGGCGAGAAGATGGCGTGCGACAGCCGGGTGAAGGGCAGGGCCATCAGCGTGGCCTCGCCCGACAGCACGTGCAGGGTGGACAGCAGCAGGTTGTCGCCGATCTGCTGCTTGGCCAGGAAGGCGGTGATGCACGGCACGGCCACCAGCGCCAGCACCAGCCAGTCCATGGGCCGGGTGACGAAGCGGACCGTGGGCAACTGAAGCCTGCGCCACGCGAAGAACCCGCACAGCAGGATGACCAGCACGGTCAGGGTGTCGGCGATACCTTCGGGTAACGACCAGACATTGACGCCGAAGGCGTAATCCCACAGTACCGCGTGCCCCGGCGCAAAGAGCAGCAGCAGGCCAAGCGCGGTGTGAAAGGCGAAGGTGGCCACGGTGACGGCCGGGTTGGCCCGCCAGCCCAGGGTGGCGAAGGGGGTCGCCCAGTGCGCCATGGAGCGCGCGGCGAAGCGCACATCCATGTAGGCAACGGCATTCATGTCCTTCTTGCGGGCCAGCGCCCACATGGAGGCCAGGCGCCAGGCCGACCCGCCCAGAAACACGGCCCAGGCAACCCAGGCCAGGGGCCCCACGGCGAAATTGTACAGTTGCTGCATTGCAGTGCCTCCGCTGGCCCGTCAGGCCCTGAAGTCGTCGGGGGTGGCAACCCACCGTTCGCACGCGCCGTCGCGGATGCCCCGCAACAGTACGGTTGTGCCGGTTCCGGAATCGGCGGGGCCGAACATCGGGTCCCACGCCGTGGTGAAGGCATCGCGCCACGGGCGGCCATCCAGCAGCACCGTTTCACGGTTGCCCTCGCGCACCCGCACCGCCACGTGCCGTCCGCACGGGCTAAACACGGGCCGCCAGGCCATGTCCCACTTGCCGGGCCAGACCACGCCGTCCACCACCACCTGCCAGACGGTGTTGTCGTTGCTGGCCAGGGCCGCGGCGCGGGTGCCGTCGGGCGACAGGACAAGGTCGGTGATCACCGGTGCGGTGAACGGCCAGGGCGATGCATCGCGGGCCACGGTGAAGTTGCCGTATCCGGGGGCAACGATGGCCCACAGGTGCCGCCCGTCGCGGCTCCAGGCGGGCGACCAGCACTGGAAGAAGCGCGCTTCCCACAGCAGGGTGCCATCCAGGGCCATGCCCCAGCGGCCATCCTTGCGCACCGGGGCGGCCACCGCGCCGGTGGCCGGGTCGAAGCACGGTTCCCACACGCAGGGAAAGGCGGCGGGCCACGGTGTGCCGTTGACGGCCACGGTGTATTCGGAATGGGAAAGGCGCACCTGCGCGGCCACCTGGTCGTTGCGGTTGTCGAACACGGGTGTCCACACGTTCATGAAGTTGCGGCCCCACGCCTCGCCATCCACGGCAATGCTGTACACGCCCCGTACGAAGGTCTCGATGTCGGCCTGGCCCAGCGGCACGGTCTGCACCACGGCGGCGGTGCGGCGTCCATCGGGGCTGAGGGCGAAATTGTTGGCGTTCTCGTACAGCGTTTCCCAAGGCTCGCCGTCCACGATCATGCCGTAGCGCATGTCCTGCTGCACGGCGGCGGTCAGCTTGCCGGCGGGGCCGTGCAGCAGCGACCAGATGAATCCGTAGGTTTCCGGCCACGCTTCGCCGTCCACGGCCACGGTCCATTCCCCGTCCTGCTGGACGATGGCGGCCAGCCGCCCGTCGGGCAGGAAGCGCGGCGACCAGACTTTCTCGAAACCCGCGTCCCAGACGCCGTCGTCCACGCGCATGGTGAAGCTGTCGTCCTCCTGCCGGACCACGGCGGCCACGTGCATGCCGTCGTGCGACATCAGCGGTTCTTCCTGCCATTGGTGGCCGGGCAGCGGCGCAAGGGACGGCGCGATGACCCGCCTGCCCGGTTCCCATGGGCCGGGGCCGGGTTGCGGAAGCCCCGTTGCGGCGTGCGCGGCGGGTGGCGCTTCCGGCTGGCCGTGGGCCGCTTGCGGGGTTGCGGTGGATGTGGACATGCGAACCTCCTGTTCTGCGTTCGTCGTTGTCATGTCGAGCGCAGAAGAATGATCGTTGCACCGTATTGTGGCGTCGCGAATGCGAATGTGTTTGAAGGCTGTGTAGCACAATAAAGACTACCGTGGAAGTGGTGTTGCGAAAAATAGTAGTCTACTTGCGTGGTAGATTTGATTGTATACTGCATTGGTATAGTAGAAATACAACCGTTGCGGTAGGAAATGCATGGTTGCTGTCGTGTGTCATGCTGGAACGTGACGGCAGGCGTGCGAGGTGGCGGCTTGGTTGCGTGTCGATATGACGCGAAACGTTTCAAGCGTGTTTCAATATTGGAATATTCGCGCGCGGGCAGGCCCGACGGGGACATTTGCCCGGAGCGTGCGCGGCAAGGTGCCCGTGGCGCCAGGCAGTGCGCTTGCGATGCGGTTCCGGGTGCCGGATGTGCAGGGGGAAACGCGCCGCTGGTGAGGAACGAAATGTTTTTGTTTATGAGATTGACTGTGAAAATCATTTTCAGTATCTAGCACGGAAACGTCCACCGTACCCCTGCGCGGCGCGGCGTTGCACGGGGCCGCGCGGCGCCACTGTCGCCCGGTCCGCAGCATATTCCTGCAAGGAAGGAGGAAACATGAAACGTTTGATCACGCTGTTGCTCGGCGCGGCGCTGCTGTGCGGCGCGGTGACTTCGGCGAACGCCGCCACCATCGAGGCCAAGGGCGAATGGGCCTTCGACTTTTCGTGGACCGACGGCATGAACTATCGTTCCGCCGATGACGGCGGCGAGAGCGAAGATGATTTCGCGGCGCACCAGCGACTGCGCACCCAGATCGACATCATTGCCAGCGAATCGCTGCGCGGCGTGGTGTTCCTGGAAATGGGCACCACAACCTGGGGCCAGGAAGACGGCGCGCTGGGTTCCGACGGCAAGTCGGTGAAGGTGCGCCGGTCGTACATCGACTGGATGGTGCCCGAAACCGAACTGAAGGTGCGCATGGGCCTGCAGGGCATGGACCTGCCCGGCGCCACCTTCGGCGCCAGCCCCATCCTGAGCGACGAGGACGTGGCCGCCCTGGTGCTGAGCTATGCCGTCAACGACAACGTGGGCCTCACCGCCTTCTGGGCGCGCCCCTACGACAACGATTCCGGCAACACCGCCGACGACAACAACGACTTCGACGAAGTGGACGTGTTCGGCCTGACCGCGCCGGTGACCCTGGACGGCGTCAGCGTGACCCCGTACCTCCTGTACGCCTCGGTGGGCAAGGACGTGGACGGCACCGACACCGAATCGTGGGAAATCTTCCAGGACGGCATGCAGAGCCTTGGCCAGAGCACCGGCCTGCTGACCGGCGACGACACCACCACCCACAATGCGTGGTGGGGCGGCGTGGCCTTTGAACTGACCATGTTCGATCCCTTTGCCGTGAAGATGGACTTCACTTACGGCAACAAGGACGCCGACGAAGACTACGCCACCCGCGAAGGCTGGCTGGTTTCGGGCATGGTCGAATACAAGATGGAGATGATGACCCCCGGCGTGTTCGCCTGGTACGGCAGCGGCGAAGACGACGACCTCGACAACGGCTCCGAGCGCATGCCCTCCATCTCGCCCAACGCCTGGGCGCCCACCAGCTTTGGCTTCCCCGGCTCCGTGTTCAACCAGGACAGCCAGTTCGCCCTCAATGGCGCGGGCCTGTGGGGCGTCGGCGTGCAACTGGCCGACATCTCGTTCGTCGAAAACCTGTCGCACGTCCTGCGCGTGGCCTACATGCGCGGCACCAACGATTCCGAATTGGTGAAGGATACTTCCGGCCTCGCCGACGCGCTGGCCCCGGCTGGTGGCGGCGTGTTCCTGACCGACGAGGACAGCGCCTGGGAAGTGAACTTCGACCACACCTACCAGATCTACGAAAACCTCACCTTCATTCTTGAAATGGGCTACATCCGCCTGGATCTGGATGAAGATGTCTGGGGCGCCAACGGCGAAGACCTGAACGCCGCCAAGAAGCTGACCTTCAACCTGGTCTACGAGTTCTAGCCGTGTCGCACTGCGGCCGCGCGGCGTGACCGACGCAGGGTGCCGGCCGCAAGAACGACAGGGCCGTACCGGCACTGCTGGTGCGGAATGCAACGGGGCATGGCCTTTGGGCCATGCCCCTTCGCGTTTTTCTGCGGGCGGAATGAAAGGGGGATGGAGCGTCACATTTTTTTGAGAAAGTACAACGTTGCATAAATGATGTGTGAGGCAGGCAGCGCATGTCTGGAGCAAGTCGCCACTGGGGCGGCAACGCATCGCAATTACAGTGTACAATGCGGAAAGCCGCGTGCTATGTCGAAGGGGACGGTCATGGGCGGGAAGTGTCGTGCACCGCGTTGTGTGGCTGACGATACCCTGTCGGCGTGCCGCCCCATGCATGATGGTGCGCATGTTGCGTACGCATGCTGAGGGGGGGGGCGTTTCCGGCGCGCTTGCCGTATTTCCCGGCGGGGTGTCACCCACCCCGCTCTCCGCAAAAGGTGCCCCCTCCATGCCCATTGACGGCTGGCTCGAAGCCCTGCCCGGTCTGGATGACCGCACCGCGAACCTCGATGTGGCGGATGACGTCGTCCTGTTCGCCCGTCGTGCCCACCCGCTGCTTTCGGCCCGCACGGTGCGCCATCAGGTTGCCCGGCTGAGCGCGCACCTGCTCGCGCTGGGAGGGCCGGGCACCATGGACGCCGGGCTGCGCCACGCGCTGATCGGCTATTCCCTGTACACCCGCCAACTGGGCATGGTGCAGGACCACACCACCAAGCACATCTGCCGCGACAGCTGCGAACGCCCACCGCTGGGCTGCTGCAACCGGAGCCACAACGTGGTGTTCAGCCTGTCGGACGTCATGATGCAGCACCCCACGGGTCTTGCCCTGCGCATGGGCGATGCGCTGGCCCGGCTTCAGGCCGAGGAGGGAGCCCACCATGCCCACGGCGCGCCCATGGGGGAACGGGGCTGCCCGTACCTGACGGCCACAGGCTGTACGCTGCATCTCTTCAAGTCGCCGCTGTGCGTGCACTACCTGTGCCCCACGGTGGCCGACGCCCTGAACGCCGCGCACGGTCCGGAGGCCGAGCCCTTCGTGGCGGGTATGCGCCGCGCCGCCAACCGGCAGCTGGAACGCAGCGCCGACTTCATGGAACCGGGCCTGATCGAGACGGCGGTGAAGATGTTCGCCCCCGGGGGCTGGTCTGGTGATTCGTCTGGCGATTCGTCTGGTGAGCTGCCGGGCGGCGGGGCTGGCGGGGAGAAGGGAAGCGGGATGGAAGGCTGGCCGGGTGGTGGGTCGGACGGCGGGGGATGGGGCAAGGCCTGAGGCGTGCCGCCGTGCTACCGACCCGCGCCTCCCCCATAGGGGCGAAAGAAGAACTCCACCCGGCGGTTCAGCGCCCGGACGTCGGTTTCCTCGGGCACGAGGGGGCGGGTGTCGCCGTAGCCCACGGCCTTGACCCGGCGCGGATTCAGCCCAAGGTCGAGTATGTGCCGCAACAGGACCACCGCGCGGGCCGACGACAGTTCCCAATAGGTGGGATATGCTTGGCCGATGGGCTCGCGCGAGCCGGTGTGCCCTTCCACGATCAGGTCGTACTTGTGCTTCAGCAGCAACGCATGCACGGAGCGGCAAAGCTCCGCCCCGGCAGGCGTCAGTTCCGCCGTGCCTTCGGCGAACAGCACGCGTGAATTCACCCGCAGGGTCACGCCGCCCTCTTCGGCGCTGACGATGGCGTTCTTCGTGACTTCCGCCCGTTCGTTGACCATTTCCTTCAGCATGCGCGCAACTTCCAGCAGTTCCTTTTCGGCCTTGACCAGGTCCGATTCGTCCAGGGCGCGAATTTCGGGCGCGGGAGAAAAGGCGGCCTGCACGTCCTGCGGTCGTTCACGCTGCACGCCGAAAGCCTCGCGGATGGAGCCCAGGGTAACCTGGAATTTGGCGATGTCCGTCTTGGCGAACGACAGCAGCAGGATGAAGAAGCACAGCAGCAGCGACATCATGTCCGCAAAGGTCACGATCCACTCGGGGACCTCGCTGCCCCCGTCGCCGCCGTCGTCGCCCCGGTTCGGGGGGGCGGGGCGCTGCTCCTGGTCGTTGTTCGCCGCCACGGGCTAGCCCTTTTCGCGGATGTTGGGGGGCAGGAAGGCCATCAGCTTTTCACGGATCAACGTGGGGTGCTCGCCGTTCATGATGGAAAGCACCCCTTCCATCTTCAGTTGCAACAGCAGTTGCTCGTCGATGGACCGTTCCTCGAGCTTCTTGGCCATGGGCAGAAACACCAGGTTGGACAGCACCGCGCCGTAAAAGGTGGTCAGCAGGGCCACGGCCATGGCCGGGCCGATGCTGCCGGGGTCCGAGAGGTTCTGGAGCATGTTCACGAGGCCCACCAGGGTGCCGATCATGCCGAAGGCGGGCGCGGCGGAACCCAGGCCCTTGAATACGGCCTGACCCCGCCGGTGGCGCTGCTTCATGAAGTTGATCTCGGAATCCAGCAGCGACTGCACCTGGAATTGCGACGAGCCGTCGGCCACCATGCGCACGCCCTTTTTCAGGAATTCGTCGGCCAGGGCCACCTTTTCCAGCGCAACCAGGCTTTCGCGCCGGGCCTTGTCGGCCAGGCCGCAGATGTCGTCCACCACGCGCAGGGGATTTTCCTTGCGGAAGCGGAAGGTGCGCACGGCGATGCGCACGGAGCCCAGCACCACCTCCATGGGGAACATGACCAGGATCGCGGTGATGGTGCCGCCGATGACGATGACCACCGAGGGAATGTCCACGAAGGCCAACAGCGATCCACCCATCATGATGGCCGTGATGATGAGGGCAAGGCCCCCCACGATGCCGAGCAGCGTTGCAAAGTCCATGTCAGGTTTTCTTTATTGCGGGCTGGAGGGTGTGTATTTCGCCGCCGTGCCATTCGAAACGCACGTCGGACAGGAAATCCTGTATTTTCAGCACCTGAAGGCCCATGCGCACCTGCACGCCGGGGCGCACCTCGCCCGGTACGGCCACGGAGCAGGCCGAAAGGCTGGTCGTGTCGGCGATGCGGCGCAACAGGTCGTTCTTGCAGTCGTTCAACCTGCGAAGGGCAGAGGCGTAGCGTTCCGCGCGCGCGGTGGCATTGCGGCCGATCATGCCGCCGCGCCCGGCCAGTCTGGTGCAGGCCAGCATGATGTCTTCGGCATGCTGCAGCCGGGCGTTGATGCGGCGCAGGGTGTCCACCAGAAACGGGTCGGAGCCCACCTGGACCCGCGTCAGCGTGGAAAGGCCGCCGCCCAGGCGTCCGCGCACCTCTATGCGGGTGCGGGCCGTGGCCCTGCCGCCCACCAGCCTGTCGCCCACGAACAGGGTTCCTCCGGCCAGCAGGTAGTTGTGCATGGCCGATTCTGCCACCACCATGTCGCCGCCCGACGACAGCCGGGCGTTTTCCACAAAGCTGGCGTGCACGCCGTCCGTGGCGCGGATGTCGCCCTCGCCTCCGGCCTTGATGCCGCCCGCAGCATCCAGAGTGCGGCAGCGCACATGGGCCCCTTCCAGCAGGCCAGACACGCGCAGGGCACGGGCGTGCAGGTGAAAGCCCTGCCGCACAAGGCCGTTGACGGTCATGTCGCCGGGGTAGCGGATGTTGCCCACGTGGTAGGTGACGTCTTCGTCCACCAGCAGGAAATCCGGCACGGACAGACGGCTGTCGTCCCATTCCAGATGGCCGTCGCGGGTGGCGCGGACCTGATCCGGCCTTTCGGGGTCGAGGACGCACCCTTCGCCCAGCAGTCTGGCCGGGTCGTCGGCGCCCTGCCGTCCCGGCGGGGTGGGTACGATTTCCGCGATGATCATGCCCGCGCAGACGGTCTGCACGTAGCCCAGTTCCCGGTAGTCGACCCGGCCGTCGGCGCGGTGGCGGGGGATGCACTGCCGCATGGCGCAGGTGGGGTCGATGAGGTTCAGGCTGTATGGCATGGCCGCCCCGGGAGGCAGGTGAAATGTGCGCGCGATGCTGTGCAGGGTCCGGGTGGTGGGCGATGCGCGCGGACGGACTGTGCGCCATCATGATGGTCCGGTCTGTGACCGTGCATGGCGGTTCGTCAACGCTGCTTCGCAGATTTTGCTCAAGATGTCGGGCTACTTTTCTATCCTACAACGTTCCTGAGATATCGTGCAAGGGGGCTGCGGGAATTGCCCCATCATGCATGGGAACCGGTGCTGTTATGTGGGCAGCTGTTGCCGCAGAATATTCGGGTGTGTGGGAGGTGATGGCAGAAAATGCGTGATACGGGGCATTGCCGCCATGGAGGTGTGCGCATAGACTGTGCGCAGTGCCCGTCCGCCAGCCGTTCTCCCTTGTCTTCCCTTCCGTTCCCCCTTCCGTCACGCGCAGCCCTGTCCGGAGGCCCCATGCCGCAGCTTGCCCGCCCTGTCGTGTTCGTTCTCTATCCCGGCTTCGTGGGGCTGGACCTTGCCGGCCCGCTCGACGTGTTCTCCTGCGCGGCCCGGCTGGCCGAACGACAGGGTCGCCCCACGCCGTACCGTTGCCATTTCGTGGCGCAGGTGGCGGGGCCGGTGGTGTCGTCGTCGGGATTGTCCGTACTGGCTGATGCCGCGCCGGACATGTTCGAAACGGGTGGCTCCGGGCCGGGGGGTGCGGCCCCGCACACTCTGGTGGTGCCTGGCGGGGTGACGCCGGGCAGGGAAGGGGACGACCCGGACCTGCGCGCCCTGGTGGCCGGGTTGGCCGCGCGGTCGCGCAGGGTGATTTCCGTCTGCACGGGGGCGTTGCTGCTGGCCGCCTGCGGCGTGCTGGACGGGCGTCGGGCCACCACCCACTGGCAGGCCTGTGCCCGGCTGGCCGCTGCCTATCCGGCGGTGCGGGTGGAGCCGGACGCCATCTTCGTGCGGGACGGCAGCGTGGTGACCAGCGCCGGGGTGACGGCGGGCATCGATCTTGCCCTGCACCTGGTGGAAGAGGACCTTGGCCCGGCCACGGCCATGGAGGTAGCCCGGCTGCTGGTGGTGTACCGGCGGCGGGTGGGCAACCAGAGCCAGTTCAGCGCGCCGCTGCGGGCGCAGGCACGGGCCGGGGCGCGGTTTGGCCCGCTGCACGCATGGATGGAGGCCCGCCTGGGCGAGGAACTGGACGTGGAACGTCTGGCCAGGCAGGCCCACATGAGCCCGCGCCACTTCGCGCGGGTGTTTCCGCAGGAGACGGGCATGAGCCCGGCGCGTTACGTGGAGCAGTTGCGGCTGGACCGGGCGCGCGAACTGCTGGAATCGGGCGAATCGCACATGCAGACCGTGGCCGTTGCCGCCGGATTCGGCAGCGAGGAACGGCTGCGCCGGGCCTTCCAGCGGCGCATGGGGGTGACCCCCAGCCAGTACCTGGAGCATTTCAGCCGCTGACGCGGCGCGCCAGAGCCGGAAGGCCCGTTCATTTTCGGTAGTGCATGATGCCCCGCGGTTCCGCCCATGGCGCAAACTGCGGGGCATGTGTCGTTGTGGCGGTCCGATGCGGTGATGCATGCTGGTCTGGTCCGCTGCGCCATCCGGCGGCATGTGCAGGCATGTGCCTTACGAGTGCCCCACATGTGCCCCACATGAGTCTGACATGCAGCGGACGCCGGGGTTGTCCGGCGCACCACCAACCGCATCAACCGCATCAATCGCAATCATCGCACCAAAGGAGCACCCATGACCACGTACGGCCTGTACATTTACGAACAGGTGGCGGAGCAGGACTTCGTCGGCCCGCAGCAGGTGTTTGCCGCGTCCCGGCACATCGCGGGCGGCAACGACACCATCGTGACCATTGCCGCGCGGCCCGAACCGTTGCGGGGCGCGAGCGGCCTGCGCATGATCCCCGACCACACCTTTGCCGATGCGCCGCCGCTGGATGTACTGGTGCTGCCCGGTACCGCCGACGTCACCCGCCACGCCCTGTCCGATCCCGGCCTGCTGGAGTGGGTAACGGCCCAGGCCGCCACGGCGCGCTGGGTGACCGCCGTGTGCACCGGCACGCTGATCCTGCATGCGGCGGGCCTGCTGCGTGGGCGCAAGGCCACCACCCACTGGGCGTATGCGGAAGAACTGGGCCGCGATCCGCAACTGACCCTGCTGCCCGACATGCGCTACGTGCGCGACGGCAACATCGTCACCTCGCAGGGCGTTTCGGCGGGCATCGACATGGCCCTGTGGCTGGTGGGGCAGATTCATGACCCGGACCATGCCCGCGCCGTGCGCAGGCTGATCCAGTACGACCCGGCCCCGCCGTATACGGCGGAGGTGTAAGGCAGGAGGCAGGGACGGGCGCAACCGCGGCCATGTCGCGGCGGCGCCCAAACGGAAAAAGGCGTACGCGGTTGCGTACGCCTTTTGGCTTGCGGTGGCGTCCCCAAGGGGATTTGAACCCCTGTCGACGGCGTGAAAGGCCGTTGTCCTGGGCCGGCTAGACGATGGGGACACCCTGTGCGTCTTGCGACGCGGAAGAGACGGATACTCCGAAGCTGCGGTGTGCGTCAAGCGAAAAAGATGGCGGCGCGGCAAGTGGGTGCGGAGGGGATGGCGGAAGGGGTCATTTCCTGTCGCCGGTACTGCCCCGTTCAGGGCGTCCTGTCTGCCTGACCTGTTCCGCCTGCGCGCTTTGTCCGGCCTGTCCGTTTTGTCCGGCGGCACCGCCTGGCCTTGTGGCGGCATCACCGATTTCGCGGAACATGCGCACGTAGCTGGCGTAGGCGCGGCCAACGGGCGATTCGGGGTCAAAGGCGCCCAACAGCCCGCCCAGATTGTCCGGCCTGGGCGGCACGCGCGGCGGGGGTGCGCTGCGCGTCACGCGCACCTCGTCCAGCGGCGTGCGGCGTTGCAGCAGGTGTACCTCTACCCGTTCGAAGTACGGTCCGTCGGACACGTCGTCCATGAAGGCGTTGACCCGCTCCAGGATTTCCGGCGTCAGGAAGGTCAGGTCCTGCATGGCCATGTTGTCCTCTGCGCCCACCAGCAGGATGCGCTTGCGGTGGCCCAGCGGGTAGGCCAGCACGGCAATGTCCGTGCCCATGACCATGTCCCAGTTCTCCCACAGGCGTACAAGGCGCATCCGTTCCGGTGCGCCGCGACGTTCCAGAAAACCGCGCAGGGCCTCGCCGATGGTCTTCACGATGATCTCCGGCGGGCGGGCTCGGTGCAAGGTAAGCGGTGGGAGTTGATCGCCATGCGCGCGGTGTAGCACGTCCGGCCCGGAAACGCACCGGGTACGGGATGGGTGTTCCCGGCCCGCTACGGCCCCGTGCTGGCGTCCATGATCCGTCCCATCGGACATGATCGTGATCCGTCCCACCGAAAGTTGCCGCAACGCAAACGCCACATGCGCCAACCCGTGGAGAAGGCAGTGAAACCGCCACGTGTTACGGAAACGTGACGCCGCCGTAACCTGATCTTCGCTCCGGTGCCCCATGAATACGCCAGCCGCCGGGGAGGGTGGCGCGCCCCGACCGACGACCGTGTACCTGCCTGCGAGCTTCAGCCGGGCAGGCACGGGACGAGCGGGCTGGGGGCACCCGGACGCCCTGGCGTCCGGCAAGACGGAGGTCCGCGCAGCGGGTTCCGTGCCGTAGCGCGCGCCTGGCGTGCGCCCCAACCTTCCGTTCCCGCCCCGGCCCGCATCCACGCCGCTCGGATTCGTTCCCCGGCATACCTCAAGGACGGGCGCATGCTTTCCACCCTTTCGTTCCGCACCAAGCTCATCGCGGGTTCGCTGGCCATGGTGCTGGTGACCATGACGGCCATGCTGGTCACCAGCCTGGTGGACGCCCGGCGCGGCTATCTTGCGCAGGGGCGCGCATCGTTGCGCAACGTCTCGCAGATACTCATGGAATCCGCCAGGTTCCAGGATACGCTGAACCGCAACAAGATCGGTTCCGACCTCAAGCTGATGCAGTTGCAGTTCGGCCTGGCCGGGTTTCCCATCCCCGAGATTTTCATGGAGGTGGAGGCGGAACTGCGCGATGCTGACACCGGCCAGACGACCAGGGCGATTCTGCCCGGCTTCAAGCTGGGGTCCACCTACCTGCATGAGAGCACGGACCTCGTGGACCGCATCCGCGACCTGGCCGGGGTGGGAGCCTCAGTACTGCAACTGCATGAAGGGCGGCTGGTGCGCGTCAGTTCCAGCGTGGCCGATCCTTCCGGCAGCGCCCGCTGGACATATCTGGCGAAGGAGCATCCCGTGACGGCGGCGGTGCTGGCAGGCAATGGCTACACCGGGATTCTCAAGATGGGCGGCCAGTGGAACCTGGCCGCCTACGCCCCGGTAAAGGGCATGGACGGCAGCGAGGTGCTGGGCGCGGTGGAGGTGGCCCGCCCCCTGCTGACGCCGGAATTCGCCGCCGCCGTGGTGCGCCACAACGTGGGCGGCAAGGGGTATTCCTTTGCCTTTGACGGGGCGGGTACCATCCTTATTCATCCTGACCCGGCCATGGTGGGCCGCAACGTTTTCGACCTGCCGTGGGGCGCCGCCCTGAAGCCGGGCGCCGTCCCGCAGGAGCAGGGCCCCGCATCTGCCCGCATGGGCAAGGGCGATTCCCGCGCGCTCATCTATACGGATGGCGGCGAGGAGTACGAAGCCTGCGTGGACCGCTATGCCCCCTGGGACGTCACCTTCGTCACCACCGTCAGCCGCGCGGAACTCATGGACGGCGTGGGCGAGCGACTGTGGCGCGGTGCGGGCATCGCCGCCGCCGTGGCCCTGCCCGTGGCCGCGCTGGTCATCTGGCTGATGGTGCGCCAACTGATGGTGCCCATGCAGCGGCTGGCCACCCTTGCCCAGCAGGTGGCGCGCGGCAACTTCGACTATACCTTTCACTACGCGGCGGACGATACCATTGGGGCCACGGTGCGCGCGGTGCAGGCCATGGTGGGCGAACTGCGCATGCGCCTGGGCTTCAGCCAGGGGGTGCTGGACGGGGTTGTGGTGCCCTGCGTGGTGGTGGACCTGGCCAACAACATCACCCACGTCAATGCAGAGGCCCTGAATGTGCTGCGGCGCGCGGGCGCCCCGGCGGAATGGCTGGGCCGCCAACTGGGCGAACTGGTCTACGGCAGCACCGCCGATGCCGCCCGCCCGGTGCTGACCCGGCGCAGCATGGAACGGCGCGACCGTGTGGCGGAAGACGTGGTGCTGGACCCGCAGGCCGACGGGCGCGAGGTGGTGCTGCACATGGTGGCCACTCCCATCTACGACCTGGATGGCGAACTGATGGGTGCCATCTCGTTGTGGGTGGACCTGACGCACGAGCGCGCCCAGCATGCCCGGCTGGATGCCCAGAACGCCGTCATTGCCGCCACCGCGCGCGAGGCGGAGGATATCGCCCGCCGGGTTGCCTCGTCGTCCCATGAACTGGCCGAGCAGGTGGCCCACTCCAGCGACGGGGCGGCCCGCCAACTGGCCCGCGTGGAAGAGGTGACCGCCGCCATGGACCGCATGAACGAGACCGTGGCCGAGGTGGGCCGCCGCGCCGCGCTGGCCGTGGACATGGCCGGGTCCACCATGCAGGTGGCCGAGGATGGCCGCGACGTGGTGCGCGCCTCCATGGACGTGATGCACAAGGTGCACGGACAGGTGGAGCGGTTGCAGGAAAACGTGGCGGAACTGGGGCGCGAGGCGGAAGGCATAGGCCAGATCATGGGCGTCATCAGCGACATTGCCGACCAGACCAACCTGCTGGCGCTGAACGCGGCCATCGAGGCGGCGCGCGCCGGTGAGGCCGGGCGCGGCTTTGCCGTGGTGGCCGACGAGGTGCGCAAGCTGGCGGAAAAGACCATGAACGCCACCAGCCAGGTGGGCGAGCGCATCCGGGCCATCCAGCGGGCCACGCGCGGCTTCGTGGACAGCACCGCCACGGTGGCCGGGGCCGTGCGCGAAAGCGATGCGCTGGCCACACGCTCTGGCGGGGCGCTGGACGACATCCTGGCGCGCATTGGCGATTCCGGCGGCGAGGTGCGGGCCATTGCGGACATGGCAGAGGCGCAGACGCGCGGTGGCGCGGACGTGGGCCGCGCCGTGGCCGAAGTGGATGCCATCGCCCGCGAAACCGCCCAGGGCATGGCGGAATCGGCCGATGCCGTGGCCGGGCTGTCACGCCTGGCCGGGGAACTGCAGCACGTCATGGACGGCATGGCCTGTGATGGTAGTGGCGCAACCCACTGCGATGACAGTGAATCACAGGCGTGACACGGTGCGGGCGCGGCGTGCGGCACGGGAAAATCACGCGACACAGGATTGTAACGGTCGTCACAACAGGCCGTAACTTGCGCTGGATACTTCTTGTGGCGCGTTGACGCTGAATCGCACACAATTACCCCCAACAGGGAACCGTCAGGGAGGTTTGCAATGAAGTCGTTCAAGAAAGTGGCGCTTGCCGCCGCGCTTGTGCTTTCGCTGGCCGGTGTGGCCGAAGCCCGCGACCAGATCCGCATCGTGGGCTCCAGCACCGTGTATCCCTTCTCCAGCGCCGTGGCCGAAGAATTCGGCGCCACCAACAAGCAGTTCAAGTCGCCCGTGGTCGAATCCACCGGTTCCGGCGGCGGTCACAAGCTGTTCTACGCGGGCGTCGGCCCCGACACCCCGGACGTCACCAACTCTTCCCGCCGCATGAAGGTGGAGGAATTCGAGACCAACGCCAAGAACGGCGTCACCGACATCACCGAAGCCAAGATCGGCTTTGACGGCATCGTCATCGCCCAGAACATCGGCAACGCCGACATGAACCTGTCCCTGAAGGACCTGGCCCTGGCCGTGCTGGAAGAAGTGCCCGTGGACGGCAAGCTGGCGCCCAACCCCTACAAGACCTGGAAGCAGCTGAACCCGGCCCTGCCCGATCGCAAGATCGTCATCTACGGCCCGCCCGCCACTTCCGGCACCCGCGACGCCTTCATCGAAATGGTGGTCGAAAAGTTCACCGGCAAGGACGAGACCTTCAAGGCCGTGCTTGGCAAGGACGCCACCCAGTACAAGAAGATTCGCCAGGACGGCCCCTACGTGCCCGCCGGTGAAAACGACAACCTCATCGTGCAGAAGCTGACCAAGGACACGGAAGCCGTGGGCATCTTCGGCTACAGCTTCCTGGCCGAGAACAAGGACCGCATCAAGGGCTGCACCGTGGAAGGCAACGCCCCCACCTTCGACAACATCTCTTCGGCCAAGTACCCCATCTCGCGCGCGCTGTACTTCTACGTGAAGGACGCCCACGTGGGTAAGATCGCCGGTCTGAAGGAATACGTGGACCTGTTCATGTCCGAAAAGATGATCGGCGACGCCGGTTACCTGAAGACCATCGGTCTCATCCCGCTGCCCGCCGCCGAACGCGAAAAGGTGCGCAAGGACGTGACCAGCCTCAAGAAGCTGACCGCCGCCGACCTGAAGTAGCAACAAGCCGCACGTGCCGGGGAAGGACATCTCCTTCCCCGGCCTTCACCATTTCCGGGGGGTGCGCGCCCTCCGGCCAACGGGAACGCACATGACCATGGGAAGCGCGTTGCAGATGGCCCTGATGGCCATATTGCCGCTTTCGGTGCTGGCGTACATGGCAGCCCGCCGCAGGGCGGGGGCCGATAATGCGCGGGGCACGGAATTTCATTCGCCGCTCGTGTACTACGGGTGGTATTCGTGCCTGTGGGTGGCCCTGCCGTCCATGGGGCTGTTCGTGCTGGCGGGGCTGCTGCACCTGCTGCACATCGCCACCGTGCCCGGGCCGGTGCTGGCGGGCGGGGGCGTGGCCCTGGCCGCGTTCGGCCTGGTGTGGTCGCAGCGGGCCATCGGGCGAGACTTCCGCGCCATCCACAGCGTGGAGGGCGCGGTGCGCTGGGCGCTCATCGGGGCCTCGTGCCTTTCCATCCTCATCACCATAGGCATCGTTGTCTCGGTGGTGTTCGAGGCCATGCAGTTCTTCCGCCTGGTGAACCTGTGGGACTTCCTGACCGGCACCAAGTGGAGCCCGGAAACGGCCTTTCTGATTTCCACGGGCCGGGCCGACGGCAACGTGGCCACGCCGGAATTCGGATCGTTGCCGCTGTTCGCGGGCACCTTCTACATCACCGCCGTGGCCATGCTGGTGGCCGTACCCATGGGGCTGTTCGCCGCGGTGTACATGGCGGAATACGCCAGCCAGCGGGTGCGGCGCATCGCCAAGCCCGCGCTGGAAATCCTGGCGGGCATCCCCACCGTGGTCTACGGGTTCTTCGCCGCCATCACGGTCAGCCCGCTCATCGTGCACCTGGCCGAGTCCATGGGGCTGGAGGCGGAATACACCAACGCCCTGGCGCCGGGACTGGTCATGGGGGTGATGATCATTCCGCTGGTCTCCTCGCTGTCGGACGACGTGATCAACGCCGTGCCCCAGGCCATGCGCGAAGGTTCGTACGCGCTGGGCGCCACCACGTCCGAAACCATCCGCAAGGTGGTGCTGCCCGCCGCCCTGCCGGGTGTGGTTTCCGCCGTGCTGCTGGCCGTGTCTCGCGCGGTGGGCGAAACCATGATCGTGGTCATGGCCGCCGGGCTCATGCCCAACCTGACGTGGAACCCGTTGAAGAGCATGACCACGGTCACCGTGAGCATCGTGGATTCGCTGACCGGCGACCAGGCCTTCGACAGCCCGCAGACCCTTTCGGCCTTCGGGCTGGGGCTGGTGCTGCTGGTGCTGACGCTGGTGCTCAACGTGGTGTCGCTGGTGGTCATCCGCAAGTTCCGCGAACAGTACGAGTAGGGGGGCAGCATGGCATCATTGTTCGGCATCGACGAAAAGAAACTGCTGCGCAGGCGGCGCGCGGCCGAAAGGCGCTTTCGCCTGTGCGCCATTTCCGCGCTGTTCCTGGCCGGGGCGTTCCTGGTGTTCTTCCTGTTCGACATCACCATGAAGGGGTACCCCGCCTTCCAGCAGGCGGAACTGCTGGTGACCGTGAACTACACGGCCGAGGCGCACGACAACCCCTACGCCGCCATGGATCCGGACACGGTGCAGATTGTCTCGCGCAGCTTCACCCGGCTCATCCCGTCCATGATGGCCGAGAACAGCCGGCTCATCGGCACCTCGCAGGAACTGTGGGTGCTGGCCAGCGCGGACACCGACCAGTACATGAAGGGGAACCCCAACCGGCTGCGGCCCAGGCACCAGACGCTGGTGGACACCATGCGCCAGGAAGGCAGGGCGCGGCTGTCCTTCAACTGGGGGTTCTTCGAGGCGGGCGATTCCAAGCTGCCGGAACTGGCGGGCATTCGCGCGGCGGCCATCGGCTCGCTGTACGTGCTGCTGATCACCCTGGCCATCAGCTTTCCCGTGGGGGTGATGTGCGCGGTGTATCTGGAGGAATTCGCGCCGGACAACCGGCTGACCCAGATCATCGAGGTGAACATCAACAACCTGGCGGCCATCCCGTCCATCCTGTACGGGCTGCTGGGGCTGGCCATCTTCATCAACTTCATGGGCGTGCCCCGTTCGTCCGCCATGGTGGGCGGGCTTACCCTGTCGCTGATGACCCTGCCCGCCATCATCATCAGCACGCGGGCGGCCATCCGGTCCATTCCCCCGTCCATTCGTGAGGCGGCACTGGCCCTTGGGGCCACGCCGTTGCAGGTGGTGTGGCACCACGTGCTGCCGCTGTCGCTGCCGGGCGTCCTGACCGGCACCATCATCGGCCTGGCCCGCGCCATGGGCGAAACCGCGCCCCTGCTCATCGTGGGCATGATGGCCTACATCCCGGAAGCGCCGGAAAACTTCAACAGCGCGGCCACGGTGCTGCCCGCCCAGATATTCACCTGGGCGTCTGATTCGCAGCGGGCCTTTTCCGAACGCACCGCAGCGGGCATCATGGTGCTGCTGGTGTTGCTGCTGGGCATGAACGCCACGGCCATCTGGCTGCGCAACAAGTACGAGCGCAAGTGGTAGGGGCGGCGCGAGCCGCGCTTGGTGCTAGGAAACAGGCAGAGATGCACGAACGGCGGCCCCACAGGGGGCCGCCGTTTTCATGTTCTGCGCACGGGAAATCAGCCGTTGGTATAGACGGACAGCAGAAAGCCCACGCGGTCGGAGTATTCGGCCATGTCGAGCGTCTTCAGTTCCGCATCGGCGGGGTCGATGATCGTCAGCTCCGAAAAGGCCACGCCCCTGGAGGGCGGCAGGAACGGCAACAGGGGATTGACGAAGGAATAGCGCGCGCCCACCACCAGCACCGCATGCCCGACGCCGGTTTGCTGGTTCGTTATGCCGAGCATCACAGGCTGGTTGTTGCCCAGCGTCTTGACGAGATGCATGGCTCCCGCCTCGGTGAGCGTGGTGTTCACGAAGCCCATGGAACGCAGCATGTCGGCCACGCTGCCCGCCTTGCCTGCGTCGTCGGTCTTGCTCTTGTACCGTGCGACGATGGTCTCCTGGTCGATGTATCTGCCGTCGCGCGACCCGATAAGACACTGGACGCATGCCGCCCAGCAGTATTCCTCGTCCTTCTGTTTTTCCGGCTTTGCTATCTGTGTACAGCTGATGGTGTAATCGTTGGTTCCAATGCTCTGGGACTTATACATGAAGTTGGTCTGCGGGGTGACGGTAATGGCCTTGCCATTCACCTTGATCTTGCTGCTCAGATCGTATGCCGCCTGGAAAGCGTTGCTGATCTCCTTGCGCATGTCATGCTGCTTCGACAGGATATCCACATTGTATGTCTTTCTGTAATATTCGACGGAGGTGATCCGTTGTTCCAGTGTCGGAACAGGGATGGGCCCCACCGTGGTCATTCCCGTGGTGACGCAGCCGCTCAAAAGGATGAGGAGGACGAGGGCGGGTAAAAATGACGGCGCATGCATGTCACTGGCCCTCTTGCCGGGTGGCGTCCTGCGCGGCTTGCCCCGCATGCTGCTGGGAGGTGGAGGTTGTTCCCGCAGGTTTCGGAGGATTGTAGGCGAAAGGTTTGCCGTACGTTCCGCATCCGGCGAGCGTCGCAAGCAGAAAACATGCTGCGAGACATTTCATTTTCATGACAAGGCCCTCCCGGTTTTTGATGGTTGATCAAGAGTTGTATTTTTTCCTTCTTGTTTCCTGTACTTGCATGAGCATTTTCTTGAGGATATCCTCGTAGATATCCTTCGTTGTGGTGAATTGGTCGTCCAACGCCCTGCGTGCCTGAGCGCACTGGGAGATTTCCTGGACGTGCATGTTGAAATACACGTCTATATTCCGTTCAAGGGAGACGATGTCTTCGGATATCGGGTCGTGAGCGGACATTCTGGAAAAATACACCTTGGCCATGGCGCAGGCCGCATCATAGGGTTCCGTCATCGTGACGGAATTGTACGTCTTGGAGTGTTCCCTGCGGGTTTCCACGTCGTCGGGGCGCTGTCCGCATGCAATGCCAAGCTCAAGATCCTTGACCTGCGACATCAAATTCATCGTCGTTGTAATCGATTTGGAGAAATATCGTATTGTGTCTTCCTGCTTCTGCAGAAGTTCGAGCTGATAGCGTTCTTTTGATTCACGTTCGCTCATGACCCACGGAAACAGAATACTGACCAGCATGGCGGTCATGAGGGGAGTATTCAGTATCAACAAGGTGGTAATGAATTTTTTGGATGAACAGCACGGATGTGAGTGTGCATCATGAGGATGTAATGGGCAGTTGCGTATGCTCATGGTTGTGCAGGGGGTGTTTCGATTTCTATTTCAAGGCGATTTGTCCGGAATGGACGCTAATTGTTTATGAGGTGCGCATTGCTATGCAGATTTTCAGATGAATAATGTGTTTGAAATTTACTATAAATACAAATTGTTGCAGTGTGTTTATGGCAAGATGTATCGTGCTGCATGCCTGTGTTGCAGGCATGAATGAGCCATGCGCGCACGACAGCCAATGCAGAACATATTCTCCAAAGGGTGATGTTTGCGGTAGTATGCCTTGCTTCAATACTTTATTCAATATCTATTTTCATATATCCGTATGATCGTTTGCCATGGAACAGACTCTGGGGGGCCAGAGTCATCCTGCTTTGGAAACGGCGTTGATCGGGATGGCGCGGGCCGCGCCCGGTATCGTCCGCCCCATGTGACGACGAACGGCGGCCCCGAAGGGGGCCGCCGTTTTCGCGCGCGAGGGGAGGGGGACGGCTACAGCGCGGGGCCGCCCACCACGGCGTCGGGGAACAGGGGGGGGAAGAGATCGGAAAGGGCAAAGGTGGGCAGGGCCACCCGCACCGGGGCCACATGGGTGGCTGCCTGAAGCAGTCCCGTCCGCAGCAGCAGGCTGAGCACGCGGCGGCCCGTGCGCTGGCTTTTACCGAGCACCATGGTGGCCATGCCGCGTTCCAACTCGCCGGTTTCAAAGACCAGGGCCAGCAGGCGGGCCACCAGCGCCGCGTCCTCCGACCGGAGGACGCCCGCCGCCTGGGGAATGCCCACAAGATGCCGATGCACCACGGTCTGGTAGCGCAGGGCGATGTTCCGGACGTTGAGGCTGGCGGCCATGAAGCTGATCTGGTCCAGGCAGGTTTCGAGGACGAACGCGCAGAAGTCCGCCAGGTCGACCAGGCCGAAGCGGCCGTCGCGTTGCGGGTCGGCGGCGTTCAGGTGGATGAAGTACCCTGCCCGGTCGCGGGAGATGCCGCGTGAGAAGGACCAGGCGCCGCTCTCGTTGATTCCGGCCGCGCGCAGGTAGAGTTCGGTCAGCAGGCGCACCACGCGGCCGTTGCCGTCACGGAAGGGGTGAAGCCACGTCAGCCTGTGGTGGCTGGCGGCCGCCGCGATGAGCCTGTCCAGTCCGTGGTGGCGGTCTGGCGCGTATGCTTCGGCAAACTGGCGCATCAACCCGGGCAGGTCGCGGGCCAGCGGGCCGTGGATGCTGGCCCCGCCGTCCACGGACACTTCGCGGTCGCGCAACTGGCCGGGCGTCACGGAAATGTCGGTGAACCGGCCCCCGGAATGCACATACTGGTGCGCCTCGGGCAGGTGGCTGAAAAATTCGCGGTGCATGTCCAGCAGGAAGTCCGTGGAGCAGATGTCGCGGGGCGCTTCTGCCAGTTGCCGCAGCAGGGCTGACTCCGTTTCCACGTGGGCGAGGCCCAGTTCCTGCGCGTAACGGCGTTGGTCGTCGGGCGAAAAGCGCTGTTGGTACGCGGCCTCGATGGCGAAGATGGACGTCCTGCTGCCTTCGATCAGGTTGCTGTGGTAGCTGTTCAGCAGTTTGACGCGCTCGCGCAGCGTATCCGCCGTCAGTGGATGCAGGCTGCCGTCCAGTTGGGCGGAGGCGCGCACCACCGCCAGCGCCTGATCGCGCAGTTCATCAAGGTGTTGCCCCTCGGGCAGGACAGGAGCCAGCGTGGCCGGTATGTTGTCCGGTTTCATATGCCGAATATATAGGGAGATACGAACAAAAAGGCAATGTGTTTTGGCCGGTTCATTGGCCGGTTCGTAGCGTGGGTTTGGGGAGGAGGATTCGCCCGCCCACGGCAGCGGGAGAAGACGGTTGCGACTTTTGTTGACTTCGATTTTCATTTTCAATACACAGGGAGTGCCGCCGACGTGGCCCACCCGGCACCGATGACGCCGCCCCCCTGCGTCACGGAAGCGAGACAAACGGGCCGCAACCCCCATCGGCGTCACGCCTGCTCCGTGGCTGTTCCGCATTGTGCCTTAATCCGGCGGGATGCGGCGGCGGCCCGGCAGGGCGGCGTGCCCGGCATGTGCCTTCCCCCAACATGGTGTCCGTCCAATACGCCTCGCTGCGGGGTTTGCCGGGTGCGCCGCGCCTTACGGCGGCGTTGTCCGGCTTCGTCGATACCATCTGCCGCCGTCCCCCCTTCTCGCCATTCCTTCACCCCCGGAGCCTTCATGATTCCTTCCCAGATTGCTCGCGCCCTTGCCACGCTGGTGGCCATTCGCCGTCCCGTGTTCCTGTGGGGTGCGCCGGGCGTGGGCAAGAGCCGGGTGGTGGCGCAGGTTGCCCACGACCTTGGCATGGACCTGCGCGACATCCGCGCCGTGCTGCTGGATCCCGTGGACCTGCGCGGCCTGCCCACCATCGACGCCGCCGGGCGCGCCCGGTGGTGCCCGCCCTCGTTCCTGCCCGATGACGGACGGGGCATCCTGTTTCTGGACGAACTGAACGCCGCGCCGCCGCTGGTGCAGGCTGCCTGCTACCAGTTGATTCTGGACCGCCAGCTTGGCGAGTACCGCCTGCCCGATGGCTGGGCCGTGGTGGCGGCGGGCAACCGCGAGCAGGACCGGGCGGTAACCCACCGCATGCCCACCGCGCTGGCCAACCGCATGGTGCACCTGGACTTCGAGACGGACCTCGACGACTGGCTGGGCTGGGCGCAGACGGCGAACATCCGTTCCGAGGTCACGGCCTTTTTGCGCTTTCGCCCGCGCCTGCTGCACGACTTCGACCCCGCCGTGGCCGATCGCGCCTTTCCTTCGCCGCGCACCTGGGAATACGTGTCCGACATGCTGGCCGCCGGGCCTGACGAGGCCGTGGAATACGACCTGGTGCGCGGGGCCGTGGGCGAAGGGGCCGCCGCAGAATTCGCGGGATTTCTGCGGGTGTGGCGCGACCTGCCGGAGCCGGACGCCGTGCTGGCCGCTCCGCATGACGCCCCCGTGCCCGACGAGCCTGCTGCCGCCTACGCCATCTGCGAGGCGCTGGCCCGCCATGCCGCGCCCGACACCATGGATGCGCTGGTCTGCTACGCCGACCGCCTGCCCGTGGAATTCGGCGTGCTGCTGATGCGCGATTCCGTGCGCGCCGACACCACGGTGGTGGAAACGCCGTCCTTCGCGCGGTGGGCGCAGGCCAACGCCCACGTGCTGCTGTGAGCGGGGCCGTGCATCCGGAGATTGCCGACTTCCGGCCCGGCAGGCGGGGCGTTGCACCGGTTGTTGCGGGTTTGTCGGGGGAGGTGGCAGGCGGTGTGTCCGCCGGGGGAGCGCACGGTGTGGGCGCTGCGCACGTCACCGCCGGGGTGATGACCTCTTTCCCCGCCGCCTCCGTCGCCCCCGAATCCCCCGACCCTTCTGCGCTCGCGCTGGAAACCGAGGCCCACGGGCGCATGCTGCGCGCCCGCGCCGCGCTGGTGCTGGATCACCCCTTTTTCGGCTCTCTGACCCTGCGCCTGCATCTGAAGGCGGACCCCGCCTGCGACGGCCTGTGGACCGACGGCGTGACCCTGGGCTTCAACCCGCGCCGGGTGGCCGCCCTGCCGGACGCCATGGTCACGGCCATGCAGGCGCACGAGGTGCTGCACGTGGTCTGCGGCCACCACGTGCGCCGTGACGGGCGCGACGAGGGGCTGTGGAATCGGGCCTGCGATTACGCGGTGAACGGCATCCTGCTGGACGCGGGCTTCACCCTGCCCGCCGGGTTTCTGGACGCGCCGGAACACCGGGGCCGCACGGCGGAAGACATCTACGCCGTGCTGTCGCGCATGCAGGAAGAAGAGAAGGGCGGCGGCACGGGCGACAAGGCCCAGGGCGAGGCCGAGGCCAGCGGCGCGCGTTCCGGCGCGTCCGGCGGCCAGCCGGAAGACGCCCCGGCCACGCAGCGCCGCAGCGATCCGGAACAGGCCCCGCCGGAACTGCCGGAAGGGGACGACGCCGACGGGCGCGGCGGCGACCGCACGGGCGAGGGCGAAGGCCGCGACAACGTGGAAACGTCCTTTTCCGGCGAGGTGCGCGACCATCCCCAGTTGCAGGGGGACGCGTCCGACGCCGCACGCCGCCGGGCAGAGCGCGACCTGCGCATCGACCTCGGGCAGGCGGTGCAGGGGGCGCGCTTCATGGGCGACCTGCCCGCCGGGCTGGAACGTCTGGCCGGGCAGGCCCTGCATCCGCCGCTGGACTGGCGCACCCTGCTGCGCCGGTTCATCTGCCAGTGCACGGCCAACGACTATTCATGGACGCCGCCCAACCGGCGCTACGTGCACATGGGGCTGCACCTGCCGTCGCTGCGTTCGCAGGACCTGCCGGAACTGGTGCTGGTTATCGACAGTTCCGGCTCGGTGGACGACGTGTCGCTGGCGCGCTTCTGCGGCGAGGTGTCTGCAATATTGCAGGATTTCGATACCCGGCTCACGGTCATCTACTGCGACTGCGCCGTGCAGGAGGTGCTGCACCTGACCCGCTGGGACCTGCCCCTGCGCCTGACCCCGCGCGGGGGCGGCGGCACCGACTACCGCCCGGCCTTCGCCCGCGTGGATGCCGACGGCCTGCGCCCGGCCTGCCTGATCTGCCTGACCGACCTTGAATGCAACCGTTTTCCCGTGCCGCCGCCGTACCCGGTGCTGTGGGCGTCCACCCGGCCCGTGGGGGCGGGCAGTGGCGACGACGCTCCGCCCTTCGGCGAGGTGCTGACCCTGCACGAAGGAGCCTGACCATGCGCATAGAATGGCGCATCGACAAGCAGCGCGGCAACCTGCGCCCCGTGCTGCGCTATACCGTGTCCCTTGAACCGCACGAAAAGGCGCTGGCCGTGCCCCCGGTGCGGGTGCAGTCCACCATTCCCGAGCCGCCCGATTCGTGGCGGCCCCACTGCTACCCCGGCGAAAGCGAACGCGCGGGCGAGGCCCCCAAAGGCGCGTACGTGCTGGATGCCCCCTCGCATGCGGGGCGCGAGGCGGAAACCACGCTGCGCCTGCCCTGGCGAGAGGACAACGCGTACCCGGAGGTGGAGGCGTCGTTCGCCTTGTTGCGTGACGCCTGCGAGGCGCAACTGACCAGCGCCCACGCCAGCGAACCCATGACCCTGCGCGGTGAACTGCGCGCCACCGAATCCATGCGCCGCCACATGGCTCCGGCGGTGGTGGCCGAGCGGTTGTTGCGTCTGGCCAGGTAGATGGTGTCGCCACGAGTGTCTTTCTGCCCTCTGCCTGCGTCAGAACAGCGTTGCATTCCGGTCGGATACCATAAAAGCGCGCTGCGGTCCTCTTCCGTAAGGCTCGTAAACTCGCCTAACGGGAGAGGCATACTCCCTTCATGAAAGCTGTCCTTCCCTGGCAGAGAACAGAAATCCTGCTCGTGACGACACCATCCAGGGGCCGTTTCCAACGCCTATTCCTTCACCTGCCGCCTTCACGGTGCGGGCTGTGCCCGTCTGCGCCGCCCCATGCGTCCGTGCCGATGCATGGGGCGGTCGCGCGCTGTATGCGCCGGAGCGGATACTTGCAAATCAAGTTTTCTTGATGTATGGATATCAAGGCATCCGGAAACGGTGCCCGGCGCGTGGAGAACCATGTGTCATACTTCAAGAAATACTGCGCGGGAATCCCATGTCGGCAGCACTCGACTACTTCAAGGCCCTATCCGACGACACCCGAATGCGGCTCATGCACGTGCTGAACAAGCACGAGCTGAACGTGAACGAACTGGTTTCCATCCTCGAAATGGGCCAGTCGCGGGTGTCGCGACACCTCAAGATACTGACTGGGGCGGGGCTGCTGGTCTCGCGTCGCGACGGGTTGTGGGTGTTCTACGCCGCCCCGGCGGAAGGTGAGGGCCGCGACTTTCTGGACGCGGTGGCCCCCTTCATAGCCGAGGACATGACCCTGCAGGGCGACATGGCCATGGCCGAGAAGATCATCGAGGAACGGGCGCTGAAGACCCGCCAGTTCTTCAACGCCATTGCAGAGGACTGGGACGAACTGAACCGCGAGGTGCTGGGCGGGTTCGATCTGGCGGGCGCGGTGGCGGAAGCCATGCCTGCCGCCAGCGCGGATGGCGTGCCCGGCTGCCGCGTGGCCGTGGACCTGGGCTGTGGCACGGGCACCGTGCTGGAGCGCATGCTGCCCCGCGCGCAAGAGGTCATTGGCGTGGACGGTTCTCCGCGCATGCTGGAAATGGCCCGCCGCCGCCTGTCCGACGCCGGGGCGCGCGTATCCCTGCGCATCGGCGAACTGGATCACCTGCCCCTGCGCGACGGCGAGGCGGACTTTGCCTCCATCAACATGGTGCTGCACCATCTGTCGGAACCGGTGGCGGCCCTGCGCGAGATTGGCCGCACCCTGCGCACCGGCGGGCTGCTGTTCCTCAGCGATTTCGACCACCACGACAACGAACGCATGCGCACCGACTATGGTGACCGCTGGCTCGGCTTCGACCGGGCCGCGCTGACGGCCCGCCTTTCCGAGGCGGGCTTTGTCGTGCGCCGGGCCGACCTGCGCGAGGTGAGCAAGGGCCTGTCGCTGCACCTGATCGTGGCGGAGAAGTCGTAGTCGGCGCGGCTGGCCCCGGCTTGATGGAATCGGCCAGTTCCGGCCAGTTCCGGTCGGAGCCGGCCAGCAGAAATACGTCGCCCATCGACAACTATACTCCCGCAGCATGCCGTCCACAGGTACAGTGGGCGGGCAGATTTCCGGGGCGTGCGCGCTACGCCGCACACCCGATGCACGCCGGGCCGCATTCCGCATGCTGCGCCGGCACACCGCAACAGCAACCAAATCCTTCCCTACGGAGGCACAGATGACCGATGCCAAGCGGGCGCAAGCCCTGGACCTTTCCCTTGCCAACAAGGTGGCCGACATGGCCCTGGCCGACTTCGGCCACAAGGAAATGCAGCTTTCCGAGCGCGAAGTGCCGGGGCTGATGGAACTCATTCGCATGTACGGTGTCAGCAAGCCGCTGAAGGGCCTGCGCGTCACCGGTTCCCTGCACATGACCATCCAGACGGCCATGCTCATCAAGACGCTGTACGAGTTGGGCGCGGACATCCGCTGGGCCTCGTGCAACATCTTCTCTACCCAGGATCACGCGGCAGCGGCCATTGCCGATTCCGGCATGGCCAAGGTGTTCGCCTGGAAGGGCGAAACGCTGGAAGACTACTGGTGGTGCACCGAAATGGCGCTGACCTGGCCCGACGGCAGCGGCCCCGACCTGCTGGTTGACGACGGCGGCGACGCCACCCTGATGATCCACAAGGGCGTCGAGGTGGAAGGTAACCCCGAATTGCTCAAGCAGGCCTACGACAACAAGGAATTCCAGATCATCATGGATCGCCTTGCCCTGGCCTACCAGAACGATCCGGGCCGCTGGCAGCGCGTGGCCGCCCGCGTGCGCGGCGTTTCGGAAGAAACCACCACGGGCGTGCACCGCCTGTACCAGCTGGAGCAGGAAGGCAAGCTGCTGTTCCCGGCCATCAATGTGAATGATTCCGTGACCAAGTCGAAGTTCGACAACCTGTACGGCTGCCGCGAATCGCTGGCCGACGGCATCAAGCGCGCCACCGACGTGATGGTGGCGGGCAAGGTGGTGGTTGTTGCGGGCTACGGTGATGTGGGCAAGGGCTGCGCCCAGTCCATGCGCGGCTTTGGCGCGCGCGTGCTGGTGACAGAAATCGACCCCATCTGCGCCCTGCAGGCCGCCATGGAAGGCTACGAAGTGACCACCATGGAAAAAGCCGTGGAAGAAGGCGACATTTTCGTCACCGCCACCGGCAACTACAAGGTCATCACCGGCGCGCACATGGAGGCCATGAAGGACGAGGCCATCGTCTGCAACATCGGCCACTTCGATAACGAAATCGACATGCACTACCTGGAAACCACCCCCGGCTGCACCTGCCTGAACATCAAGCCGCAGGTGGACAAGTGGACCCTGACGTCGGGCCGTTCCATCATCGTGCTGGCCGAAGGGCGCTTGGTGAACCTGGGCTGCGCCACCGGCCACCCCAGCTTCGTCATGTCCAACAGCTTCACCAACCAGACCCTGGCCCAGATCGAACTGGCCACCAACCCCGACCTGGAACGCAAGGTGTACATCCTGCCCAAGAAGCTGGATGAACAGGTGGCCCGCCTGCACCTGGCCCGCCTGGGCGTTATCCTGACCACCCTGACCAAGGAACAGGCCGACTACATCGGCGTGCCCGTGGACGGGCCGTACAAGCCGGGGCATTACCGGTACTAGGCGAAGACGGGATTGAGAAAATGCGAAACCGCCTCCGGGAAGGAATTCCCGGAGGCGGTTTAGTTTGCTGTCTAGCTAGGGAAGGCGTTGAAGAGCATCTTTGTCGAGATATTTTTCAAAGAAGCTTTTGAAATCAGTATGGATTGCTCCATTGTTACAGAACGCTTGAATTGCAGGCCAGTATTTTTTGGTTACTTTTATAACATTCCCTGGTCCTGTTTTTGATTTGGCAACAATGGTGATAATGCCTTTTGTTTGGAGAAATTTGACGAATTCTTTTGCAAAGGGTCTATATATGATATCTGTCCCTTTTATGAGAGATATGTCTTGATGCGTTCCTGAAATTCTAGACTGCAATGTTCGTGTTACCTCACGCGCTGCTTCATACCAAGGTTGTCCAGCAAGCGGATTAAGGTCATCTGTCTTGTCTATAATAGCTCCGCTGGAGTATAGCCATTGACGAGCGTCTTTTCCTGTTAAGATAGAGGATGTATTTGTTATGAATTTGTCGTATGCGTATATGCTTTCAATGTCAGATCCAGAGAAATCCGTTCCTGTCATTAGCGAGTTATCAAACATCGCGCCGTCAATGATTGATCCATGAAAAGATACATTTCTAATGTCTGCATTCCGGAAATCAGTATCTAGTATGATGCTATTCTTTATAGAAGCGTGGGACAAATCGTGACCATTGAAATTGTATCCACTAATGTCGATGTCTTCAAGTGCTGGTGATTTCCCGAGAAGCTGATGCCAATTCGGTGTTTCCTTTGTTGCTATGCGGTATAGTATCTTGAAAAGCATGTTGCGATATGATGGTAATTTTGATGTGGTATATGCAGTGATCATTTTTTCTTTTGCGTAGCTGTCCTCTTTGACTTTGTCGGCAATGAAATCTCCAATTAAGTCCGTTATGACTATGTCTTGAAAGTTGTCATAATGTGTCTCGTTTTCAATAGAGTCGCAAATAGCATCCGCGACAAGGTATTCTCTGAGGCTTGAGTGTGAAAAACCTACTTTTGATTCTGTATCTAATTCGTCAACAGGGATGTCAATTTGTCCAGTCGTGTCTCGGAATTGTCCCTCTGTGGTCAGGCCTGAATGTCTTCTGCATATTCTATAGTAGCTTTCAAGGAGCTGTTGTGGAGTGTCTGTTCGTCTGAGGTCGTGTTCAAAGAGCCGTTCAACAAGCTTGCGAATTGTTGCTGGGGGTGCAAAAGCATCGCCGCCTCTCTGCTGCAGGATTAAGGCGAGGTTTCTTAAAAAAGTAAGGCGGTCAGAATGGCTGAGACTTCCTATTCCTTGGTCTCTGAGCAAGAGGTTGTTAATTACAATCTGATATATTGTTGCTTGTGTTAAATCGGATGCATTTTGGGGGATAAGTGCTTCAGGTGTGAGATTTGTGTCTTTTTCAGTGCTCACAATGGTTTCTGCAACACTCGTGAGAAGTCTTGCGATTACAGCGCGTTGCGCGATGTTGTCGAGTGTTGAAAACTTATGGAATAGACCTATAAGTTTCTTATAGGCATCAGAGTTCGCTCCGAGGACGATCTGGAATAGTTTTTTCCTTTGCTCATATGTTAAATCGGAGATCCGTGCAAATTGTGTAGTTTCAATTTGCGCCTTGAGTGATTTTGATAGTGCACTTTGCTGTGTTGCTTCAATCTTGTCGAACGGGTGCCGTGAATTTCTTCCGTCTGATTCTGGGACTAATATTCGTTCAGATTTGCTTTCAAAGTAATTCGGCCTGCTTGTCATTATCGCTTTGCAGTTTTCTGATATCCCGGATAGTAATTCCTTTAGGTTTTCCCGTATCGTCTCTTGCTTTAAGTGCTGTGCCATTTCGTCAAACGAATCAAGCAAAAAAACAACCTTTCCTGAATTCATTAAATATGCAAATGCATCATAGTGAACGCCTGATAGGCGGTAAGTGTCAAATGTTTTGAGAATAAGATTTTTAAAATCAAAAGCTTTTGTGAAGCTCTGCAATGGGATGAAGAGTGGGAGCGGTGAAGTGTTTGGATTTGATTTGTAGTCAGAGATAAGTTCGTAGAGGAGCTTCTTTAGTGTCCATGATTTGCCAACGCCGTAATCCCCAAGTACTGTTAACCATCGACTATCGCCCTCAAGCCATCGTTTTAAAAATGAAATAGATGGTTTGCTATCCTTGTGTGACCCTTCGTAATGGATGGTGTTGGGTTGATATTCTTTTTCTATTATTTCGCGCTGTTGATCAGATTCTATGTGCAATACATATTGGTCGAAATTTACAAGCCTACTTAATAGGTTTTGTAGGCTGTATATGTCAATTCCTCTGCTTTCTGCGTATCCATTTGCTTCTGGTGTGTAGCCATTCGTTGAAACATGCATAAGTACAGCTTTGTCTTTAAACGTTTCTTTTGCAGATTTTAATTTATCAATATCACGTTGTAGTTTTTCAACTCCAACGGGTTTTGCGTAGTCAGCGCATTCTATGACAATGATTTTACGCACAAGTCCCTGAAGTTCTTGTGCTATCACATCAATCTCGCGGTGATTTATGGCGATGCTAGTTGTTACTTTATGTCCACTGATTTCAAATAAATGAGCCACCGTTGCGACTAGTTTTGTTTTGTCCATTTTGCCCTTCTAATTTTTGGGATATGGCTGTTTATCAAAAAAATATAGTTTTTCATTTAAAAGATCAAGTTTTGTAAAACAGCAAATAACACTGGGTACACGGGGTTGATCTTTGTCAACGCCCTGACGCTACCTCATCCGCTACCTTCTTCCCTCTGCCCCGTTCCCACCGCTTCGGAAATCGCGTAGGGTCAGGCGTGACTGTCCCTAACGAGCAAAACCCACGAGGCATGACCATGAAGAAATTGATCAATGCAGTGGAAAACGTGGTTCGCGAACAGTTGCAGGGCATGGCGGCGGCGCATCCGGAACTGCGGGTGAACATCGACCCGCATTTCGTCTGCCGCAAGGAAATACCGCAAGGCAAGGTGGCCATCGTTTCTGGCGGCGGCAGCGGGCACGAACCCATGCACGGCGGTTTCGTCGGCCACGGCATGCTGGACGGCGCCTGCCCCGGCGAGGTGTTTACCTCGCCCACGCCCGACCAGATGTACGAGTGCGCAAAGGCCGTTGATCGCGGCGCAGGCGTGCTGTTCATCGTCAAGAACTACACCGGCGACGTGATGAACTTCGAAACCGCCGCAGAACTGTGCCACGCCGACGGCGTGAAGGTGCAGAACATCCTTATCGACGACGACGTGGCCGTGAAGGACAGCCTGTACACGGCTGGCCGGCGCGGCGTGGGCACCACCGTGCTGGCCGAAAAGATCGTGGGCGCGGCGGCGGAAGCCGGGTACGACCTCGACAAGTGCGCCGACCTGTGCCGCAAGGTGAACCAGTATGGCCGCTCCATGGGCATGGCGCTGACCCCCTGCACCGTGCCCGCCGCAGGCAAGCCCACCTTCGAACTGGCCGAGAACGAGATAGAAATCGGCATCGGCATCCACGGTGAACCGGGCACCCAGCGCGCCCCCATGAAGCCCGTGGACGAACTGGTGCAGATCATGGCCACCACCATCATCGACGACCCGGCCTACACCCGCACCGTGCGCGAACTGGACCGCGCCAGCGGCCAGTGGGTGGACAAGACCCTGACCGATGCCTCCTTTGCCAAGGGCGACAAGGTCATCGCCTTCGTCAACAGCATGGGCGGCACTCCGGTCAGCGAACTGTACGCCGTGTACCGCAAGCTGGACGAAATCTGCGCGGCGCGCGGCATCTCCATCGTGCGCAACCTGATCGGCCCGTACATCACCTCTCTGGAAATGCAGGGCTTTTCCATCACCCTGCTGAAGGTGGATGACGAGATCCTGAAGTTCTGGGATGCTAAATCCGTCACCCCCGGCCTGCGCATGGGCTAGGCGGGTTGTGGTCTTTTTGCCCGCTGCCTGCGTCAGCAAGATTTTTTATTCCGGTCACGTACAATAAGAGTACGCTCCCTTCATAAAAAATGCTTGCTTCCTTGGCAGCGGACAAAAATCCGCACAACCCGCGCAGATTGCGATAGCGCAGCGCACACTGAAGCGCGGCCTGCACCAGTCAATCGCAGAACTCGCGTAGCCCGCACCAGAACAGTTTCCTTACCGACCATGAATCCCGGTCCGGCGGATGACATGCACGTCGCCCGCCGGACCGGAATCCGTAGACGCAAACGGAGGTGAGGCCGTTTTCACCGGTCCGCCACAGCCTTTGTCCACCATATTTCCACAAGGATGCCCCATGCAGATCACCCGCGATCACATCCTCACATGGCTCGCCAGGCTGGGCGACATCATGCGCGACAACCGCACGTATCTCACCGATCTCGACGCCGCCATCGGCGATGCCGACCACGGCATCAACATGGACCGGGGCTTCAGCAAGGTGCAGGAAAAACTGCCCACCTTCGCGGACAAGGACATCGGCGCCATTCTGAAGGATACCGGCATGGTGTTGCTGTCCACCGTGGGCGGGGCCAGCGGCCCCCTGTACGGCACCTTTTTCATGAAGGCCGGGCTTGCCGTGGCGGGCAAGGACGCCCTGGACGCCCCCGACGTGCAGGCCCTGCTGGATGCCGGGGTGGAGGGTGTGGTCTCGCGCGGGCGGCCCGTGCTGCACGACAAGACCATGTTCGACGCCTGGAAGCCCGCCATCGACGCCTACCGTGACGCCGTGGCGGGCGGGGCAGACCTGCTGGCCGGGCTGGATGCCGCCGTGGCTGCGGCGGAAGACGGCATGCGCGCCACCATTCCGTTGCAGGCCCGCAAGGGCCGCGCCAGCTACCTTGGCGAGCGCAGCATCGGCCATCAGGACCCCGGGGCCACCTCCACGGTGCTGTTGCTGACCGCCCTGCGCGACGTGGTGCGGGGGTAGCCCATGGTCGGCATTGTCGTGGTCACGCACAGCGCCGTGCTGGGGCAGGGCGTGAAGGAACTGGCGGAGCAGATGACGCAGGGCCGTGTGCCGCTGGCCGTGGCGGGCGGCATCGACGACCCGGACCACCCCATCGGCACCGACCCCATGCGGGTCATGGCCGCCATAGAAGCAGTGCAGCAGGGCGACGGCGTGCTGGTGCTGATGGACCTTGGCAGCGCCCTGATGAGCGCGGAAACGGCGCTGGACCTGCTGCCGCCCGAAGTTGCGGCGCAGGTGCGGCTGTGCCCGGCCCCGCTGGTGGAGGGCGTCATGGCCGCCGCCGTGCAGGCATCCATCGGGGCGGACCTTGAAACCGTGCTGCGCGAAGCGCAGTCCGCCCTGGCGGCAAAGGCCGAACTGCTGGGCATGCCCCTGACGCAGGAAGGCGGCGGGGTGGTCGAGTCACCGCCCCCGGCGGCGGGCGCATCCCCGGCAGCCAGCCATGAACTGACCCTGATGGTGCCCAACCGCCTTGGCCTGCATGCCCGGCCCGCCGCGCGCATCGTCACCGCGCTTGGCCCGTTCGTGGCCGACGTGCAACTGGCGCGTGGCGAACGTGTTGTTTCTGCCCGTTCGGTAAACCGTATCGCCACGCTGGCCGTGCGTGGGGGCGAAACCGTAACCTTCCGGGCCACCGGGGCGGATGCGGAGCAGGCCCTGAAGGCGCTGGCCGACCTTGCGGCGCAGAACTTCGGCGATTTGCCCGATGCAACCACGCCGTCCGGCAAGTCCGTTGCGGCTGGACTGGACGGGCAGGGCAAGCCCGCTGCTGCGGGTGCGCCCGCCGCCAGAGGCGGCATCCCCGCCTCGCCGGGCATTGCCGTGGGACCGGCTGTCTGGCACCGCCCGGCGTTCGACGCGCCGCCGCCGGACCTGGTGGCGGGTGATCCTGACAGCGAGGCCGCACGGCTGGACGCCGCGCTGGATGCGGCCCGCCGCGAACTGGCCGCGCTGGAACGGCGCACCGCCGCCATGGCGGGCAAGCAGGAGGCGGAAATCTTTGTCATGCACCGCCTGTTGCTGGACGATGCCACCATCGCGGGGGATGCGCGTCAGCGCATCGCGGAGCGCCGCGAACCCGCCGAGGCCGCATGGTATGCGGTGATCGACCAGGCGGCGGAAAGTTTCCGGCAACTGCCGGAAGGCTACATGCGCGAACGCGCGGCAGACCTTGTGGACGTGGGGGCGCGCGTGCTGCGCCTGCTGACCGGCGCGCCGCCGTCCGGACCGCGTCTGGACCGGCCCTCGGTGCTGCTGGCCACGGACCTTGGCCCTTCGGACATGGCCCACCTGGACCCCGCGCTGGTGCTGGGCATCGTCACCGCGCAGGGCGGGGCCACCTCGCACGCGGCCATCCTGGCCCGGTCCATGGGCATTCCGGCGGTGGCGGGCGCGGGGGCGTTGGCCGCCAGCGTGGCCGATGGCGTCACCGTGGCGCTGGACGGCGCCACCGGAGAGGTGTGGATTGCCCCAGCGCCCGATGTGCTGTCCACCATCGAATCCCGCCGGGCCGCGTGGCTGGCCGCGCGGCAGGCCGCACTGGCCGGGGCCGCCCGGCCCGCCGTGACCGTCGATGGCCGCCACCTGCACGTGCACGCCAACATCGGCACCCCCGTGGACGCCGCGCCCGCCTTGCAGAACGGCGCGGAGGGCGTGGGCCTGTTCCGCACCGAGTTCCTGTTTCTGGACCGGGCCGCCGCCCCGGACGAGGAGGAGCAGCGCGCCGCCTACGTGGCCGCTGCCGCCGCCATGCCCGGCCTGTCGGTGGTGGTCCGCACCCTGGACATCGGCGGCGACAAGCCGGTGCCCTATCTGGGCGACTTCGCGGCGGGAGAGGACAACCCCTTCCTGGGGCTGCGGGGCATCCGCTTCTGCCTCGCCCGGCGCGAACTGTTCCTGACCCAGTTGCGCGCCCTGCTGCGCGCCGCTGCCGAACATCCCCTGCGGATCATGTTCCCCATGGTGGCGCACCCAGGCGAACTGGCCGCCGCAAAGGCCCTGCTGGAAGAAGCCCGCGCCGCGCTGGCGGCGGAAGGGCTGCCGCACGGCCCGGTAGAGGTGGGCATCATGGTCGAGGTGCCCGCCGCCGTGGCCCTGGCGGACCAGTTGGCGCGCGAATCGGCCTTCTTCAGCATCGGCACCAACGATCTGGCCCAGTATGTCATGGCCGCCGACCGGGGCAACGCCGCCGTGGCCGACCTGTCGGACGCGCTGCACCCCGCCGTGCTGCGCATGGTGCGCGACACCGTGGCGGCGGGCAATGCGGCGGGCATACCCGTGGCCATGTGCGGCGAACTGGCGGGCAACGCAGAGGCCATCCCGCTGCTGGTGGGGCTGGGGCTGGACGAACTGAGCATGAACGGCCCGGCCATTCCGCGCGCCAAGGACGTGGTGCGCGGCTGCGACATGACGGCCTGCGTCAGGCTTGCGGAGCGGGCGCTGGACCTGCCCGATGCGGCAGCCGTGCGGCGCTTGCTGCGGGAAGGCGGGTAGCCGTCGTGGCGCACCGTTGCGACGTGAGTTGATACCGAAAGGGGCCGCGCGGTTGCATCACCGGGCGGCCTTTTCTGTGTGCATCGCGTGCCGCGCCGGACGCGCGGCCCCGCCGTTGTTCGGGCAGGGGCAGTGGGAAGTGAGCAGCGGACAGAAGGAGAAACGCGACAAGGCGGAACCATCGAAAAAATGGCTCCGCCTTGACGTGACATGTACAGGCCGCGCAACACCGCGCGACCAGAAAAGCCCAACGGGTGACCTGGACGGTGCGCATGCTTTCCCGCCCGGCAATCGGCCAGCGCCGACTGTGCCCGCGAAACGCGGGCCGGAAACGGGTGGGCGGGGCGCCCGAAGCCGCTAGCCGAACAGGTCCTGTTCTTCCTTGAGCAGCTTTTCGGCCACGGCGCGCGAGTCCACCTGATACTCGCCGGATTCCACCTTGCTCTTCAGCGCGTCCACCTTTTCCTGCCGCACGTCGGGCGCGGCAAGGGCTGCGGAATACGCTTCCGTGCGCAGCTTCGCCTCGTCGGAAAGGCTTACCCGGTCGCCCTGCGAAGAGGACGCGGTGTCGCTTTCCTTGCGGGCGGCGGTGCGCTTGGTCTGGAGCTCGGACTGTTCCAGCTTGGTCCTGTACGGATCCAGGTTCTTGAGATAGTTCTTGATTTCCATGGTAACCTCCCCGGGGGAGCATACCGTTTATCGGAACGTGGATGGCCTAAAGCATGGTATCGTCCACTGTTTCGAGAGCAATGTGCCATAGCCGGTCAAGGATTCTCGCCTTCTCCGCTGGCGCTACCTCGACGGGGCCTTCCGGCCCGGCGCGGAACACCTGGATGTCCAGCTGCGTCGGAGGATACGTGAAGGTGAGCGTTTCTCCCAATTCCTGTTCCAGCTTCTGCCGAATCTCTCGTACGACGGGGTTGTCGCTTCCCGCAAGCAGAAGATTCTCCATGATCTCACGAGCCACACGTTCCACCATGAATCTTCGCTTTACCTCAGGAGGAATGGCGCTTTCCTCCTCGCCCGACGCGAGACGCATGGCCTGCCGGTAGCGGGCCAGCCTGCGCGCGGTCACAAGCTGCTTGTCGTAATGCAGCAGCATGTTGCGAAGGTAAAACGAGTTCGTGGTCACGGTAGTCTCCCCTCATATCGCCTATCGGCTATCCAAAGGGGAAACTTTAGGGGGCGGACGCATTTTTTTCCGAAAAAATTTTCCGGCCAATGCGAAGAGGGAAGACCCGCCCATGCACTCACCCCTCCTATCGGCGGCTGGCGCGGAAACATTAGGTGATTTTGCGGTGTGACTGCATTCTTTTAGGGAAGGTAGGGAATGCCCCCATCATGCGTGGGGTGTACTGCATATGTACGCCGGGGTATGAATGCACTGTCGCATGGTGCTGTGGGTACATGCATGCGGTGCGGCTGTACGTGGGGCATACTTGCGCCCGGCGCTGCCATGGGGCATGACACGCAAGGCGTGCCGCCCGCTGCCCGCACGCAGCTCGTATGGGAAAGGGAGGCTGGCCAGGTTGCTCTGGCTGACCCGCAGGCACGGCTGGCGTCCTGGCAGATGCCCGGTCTCCGGGGCCCGGCTGTACCGGGAAACCGGCTGCCCGGCCTGACGTCGGGCCTTTCCCGCACAGGGCGCGACCGTTACCTTCTTTCCGGAGCCGCAACCGCATGACCGATCACACCCCGCAGACCCAGCCTTACCCGGCGGATATCCCCGGCGTTGCCACGCCCGCAGGCCCCTTCCGGGCGTTGCTGCCCGTGGTGCTGGCCTCGGGTTCGCCCCGCCGCCGCGAGTTCCTGCATTCCCTCGGGTTGCCGTTCGAGGTGTACGGCAACGGCGCGGCTGAGCCGGAGCCACGGCCCTCGGAAGCCCCGTCTGCATACGCCCGTCGCGCTGCGGCGGCCAAGGCAGCCTCCGTGGCTGCAACGCGCCCCGGCTGTGTGGTCATTGCGGCGGACACGGTGGTGGCCTTGCACGGCGAGATCATGGGCAAGCCGCGCGACCGCATGGATGCCGTGCGCATGCTCTCCCGGCTGGCGGGGCACACCCACGATGTGGTAAGCGCCTGCTGCGTGGCCCTGCCGGACGGCAGCAGTGAGATATTTCACGCCGTCACCCGCGTGACCATGTGGGATGTACCCACAACCGCACTGGCCGCCTACGCCGCCACGGGAGAACCCGACGACAAGGCCGGGGCCTACGGCATCCAGGGAGTGGGGGCGTTTCTGGTGGAATCCATCGCAGGCTCGTGGAGCAACGTGGTGGGGTTGCCGGTGGCGGAACTTGTCCGGCTGTTGCTGCATCACGGGTGCATCGAGCCGGCAGGCGAGTAGGTTGCGATACGCGTTGCAGTGGCGACACGCACGCGTCGTGTCCGCAACGCGGGACGAGAAGTACGGAGCACACCCATGCACATGACGCACGACAACGGTTCTGAAGGCTGCACCTCGCCGCGTGAAGCACAAGGTCTGGACAAGCTGGCGCTGGAAGTGGCCCGGGTGTGGTACGCCGGGCGCAGCCCCGTGGCCCCCGGCACGGTGGGGTCTGCCGTGGCCGCACTGCTGGCGCCCTGGCTGTTCCTGCCCTTGCCGCTGGGCTGGCGCGTGGTGGTGCTGCTGGCGGTGTTTTGCGGCGGGGCCTGGGCGGCGGGCCGCGCGGCGCGCGTGCTGGGGCGGTGCGACCCCGGCAGCGTGGTCATCGACGAGGTGGCCGGGCAGTGGGTGACCATGCTGCCCTTTGCCACGTTGTCGCCGCTGGGTGTGCTGACCGCCTTCGTGCTGTTCCGGGTGTTCGACATACTGAAGCCCGGTCCGGTGGGGGCCTCGGAATCGTGGTTGGATGGCGGCCCGGGCATCATGATCGACGACGTGGTGGCCGGGGCCTGCGCGGCGGCGGTGCTGGCCGTGCTGCTGTGGCTGGGGCTGCCGGGGTAAGAGGAGGCGGGGCTCCGCTGATTACGAACAATATGGCAAGTGCCGCCTGACGGCACGACGGCCCGCGTACCCGGAACCACCGGGTACGCGGGCCGTCGTGCGTTGGGTGTGCTGTGTGTCGTGCGGCGTTGTTTGTGTGGCGTGGTCCGTGCGACATGGTTCGTGCGACATGGCCCGTGCGACATGGCCCGTGCGACATGGTTCGATCTGGCAGTTGCCCGCTGACGGTGGGCAGCGCCGTGCTGCTGGCGTGGCGGATCAGCCCCGCTCGGCCAGCGCCAGCCGGACGCCCAGATACAGGAACAGCGCGCCAAGGCAGCGGTCGCCCCACCGGGCAAAACGGGCCGCCAGCGCCCCGGTCTGGAAGATGCTGCCCAGCCGTGCGGCGCCCCAGGCCACCAGCAGGTTCACCAGCGTGCCGTTGACGGTGAAGATGCCCCCCAGCATCAGAAAGGCCAGCGGGGACGGGGGCGCGCCCGCGCCGCCGCCATCCACGAATTGCGGCAGAAAGGCCAGGAAGAACAGCGCCACCTTGGGGTTCAGGGCATTGGTCAGAAACCCCTGCGCGAACACCCCTCGCAGGGTTGTCCGCGGGGTCTGGCCGGTGGAGGGGCCGCTCTGGTCGCGCCCGCCTGGCGTTGCCGCGTTGCGGGATGCGGGACCGGCGGGGGGGACGGGTACCGCCGGACCTTTGCGGGTCAGCAGCATGGTGCATCCCATGTACAGCAGGTAGGCAGCGCCCAGCAGCTTCATCACGGTGAAGGCCGTGGCCGATGTGGCCAGCACGGCGGACAGGCCGAGGGCCGCAGCCGCGATATGCACTGAGCAGCCCGCGCCGACGCCCAGCGCCGCCGCCACCCCGGCGCGCAGTCCGCATGTGCCGCTCGTGCCACATGCGCCACATGCGCCACATGCGCCACATGCGGTAGACCGGGCGATGATGTACAGCATGTCCGGGCCGGGGGTGATGTTCAGCAGTAGCCCCGAGGCCACGAACAGCCAGATGTCGTGCACGCCGTGCATGGCGTCCCTCCGATGTTTTCGCCCTCATGCTCCCCGGTCCGCCGGGCGTCAACCCGGAGCATGCCCGGAGCATGCCCGGAGCATGCCGGGCGGGTGTCCGGCAATGTGCGCCGCGCTCCTGTGGAAAATGTGTATTTCTTTTTTATAATACTGGAATAAAACTAATTTTTTTACACGTGACATGTGCGCCCGGCACAGGTCATGACCTTTGGAAAGGCGCATGGAGGACGCGCGCGGTCGCCTTGGGCGCGCGGTCGCCTTGGGCGCGCGGTCGCCTTGGGCGCGCGGTCGCCTTGGGCGCGCGGTGTGCGCAACGGTGTGCATATCTTTGATATCATGTTGAGATGAAAACCAATTCAAATACTCGGGGGAAGGATGGGATCAAGGTGACGGGAGGCCATTGGGCGGGGCGCCGCGCACCGGTGGAGAAGGGAAGGCGCCGGCCACGAAACCCGGAGCGGGGAGCGACCAGGCGGAAGGAGCCGTGGAACTTGTTTCCGACATATGGGCTCCGGCCCGGACACGGGTACGAAACTTGCTTTTTTCTCGAGGCGGGTCGTCTTCTGGCCGGGGGCCGGGGGCCGGGGGCCGGGGGCCGGGGGCCAGGGGCCGGGGGCTGGGGGAGTCCGGGGGCTGGGGGATCCGGGGGCAGGGGGATCCGGCAGGGTTCCGCGCCCCCGGCGTTGTCCGGTGGATGCCCTGCCGATATCGTTTGCCGCCCTGCCGGAAATTGTCGTCAAGCGAGGTGAAGTATGCTGCCCCCTGAAGTTCTGGAAAAGCGCATAGCCTATGAAAAGATGCTGGCCGAGATATCGGAGGACGCCGTACTGGTGCACGATATCAAGGACTTTCTCATGAACTCCATCCACAAGATGGGGGAGATTCTGAATGTGAGCCGGGTGTTTGTCTTTCAGTACAACGCCCCTGACGACGTGTTCCGCTGTCTGTGCGGATGGGATGAGCCGGATGCGGTCGGAGAAAGGAAGGAGGATGGCTTCAGCCTCTCCATCCCCTGGGCCACGCGGCAACTTGAAGCCGGCAACATCATCAACTACCGCGATATTCGTGAAATGCCCGGTCCCTGCTACAGGAAGCATCTCTTGCGGGAAGGCATAAAGTCCACGCTCAACGTGCCCTTGTTCATCAAGGGGGAACTGTACGGCTTTGTGGGCTTTGACGAGCATCGTTATCACCGTGCCTGGCAAAACGAGGATTTGTACATCCTGACGACTGCCGCCCAGATTATCGTCCGCACCATCGAGAACAAGAAATACGAAGAGAAACTTGAAGAGCACCGCAATATCCTTGCGTCCATCTTTTCAAGCGTGCAGGACGCCATCATAACCGTTGATCCATCGTTGCGCATCCTGGAATCCAACAAGGCTGCGGGACGCATTTGCGGAATTGCCGATGCACAGGGAAAGCACTTCGCCGAGTGCATCGGTTCCTGTTCGGGCAGATGCATCGAAGTGCTGCAAAAAACGCTGGAAGAAAGATGTTTGATACACGACCGGCAGATACTCTGCTGCCCGGACGCCACCGAGGGCAAGATCGCCACGGTGAACTGCTCGCCCCTTGTCAGCGGCAACAGCAACTTTGTGGGGGCGGTGCTTGTGATCCGGGACATCACCCGCTTGACGCGCCTTGAGACGGTGCTTCGGGACAGGCAGTACTATCAGGGTATAGTGGGGAAAAGCGAAAAGATGCAGGAGCTTTACCGGCTGCTCCGGTCTTTGGTGGACGTCAATGCGACAGTGCTCATCTCTGGCGAATCCGGCACAGGCAAAGAAAAGATCGCCCATGCCCTGCATTACGGGGGCCAGCGCGCGGACAAGCCGTTCATCAAGGTCAACTGCGGCGCCCTGGCGGAAACGCTGCTGGAAAGCGAGCTTTTCGGCCACGCCAAAGGCGCGTTCACCGGCGCGGAAAAGGAAAGCAAGGGACGGTTCGAGGCGGCGGACGGCGGCACCATCCTGCTTGATGAAATCGGCGACATTTCCGCAAAAATCCAACTCAAATTGCTCAGGGTGCTGCAAGAGAGGGAATTTGAAAGGGTGGGTGAGCACAGGCCGCGCAAGGTCAACGTGCGGGTCATAGCCTCTACCAATAAAGATCTGAAAAAGGCCATTGCCGCAGGACAGTTTCGCGAAGACCTGTTTTACCGGCTCAACGTGGTCAATGTGGACGTACCGCCCTTGCGGCACAGGAAGGAAGATATCCCCGCCCTGGTGGACCACTTCTGCATGCTGTTTTCCGCAAGCTACCGGAAAGCCATCGACGGTGTGTCGCCGGAGGTTTTACGGGTTCTGCACGAGTACGACTGGCCCGGCAACGTGCGCGAACTGGAACACGCCATCGAGCATGCGTTCGTGGTGTGCCAGGACAGAATCATCGGCCTTGCGCACATCCCGTCAGAAATCAGGGAACAAGCCCAGCGCAGACGGCCCGGCCCGTTCGCGGGCAGGGCCGCGGAAGACCGGGCGAGCATCGTCAACGCCCTTGCCAAATGCGGCTGGAACGTGTCCAAGGCTGCCCGCCTTCTCGGCACCAGCCGCTGGACCCTGTACCGCAGGATGCAGGAGTTCGCGGTCGAGCGTCCCGCCGAACATCTGTAGCATGCTACGCCTCTGTGGCAGGCAAAGGTGTAGCATGCTACATGGCGCGGCCCGCAACAGGCTTGCCAACGCGGTTTTCCCTGCACGCCAACAATCGGGAAATTCAAGAAAAAAATCTCATTCCGGTCATTTGCCCCCTTGGCATACGCCTTGCTCTCCCTCCGGTAACGCATTGGAAAGGTTTGGCACGTCAGTTCGCAACAACCTTCACAGGAGAGCAGTATGCACAGGATAATCTATAACTGGATGTATCCGCGTTCCCTGACAACGGTGTTCATGAGGGCGATCACCAACAGGGGAGACTTCAACACCATCTTCGAGCCCACGCTTCCTCTTTACTGGAGAGAGCGCAACGAAAAGGGCGTCCAGTCTCACCAGGACTACGCAGGCTGGCCCGTGGACTACGAAGGCATCAAGGCGAAGGTCTACCAGATCGCGGAAACGAAGCCTACGTTCGTGAAAGAGTGCACCTACCACGCCATCGATCATTACATCAACGACAACGAGTTCATGCATCGCGTCACGCACACGTTCCAGATCCGCAATCCCAAGTACGTGGTGCTGTCCTTCTGGAAGGTCATCGGTTCCCAGCGGGCGCTGCGCATCGAGGACATCGGCCCGGTGGCCTCGTCCAGGATGTTCCACCGCCTGACCGAGCTTGGCCTGCACGCCCTTGACGGCGGCAAGACCCCCCTGGTCATCGACGGCGACGACTTCCAGAACGATCCCGAAGGGATCATGGCCGCCTGGTGCGACGCCATCGGCGTGGACTACAAGCCCGAAAGCATGAAGTGGGCGCCGGAATGGCGGCCCGAGTACAACCACTGCGAGGGCTTCTACGGCGACGTAAGCCAGAGCACGGGCGTGCAGAAGAATGTCGAGGCCTTCATGTACGACGAAAAGGTCGTGAACGCCCTCTTCGAAGACCTGCCCATGCTCAAGATGCTCTACGAGCACTGCCTGCCCTACTACGAGGAACTGTACTCCTACAGGCTGAAGCCCAAGAAGCTCGCGTAGCGAACGGGGCCGAGGCATGACGCAGGCAGCCATTCAGTAAGGATACGGGTTCCCCGCGCGCCCTGCCGTGCAGGACACGGCGGACGCGCGGGGAATGACTGAAGGGGAACATCGTATGCAAACCCGGGAAGGCCATCTCCAGGTCGTCAACGCCGTAAAGGTCTACGACCCCGCCGGGGCCAACGTGCGCGCGGTGGACGATTGCAGCTTCGAGATCAAGGCCGGCGAGTTCGTGGCCATCGTCGGCCCTTCGGGCTGCGGCAAGACCACCCTCCTGAACATGACCGCCGGCTTCGAGAACACCACGGCGGGAGAAATCCTGATGGACGGCAAGGTCATCGCCGCTCCCGACAAGGTTCCCGTGCCGGGGCCGGACAGGGTGGTGGTCTTTCAGGCCGGTGCGCTCTTCGACTGGATGACGGTGCTGGAAAACATCGTCTTCGGCCCGGTGAGCACCGGAGCCATGACGGCAAGGGACGCCAGGGCCAAGGCGCTGGACCTCATCCGGGGCGCGGGGCTTGCCGGGTACGAGAACGAATATCCCATCCGTATTTCTTCCGGCATGAAGCGGCGGGTGGAAATCCTGCGAGCCCTGATCAACGAACCCAAGACGCTGCTTCTGGACGAGCCGTACCGGGCCATGGACGCCATCACCAAGGCCGTCATGCACAAGTTCCTTCTCGACGTCTTCGACCGGGTGCACAAGACGGTCATGTTCATCACCCATGACCTGGACGAGGCCGTCTACCTGTCGGACCGGGTGGGCATCATGACCACGCGACCGGGCAGGTTCAAGACCTGGATCAATGTGGACCTGCCCCGACCGCGCGACTTTACCATCAAGAAGACGCCTGAATTCCTGGAGTACAAGCGGGCGACCCTGGAAGCCGTGCACGAAGAGGCGAAAAAATCCTTTGAACGCGGTGAGCGCGAAGGCGCGTAGCCGGTTACGCAACACACCGGAGACAGACCATGGCTGACGCAATGCGGATGGAAAACGTCTGCGTCTCCTTCGGGAACAAGCAGATTCTCGACAACATCTCGCTCGCCATTGAGGATGGATCCTTTTCGTGCATCTGCGGCCCTTCCGGATGCGGCAAGACCACCATCATGTCCGTCCTCGCCGGCTACCTCATGCCGGACAGCGGCAGTTGCACCTTCATGGGCAGGCCCGTCACCGGTCCCAGCCCCGACCGGCTTGCCGTGTTCCAGGAAAATACGCTGTTCCAGTGGATGACCCTTTGGGAAAACACCCTCTTCGGACCGAAAATCCAGGGCAAGGACATGAAGGCCGCGGCGGAAAAGGCGCGGGAGCTCATTGCCCTGACAGGCCTGGAAGGCTTCGAGGGCAAGTATCCGGGGCAGCTCTCGGGCGGCATGCAGCGCAGGGCGGAGCTTATCCGGGCCCTGATCAACGACCCGCGGATACTGCTCATGGACGAACCGTTTCGCGGCCTCGACGCCATGACCAGGGGGATGATGCAGGAGTATTTTCTGCGTGTGTTCGAAAGCACGGGCATAACCATGCTGCTCATCACCTCGGAACTGGACGAGGCCGTGTTCATGAGCGACACCGTGTACCTGCTCACCACCATGCCGGCCACCATCAAGAAGCGGATGCCGGTAGCCATCGGGCGTCCGCGCCTTTTGGAGCATCAGACTTCGCAGGAGTTCGCGAACATCCAGACCGAGGCGTTCGCCATCATGGAAAGTGAGGCGCTCAAGGCGTTCGAGCACATACCGTCAACCAGAACATAAGCCCCGGCAGGACGGCTCTGTACCGCCGCATCCTGCTGGCTGCGACAACGAGGTGGCCCCCATGACCCAGCCCACAGCACAACCGGATCATGCCCCGGGCACGACCCCCACCGGTTCCGCCGGTCCCGCCGGTTCCGCCGGAAAGCCCAAGGCGTTTTTCTCCGGATACCGGCCCAAGGTTGAAAGTCTGATCACCTGCACCACCCTGGCCATCATATTCCTGGTCTGGTTCGAGGTGACGCGCAGACAGGTCGTGCCCAAGATATTCATCCCCTCGCCCCATGACGTGTTGATGGGGTTCAACGAAACCATTTTCACCGGTTACCACGGCAAGGGGCTCGCGTTTCACTGCCTGGTGAGCCTTGGCCGCGTGCTGCTGGGCTGGGTGGTGGCCTGCTTCATCGCCGTCCCCCTGGGCCTGGCCATGGGCCTGAGCTCCAAGGTACGGGCCGTGTTCGACTATCTGATCGAATTCTACCGGCCTCTCCCGCCGCTGGCCTATTACACGTTGCTGGTCCTCTGGTTCGGCATCGGCGAGCTTTCCAAGGTGCTGTTGCTGTTCCTTGCGGCCATTCCCCCGCTGACCATCGGCGCCGTGGAGGGGGTCAGGGAGATCAGCCCGTCGATCATCCAGGCGGCGCGCTCACTCGGCGCCAATTCGCGGCAGGTTTTCTACAGGATCATTCTGCCCGCGACCACTCCGGCCATCATCACCTCCATGCGCATCAGCCTCGGCTTCACCTACACCGTGCTGGTGGCGGCCGAGATCGTGGCGGCCACCGAGGGCATAGGCTGGATGGTCTGGGACGCCAGCAAGTTCATGCGCTCGGACATCATTTTCGTAGGTATCATCACCATGGGCGCCACCGGCATCGGCCTTGACGCCTGCCTCAGGATCGCCGCCAGGCGGCTTTTGAGGTGGAAGTACAATTGACGCGGCATATGGAGTGACATCGCAATGCCCCGCCTGAACCGGATTTGCGGAAAGGAGAAGACCATGCGCAAAATCAGCCTGATATGTGCGTTACTGGCAATTGCCCTGCTCATCGGCCCCGCGTACGCCCTGGCGGCGGAAAAACCCAGGAAGGTGCGCATCGGCTATCTTTCTCTGGTGAACGCCCAACTCATAGCCAAGAATCTCAAGCTGCACGAAAAGGAAATGGGCGTCGAAATCGAGTGGTACCGCTTCAATTCCGGTCGCGACGTCAACACGGCCATGGCCTCGGGCAGCCTGGACTTCGGCAACGTGGGCCTGCCGCCGGTGGCCATCGGCATTTCCGGCAACCTTACCTACTGGGGCATCCTGAACGCCAACGTGCTCGGGGCCGGCGAGGCCCTGGTGGTTCGCAATAACATCAACAGTCTCAAGGACCTGGAAGGAAAGACCGTGGTGGCTCCCTTCGGGTCCACCACCCATTACCTCATCATGAAGGCCATGATCGATGCGGGCGTGGACATCAGCAAGGTCAAGCTCATGGACATGGCCCCGGGCGAAGCCCTGGCCCCTTTCATCCGGGGCGATATCGACGCCGCCTACATCTGGGAGCCTTCTCTGGGTCACGTGGTGGCCAACGGCGGCAAGATCCTGCTCACCAGCGCAGACATGGCCCGGCAGGGCTACCTGACCTGGGATATTATCTCCGTACAGCCGGAATTTGCCAACAAGTATCCGGATCTGGTCAAGAAATTCATCAAGAGCGAACTGGCCGCCATGGAGTACTGGGAAGCCAATCCCGAAAAGTCGGCGGAGATCATTACCGAGGAACTGGGCGGCATTTCGGTTGACGACGCCAGGCGCATGATGCGCGGCACAGTGCTCGTCAAACTGGACGATCAGTTGAGCGCCGCCTATCTGGGCACCTCGCAGAAAAAGGGCCGCACGGCCAAGGACATCGTGGCCGTCGCCAGGTTCCTGCAGGAACAGGGCCGCATCAAGAACCCGGTGACGCTGGAAATGGCCGAGAAGTTCCTGCATCCCGAATTCCTGGAAGCCGTCAAGGCCGAGGCGCCATAACAGGGAACGGCCGTTCCGCGGCTGAAGACCGGCATGCATCCATAAAAGCGGGCGGGGCCGTCTGCAACGGCCCCGCATGACGGGCGCGCGCAAATCCGGTGGACACCAGCCTCCACGTCGAAGCACCGGTCGGTTGCGCGCGCCCTCTTTTCGCCAGAAAACGGGAAATCCCGCCACGATCCGGCCACGATCCGGCCACGATCAGGCAGACAAGGGCGACGGCCATGACCTACACCATCTACGATTTCATCGGCAACATCGGGCTGTTGCTGCTGCTGGGCACCTACTTTCTGCTGCTCCTGAACAAGATTGAAAGCCGCTCGGTGGTCTATTCCCTTTCCAACGCCGCCGCCTCAACGCTCATCGGCATTTCCCTGCTTGTGGACTTCAACCTTTCAGCGTTTCTGGTGGAAGTGTTCTGGCTGGCCATCAGCCTGTTCGGCATCGGGAAATGGTGTTACCTGCGGCGCAAGACGACGCCCACCGACGCCTGACGTAAAAGGGCGCAGCCGGTGCGGCGCAGGCTCGCCGCACCGGCTGCGCCCGGAGCACTCATGCCGCTTCCGCCGCCGGAAGCCATGTCCCCGTGACTGCGGATGGTTCCTACCCGGCGGCGATCAGCCCCAGGGTGCGCAGTTCGGCCAGCAGGCGGTCGAAGTCCAGCGGTTTCACCAGATAGGCGGAGATATGCCCCTGCTCGAAGGCACGCAGGGCGATATTGATGTCGGTGACGGCGGTGGTGACCAGCACGGGCACGCGCGGCAGGCCGCGTTCCGTTTCCACGGTACGGATGCGTTCCAGCACGGTCAGGCCGCTTTCACCGGGCAACATCAGGTCCAGCAGCACCACGTCGAAGGGAACGTCGCCGTTCAGGGCCTGCATGTAGGCCGAGAACGATTTTTCCGCATCATCCGTACAGACGGTTTCGAAGTGAGGGTGCAGCGTCAGGTGCAGGACACGGGCGCTGAGGGCGTCGTCTTCAACTATGAGAGCTCGCATGTGGCCTCCGGGCGGCACGCTGTCGTGGCAACACGCGCCCGGTACACGGGGCGCTGCAGGATAACCCGTGCAATGTAGCCCGGAATGCCCGGTGAATGGAAGGGCGATTTTGCGAAGGCGCATGCAGGAAGGCGCCGCGCGCGGGGGCAGTGGGAGCAGGCAGGGTCCTGGTCCTGGGCGTAGTTTGGGTCGCCTCAGTCCTGGGCGTGCGGGGAGATGTGGCAGGCGTTCTTGGGGCACAGGCTGGCGTCGCGCATCAGGTCGGCCAGGGTGAAGCTGTTGAGCTTCTTGTACATGGCCCGCGAGGCCTCGTCCCAGATGGTGCGGGTCAGGCATACGGCCATGCGCGGGCAGCAGGGGTTTTCCTCGTCGCAGGTGTAGGGCGCCAGCGATTCTTCCAGCGCAAACACCACGTCGCCCACGGGAATTTCCGCAGCGGGCTGGGTAAGCTGATAGCCGCCGTGCGCGCCCAGCGTACTGCGGATGTAGCCCGCCTTGCGCAATACCCGGATGAGCTTTTCCAAATACTTGACGGAAATGCCCTGCCGCTTGGCAATATCGCGGATGGACACGGGGGCCTCCGTGCCATGCATGGCGATGTCGAGCAGCATGCGGGTGCCGTAACGGCTGCGGGTGGTCAGTTTCATGCGTCTGCCGTGTGGTTTGCGGCGGTGTCCGTTGGCCGGGCCGCGTTCGTATCATGCCGTGTCGTTGCCGGGCTGCCCGCTGCGCAGCGTGCGTGATTGTTCGTTCCGTTACTGGCCCAGGGCGCGTCGCACGATGCCCAGCATCAGGTCCGGGTCGAATGGCTTGTCCACGGTGCCCACGGCGTTGGGCACCATCAGGTGCAGCCCGCCAAGGCCGGTCACCAGCACCACGGGGATGTGCGCGCCGCCGGGCAGGTCCATCAGTTCGCGGTACACGCGCGGACCCCACTGGCGGGGCATTTCCAGGTCCAGGGTGACCAGGTCGGGCCGCCGGGCGCGGGCCATTTCCACGGCGTCGGGGCCTTCGGTGGCCGCATCGGCCCGGTAGCCGTTGGTTCTGAACAGTGAGACGAGGTAGGCGGCGATGTCCGGGTCGTCTTCCACCACCAGGATGGACTTGGCCAGAGTGTTCTGGGCCAGAGTGTTCCGGGCCGGGGTGTTCCGGGCCTGGGTGGCGTTGGCCATGCGTCGCTCCGGGCCTCCGTTTGCGGGCCGGGCCGGGGCGCCCGTGCCATCGTGCGAGGGATGGGGGCGTTACCGGCGGGCCGGGCGGGGGGTGGCTCTCCCCATCCGGCGGCCATGCGGTCGCGTGCGGGGGGCGGGCCTTGTCATGATGTCATGCAAGGCCCGCACGTCCGGCGCGTTCTATTCGTCTTCTTCCTGCGGCTTCAGGTGCTCGGGCACGATGGCCATGCCGATGAGCAGCGGCTTCAGGAACGACCAGCGGATGCCGATCTCGTATTCTTCCTCAAGGTCGCGGATGGCGTCCCAGCAGTTGTGGCAGGGGGCCACCACCAGCTTGCAGCCGGTGGCCAGGATCTGGTCGCGCTTGGTCTTCAGGGCCACGTTGCGCTGGTGGCGGTAACGACCGATGCCGTTGAACCCGCCCCCGCCGCCGCAGCAGTAGTTGTGCTCGCGGTTGGGCGCCATTTCGCGGAAGTCTTCCGCGATGTAGCTCATGATGATGCGGGTGTGCTTGGCAAGGCCGTGGTTGCGCACGTAGTTGCAGGAATCCTGCAAGGTCACGGGTTCCTTGATGCGCTTTTCCGGGTCGATCTTCAGCTTGCCGGTGGTCAGCGCCTCGGACACCCATTCCACGTAGTGCAGGAAGGGCACCGGGGTCTGGCCGCTGGGCAGGCCCGCCCAGTAGGGGCCTTCGATGACCGTGGCGCGGTGGGCGTGGCCGCATTCGGTGCCCACGACGCGCTTGGGCCGCAGCTTTTCCACGGCGGCGTACACGCGTTCCACCTGCATCTTGCAGCCCGCCCAGTCACCGGCGAACATGGTCAGCGAGGTCTGCTCCCAGCCTTCGCTGGGCACGGTCCAGTTCTCACCCGTCAGGTGGAACAGGATGGCGGCCTCGGCAAGGTCTTCAGGATAGTGCTTGGGTTCGCGGGCGTTCAGCACGTACATGGTATCCGCGTCTTCCTTGTCGACGGGGATTTCCAGGCCCGGCCATTCTTCCTGCTGTTCCTCGGCCATCCATTCGCAGGTTTCCACCCAGTCTTCGGTGGTCACGTCCATCTGCGCGCCGTACACGCGGTGCATGCCGGAGCCGATCTTCAGTTCCCACGGCACGAAGCCCTGGGAGAAGAGCAGGCCGCGCAGGTAGCTGAACATGACGCCCATGTCGATGCCGTGGGGGCAGTACATGCCGCAACGGTTGCAGCAGGTGCACTGCGACCACGCCACTTCCATGGTGTGCATCATGAACGCGGTGTCCACCTCGCCCTTCTTGCGGACGATTTCGCCCAGGGTGGACTGGATCTTGTAGGCGGGCACCTGCTTGGGGTCGCGGTCGTTGACCCGGTACAGGAAGCAGCTGTCGGCACACATGCCGCAGTGGGCACAGATTTCCAGCCACGTCTTGGTGCGAGACTGCAAGGTCTTTTGCAGCGAAGCCTTCAGGGCTTCGACATCGACCTCCATCTCGGCCATTTCCTTGTAGTATTGCGCACCGCCCTTGTCGCCGAGCAGGGCCTTGAGGTCCTCTTCGGTGTTGACCGGACGTCTGTTGCAGAACGTTCCTTCAGGCATGGGATGCTCCTTTCATGTCCATCGGGTCGTGGCACGGTCGGATAACGGCCGGGGCCGTTACCAGGGGAAGGCCGTCCCGCGGCTGTAGCCGCCGCGCTTGATGGCGTAGTCCATGCCGAGCTGGCCGCGCGACATGAAGAACAGCACGATGTGGGACAGCTTGGTGAACGGGGCCACGATGAGCAGCAGTTCGCCCGTGATGATGTGGGCGAGCAGCCACGTTTCGTAGTTGGCCACGTGCAGCCGGGCCACGAAGCCGGTGACGAACGGCGCCGCCGAAACGGCGAGGATGAACCAGTCGTAGGCGGTGGTGAGGATGCGCACCTCGGTGAGGGCGATGCGCCGCAGCGCGATCATCACCAGGCCGATGATGGCGGCCACGGTCAGCGCGTCGGCGATGCCCATGGGCAGCACCGGCAGGCTGAAGCCGAACCGCTCGGCCAGGATGATGTTGTGCCCGGCAAGGAACAGCGGCACCAGCACCGCGCCGATGTGGAACAGGAAGAAGGCAACGGCGAAGTAGGGCTGGTCGCGCCAGCTTTGCGTGCCGAAGGGCATCATCCACTTCAGGGCGGAATGGACGCCGCCCTTCAGGCCGTGCGCCAGGTGCGGCCCGTAGGCCACGCGGTCAAGCTGCCAGCTCAGGCCGCGCACGTACCAGACCACTCGCGCCGCAAGGCCGCCGAAGAAGACCAGCAGCGCCACCCACAGCATGGGACCGGTGAGGAATGCGTACATGGTTTGCTCCTATGGCAGGCCATGTTTACAGGTGGATCTTTCGCCCGTTGGCGGCGTCAGGCTGCGCCTGCCATCTCGGTCAAATACCAGAAGAGTATGTTCCCTCATGGCAGGCTTGCCTTCCTTGCCAACGAACGAAATCTCTCACTGTAAACACGCCCTGGTCACTGCTTAGTATTTGCGAATCTTCTTGTCGCGCCCGGTCAGGAACAGCCAGTAGCATACGAAGCCCACCAGAGTGGCGCCCATCAGCAGATAGGTGATGTTCTTGGTGTGCAGCATGAACTCGTGCAGGGTATGGATTTCCATAGCGTGCTCCTTGGCTGCCCTAGTGGGCGTCCTTGTAGTCGGGATGCTCGTACAGCACCGGCATGCGCGTGGCGATGAACCGGTAGACCGTGATGATGAGCGTCACGATGAACACCGAAACGCCGATCTCCATCCAGTGCGGGAAGTAGCGGTCGGCGGCGGGCAGGTTCCAGTTGAAGGCGACGAGCGACACGTTGAAGCGGTTCAGCACGATGCCGAGCACCGCGTTGATGGACGCGATGCGCACCACGGTGACGTTCCTTTCGCGCACGCCAAGGGCGTACAGGAACGAGGGCAGCGCCACGAAGCCGAACATCTCGACCAGGAACCAAGCCCCGTAGCCGGTGCCAAGGTAGGCCCAGTCGTTGTCCATGGCGATGTCCATGGTCTTGATGAAGAAGTACCCGGCAAGCACGAACGAGGCGGCCTTGCCGAAGCCGAAGATCACGCCTTCGGCCTCCTTCAGGTGGGTTTCGTCCATCTTGTGGTGCAGCCCGGCGTGGGCCAGGGTGCCTTCGAAGATGACCATGGAAAGGCCCGCCACCATGGACGAGATGAAGAAGAACACCGGCAGGAAGCTGGAGTACCACAAGGGGTGCAGCTTGCCCGGGGCGATCAGGAACAGCGCGCCCAGCGAGGACTGGTGCAGGGTGGACAGCACCACGCCGAAGATGGTCAGCATGATGGTCAGCTTGACGATGACGTTGCGCAGCTTGCGCAGGCCCAGCCATTCCAGCGCCGCCGGGGACCATTCCACGAACAGCACGGTAAGGTAGGTTGCCACGCACAGGCCCACTTCGAACAGCAGCGAGGTGGTGCCCTGCGAGTACACCAGCGGGTAGGGCAGGCGCAGCGGGTGGCCCAGGTCGTAGTGCAGCGCCACGACCACGAAGAAGTAGCCGAGGAACGCGGTGGTGATGGCCGGGCGCACCGCAGAGTGGTAGCGCTTCATCCCGAACAGGTAGCACGAGGCCGAGGTGACGTAGCCGCCGGCGGCCAGAGCCACGCCGCACAGCAGGTCGAACCCGATCCAGATGCCCCACGGGTTGTTGTCGGACAGATTGGTGACGGCCCCGATGCCCTGGGTGAAGCGGATGAAGGTGATCACCGCGCCCACGGCCAGGATGATGCCCGTGATGATGTTGCCGGGCGTGAACAGGCCGCTCTTGGTGTTGGCGTCATGCATGTTATGCATCCTCCTTGCCTTCGCCGCCGTCGCCATTGTCGCCGGTGTCGGCGCCCTGGCTTTCGGCACGCAGGGCGGCGAACTTCTCTTCGAAGGCCTGCTCCGCCTGTTCCATGGCCTTCTTGACCTCGCGGGTCACGGCGGCGTCCTTTTCCTTGGCAGCCTTGGCAAGGGCGGTATCCATGGCCTTGGCCGCATCGTCGCGCGCCTTGGCCAGCGCGGCCTGCACGGCTTCTTCGCGCTCTTCGGCCGCAACCTTTTCCTTGCGCTTGGAGATGGCGTAGGCGCCGGTCAGCAGCACCGGCCAGATGCCCACCACCATGGGCACGGAACCAAGAGCCCCGGCCGTGTATTCCGGCGCGGACTTGGTGCCCATTTCCTGCTGGCCCACGGCGTCGAAGGGCACGCCGGCCAGGTACATCCACGCGGTGCCGCCCATTTCCAGTTCGCCGTAGACGTGATCCTGGTACCGGCCGGGGTTGCTGCGGATGCGGTCGTGGGCGATGCGCACGAGGTCTTCGCGCTTGCCGAAGGTCAGGGCCTCCTTGGGGCAGGCCTCGACACAGCCGGGCAGCTTGCCTTCCTGGATGCGCGGGTGGCACATGGTGCACTTCTGGATCAGCGGGTCGAAGGGCTCGTCGTACTGGAAGGCGGGCACGTTGAACGGGCACGCGACCATGCAGTAGCGGCAGCCTACGCACAGGCTGCCGTCGTAGGTGACGGAGCCGTCGGGGTTCTTGGTGAAGGCCTTGACGAAGCAGGCCGAGGCGCAGGCGGGTTCCAGGCAGTGGTTGCACTGCTGCTTGCGGAACACCGGATGGTCCAGACCGGCCACGTTGTACTTGTTGACCACCGTCCAGTTGTTCGCATCTGTGCGGCGCGATTTTTCAAGCACCGTCAGGTCGTCGAACTTTACCTTGGGCGCGGGCAGCTTGTTCACCTCGTTGCAACCCTGCTCGCACTTGCGGCAGCCGATGCAGCGGGTGGTGTCGTGCAGCACCCCGTAACTGTCCTTGTAGCCCTTGAAGCTCTGGTTGCCCGCCGCGACGGCCTTTTTCGCGCCTACAGCGCTCATGGCCGTGGAAACACCGGCGGTGCCCAGCAGGGTCAGGAATCTTCTCCTGTTCATGGATAACTCCTTACCGGTTTCCTATTTCGCGCGTTCCTTGTGACACTCGGCGCAGGCCGTATCCGCGGGCTTTTCCAGCTTCATGCGGTTGTGGCAGCCCATGCACTGCTGGTGGTAGGCAGCCTTCAGGCCGGGGCGGTCGCCCTTGGCGGCGTCAAAGGGCTTGCCGTGGCAGCTGGCGCATTTGGGCGGCGTCTTGCTGGCGGGGCTGTTGTGATGGCAGCCCGCGCACACGGTGGCCTTGTCGGTGTGGAACGTGCCGGCCAGCTTGTCATCGCCGATGGCGGCCATCAGGGTGTTGATGATCTTGCGGTGCGGCAGCTTCGAGGGTTCGTACTTGTCGGACAGAACGCCGATGGTCACGAACTCGGGGATGTCGTCGGCAGGCAGGGTGCCCTTGGTGGTGCGGCGGGCGGCCAGGGTGGCGGCGGCCACTTCGGCGCGCTGCTCCTTGGTGGCCTTCAGCAGGCCGCCGTCGGCCACGGCCTTGGCGTCCAGCGGACCGGAGGGGCCCACCGGATCGGCGTGGCACACCGCGCAGGCGGCTTCGGGCTGGGGCTTGGCGCCGGTCTTCATGAAGCCGTGGCAGCCCGCGCAGGCCGGGGCCTGCACCTTCTGGTTGTGGCAGCCCACGCAGCTCTTCATGGAATCGGGCTGGTGCATGGCCTTCTCGATCTGCACGAAGTTGCCGTCCTTCACGCCTTCCAGCGTGTGGCAGGTGGTGCAGTTGTCGATCTTCACATGGTGGCAGGCGCGGCAGGTGTTGCTGGCCGCTTCGTGCACCTTGTGGTTGAAGGCCACGGGCTTCATGGAACCCTTCATGCCCTTGGGGGCATCCTTGGCGCCGGGGCCCGCCACGGGCAGGACCATGGCGGCGTCAGGCTGGCCGCGATCCAGGCGGGGCACTTCGCGCACCACCTTGAACCTGGCCTGCATGGCCGGGTCGTGACAGCCCGCGCAGGAGACGGGACCGCTGTCGGTCTTGGCCGGGGCGGCGGCCACGCTGCGGTGACAGGTGATGCACTGGGTGTGCGCGGCTTCGCGCAGCGAAGGCTTCTTTTCCACGCGCGCGTCGCCGTGGCAGGCGCGGCAGGAATCTTCCTTGTTCTTGACCCAGGAAAGCTTTTTGGCGGCTTCGTCGTACACGTGGTGGCAGGCGCCGCAGTTCTTCTGCGGGTCATTCACCGGCGCGATGGCCTTGGCGGCCACGTGGCGGTAGTGCAGCGACTTGTCGAGGCCGATCTGCTTCCACGAAGAGGCAACGGGATTCGGGTTGTGGCACGAACGGCATTCGCCGTCCTGCGGCCCGGTCTTCTTGCCCGCCTTGGCCTGCTCGGTGTGACAGCCGATACAGTTGGCGTGGTAGATATTCTTCAGGTCGGCGGCGGTGGTGTCCTCAAGGCGCATGAATTTGAGCGACATCTTGCCCTTGTCGTCGTTCTTGTGGCAGGTGGCGCATTCCTTGCCGGGCGCGGCGACCTTGGCCACGGCCTCGGAATGCCGATCGTGCGGGAAGGTGACCTTCGGCAACTCCAGGTCGCCGAATTTCGCCATGACGCCGATCTCCACCAGGTCGGCGCGCTGCTCGCCCGTGGAGCCGGGAAGGGGCTTGGTCGTGCCCCGCGCATCCAGTCCGAAGACCGTGACCGCAGCCACGGCGACCAGAGCTCCCGCCCATCGCAGCAGTGATTTCGCGTTCATCATAGTGGCAGTCCTTTGAAATGAGTGAAACGCTTCCTCTGACAACCCTCAGTCGGCGTGCCGCCAGCCGGTTCCCTGCGGCTTGCGCGGCGGCACGTTCAGACAGAGCCCTGCCACGAAACGGAACCGCGCCGATGCCCCCCATGCCGGGGCACCCGCGTGTGGTCCGCATCGTGGTTCCTCCCTGTGGCGTTCACGCTATCCAGATGTATTGCCTGTGATGTCACACGGTTGTGCAACATGTGCAGGTTCATTCACCGGGTTTTTTCCGGCCGTTGGCGTCGGTCGGAAGGCGCGCGAATACCCTACTTCTAGGGTATGGAATAATTCCTACCGGAGGGGTATGCGATAATTAAGGGTGCGTCAAGCACATTTTGCGAAAAATCGGGGTTGCTCGAAGGCTTTCGCGTGTTGGTATTATTGGCTGATATATTTAATAAATTTTATGTATGTGAATGGTTGCAAACCGGTCTTTTTTAGTCCGGATTAAGGTGGTACGCCGCGTGGCGGTGGGGTGGTTTTTGCGAGGGTGCGCCCAAAAGGGTAGGGCAGGCGCGAAACGGGGGTGGATGCCGGAATACGGGTGTCGGGTTGCCGAAAAGAGGGTGCAGTATGCGGAAGGCGGGGGGTGGTCGGCGAAAAACGGGGTAAGGTCTGTTTTCTGTCGGGGGCGGCCCGGCACGGACGGAGGAAGGCTGCTGACAAAGTCTGCTTTTGTAAGCCTCCGGCTGCCGCAAAAGGGTCCCTCCCCCGGAAAGTTTTGGGTTTGTCAGCAGTCTGGGAGGAAGGTTCCGTTTCCGAATGGCCCTCCTGGCCGACCAACGGCGCGGGGCCCGTCCCGCGTTGCGTGGTTGGCCCCGGGCGGGCGCTGTGCTACACGCCCCCCATGCACACCTTCGTGAATCTCCCCCTCAGCTGGGTGGCCCGAGACCCCGCGTGGCTCGACCGTTTCGTGGCCGATGGGCTGGCCCCGGAACTGGGTATCGATACCTTTGCCGTGCAGGAACTGACTCCGGACTGGCACCGCGACACCGCGCGCCGTCTGGCCGAAGCCGGGTTGCCCTGCGCCGTGCACCTGCCGTTCTTCGACCTGCACCCCGGCAGCCTCAATGACGCTGTCCTGGCCGCCAGCCGCGACACCCTGTGCCGCGCGGCGGAACTGGCGGCCCTGTATGCGCCGCGCCACATGGTGGGGCACGCCGCCTTCGACCACAGCCAGCACGATGCCGCCCTTGACGCGTGGCTGGAGCGGTCTTGCGGCACCTGGGCGGCGGTGCTGGGCGTGTGCGATGCGCCCGTGCACATCGAGAACACCCACGAACGCGACCCCGAGCCGGTGGCCGCGCTGGTGGATGCCCTTGCCGCCCGTTGCGGCGTCCACGCGGGCATTTGCTTCGACGCCGGGCACTGGCACAGCTTCGCGCGCGGCGCGCAGCGGCGCGACATGCGGCGCTGGCTGGATGCCTTTGCCCCGCGCCTTGCCCACCTGCACCTGCACGACAACGACGGCAGCGACGACCAGCACCTGGGCCTGGGCACCGGGTCCATCCCGCTGGACGACCTGTTCGGCGGGCTCATCGCGCGCGGGCTGCACCCCACCGCCACCATGGAGCCGCACGACGAGGCGTCCTTTGCCGTGTCCCGCGCCTGGCTGGCCGCGCGCAAGCACTACGCGGACGTGCTGACGCCCCCGAGCGCCCTTGCTGCCGCCCCCTCAGCCTGATGGGGCACCCGGCTGCGTGTGACGGGACTGCCCGCCGTGTCAGCCGTTTTCCCTGTCTGTTCAGCAAACGAAGCGCGCCGCCCGGTATGCCGGACGGCGCGTTGTGCATTGCGATTGCTGCGGGTTGAACATGGCGGCAGCAGCCATTTCGCGTCTACAGCCCGTCGGCGTAGTTCACGGGCAGCCAGGCGTAGCCGTCCTTGCCATCGCCCTTGCCGCCATTTCTGGCACGCACCCGGCCAAGGCCGGGGAAGGGCAGGTGCGACCCGGCCACCCAGCAGCCCTCGGCGGCCACCTGGGGCAGCAGGCGCAGGCGGGTGGCCACGGCGGCCTTCTGGTCCACGTCGAAATCGATGGACACGTCCGGCCGGGCAAACTGCACCGGTGTACTATGGATGATGTCCGCCCAGAACAGCAACGCCGTGCCGCCTGAGGCCACACGGAAACCGCAGTGCCCCGGGGTGTGGCCGGGCAGATCCACTGAAGTGACAATCGGCAGTTCGGCCAGTGGCGCGGCCCCCGGCGCAAAGGTGTGCAGTCGCCCGGAATTCTTGTAGGGGGCCAGGGCCTTGCGCAGGGCCAGCAGCCCGGCCTTGCGGCCTTCCGGCGCGGCGGAGAAGGTGGCGTCGCTGGTCCAGTAGTCCAGTTCCGGCGCGCTCACGTGCACCCTGGCGCCGGGGAACACGGGAGCCCCGGCGGCGTCCACCAGCCCCAGGGCGTGGTCCGGGTGCAGGTGCGAGAGCAGCACGTGGTCGATGCCGCCGGGCGTGTATCCGGCGGCGCGCAGGTTGTCGGGCAGGTACCCGCCCCGCGCGCCGAAGAAGGCCCCCGCGCCGGTATCCATGAGCACCCGGCGCGTCCCGGCGTCCAGCAGAAAGCAGTTCACGTTGCTGGTGGCGGGTTGTCCGGCGGGGATGCCCGCATCCTCAAGCAACGCGTCGATATCCTTGCGGTCCGCGCCGTGCAGGATGGCGGGGTCGAGTTTGCCGTGGGCGTCGAACAGCGCGAACACCGTCACGCCGCCCACGGGCAGGCGGAAGAAGCCGGGGGCCTGCGTGGTATGGGGCGTGGCGGGCGCACCGCCTGTCGGAAGTTTCGACGCGCCGGTTTCCGCGCCGCCGGTGGCGGCGTTGGCCGCGGTTGCGGGCAGGGTTGCCAATGAAGCCAGGGCCAGCAACGATTGCATGAAGCGTCTGCGGTCAGGCATGCGAGCCTCCGGAATGGTTGGGGGCGACGGATGGCGGGTGCGCCGGGTGCCGGGGCGCGGGCAGGCGGGGTGGCAGTCAGGGGTTGGTGTCCATCGTAACAGAACAGCACGTGAGGGCGCGCAGGCAAGCGGGCACCCGCAGGATACCGGCTGCCCGATCCTGTCCATTCTTGTCGGCTGCTGCCTGCCCGTGCCGTTCTTGTCCGTCGCGACTAACCTCCGCTGGCATCCGCTGGCCGCCGCTACGCCGCCGGAGGCGACACCGGAGGCGCAACGGCGGCGCAGCCCCATGGGGACCCGCACGACGGGCAGGGCGCGGTACGCGCTATCCGCCTATCTCGGCGGTGCAGTGGGGGCAGCGGGTGGCGCGTGCGTCGATCTTGCTGAAGCAGAACGGGCAGTCCTGCTGTTTGGGGGCGGCCGGACCCTCCAGGCGTTCGCGCAGGGTGTTCACCCCGCGCACCAGCAGGAACACGGCAAAGGCCACGATGACGAAGCTGACCACCGTGTTGGCGAACACGCCCGCGTTCAGGGTTACCGCCCCCGCCTGTTTGGCGGCGGCCAGGCTGGCGTACGGGCCGGGCGCGGCGCCGTCGCGCAGGGTGACGAACAGGTTGGAAAAATCCACGCCGCCCAGTACCAGGCCGATGGGCGGCATGATCAGGTCATCCACCAGCGACTTGACGATGGTGCCGAACGAGGCGCCCAGAATGACGCCCACGGCCATGTCCAGCGCGTTGCCTTTGACCGCGAATTCCTTGAATGCCTTCAGCATGCGAACCTCCTAGGTGCGAGAGAATATCTGATGCTATGCACGCATCGGCGCGCGGTGGCAACCCCGTAGCGGCGTGGCGCATCCCTGCCGTCCCCGGAAGGGCGGGTGGAAACGGATGGGGCAACGGAGAAGGGCGCGGGCAGGACGCCATGGGGCATTGCCAGCGAGACGGGCGAAGACAGCACCCCTGAAAGGGAACGGCATGACAAGGGGACCGATGCATCTGCCGTGATGCTCTTGACGGATGAAGCGATGCAAGGGTAGGGCAGTGCGCCCGGTGCGAAACGAGAGGGCGGCGCAGGACCGTGGCGCGCAGCGCATGCGAGTGCGCCTGTCAGTCAGGCGTGTGAGTGCGTTATCCGGCACGTGCACCCGCACGCGCATGCTGCGGAGCGGAGAACATGACCTGCGGCAGGTTTTCCGCCACGAAGCGATGCCAAAAATGACAATGCGCGGGGTGTCGCCGGAATTTCGCCAAAACATCGGATAGTTGTCGTAACCGGTAGGATTTGACAGCTTTCCGGATTCCGTGGCATCAAAAAGTGTTGGTCGATGGTGGCATTCCTGCCCGACGCGCTGCATTGCCGTGCGTGCGCGGGGTGGTCGCCGTTGCGGCAATGTCTTTACAATATTGTCCACTCATTCCGTCAACATTTCGGAGGATCGAGCATGCGTAAAGGATGGTTCAAAGGCCTTGTTGCGGGTCTTGTCGTGGCCGTTATGGCCTGCCCGGCGTTTGCTGCGGACACCATCAAGTTCGGCGTGGCCGGCGCCCACAGCGGCGACCTGGCCTCCTACGGGCTGCCCACCGTCAACGCCGCCAAGCTGGTGGCCAAGATGATCAACGCCAAGGGCGGCGTGCTCGGCAAGCAGGTGGAAGTCATTCCCCAGGATGACCAGTGCAAGCCCGAACTGGCCACCAACGCGGCCACCAAGCTGGTGTCCGACGGCGCCAACGTGGTGCTCGGCCACATCTGCTCCGGCGCCACCAAGGCCGCGCTTCCCATCTACAAGGAAGCCAACATCGTGCTGATGTCGCCCTCGGCCACCAACCCGGCCCTGACCCAGAGCGGCGACTACCCCAACTTCTTCCGCACCATCGCCTCTGACGATCAGCAGGCCAAGCTGGGCGTGGACTTCACCATCGACAAGCTGGGCAAGAAGAAGATCGCCGTGCTGCACGACAAGGGCGACTACGGCAAGGGCTACGCCGAATACGCCAAGCAGTTCATCGAACAGGGCGGCAAGGGCACCGTGGTGCTCTTCGAAGGCGTGACCCCCGGCGCCGTGGACTACTCCGCCGTTGTGCAGAAGATCCGCAACTCCGGCGCCGAAGCCGTGATGTTCGGCGGCTACCATCCCGAAGCCTCGAAGATCGTGCAGCAGATGCGCAAGAAGCGCATGGACCTGCCCTTCGTGTCCGACGACGGCGTGAAGGACGACACCTTCATCAAGGTTGCCGGCAAGGACGCCGAAGGAGTGTACGCCTCCAGCTCGCGCGACGTGAGCTCGCTGCCCCTGTACAAGGAAGCCATCGAAGCCCACGTGAAGGAATTCGGCACCGAACCCGGCGCGTTCTACAAGGAAGCCTACGCCGCGTCGCTGGCCCTGCTGAACGCCATCGAAAAGGCCGGTTCCACCGATTCCGCCAAGATCATGAACGCCCTGCGCACCGAATTTGTTGAAACTTCGGTGGGCAAGATCAAGTTCGACAAGCGCGGCGATGCCGAAGGCGTCGGCTTCTCCATGTACCAGGTGAAGAACGGCAAGTACGTGGAACTCAAGTAGTTCGACGGAAAGCATCGCATACGACAGGGGGGCGGGCCACAGGCCCGTCCCCCGAGTTTTGACAAGGTGCGGCCAGGGCCGCGCATGTACGGGAAGGCACTAATGGATTGGCAGTATTTCTGGGAACTCTTCTTCGGCGGGCTGACGCGCGGCTCCATCTATGCGCTCATCGCGCTCGGCTACACCATGGTGTACGGCATCATCGAGCTGATCAACTTCGCCCACGGCGAAGTGTACATGCTGGGCGCGTTCACGGCGCTGATAGTGGCCGGGGTGCTTGGCATCTACGGCTTTCCCGCCGTGGCCATCCTGATCATCGCCGCCGTCGTGGCCGTCATCTACTGTGCGGCCTACGGCGTGACGCTCGAAAAGATCGCCTACAAGCCCTTGCGCGACGCGCCGCGCCTCTCACCGCTCATCTCGGCCATCGGGATGTCCATCTTTCTCCAGAACTACGTCATTCTGGCCCAGACCTCGGACTTCATGCCGTTTCCCAACCTGGTGCCGCAGCCCGAATTTCTTGAACCCATCGCGCACATCATGGGCGCCAGCGAAGTGCTGATCATCGTCACCTCCGCCGTGTCCATGGCCGCGCTGACGCTGTTCATCAAGTACACCCGCATGGGCAAGGCCATGCGCGCCACGGCCCAGAACCGCAAGATGGCCATGCTGCTCGGCATCGACGCCGACAAGGTGATCTCGCTCACCTTCGTCATCGGCTCGTCGCTGGCCGCCGTGGGCGGTGTGCTCATCGCCTCGCACGTGGGCCAGGTGAACTTCGCCATCGGCTTCATCGCGGGCATCAAGGCGTTCACCGCCGCCGTGCTGGGCGGCATCGGCTCCATTCCCGGCGCCATGCTGGGCGGCCTTGTGCTTGGCTGGTGCGAAAGCTTCGCCACCGGGTACATTTCGAGCGACTACGAGGATGCGCTGGCCTTTGCGTTGCTTGTGCTCATCCTCATCTTCCGGCCTTCGGGCATTCTGGGCAAGGCCAAGACGCAGAAAGTCTAGGCGGGGACGATTTCCAAATGGTCCTTTCGCCCGTTGGCTGTGTCAAACTTCGCCTGCCATGTCGGTCGAATACGATAAGAGTATACTCCCTCATGACAGGCTCGTTTTCCTTGCCAACGAACGAAAGTCCTGATTTGGAAACCGCCCCTGGCCGGTAGCCTCCCAACTCCCGGTCGCGTATCGGGGGGGAGGTCCGCAGACCTGGCACGGTAACCCCCAAGTTTGCCGATATTCCACGGGCGCGGCAACGACCGCCCCGCCGGGTGCCGGAACACGCAGGACACAACGACGCATTCCGAGGAAAGTCTTCATGCAAGGTCTCAAGAAATCCATACTGGTCAGCCTGTGGTTCATGTTCCTGACCTTTCCGCTCATGGTCATCAGGATCGACAGCCTGAAAGGAACCATCGACTGGCGCTGGGAGAACATGCTGGGCATGGGCGTGGGCACGTTCGTGCTGTCCTTTGTGTGGCGGTTCATGCTGGCCCGCAAGGAAGCCGGGCGCGCCGCCACCGCTGGCGGCGCCATGTCCACGCGCGGGGCGTGGTTCGAACGCCTGCGTAGCGACCCCAAGGCCGCCGTGCCCGCCCTGGCCGTGTTGCTGGCCGCGTTTCTGGTGCTGCCATGGGTGGTTTCCACCTACCAGACCAACATCATGATTTCCGCGTTGCTCTACGTGATGCTGGGCCTTGGCCTGAACATCGTGGTGGGGCTTTCGGGCCAGCTGGTGCTGGGCTACGTGGCCTTCTACGCCGTGGGCGCCTACTCCTATGCCATCCTGAACAGCAACTTCGGCCTCGGTTTCTGGGCGGTGCTGCCCATCGGCGGGGCCATGGCCGCGTTGTTCGGCATCCTGCTGGGCTTTCCGGTGCTGCGCCTGCGCGGTGACTACCTGGCCATCGTCACCCTGGGCTTTGGCGAAATCATCCGCCTGGTGCTGGAAAACTGGAGCAGCTTCTCGCAGGGGCCCAGCGGCATCGCCAACATCGAGCGGCCCGGCCTGTTCGGCATGCAGCTTTCGGTCAGCGACGCCACCACCTATATCTACTACCTCATTCTGGCGGCGGTCATCGTCACCATCCTTGCGGTGACGCGCCTGAAGAATTCGCGCATCGGCCGCGCGTGGCAGGCCCTGCGCGAGGATGAAATCGCCTGTCAGGCCATGGGCATCGACATCACCACCACCAAGCTCACCGCATTCGCTCTGGGCGCGTGCTGGGCGGGTTTTGCCGGGGTCATCTTTGCGGCCAAGACCACCTTCATCAACCCGGCCAGCTTCACCTTCCTGGAATCGGCCATGGTGCTTGCCATGGTGGTGCTGGGGGGCATGGGCTCGGTCATCGGGGTCTCGGTGGGCGCGCTGGTGCTCATCCTGCTGCCCGAATACCTGCGCGCGTTCTCCGAGTACCGCATGCTCATCTTCGGCGCGACCATGGTGCTGATGATGGTCTTCCGCCCGCAGGGCCTCGTTTCGCCGGGGCGCACCAAGTACAACGTGCCCGACGCCGAAGGCGCCGGTGCTGACGCGGCGCGCCCCGCCGCCGGAGGCAACGCCTGATGTCCGCAACCACCGCCAATGCGGCTGCCGCCGTACTCGACGTCCGTTCCGTTTCCATGAATTTCGGGGGCCTGCGCGCCCTGAACGAAGTTGACCTGCAAGTGCGCCAGGGCGAGATAGTGGCGCTCATCGGCCCCAACGGGGCGGGCAAGACCACGTTCTTCAACTGCATCACCGGCATCTACGTGCCCACCGAAGGCACCGTGCACGTGACCCCGCGCGATGGCCGCACCGTTACCGTCAACGGTCTGAAGGCCAGCCAGGTCACCGCGCTGGGCATGTCGCGCACCTTCCAGAACATCCGGCTGTTCCCCACCATGAGCGTGCTGGAAAACGTGATGATCGGCCGCCACTGCCGTACCCGGGCGGGCATTCTGGGCGCGCTGCTGCGCGACCCCAAGACCCGCGCCGAGGAACAGCGCATCGTGGAAGAGAGCTACGCGCTGCTGCAAAGCGTGAACCTGCACCAGCACTACAAGGACGAGGCGCGCAACCTGCCCTACGGCGCCCAGCGCAGGCTGGAGATTGCCCGCGCGCTGGCCACGGAACCCTTCCTGCTCTGCCTCGACGAACCCGCCGCCGGCATGAACCCGCAGGAAACCCACGAACTCAAGGAACTCGTCATCGAGATCCGCGAGCGCCACAAGCTTTCCGTGCTGCTCATCGAGCACGACATGAGCATGGTCATGTCGCTGTCGGACCGTATCTACGTCATGGAGTACGGTTCGAAGATCGCCGAGGGCACCCCCGAGGAAGTGAGCAAGAATCCCAGGGTCATCAAGGCCTACCTGGGCGAGGAATCCCATGCTTGAGCTGCGTAACGTCAATGCCTTCTATGGCAACATCCAGGCCCTGCGCGACATCAACCTGACCATCGGTCAGGGCGAGATCGTCACTCTTATCGGCGCCAACGGCGCGGGCAAGACCACCACGCTGATGACCGTGTGCGGCGCGGTGCCCCCGCGCACCGGCGAGGTGCTGTTCGAGGGCAAGCCCATCCACACCATGAAGCCCAACGAGATCGTGCGTCTGGGCATCAGCCAGGTGCCGGAAGGGCGGCTGATCTTTCCCGACCTGACGGTGCAGGAAAACCTGGACCTTGGCGCGTTCCTGCGCAACGACAAGGACGGCATCGCCCGCGATCTGGACTACATCTTCGGCCTGTTCCCCATCCTCGCGCAGCGCCGCAAGCAGGCGGGGGGCACCCTTTCCGGCGGCGAACAGCAGATGCTGGCCATTTCGCGCGCCATCATGGGCAGGCCGCGCCTGCTGCTGCTGGACGAACCCTCGCTGGGCCTTGCGCCCATCATCATCCAGCAGATCTTCGACATCATTCGCAAGATCAACGCCGACGGCACCACGGTGTTCCTGGTGGAGCAGAATGCCAACCAGGCCCTGAAGATCGCCCACCGTGCGTACGTCATGGAAACCGGGCGCATCACCCTGGAAGACACCGCCGCCAACCTGCTGGTGAACGAAGACGTGAAAAAGGCCTACCTCGGCATGTAGCCGGGGCGGCTGACCATGTGGCCCCGTACGCGGGGCGTGCACATTGCCTGGCGTGGGCGGTCCTTTCCGAAAGGGGAGGGCCGCTCTTTTTTGTCGGCGGGGTGGAGAAGCGGGCAGGTGCGACCAGATGCAGGCGGGTGCGTGTAGGTACAGTCAGAGTCAGGCCGTTGCGCCGGAATGTGGCAGGTCGCCTGGATGCCACCGGGCGCGGAATGTGAACAGGGGCCGCCGTCCCTCCTCCGCGCGGAATGGGACGGACGGCCCCCGTATCAGAGCCCGTTGTTCGCGGGGCCGCCACTCCGCAGACGCGCTCCTGGTGGACGCGTACGCGGGGTGTTCGGTCGCGGTCAGGCGGGCAGCGGGCCGAGGAGAAGCGCCGACAGCATGGCGCAGGCCATGGCTATGGCGACAGAGGTACAGAACAGGCGCATGGTCATGCCTCCCGTGTACGTGCCGGACCGCGCTGGCCTTGATTGGCGCGGCGCGGTTGCCGGTTGTTGTCGGTGGTTGAAGTAATGGTCGGCCCGGATTGCGGGGCGTGGGCCTGCGTGCTTCGGGCATCAGGCTGTTGCGCCAGTTCGGCGAGTTCCGTGAGCTCCGCCGTGGTCAGCGGACGGCGCAGGGTGGCGGAAAGTTCTCGCACCGCCTCGACGATGGCGGGCAGTTCGTCCGGGGGGGGCAGGATGGAAAGTTCGGACAGGGCGGCGGCCACGGCGGCCACGCCGCTCTTGCGGCCCACGCCCATGCGGCGATTGCCGCCCACGAGTTCCGGCGGGAAGGGTTCGAACAGGCCCGGGTCGCGCCGCACGCCGTGGGCGTGCAGGCCGCTTTCCACGGCAAAGATGTCGCGTCCGGCCACGGGCCAGTGACGCGGTACGGACAGCGAGGCGGCCTGGGCCACGTGGGCGCACAACCCGCGCAGGGGCGCAAGGTCGAACGACGCCCGGCCACGCACCACCAGAGCGGCGGCCAGTTCTTCCAATCGGGCCACTCCGGCCCGCTCGCCAAGACCCAGTACGGAAACGTCGGCGCAGTCCGCGCCGCATTCCAGCGCGGTGAGGGCGTTGGCCGTGGCCATGCCGCAATCGTTGTGGAAATGGGTGCCGATGGAGACCCGGCGCGCACGGGGGGCCGAGCCGTCCAGCCGGGCGTTTTCCAGTTCCGTGCGCAGCGCGCGCACCATGTCCGCCACCTCCAGCGGGGTGTACAGACCAACGGTGTCGCTCAGGCGTACCCGGTGCGCGCCGTGCGCGGCGGCGTGGCGCGCCACGGCGACCACGAAGGCACGTTCCGCGCGCGAGGCGTCCTCCATGCCCACGGTCACGTGTTCGATGCCCAGCATGCGCGCTTCGGCCAGGGTGGTGGCCAGCAGGTCGAGCAGGGCGGGCCTGCCCAGGCCCAGCCGCCGGGCAAGGTGCGCATCGGATACGGGCACCCCCACGCAGACCCGCCGCGCCCCGCAGGCCACGGCGGCGCGCAGGTCCTCGGGGCGGCAGCGGCACCACGCGGCGGCTGCCAGGCCAGGGGCCACGCGCGCCGCAAGTGCCAGCATGTCCGCAAGGTCGTCACGCCCGGCCCAGCCCACCTCGGCTTCCGGTACGCCCACGGCGGCAAGGCCGCGCAGGACGCGCTCGCGGTCGGCAACGGACAGGTAGGTGCCGAAGGACTGTTCCCCTTCGCGCAGGGTGGTGTCGAGCAGCATGGGGCCTCCGAAAAGAATGGCGGAGCCGTCCCGACCCCACAGGAACAGGTGCGGGTGTTGGCGGGGAAAGAGGTCGGGACGGACCTCCGCGTGAACCGGATGCCCTACCCCTGCATCGTCAATGCCAAACCCCCATCAGATGGAAAGGCGGTGCGGGGTGCGTCCGGCTCACATCCGGCTCACATCCGGCTCGTGCCGCCCCTGCATGCCTGCCCGGCGTAACCCGCTGGCGGGTCGCGTTTCATTGCATCCCCTAGTGCCCCTGCGCTTCGGTGCGGCTGACACGGTGCCGCCATCCTTCGTGCCGGTGCTGCTGGCCTTGGCGTACACGCGCGTCGCAAATCCTGCCGTTTTGCCGCATCGCTCCCTCTGTCTTCCTTTTCAGGCCCTGTTCCGATCATGTCGGGCACAACGCATTTGTCGCATACGACAAAATAGTCGGTGCATACGTGTAGCGTCCGACGTGCGTCATGAACTCGTGGCGCGCGAATAACGTATGCCATTTTAACCTATTACCTCTTGTTGCACGCACTGGCACGGGGTTTGCCCTATGCGTGTCGTTGCATGGGCACGCCAGTCACGGCGAACACACCCCGGCCAATCCAACACCCGGTCGGGCGTGAATCTTCAGGAGGATATCATGAGAAAGGTGGCCATCTACGGTAAGGGCGGCATCGGCAAGTCCACGACCACGCAGAACACCGTCGCGGGTCTCGCGGAAGCTCTGGGGCGCAAGGTCATGGTCGTCGGCTGCGACCCCAAGGCCGACTCCACCCGTCTGCTGCTGGGCGGCCTGGCCCAGAAGTCGGTGCTCGACACCCTGCGTGACGAGGGCGAGGACGTGGAACTCGATGATATCCGCAAGCCCGGCTACTCCACCACCCTCTGCGTGGAATCGGGCGGCCCCGAACCGGGCGTCGGCTGTGCGGGGCGAGGCATCATCACCTCCATCAACATGCTGGAATCCCTCGGCGCGTACGAGGAAGACCAGAAGCTGGACTACGTGTTCTACGACGTTCTCGGTGACGTTGTGTGCGGCGGCTTCGCCATGCCCATCCGCGACGGCAAGGCCGAGGAAATCTACATCGTGTGCTCCGGCGAAATGATGGCCATGTACGCGGCCAACAACATCTGCAAGGGCATCATGAAGTACGCCGAATCGGGCACCGTGCGCCTTGGCGGCCTGATCTGCAACTCGCGTAACGTGGACAACGAAAAGGAAATGATCGAGGAGCTGGCCCGCAAGATCGGCACCCAGATGATCTACTTCGTCCCGCGCGACAACCAGGTGCAGCGCGCCGAAATTCACCGCCAGACCGTCATCGAGTTCTCGCCCGAACACGGCCAGGCCCAGCACTACCGCAATCTGGCGAAAGCCATCGACGAAAACGAAATGTTCGTGGTGCCGAAGCCCCTCCAGATCTCGGAGCTGGAAAAGCTGCTGATGGATTACGGCCTGTTCGAAGCCTAGACGAACCATTTCCACCACCACCCACAATCTGAAGGAGAACGGCGATGATGATCATGGTTCGTGCCATCGTGAGACCCGAAAAATCCGACGACGTACTGGCTGCCCTCATGGCCGCAGGCTTTCCGGCCGTGACCAAGATGTCCGTGGCCGGGCGCGGCAAGCAGCGCGGCATCAAGATCGGCGAAATCACCTACGACGAAATTCCCAAGACCCTGCTGATCAGCGTGGTGAAGGCCAGCGAAAAGCAGTTCGTCATCGACACCATCATGGAAGCGGCCCGCACCGGCGCCAAGGGCGCCTTCGGCGACGGCAAGATCTTCGTCACCTCGGTTGAAGAGGTCTACACCATCAGCTCCGGCGTGAAGGAACCCGACATCGAGGAGGCCGCGGCATGAAGGAGATCATGGCCGTTGTGCGCCTGAACAAGATGAACCAGACCAAGAAGGCGCTGACCGAAGCGGGCGTGAACGGTTTCTACGCTCACGAGGCCTTCGGTCGGGGCAAGGGGCTGGTCAGCAGCGACCTGCTGGAAGGCGCCAAGGAAGGGTTCGAAGAGGCCGTGGAACTGCTCGGTGAAAAGGGCAGACTGTATTCCAAGCGCGTGGTCACCGTGGTGGTGCCCAACGACCAGGTCAGCGACGTGGTCGAGGCCATCATCAAGGTGAACCAGACGGGCAAGCCCGGCGACGGCAAGATCTTCGTCACCGCCGTTCCGGAAGCCCACCGTGTGAGAACCGCCGAGCATGGCGACAAAGCCATCCTGTAGGCGCGTTGCAAGGGTTCTTTTGCCCGCTGACGGACTGACCCGAAGGGCGCGAAGCGTGGCCGTTAGGCGAGCGTGCGAGCCTTACGGACATCAAGAGCGAAGCGTCAAACTTCGGCCGCCGACTCGGTCAAATACAAGAAGAGTATGTTCCCTCGCGGCCGCCTCGTTTTCCTGGCCAGCGAACAAAACTACACCTTGCAACCACGCCTACTGCTAGCAACGAGGTACATCATGGCTTTGAAGCACAAGAGCATCCCCGACGTCGCGACCGTCAAGGAAGAACTGCTCAAGAAGTATCCCACCAAGGTCGCCCGCAAGCGTGCCAAGCAGATCGTCATCAACGACGTGAAGGACGGCGACGTGGTGCCCGAGGTGCAGGCCAACGTGCGCACCACGCCCGGCATCATCACCATGCGCGGCTGCACCTACGCAGGGTGCAAGGGCGTTATCCTGGGCCCCACCCGCGATATCGTGAACATCACGCACGGGCCCATCGGCTGCGGGTTCTATTCGTGGCTCACCCGCCGCAACCAGACCAAGGCGCCGTTCGAATCGTCCGAAAACTTCATGCCCTACGCCTTTTCCACGGACATGCAGGACGAGGACATCATCTTCGGCGGCGAAAAGAAGCTGATCGCGGCCATCCAGGAGGCCTACGACACCTTCCACCCCAAGGCCATCGCCATCTTCGCCACCTGTCCGGTGGGCCTCATCGGCGACGACATCCACGCCGTGGCCCGCAAGATGAAGGAAAAGCTGGGCATCAACATCTTTGCCTTCAGCTGCGAAGGGTACAAGGGCGTCTCGCAGTCCGCGGGTCACCACATCGCCAACAACCAGATCTTCACCCACGTGGTGGGCGAGGACGATACCCCCAAGCTTGGCGAATACAAGATCAACATGCTGGGCGAGTACAACATCGGCGGTGATGCCTTCGAACTGGAACGCGTGCTGGAAAAGTGCGGCATCACCCTGGTGTCCACCTTCAGCGGCAACTCCACCTACGAGCATTTCGCCACCGCCCACCAGGCCGACCTGAACGCCGTCATGTGCCACCGTTCCATCAACTACGTGGCCGAAATGATGGAGACCAAGTACGGCATCCCGTGGATCAAGGTGAACTTCATCGGTGCGGAATCCTCTGCCAAGTCGCTGCGCAAGATCGCCCAGTACTTCGGCGACAAGAAGCTGATCGACCGGGTGGAAGAAGTCATCGCCGAAGAAATGCCCGCCGTGTACGCGGCCCTGGAAGAAGTGAAGCCCTTCACCGAAGGCAAGACGGCCATGCTGTTCGTGGGTGGCTCGCGCGCTCACCACTACCAGGACCTGTTCACCGAAATGGGCATGAAGACCATCGCCGCCGGGTACGAATTCGCCCACCGCGACGACTACGAAGGCCGCAAGGTGATGCCCAGCATCAAGGTGGACGCCGACAGCCGCAACATTGAAGAAATCGAGGTCACCCCGGACGCCACCCGCTTTGTCCCGCGCAAGTCTGACGAAGACCTGAAGCGCCTCACCGAGGAAGGCTTCACCTTCAAGGATTACGAAGGGATGATGCCCCAGATGGAATCCAACACCCTCGTCATCGATGACCTGAACCAGTACGAGGCCGACAAGCTGATCGAACTCCTGAAGCCCGACGTGTTCTGCGCGGGCATCAAGGAAAAGTTCTCGGTGCAGAAGATGGGCGTGCCCATGAAGCAGCTGCACAGCTACGACTACGGCGGACCCTATGCGGGCTTCAAGGGCGCGGTGAACTTCTACACGGAAATCAAGCGCCTGGTCACCAGCAAGGTCTGGTCCGACCTCAAGGCCCCCTGGGAAGAAAACCCCGAGCTCTCGGCAACCTACGTCTGGGAATAACGGGCAAGGAAGGGAAACGACATGCTGCTCAGACATACCCCGACGGAAATCAAGGAGCGCTCGGCGCTCAACATCAACCCGGCCAAGACCTGCCAGCCCATCGGCGCCATGTACGCGGGCCTGGGCATCAAGGGCTGCCTGCCGCACAGCCACGGTTCGCAGGGCTGCTGCGCCTACCACCGCAGCACCCTGACCCGCCACTACAAGGAACCCGTGTCGGCGGCCACCAGCTCGTTCACGGAAGGCGCCTCGGTGTTCGGCGGACAGGCCAACCTGTTGCAGGCCATCGAAAACATCTTCTCGGTGTACGAACCGGAAGTCATCGCCGTGCACACCACCTGCCTGTCCGAAACCATTGGCGACGACCTGAAGCAGATTGTCGACAAGGCGGAGAAGGAAGGCAAGGTGCCCGCGGGCAAGCAGGTGATCTTTGCCTCCACGCCCAGCTACGTGGGTTCGCACGTCACCGGCTTCTCCAACATGGTCAAGGGCATGGTAAAGTGCCTGGCCGTTTCTACCGGCAAGAAGAACGGCAAGGTCAACATCATTCCCGGCTGGGTGGAACCTGCGGACATGGAGGAGATCAAGCGCATCGCCGGCATGATCGGCGTGTCCTACACCATGTTCCCGGATACCTCCGGCGTGCTCAACGGCCCGCTGACCGGCGAGTACCACATGTTCCCCGATGCGGGCACCCCGGTCGAGGACATCCGCGCCGCGGGCGATGCCATCGGCACGCTGGCCCTGGGCGAATGGTGTTCCGCCGATGCGGCCCGCACCCTGGATTCGCAGTGCAAGGTGCCCTGCCGGGTGCTGGACATCCCCATCGGGCTGAAGGCCACCGACCGCTTCATCGACACCCTGCGCACCGTGGCTGGCACCTCCGTGCCCGACACCGTGAACTTCGAACGTGGCCAGCTCATCGACGTCATCTCGGACTACCACCAGTACTTCTTCGGCAAGAAGGTGGCACTGGTGGGCGACCCGGACCAGCTCATCGCGCTGACCGAGTTCCTGCTGACGCTCGACATGCAGCCCGTCCACGTGGTTACCGGCACGCCGGGCAAGAAGTTCGAGGCGCGCATCAAGGAATTGTGCGCGGGCAAGGGCTTTGACGTCAATGTGCGCGCCGCGGGCGACATGTTCCTGCTCCATCAGTGGATCAAGAACCAGCCCGTCGATCTCATCATGGGCAACACCTACTGCAAGTACATCGCCCGTGACGAAGACATCCCCTACGTGCGCTTCGGCTTCCCCATCGTGGACCGGGTGGGCCACCAGTACTTCCCGGTGACGGGGTACAAGGGCGGCATCCGCCTGATGGAAAAGATCCTGGGCGTCCTGCTCGACCGCGCCGACCGTGACGCGCCCGAGGAGAAGTTCGAACTGGTCTACTAGGGCGTGCGGTCACGAGCGTCCTTTTGCCCTCTGCCTTCGTCAGAACAAGTTTTTATTCCGGTCACGTACGAGAAGAGTACGCTCCCTCCATAAAAAATTGTCCTTCCTTGGCAGAGCACAAAAATCCTGCTCGTGACGACACACCCAGCAACCGCATCCTTTCCGCCCGGCGCCGCTTGGCACCACACGGAGCCTTGAGGCGCCGGGCGGAGAACCCCACGGAGACACCATGAGCGGCGCACCCCACTGTATGCACACGAACGGACGGCCCGGCGGCTGGCTGCTGCTGCCGGTGGCGCCGCGTTCCAACGCCCGCAGCCGTCATGGCGATACGGGCGTGAGCACCCCGTGCGCCTGCGGAACGCAGCCTGCGTCCCCTGCCATGCTGCCGCACGAGGCGCTGGAGCACCTGCGTACGGTCATGGAATCGGGCGCGGTGGTGGACACGGTGGGCATTGCCGGTCCCGGCGATCCGTTCGCCGTGCCCGACCGCACCCTGGAAACCCTGCATCTGGTGCGCGCCGCCTACCCGCACATCACTCTGTGCGTGACCACCAACGGCCTTGGCGTGGCCAGCCATGCCGCCGCACTGGCGGACCTTGGCGTCAGCCACGTCACCCTGCTCATGGACGCCGTGGACCCGGAACTGGTGGACACCCTGTACGCCTGGATCCGCCCCGGCACCCGCACCCTGCGGCCCGGCGAGGGCGCCGCGCTGCTCGTGGACGAGCAGGCCGTGGCCCTGGCCGCGCTGGTCAAGGCGGGCATCGAGGTCGCGGTGTGCGTCACCGTGTACCCCGGCATCAACGATACCCATGTGGGCGACATCGCTGCCGCAGCCAAGGTGCTGGGCGCCTCGGGCATCTACGTGCTGCCCTTCGTTCCCGCCGAGGACACGGCAGGCCCTGTGCCCGCTGCCGACGCGGCCACCATGGACGCCGCCCGCAACGCGGCCGCCGCCTGGCTGCCCGTGCTTGACGCCTCTGCCCGCGACGGTCTGCCCGTCGCGCGGCGCACCGGCATGGGATGCGGCGAACCCGTGGCCGTCACCGCAGGCTCCGGCCTGCCGGTGCCCGGCGGTGACAGGCCCTACGTGGCCGTGGCCAGCAGCGATGGTTTTGACGTGGATGAACACCTTGGGCACGCCCGCCAGTTTCTGGTGTACGGGCCCAAGGCCGGTCCTGGGGACGGACCCCAGAACGATCCCACGGTCGGTCCCATGGTCGGGCCGGTGGAGTTGCTGGGCGTGCGCCCGGCACCGCCCGCCGGTTCCGGCGACGCCCGGTGGGAGGCGCTGGCCGCCGTCCTGTCCGACTGCACCTACCTGCTGGTGTCCAGCGCGGGCCAGCGCCCCGTGGAATACCTGGCCGGCAAGGGGCTGCGCGTCATCCAGACCGAAGACAACATCGAGGGCCTCGTGGACGTGCTCTACGGGGGTGGCAAGAAAGGCAGGAAACGCGGCAAGGGCCGCACAGTCTAGGTATTGCAAGGGAGAGGAAGGACCATGCCCAAGCCGACGCATCAGATTCTCGTATGCCAGAGCTTCCGTCACAAGGGCGAACCCAAGGGCGTCTGTTTCAAGCAGACCGACGGGTTCCTGCAGTACCTCGAAGAGGAAATCCTTGATCGCGGTCTGGACATCCTGGTCACTGCCACCGGGTGTCTGAAGGCCTGCGAGGAAGGCCCCGTCCTCGTGGTGCAGCCGCAGAACTGGTGGTTCAAGGGCGTGGACAGCCACGACGCCATCGATGCCATCCTCGACGGCATCGAAGACGGCGAACCTAATGCCGAGTATTTGATGTACTAAAACAGAATCTTCCGGGGAGGGGACCTTTTAAAAAAGGTCTCCCTCCCCGGACCCCACCCCCCCAAACTTTTTATTTGGGGGCACCCTCCCGAGAGGGGTGCAGGGGACGGCAGCCGTTATGCGAGTCTTCGAGCATTACGGATGGCGATCGCAACGCGCAAAGCCCCTTGCCCGCCGGAGGCGTAAAAAGAAGGAAGGCGACCATGACCACCGCAACCGCACCCAACACCACCGCCACGGCAGAATGCCGCGACGCGGATCTTCTGGACGAACGGAAGAAGCAGGTGCACCGCGCCGGGCAGGGTCCCATCGACATGGCCTGCAACCGCGAGAGCCTCGCGGGGGCCGTCAGCCAGCGCGCCTGCGTGTTCTGCGGCTCGCGCGTGGTGCTGTACCCCATCGCCGACGCGCTGCACCTGGTGCACGGCCCCATCGGCTGCGCCGCCTACACCTGGGACATCCGGGGGGCGCTTTCGTCCGGGCCGGAACTGCACCGCCTGAGCTTTTCCACCGACCTGCAGGAAAAGGACGTCATCTTCGGCGGCGAAAAGAAGCTGGCCGCCGCGCTGGACGAACTGATCGACCTGCACCAGCCCAAGGCCGCCTTCGTCTACTCCACCTGCATCGTGGGCCTGATCGGCGACGATCTGGGCGCCGTATGCCGCAAGATGTCCGAGAAGAAGGGCATCCCGGTCATTCCCGTGCAGTCGGAAGGCTTCAAGGGCAACAAGCGCGAAGGCTACCTTGCCGCGTGCAAGGCCATGTTCCAGCTGGTGGGCACCGCACCCACGGACGATGTTTCGCCCCTTTCCGTGAACATCCTCGGCGACTTCAACCTGGCGGGCGAAATCTGGATCGTGCGTGGCTACCTTGAGCGCATGGGCATTCAGGTGGTGGCCAACATCACCGGCGACGGTCGCGTGGACGACATCCGCCGCTGCCACGGCGCCGCCCTGAATCTGGTGCAGTGCAGCGGGTCCACCATGGATCTGGCCAAGATGATGAAGGAAAAATACGGCACCCCGCACCTGCGCGTGTCGTACCTGGGCATCGAGGACATGGCCGATTCGCTGTACGCCGTGGCCGAACATTTCGAAGCCGTGGACCCCGGCATCGTGGAACGCACCCGCGACCTCGTGCGCGAGGAACTGGCCGCCCTCATGCCGCGCCTGCGCGACATCCGGCGCGACCTTTCCGGCAAGCGCGCCGCCATCTACGTGGGCGGTTCGTTCAAGGCGTTCTCGCTGATCAAGGCCTTCCGGCACATCGGCATGAACGTGGTGCTGGTGGGCTCGCAGACCGGCACGCAGGAAGAGTACCAGGAACTGGAAACCGTGTGCGACCCCGGCACCGTCATCATCGACGACGCCAACCCGCTGGAGCTTTCGCACTACGTGCGCGAGCTGGACGTGGACGTGTTCGTGGGCGGCGTGAAGGAACGCCCCATTGCCCACAAGCTGGGCGTGGGCTTCTGTGACCACAACCACGAGCGCAAGATCGCGCTGGCCGGTTTCGAGGGCATGTACAACTTCGCCCGCGAGGTGCACGCCTCGGTCATGAGTCCCGTCTGGCGGTTCGTGCCCCGCCGGTCCCGGCGCGCCGCTGTTACCGCTGGCGCGGATGCATAGGGGGTGTGTCATGACGTTTGAGTATGTTGCCAATGACGGACTGTGCGCCGACGAGTATTCCGGTTCCTGCGACTGTGGCGGAAGCTGCGCGGATAGTTGCGCCGATAGTTGTGCAGACGGCTGCGCCGAGGGTTGCGACTGTTCCGAAGCGCCGGAAACCGGCCTGGAAACTGCCCCTGACGACAGTGGCCTGACCCCGGTGGCCCTGAAGACCGCGCCTGCCACCAGCGGCGGCAAGCCCGGCAAGACTCCGCGCCCCAAGCGCCCCGATTTCGTTTCCACCACCAACGCCTGCAAGCTGTGCACGCCGCTGGGGGCCATGCTGGCCTTCCGGGGCGTGGAGGGCGCCGTGCCCTTCCTGCACGGTTCGCAGGGCTGCGCCACCTACATGCGGCGTTACGTGATCAGCCACTACCGCGAACCCATGGACATCGCCTCGTCCTCGCTGGGCGAAAAGCAGGCCGTGTACGGCGGGGGGCCCAACCTGAAGAAGGGCATCCTCAACGTCATGAAGAAGTACGAACCCGTGCTGGTGGGCGTAGCCACCACCTGCCTCACCGAGACCATCGGTGATGACGTGGGCGGCTATCTGCGCGAATTCCGCAACGAATTCGGCGACCTTGACCTGCCGGAAATCGTCCATGTGCACACGCCCAGCTACAACGGCACGCACATGGAAGGCTGGAACGCCGCCGTGCGCGCCCTGGTGGACCAGCTGGCCAAGGACAAGGTGGAACCCCACGGCAAGGTGGCCCTGCTGCCCGGCTTCGTTTCCCCGGCGGACCTGCGCCACCTGCGCGACCTGATTACCGATTTCGGTTCAGAAGCGGTTATCCTGCCCGACCTGTCCGACCCGCTGGATGGCCCGGCGCTGGAAGACTACACCCCGCTGCCCGAAGGCGGCACTCCGCTGGCCGATATCCGCGCCCTGTCCGGGGCTGCGGGTGTCATCGAATGCGGGCGCTCGCTGGCCATGACGCCGACCGGATCCACTGGCCCGGCCACGGCAGGGCGGGTGCTGCACGAACGCTTTGGCCTGTCGTTGCACGGAGTGGGGCTGCCCATCGGCCTGCGCGAAACCGACGCCCTTGTCGCCGCGCTGGAAGCCGTCACCGGCAAGCCGCTGCCCCGCAAGCACGAACTGGAACGCGGACGGTTCGTGGACGCCCTGGTGGACGGCCACAAGTATGTGTCCGGCAAGCGCGCCGTGGTCTACGGCGAGGCGGATCTGGTCATCGGACTCGTCTCCCTGCTGACCGAGATCGGCGTGCACACCGTGCTGGCCGCCACCGGCACGCGCGGGGCGCATCTGGCCGAATCCATTGCCGCCGTTACCGAAGGCCTGCTGCCCGAAATGCCCATGGTCATCGAGGGCGCGGACTTCGAGGAAATCGCCGACACGGCAGAAGGACTTTCGCCCGACCTCCTGGTGGGCAACAGCAAGGGCTACCGCTACGCCCGGCAGTGGAACATCCCCCTTGTGCGGGCGGGCTTTCCCATCCACGACCGCTTCGGTGGCCACCGCCTGCTGCATGTGGGCTACGCCGGTGCCCAGGCCCTCATGGACCGCATCGTCAACGCCGTCATCGAGAAGACCCAGACCGATAGCCCGGTCGGCTATTGTTACCTGTAGGAATCAAGGAGACCGCCATGAAGCCGCTGCGCACCACCCCCCCCGGCCATCCGTGCTTTGATCGCAACAGCGCCTCGTCCTGCGGTCGCGTCCACGTTCCCGTGGCGCCCAGGTGCAACATCCAGTGTGGGTACTGCAACCGCAAGTACGACTGCGTCAACGAATCGCGTCCCGGCGTGACCAGCGCAGTGCTTTCGCCGCGCCAGGCCCTGGACTACGTGGACAAGGTGCTGGCCGCTGACCCGCGCATTACCGTCATCGGCATTGCAGGCCCCGGCGATCCCATGGCCAACCCCGCGGAAACGCTGGAAACGCTGCGCCTGGTGCATGAAAAGCACCCCGAGCTGCTGTTCTGCCTTTCGTCCAACGGTCTCGGCCTGCCGCCGCACCTCGACCGGCTGAAGGAACTGGGTGTCACCCACGTCACCGTCACCATCAACGCGGTGGACCCGGCCATCGGCGAAAAGCTGTACTCCTGGGTGCGCGATGACAAGGTGGTCTGGCGTGGCCGCGAGGCGGCGGAACTGCTGCTTTCGCGCCAGCTGGAATCGGTGCGCGGCCTTGTGGAGCGCGGCATGATCGTCAAGGTGAACACCATCCTGGTGCCCGGCGTGAATGACCACCATGTGGAAGAGGTGGCGCGCGTTGTGGGCGAACTGGGGGCGACCATCCAGAACATCATCCCGCTGAAGCCCACGGCAGACACCCCGCTGGCGCATCTGCCGGAACCTGACGCCGCCGCCGTCAACGCGGCGCGCAAGGGCGCGGGCGAGCACATTTCGCAGATGACCCACTGCAAGCGCTGCCGCGCCGACGCCGTGGGCCTGCTGCACGAGGACAAGTCCGCCGAGATGGCCGAAACCCTGCGCGCCTGTGCCGCCGTCAAGACCGAGGATGCCGAGCGCCCCTATGTGGCCGTGGCCACCCGCGAAGGCATGCTGGTCAACCAGCACCTGGGCGAGGCCGCCCGGTTCCAGATCTGGGGGCAGGGCGTGAACGGGTTCTTCCTGGTGGAAGAACGCCTTGCGCCCAAACCCGGCTGCGGCCCCGAACGCTGGAAGCAGGTGGCCCATACCCTGCACGATTGCCGCGCCCTGCTGTGCGCCGCCTTCGGCGCGCACCCGGAAGGGATTCTGGTGGCCGCCGGGGTGCAGCCGGTGGAAGCCTCCGGCTTCATCGAGGACGCCCTGGAAGTGGTCTTCGGCAACGGCAACACCGCCGCCCTGCGCGGTCGCAAGGGCGGGGTGGGCAAGACGTCGTGTGCTGGGGGCGGGTGTCGCGGTAACGGCGAAGGCTGTTAGTTTCCGCAAGTTCTCCGCGCGCTGGCTTCGTCGGATTCCGGTTTTACTCCGGTCACATACCAAAGAGTATGCTCCCTGCGTAAAATCCTCATCCTCCTTGCCAGCGCACGGACTGCTTGCGGAAACTGAAGGTCTGCCGGTGCCGTACGGTGGCAGCTACGCCATCTGAAAGTTGAACAGTAAAACGGCGGTCCTCCTTGGGGAGGGCCGCCGTTCTTTTGCGTGGGAAGGAGGGGGACGCCTTGCGGGGGCCTAGATGCCCAGGTACGCCTCGCGGATGTACGGGCTGTCCAACAGTTCGCCAGCCGGGCCTTCCATGGCGGCGCGGCCGTGTTCCAGCACGTAGCCCCGGTCGGACAGGCTCAGCGAGTGCTTCACGTCCTGTTCCACCAGCAGCACGGTCAGCCCCTTGTCGGCAATGGCGCGGATGGTGCGGAAGATTTCCGCGATCAGGATGGGCGCAAGCCCCAGCGAGGGTTCATCCAGCATCAACATTTTGGGACAGGCCATCAGGCCCCGGCCTATGGCCACCATTTGCTGTTCGCCGCCGGAAAGGGTCATGGCCGCCTGGTTCTGGCGTTCGCGCAGGCGGGGGAACATGGTGAAGACCTCTTCCAGCGTCCGTTCGCGCACCGCGTAGGCCTTCTTGTTGTGCGCCCCGGCCAGCAGGTTGTCCTTCACGCTCATCAGCGAGAACAGCCGCCGGCCTTCCGGCACGTGCACCAGACCGTGGTTTACCACTTCTTCCGGCGGCAGGGCGTGCATGGGCGCGCCGTTGAAGGTGATGGACCCGCTGTCGGGCCGCAGCAGCGCCGATACGGTCTTCAGCATGGTGGTCTTGCCCGCCCCGTTGCCGCCGATGATGGACACCACCTCGCCTTCGCGGACGGAGATGTTCAGGTCGTACAGTACCTGCACGTCGCCGTAGGCGACGTTGACCTTCTCCATGTCAAGCAGTGCCATAGTTCTCTCCCAGGTAGGCCTTGATGACGTTTTCGTCCCGGGCCACCTGTTCCGGTTTGCCGCGGCATATCTTCTGGCCGAAGTGGATGACCACGATCTCGTCCGACAGGGCCATGATGGCCCGCATGATGTGCTCGATGACGAAGATGGTCATGCCGCGCTCTCGCAGGGCGCGGATGATGTCGATCATCTCGTCCACCTCGGTGGGGCGCAGACCCGCCATGACCTCGTCGAGCAGCAGCAGCTTGGGGTCCGTGGCCAGGGCGCGGGCGATTTCCAGCCGCTTGCGGTCGGCGATGGTCAGCGAACCGGGCAGGGCGTTGCTCTTGCTGCCCATGCCCAGCAGTCGCAGCACCTCCATGGCCTTGTCGCGCGCCTCGTCGCGGCGGTCGGTGACGGCAAAGGCCCCCACGGTCACATTGTCCAGCACGGTCATGGACTGGAAGGGCTTGACGATCTGGAAGGTGCGGGCAAGGCCCTTTTTGCACAGGTCCCACGGCTTCTGGCCGGTCACGTCCTCTCCGTCGAACAGGATGTGCCCCTCGGTGGGTTTGTACAGCCCGGCCACGCAGTTGAAGGCGGTGGACTTGCCCGCGCCGTTGGGACCGATGAGGCCGAGAATCTGCCCCCGCCCGATTTCCAGGCTCAGGTCGTTGACGGCGATGAGGCCGCCGAAGCGCATGGTCACTTCCTGGACTTGCAGCAGGCTCATGGACGTTCCTCCTGAGGCGATGCGGAGCCCTGGGTGGTGGGTGCCGCCGGTGTGGCATGTGTTGCGGGTGCGCCCGGCCCGTCTGGTCCGCCTTGCGCATCTGGCGTACCCGGATCATCCGGCGGAGCCGGGGCAAACCGCGCGGCCACCTTGTCGAACAGCCGCAGCAGCGGCTCCGTAAGGCCACGCGGCTGGTACAGCATGACGACGATCAGCACCACGCCGAGAATGATCAGGTGCAGTCCCGGCAAGGTGGCCGAGAAGTAGATGCGGCTGAATTCCGTCACCGGGCGCAGCAGCAGCGCGCCGATGATGGGCCCGGCGATGGAGCCGCGCCCGCCGATGAGCGCGATGAACGCCAGTTCGAAGGAAAGATCCAGCGTCAGCACGCTCTTGGGGTAGATGAACAGGGTCAGCTGGGCCAGAAAGGTGCCGGCCAGCGCCGTGAGAAACGACGAGATGGCCATGGCGGTGACCTTGTAGCGGGCCACGTTCACGCCAAGGGCCTGCGCCGCATCCGGGTCTTCGCCGCCGCTCTTCAGGTAATAGCCCATCTTGGAGCGGGATATGGCCGCAGTCATGGCCAGCACCGCCACCAGCATGGTCAGGATGATGTAGTAGTACGGTTCCTTGCTGGCGAACTGGAAGGCCCAGAAGCTGCCCTCGCCCGCCTGCAGCGGCGGTATGTTCAGCCCGCGCGGGCCGTTCAGCTTCAGGGGGCCCAGCATGTCGATGTTCTCGACCATCACCCGGATGCCTTCCACGAAGGCCATGGTGGACAGGGCAAAGTAGGCCCCGCGCATCTTCAGGGTGGGCTTGCCGATCAGGTAGCCCACCCCGGCGGCCAGCACGGCCCCCACCAGCATGCCTATCCACGGGCTGATGCCGTACTGCAGCCAGAGAATGGTGGAGGTGTAGGCCCCTATGCCCACGAACACCGAATGCCCCAGCGGCAACACCCCGGCAAAGCCGCCCACCAGGTTCCAGGTGGTGGTCATGTACGCGTACAGGTACAGGATGATCAGGATGTGCAGGTAGGTCGCGCTGCGCACCACCAGTGGCAGGGCAAAGGCGGCCAGCGTTACGGCGATGAGACAGTTCCGCTTGAATTCCTGTTGTGTCATGTGTCGCTCGTGGTGCGCTTACCAGTCCTGTTGCTGCCCGAACAGGCCGGAAGGTTTGACGAAAAGCACCAGCAGGAAAAGGGCGTACACGATGCCTTCCGTCCAGGTGGAGGTCATGAAGTTGGGTCCGATGGACTCGATGAGCCCGATGATGACCCCGCCGACCAGGGCGCCCCAGATGGAGCCCAACCCGCCCAGCACGACGATGACGAACGACTTGATGTCGAAGGGAATGCCCACGGTGGGGTAGACGTTGTAGAACGGCGTCAGCACCGCGCCGGAAATGCCGGCCACGGCGGTGCCGATGCCGAAGGCGATGTTGAAGATCTTCCACTGGCCGATGCCCATCAGGCTGGCGGCCTCGCGGTCCAGGCTGGTGGCGCGCACGGCGCGGCCAAGCCGGGTGTGTTGCAGGAAAAGGTGCAGCCCCCCGGCGGTGGCCAGGGTGGCCAGGGCCCCGTACAGCTTAGGCACGGAGACGAAAATCTCGCCCATTTCCAGCATCTGGCCTTTCAGCGGGTTGGGGTTCAGGGCGCGGTAGTCCGGGCCGAACACCAGCAGGGCCAGGTTGTCCAGCACGTACCACAGGCCGGTGGTGACGATGATGACCGTGATGGGTTCGCGCACGTTCTTTTCCGCGATGAAGATGGGGCGGATCAGCAGGTGCTGGACCCAGTACCCGAACAGGAACATGGCCGGAACGATGATCACCAGGGCCGGGTAGGGGGACAGTCCGGAAAGGGTGACGGCCCAGTAGGCGACGTACATGCCCACCATCAGGAACGAGCCGTGGGCGAAGTTGATGACCTTGAGCACCCCGAAGATCAGGGTCAGCCCCAGGGCCACCAGACCGTAGATCAGGCCCATAAGTACGCCGTTGATGCAATCCTGTGCGAGAAAGACCGGATCCATGAAAGCTCCAGGCGGTTTGCGGGGCAGGGCGCGTGCCCTGCCCCGCGTCTGTCGCGGCTACTTCTTGGGCATGGGGAACACGGGGGTGTACCCCGCGCGGCGGGCAGCCTTGGGCCACACGGTGATGCGCTCAAGCCCCTTGCCCAGGTCGTTGATCTGCACGATGGCAAGGGCGGCGTTAAGGTTCTGGCCGGATTCGTCGAACTTGATGGCGTCGTAGGTCACGATCATGCCGGGACCGGTCTTGTAGTCGGTTTCGGCCAGGGCCTTGCGGATGGCGGCCGGGTCGAGCGAACCGGCGCGTTCCAGCGCGTCGGCCATCACGTACATGGCCACGTAGGCGTCCACCGCCTCGCCGGTCAGGTTGGTGCCGTACCTGGCGCGGTACTTCTCGTTGGCTTCCTTGGCGCCGGGCTTGTTCACGTCCGCTTCCCATTCCACGATGTCGAAGACGTAGCGGGCGTTGACGCCGCAGGCGGAAAGGAAGGTGGGGTCGGCATGGCCGCCGCCGGAACCCAGGATGACCTTGGGGCTGACCTTGTAGTCGGCCAGGGTGTTGGTGAGCAGGATGGCGTCTGCGGCGTTGGAGACCAGCAGCAGCACGTCGGGCTTGGCGCGGCGGATCTTGTTCACCAGCGGGGTCAGGTCGGTGGAGGACGAGGAGTAGGGTTCGTCCAGCACCACCTGCATGCCGGAAGCCTTCACCAGTTCCTTCCACTGGGCGGCAAAGCCGGTGCCCCAGTCGCCGTTTTCATACACGAAGGCCACGGAGGACAGGGTGCCGCCGAATTCCTTCTGCATGTCCTTCAGGAAGGTGAACTGGTCGCGCGTCCACCACGAATCCTTGGCGGCAATGCGGAACACGTTCTTGAAGCCGCGCTCGGTGATGGTGTCGCGCACCGAAACCGGCACGATGTAGGGCACGCCGTAGCGTTCGGCCACCGCCGTGGTGGGATAGGTGACGCCGGAGTTCCAGGCGCCGGTGATCAGGTGCACCTTTTCCGTGTTGATGAAGCGTTCGGCCTCGGTCACGCCCACGTTGGGGTCGGACTTGGAGTCGGCGTACAACAGTTCGATCTTGGCCCCGCCAAGCGACTTGATGCCGCCCGCGGCGTTGATTTCCTCGACGGCCATTTCGCGGGCCTGCTTGCCCTGCTGCCCCACGGAGGCGGACGGGCCGGAAAGGGGCAGGATGTTGCCCACCTTCACGGAGGGGGCGGCGAAGGCCATGGCCGGAACGGTCAGGCACAGCGTCAGGACTGCGGCCAGCAAGCGTGAACTTTTCATTCCTCTCTCCTTTCGGGGCTGTTTCCAAATGGTCCTTCCGCCCGTTGGCTTCGTCAAACTTCGCCTGCCATTGCTTTGCTGTCCTCATCCGTAAGACTCGCAAGCTCGCCTAACGGCTGAGGCTCAGTCAAATACGAGAAGAGTATATTCCCTCATGGCAGACTCGTTTTCCTTGCCAACGAACGGAAAACCTGCTTTTGAAACAGCCCCTCGCGCGGTGGGGGTTATGCGATGGCGGCGAAGCCCTCGTCGATGATGGCCATGGCCTTGTCCAACTGGGCATCGGTGATGGCCAGCGGCATCAGCGTGCGGATGACGTTGCCGTAGTTGCCGCACGAAAGCAGGATGAGACCCTTTTCGAAGCAGTACGCGGTCAGGGCCTTGGCCTTGTCCGCTGCCGGGGTCCTGGCGGTGCGGTCGTGCACCAGTTCAAGGGCAATCATGGAGCCCTTGCCCCGCACGTCGCCGATGATGGCGTATTTCTTCTGCATTTCGCCGAAGGCGGCGAACAGCTTTGTGCCCAGCGCCTCGGACCGGGCCACCAGGCCATCGGCCTCTATGGCTTCCAGCGCGGCCAGCGCTGCGGCGCAACACACCGGGTTGCCCCCGTAGGTGCCGCCAAGGCCGCCCACCTGGGGCGAATCCATCAGTTCCGCCTTGCCCGCCACGGCGGAAATGGGCATGCCCCCGCCGATGGACTTGGCCATGCACACAAGGTCCGGCTCCACGCCCCAGTGCTCCATGGCAAACATCCTGCCGGTGCGGGCTGCGCCGGTCTGCACCTCGTCGGCGATGAACACGATGCCGAATTCCTCGCAGATGGCCTTCAGCCTGGCGAAGTATTCCGGCGGCGGCGTGGCGAAGCCACCCTCGCCCACGATGGGTTCCACGAGCAGGCAGGCGATGTTCTCGGGCGCGAAGCTGTTGACGAAGGCCTTGCGCAGCAGGTCGGCGCAGGCCACATCGCACGAGGGGTATTCCTTGCCCATGGGGCAGCGGTAACAGTAGGCGTAGGGAATACGATAGATTTCCGGCGCGTAGGGGCCGAAGCCGAACTTGTAGGGCTTGACCTTGCTGGTCAGCGACATGGCCAGCAGGGTGCGGCCATGGAAGCTGTTTTCGAATACCACCACACCCTGCCTGCCGGTGGCGTGGCGGGCGATCTTGACGGCGTTTTCCACCGCCTCGGCCCCGCTGTTGAACAGGGCGGCCTTTTTGGGGAACGACCCCGGCGTGAGCGCGGCCAGTTTTTCGCACAGGGCCACGTATTCTTCATACATCACGATGTGGAAGCACGAGTGCAGCAGCTTGTCCGCCTGCCGCTTGATGGCCTCCACCACCTTCGGGTGGTTGTGGCCCACGTTCATCACGCCTATGCCCCCGGCAAAGTCGATGAACTCGCGCCCTTCCACATCGGTGATCACGGCCCCTTCCGCCTTGGCTGCAAACACCGGCGCCGCGTTGAACACGCCCTTGGCGACGGACTTGGCCCTTCGATCCATCAGGTCTTTGGTCTGTTGATTCATGGGAACCCTCTCTGTGGGATGCTGTTGCCTGGGTTCCCCTCTATCAACCTGTGTGCCGTTGGTAAGTTAGCCTTTAATTCAAGTGCGTTATATGTTGATTTGGCGACATTGCCATGTCCTTTCGATGCACATATGAATCATTCTGAGTTGTTTATGGCTGCCTTGCCTTCAAAAATGATTCGCTATTGTATCAGTGGTGTAATTATTAATTAAATTTCTCATTGAGCAACAAGTCAGTGTACGTTTGTTACGAAAATGTGCATTTTTAATGTAATGAAATCAGATTGCTGCAGGTAGAGACACGGGTTGCCGCGCACGTGTGGTGAGCCGGTGTGATTTGTTTTTGCATCGGGGATGCTGCAAGGGCCCGTTGCGGAGTGGGACCGGGCGGCGGCAGAGAGTGCGCGCGAATGCTGGCGGGCGGTTGGCGTAAGGGGCGGGGGAGGGTGCACGGGGCCTGGCGGTCGTGGATTTCGGCTTGCGTCGGGAAGGCGGGAGAGGGCGCGGAGAGCGCAGGGGCGGTGAGGGGGAAGCGGGGGGGGCGGAAGATGGCGGCGTGGCCGGGGGCAAGGCGGCTATTCGGCGTTGCGGGGCGGGCGGATGCCGTGGCGGCGCAGTTTGCGCACCACCGTGGGCTGGCTGATGCCGAGGTAGGTGGCCATTTCGCGGGTGCCGTGGCAGACGGCGCGGGCCTTGATGAGCATTTCGCGTTCCACCGCATCCACGGCGGCGGTGAGCGAGGTGGTCGCCTCCGCGTCCTGCTGCTCCGCCTTGTTGCCGATCTGGTCTTCCAGAAAATCGTCCAGCACCACGTCGTCGCACATGACCACGCCCTGGCGGATCAGGCCCGTCAGTTCGCGCACGTTGCCGGGGAAGGGATACTGCTGCAGCGTGTCCAGAAAACGGGGGGTGATGCGCTTGTGCGTGCCGTAGCGTTCGTTGTTCTGCTTCAGCAGCAGGGTGACCAGTTCGAACAGGTCTTCGCGCCGTTCGCGCAGTGGCGGGATGGACACGGTGAAGGTCTTCAGGCGGTACAGCAGGTCTTCGCGAAACTTCTTGGCCTCGGTCATGGCCTTCAGGTCGCGGTTGGTGGCGGCGATGATGTTGCATTCCAGCGGGCGGGGCTTGTTGCTGCCGAGCGGCAGGAATTCCCGTTCGTCCAGCGCCTTCAGCAGCTTGGCCTGTCCGCTGGGTGAAATCTCGCCCACTTCGTCGAGGAACAGCGTGCCGTCGCCCGCCAGTTCCATCAGCCCCACGCGGCCCGTTTCCAGCGCGCCGGTGAAGGCGCCCTTCTCGTAGCCGAACAGTTCCGCCTCGAACAGGCTGTCCGGCAGGGCCGCGCAGTTCACCGAGATGAAGGGCTTGGTCTGGCGCGGGCCGCTCTTGTGGATGAACTTGGCCAGCAGTCCCTTGCCGGTGCCCGATTCGCCAAGCAGCAGCAAGGTGGTGGCTTCCAGCTGGGCCAGTTTGAGGCAGGTCATCAGCACGCGGCGCATGGACTTCGATTCCGCCACCACCCCGCCGCGTTCGTACTCCAGCATGGTCAGGCCTTCCAGTTCACGCTGCACCTTTTCCTGCGCGCGGCGGGCCTGCTCCAGGTTTTCCTGCAGGACGTTCAGGTCGGTGATGTCGCGTTCGTTGGCCACCACCAGATACAGTTCGCCCCGGTCGTTGAAGGCCGGGGTGCCGGTGACCAGCAACTGGCGCCCGGTCTTCTTGATATTCTGGATGATGGTCTGCTGGCGCTTGGTCTGCAACACGCGCACGGTGACGGAATCGTCGATCAGTCCGCGCTCCAGCAGGGTGCGCACGTTCTGGCCGCGCAGGGTGGCGGCGTTGACGCCGTTGAGCTTTTCCGAGGCGTTGTTGATGTCCAGCACCACGCCGTTCTCGTCCGAAACCCAGATGCCGTCGCTGGAGGAATCGAAGATGGTTTGCAGGCGCAGGGCCAGGTTCTGGTAGGTTTCCAGATTGCAGGCCATCTGCTCGAAGCGTTCCGGCCGTTGCAGGCTGACCACGGCGCCCGCCAGCTTGCCGTCCTGCATCAGGGGGGTGATTTCGTAGAAGAGCTGGTTGCCCTTGTCCACCATGCGGCCCACACCCGCCTTGAATTCCGCCGTGGTCAGGGCCTTGCGCACCTTGGGGGTGGCCAGCGGCAGAATCTGGTCGCCTTCGCAGCCGATGCAGTCTTCCACGTAGCGGCCGCGCTTGTGCAGGAACAGCCTGGCGCTCTTGTTCAGGTAGAGCACGCGGCAGTTCAGGTCCAGCGCGACCACGGCGTAGCTGGCGGCATCCAGAATGGCGAGCAGGTCGGCATGTGTCGTCATGGTCACCCTGTAGCAGACAACATGGTGTCCGGAAAGCGGATGCGTCTCGGACGGTGAGGCGGGGCAGCGTGAAAATCGGAATGGCGAACCGGGGCTGTCTCCCGATTAGGATTTTCGTTCGTTGGCAAGGAAAACGAGCCTGCCATGAGGGAGTATGCCTCAGCCGTTGGCGAGTCTTCGAGCCTTACGGATGAGGACCGCAACGCGCTCTTATCGTATTTGACCGACATGGCAGGCGAAGTTTGACCGCTCTGCGCTCGATGCCCGTAAAGCTCGCAAGTTCGCTTAACGGGCACGCTATGCGCCCTTCGGGTCGGTCAGCCAACGTGCGAAAAGACAATTGGGGGCAGCCCCTACCCCACGCAGATGGACTTGACGTTGACGAATTCGCGGATGCCGTAGGCGCCCAGTTCGCGCCCGTAGCCGGAATTGCCGATGCCGCCGAAGGGCAGGTGCACATCGCTGCGCACCAGGCTGTTGATGAACACGCACCCGGTGCGGATGCGCGCGGCAATCTGCAGGGCGCCTTCCTCGTCGCGCGACCAGACGGAGCCGCCAAGGCCGAAGGGGGTGTCGTTGGCCAGGGCCACGGCCTTGTCCACCGACGACACGCGGAACACCAGCGCCACGGGGCCGAACAGTTCTTCGCGGCACACGGGATCGTCGGTGGGCACGTCGGTGATGATGGAGGGCGGGTAGAACGCGCCCGGCCCTTCCGGAATGGCGCCGCCCATGCGCACGATGCCGCCCGCGCGCACGCAGCGGTCCACCTGTTCCTGCAATTCCTTGCGCAGGCCCGCCGAGGACATGGGGCCCATGTCCGTGGACTTGTCCAGCGGGTTGCCCATCACCAGCTTGCCGAAGCTTTCGCCCAGCCGGGCCAGGAATTCGTCGTACACCTCGTCCAGCACGATGAAGCGCTTGGCCGCGATGCAGGTCTGGCCGGTGTTGCCGCAGCGGGATTGGGTGGCCACCTTCACCGCTTCTTCCAGATCGGCATCGGGCAGCACGATGAAGGGGTCGCTGCCGCCCAGTTCCATGACCGATTTCTTCAGGCGGGCCCCGGCGGCGGCGGCCACCTTGCGGCCTGCGGGCTCGCTGCCCGTAAGGCTGACGGCGAAGACCGAGGGGTGGTCCAGCACCGCTTCCACCTGTCGCGCGCCTATGAGCAGGGTGCGGAAGACGTGTTCGGGAAAGCCCGCGTCCTTGAAAATCTGCTCTATGGCCAGGGCGCACTGGGGCACGTTGGAGGCGTGCTTGAGCACCACGGTGTTGCCCGCCATCAGCGAGGGCGCGGCAATGCGGAACACCTGCCAGAAGGGAAAGTTCCAGGGCATCACCGTCAGCACGGTGCCCAGCGGTTCATAGGTGATGAAGGCCTTGCGCCCCGCGCCGGGCACGGGCACGGGGGCCAGCATGGCCTCGCCCTCCGTGGCGTAGTAGTCGCACACGGCGGCGCACTTCAGCGCCTCGCCTTCGCCCAGGCGCACCGGCTTGCCCATTTCGCGGGCCATGATTTCCGCCAGCCAGGGGGCCTGGTGGCGCAGTTCGTCCGCGGCCTTCTTCAGATATTCGGCGCGGCGGGCATGGCTGAGCAGGCGCCAGTTTTCCCAGGCGGCGGCGGTGGCGTCCAGGATCTGGCGGGTGTGCTCGGGCGTATAGGCATCGAACGAGGCAAGCACTTCTCCGGTGGCCGGGTTGAGACTCTGGATGGCCATGTTGCGGACTCCTTGCGGGTGGTGGGAACGATTGGGGCAAGCGGGGCCGGGGGCGCGGGATACCGTAGCGGACCGGACGGCCCGTGCCCGCCGCGACCGGGTGCCGATGCGGCAGGGGATGGCGATGGCGCTGCTGCGTGGTGGACGTTGGGAACGCAGTGTGGTCACGATATGCAGACACGCTGCTGCCGCCGTGCGAAGCAGAGACTGTGCCTCAATGCGGAATGCATGTAACTACGTGTAGTTGCGAGCTCGTCCGACAGGGCGGCCTTTCCGGTGCGATGCTAGAATGAATCGGCAGGGTTCGCAACCTCGCAAGTATGCGCAGGTTCTGATGCGATTGTGCATCGCATGGTGGGGTCGAAAGGCGCGGAAAAGGGGAACGTAGGCGGGGAAGTGGTGGGGTGTTGATAAAACATGCTGAAACTGCAGATGATTTCTTACAGGAAACGGCTCGCGCCCGGAGAGGCATGCGGCAAGCTCGTGCTGTGAACGGAGGTGCGGCAGGAAGATTTCGATTCATGCATGAATCAAAATCTTGACCAAGAGGCAGGGGGAGGGGGGCAGGCGGCTCCGGTGAAGGTGGTATGCCTTCACCGGAGCCCGCCGTTGCTACGGCTTTTCCACCGGCAGCTTGGCCTCGCCCCAGGCCAGCATGCCGCCGTTCATGTGCAGGATGGAGGTGAAGCCCATGTCGCGCATGGCGTCCACGGCCTTGCCGCTGCGGTTGCCCGAACGGCAGTACACAACATAGGTGCGGTTGCGGTTCAGCGACCCCACGCGGTCGTGGAAGTCCGACGCCTTGACGTCGAAGTTGCGCGCGTCGACAAGGTGCCCTTCGGCGAATTCCGCCGGAGTGCGCACATCAAGGATCATGAAGGCCTCGTCGCCCTTGTGCTGCTGCATGAGGACGGTGACTTCTTCCGGCGTCACGTTGCGCGGTTCGGCGGCCTTGACCTCTGCGGCGCGGGCATTGGGGGCCAACGCGCCCGTGGGCAGGATGGCGGTGGCGGCGTACACCGCCACGCACAGGGCAGCCAGGCCCAGCAGCAGGGTGCGCAGTGGCGTGCGCCTTGCGGCGTACGGGATGCGGGCGTGCTCCGCGCGCGGGCTGAATTCCTCGTCGGGTTCGGAACGGTAGGTCATGGCGGTGTCTCCCTGGTGGTGTGTCTTGTTGCCGCCCGTCAGTCTGGCTGGCGGCATGCGCGGCGCGTTGCGCCGCCGTATCGGATACCGTTAGTCGGGATGGGGGCGCAATGCCTGGTGTGTTCCTTTCGGTTTCGCACCGCGCTCTGTTCCGGTGCGGCCCAACCCGCCCCGGTTTGGTTCAGTCCAGCCCGGTCCGCTCAATCTCTTGCCCGTAGCCTGCCAGTCACATGGGCGTTGTTGCCCGCCAGAGGCGAACGCATGGTCTTTCTGCGGCCATTCCCGCACCGGTCACGCGTTGCCGATATCCGGTCAAGGCGTTGCGTGAAGCGCCACCGTCGCGCTATGCTCCACCTCATCGACACATGGGAGTGCCGCCATGAAACATACATTGTCCGTGCTGGTGAAGAACAGGGCCGGGGCCGTGGCCGAGGCCACGGACGTCTTCCGGCGCCGGGGCATCAGCTTTCGTTCCATATCCTGCGCCGAGACCGAGGATTTCGACGTTTCCCGCCTTGTGCTGACCGTGGAGGACCACGAGGCCGAACTGGAATCCATCGCCGACGAACTGCGCGCCCAGGACGTGGTGGCCACGGTCGAGGACCTTTCACGCCGCGACTTCGTGGACCGCGAACTGGTGCTGGTGAAGGTGGACGTGACCCGCGAAACCACCACCCAGATCATGCAGGTGTGCGAGGTGTTCCGGGCCAGCGTCATCGGCATGGGCCAGGAAACCATGACCGTGGAAATGACCGGCGACACCCAGAAGGTGGATGGCTTCATCCGCATGTTGCGCCCGTTCGGCATTCGCAGCCTGGCGAGGACGGGGGTGGTCGCCATGAAGCGCGGCGATGACGACTAGCAGGGGCGGCGATTTTGCCGGATCGCTGCGTCAGCCGCCATTTCCGCTCTGGTCACGCACGGAAGAGTGCGTTCCCATCGCGGAAACGCCGCCTTCCTTGCGCTCCAGCAAACTTGCCACCCCTGCATGAAGAGATTTGCAATGCGTACGCTCCCTTGCGCGGCAGCGCTTTTCCTTGCCCACGGGGCAAAATTCCTGCGGGCATCGCGCAGGGGCGGCGATTTTGCCGGATCGCTGCGTCAGCCGCCGTTTCCGCTCTGGTCACGCACGGAAGAGTGCGTTCCCATCGCGGAAACGCCGCCTTCCTTGCGTTCCAGCAAACTTGCCACCCCTGCATGAAGAGATGGCCAAACGTACACGTTTCCCCCCGCGTCCTCGTTTGCTGCTTCCCGTTCACGACGTCCATATCCAGCGGAGCATGCCGGTTTGACCACTGAAGCAAAGATTTGCCAGGGCCCGCACACGGGCGGGCAGGGGCCGCGCGGCCTTGACGAGTTGGTGGCGCGCGTGGCCGCCTGCGGGGCACGCCCGCGCATCGTTCTGGCGGCCTGTGCAGAAGCCCACGCCTTGGGCGCGCTGCTGGACGCCATGGACCGGGGCATTGCCCAGCCCCTGCTGGTGGGCGACATGGAGCAGGCCGCGCGCATTGCTGGCGAGCTCTCGCGCGACATTTCCGACATCGCCGCCGTGCACGCCCCCGACCCGCGCGAGGCGGTGCAATGTGCCGTGGACATGGTGCGGCGCGGCGAGGCCGAGGTGCTCATGAAGGGCCTCGTGAATACCGATGTACTGTTGCGTCGGGTGCTCAACCGCACCACGGGTCTGCCGCCCAAGGGCGTGCTGAGTCATGTGGCCGTGTTCGAACTGCCCGTACCGGGCGGCGGCACGCGCCTGGCCATGATGACCGACGCCGCCGTGAACATCCGCCCCAACCTGCAGCGCAAGCTGGAAATCGTGCACAACGCCGTGGCCGTGGCCCGCGCGTTGGGCATTGCCCGGCCCCGCGTGGCCATGCTGGCCGCCACGGAAAAGGTCATCCTGCCCGCCATGCCCGCCACGCTGGATGCCCAGATCGTGGCCCGCATGGCCGATCAGGGCGAGTTCGGCGCGGCGGACGTGGCCGGGCCCATGGCGCTGGACATCGCCATTTCGCCCGACGCCGCCGCCCGCAAGGGCGTGGACCATCCCGTGGCCGGGTGCGCGGACATTCTCGTGGCGCCGGACATCGAGAGCGGCAACATCCTGTATAAGTCGCTGACCACCCTGGCCCATGCGGACATGGCCAGCACCATGGCGGGCAGTTCCGCGCCGCTGGTGGTCACCTCGCGCGGGGACAGCGAACGGTCCAAGTTCTGTTCCATCGCGCTGGCGGGGTATCTGGCCCTGGCCGCAAGAAGCTAGGCAAACCGGCCTTCCGGCTGTTGGCGGTTCCGCTTCCGGGCCGCCGCATCCGCATGACACAGCCTTTCGAGAGGATACCCATCTGAGTTCCCAGCCTTCACGCACCGCCAGCCAGTCCGGCGAACGCATTCTGGCCATCAACCCCGGTTCCACCTCCACCAAGGTGGCCCTGTACGAGGGTGCAACCGAGGTGTTTTCCGAAACCGTGGAGCACCCGCGCGACGAGCTTGCGGCCTTTCCCACGGTCATCGCCCAGTACGCCTACCGCCGCGCCGCCGTGGACGCGCTGCTGGCCGAACACGGCATGGCCGACATGCCCCTGGCCGCCGTGGCCGGGCGCGGCGGCCTGCTGCCGCCCATGCCCGGCGGGGCGTGGCGCATCACCCCGGCCATGCTGGAAACGCTGGAGCAGGCCCGCTACGGCGAGCACCCCTGCAACCTCGGCGCGCCGCTCGCCCATGACTACGCCGCCCGCTGGGGCGTGGCCGCGTACATCGTGGACCCGCCCGTCACCGACGAGATGGACGAGGTGGCCCGCATTTCCGGCCTGCCCGCCCTGCCGCGCCGCAGTGTGTTCCATGCCCTCAGCCAGCGCTCCGCCGCACGGCGGGCCGCCGAACTGCTGGGCGTTGACTATGCGGCCAACCGCTGGCTGGTGGCGCACATGGGGGGCGGCATTTCCGTGGCGGCGCACCGCTGCGGGCGCATCGTGGACGTCATCAACGCGCTGGACGGCGACGGCCCCATCGCGCCGGAACGCACCGGCCGCCTGCCGTCGCTGGGCGTGCTGTCGCTGGTGCAGGACGGCACCTACACCTTCGAACAGCTCAGGCGCATCATCCTGCGCGAGGGCGGCATGTGGGCGCATTGCGGCACCAACGACCTGCGCGTGCTGGAGCGGCGCATGGACGGAACGTCTCGCTGCGATAAGGACGGTACGTCCCGCTGCGATAAGGACGGTACGTCCCGCTGCGATAAGGACGGTACGTCCCGCTGCGATAGGGACGGGGCGTCCCGTTGCGATAAAGACGGAACGGACGGCGCCCCGCCCGACGCCCACGCCGCGCTGGTGTTCGAGGCCGTGGCCTACACCATCGCCAAGGAAATCGCCTCGCTGTCGCCCGCGCTGATGGATGGCGGCAGCGGCGCCGGGTGCGGCCAGCCCGCCACGGGCGATCCCGCGTGTCCGCCCCGTATCACCGGGGTGGTGCTGACCGGCGGCATGGCCCGCAGCGTGCGGCTGACGGAACGGTTGCGCCAGCGGCTGCAATGGCTGGCCCCGGTGGTGGTGCTGCCCGAGGTGGAAGAAATGCACGCCCTGGCATCGGGCGTGCTGCGCGTGTTGCGCGGCCAGGAGATACCCGGCGACTACGTATAGGGGGCGCACGGAGCCTGTCGGAGCTGACGGGGCCTGACGGGCGTTGGCAACCCTGACGGGCCGCCTGCGGGACGGATTGACGGGCATGTGGACACCCATCCCGATGCATTCCGGCGGGGGCGATGGGCATCGCTCTCCGGCATGCGAATCCGACGCTGCGCAAATTCCCGTGCTTGACGCCGCCTGCGGGAACGTGTCTATGGTGTGCTGCGCAACGCGCGTTCCGCACCTTTCGCTCTTCCAGCGGCGGACGCATCCAGAAAAGAGGCACGCATGGCATCTTCCAAAGACCTGATACTGGAAAACGCACGTATCCTGTTTGCCGCCAACGGCTTCAAGGGTACCACCATCGCCCAGATCGCCAAGACGTCCAACGTGACGGACGCGGCCATCTACCGGCACTACCGTTCCAAGCAGGAAGTGTTCGACGTCATCGTCGAAACCTATCTGGAAGAGTACCGGAAGCTGATGGCGGCCATCAAGGAACGGCAGAAGAGCGGCTATTGCCTGTTGGAAACGCTGATCCTGGACCACTGCGGATTCATCGACAAGCGCCTGACGGACACCCGGGTGCTGCTGAATACCTACACCACCATTCCCAGCGCCCGCGCGGTGATGGACGCGCTGTCCACCAGCCTGTTCCAGACCGTGGAGGCCTGCCTGATCCGGGGCATCCGCGACGGCACGGTGCGCGACGACATCGACGTGCCGGAAACGGCGCGCATCGTCGGCATCCTGTTGCTGGGGCTGAACCGCCGCCGCATCTTCTGGCCGGAAACGCCGGATCTCGCGCAGGGCGTGGTGGCCTTCTGTCAGCGCAGCATCAAGAGCTGACCGGACAGTTGACCATGCGGCATGCGGGATGGGGCGTTCCGCTCCGCGCTCGCCGCACACGCACCCCCCTGGTTCTTTTGCCGTGAGCATACGAAACGGCCCGTCCATCCGGACGGGCCGTCGTCGTTTTCGGGGGGGCAGTTTCGCCAATCCCTTGCCTGTTTCTATCTGCCGTCATCCAGACGCATGTCCGCCGGGGCCGTGGCCCGCACCGCGTGCCGGATGGTGGCGGTGGCGCGGGGGGCAACATCCAGGTTCCATACCAGGTGGTGGTTTTCCGTGGCGGGCCTGGGGTCGGATTCCACGCTGAGGTTGATGGCCGTGTCGCGCGGTTGCGGTTCCGCGTCTTCCACGCGCACGGACACCGGGGTGGCGCGCCGGTTGGCCACCTCGATGGTCCAGGCCCAGGTGCGGGTCTGCTGCTTGTTCACCAGCCCTTCGCGGCCGCTCTTGCGTTCGTCCAGGCGCATGGTGGCGGATACCATGGGGTCGCTGCCGAAAAAGATGTCGGCCTTGTCCTCCGCCAGGCTGAAGGTCGCACTGCCCACGCTGGCCCCGTCGGCCACGTACAGCGCCTCGCCCGCGGGGTAGTGGCGCGGTTCGGGCAGGGTGACGGCGGCGGTAAGGAAGGCGCGCGGGTCTGCCGCCGGGCGCACGGTGTGCCGGAAGGCAGCAGGCCATGTTTCGTTGCGCAGGGCCACGCGGGCGCTGCCGCCTGCGGGCAGGGTGCGCTGACCAAGGTCCCACACCTCGTAGGTGGCCTTTTCGTCCACAGGTGCGCCGGACGCGGCGTCGGCGCGCAGGGCCACGGCCTCGGCGGCCATGGGGGCCGCCTTCATGGCCATGGGCATGGGCGTCACGCCCAGAACGGGCCGCAACTGCCAGTTGCGCAGGGGCGGCGGTTGCAGGGCCGTGCCCGGTTCCACCGTGGCCACGGACAGGCGCGCGCCATTCCAGTCCACGGAACTTCCCTGGCGGATTTCCGCCTCGAAGGTGAACCCCACGCTGTCCTTGTCCGGAAAGGCCTCCAGCCGGTAGGCGGGTCGCCAGCCCGCGTCGCGCAGGGTGTAGGCATACGACACGGCCAGGGGGCCGCGCGCCGGACTTGCCAGCAGCACCGTGGCCACCGGCGCCGTGCGCGCCGCGCCGCCCGCGTTGTTCAGTTCCTGCTCCAGCCTGTCGATGCGCGCGACCAGCGCGGCTTCCTTGTCGCGCAGGTCGGGCAGGGTGGCGTTCAGTTCCGCCAGACGACGGGCCATCTGGGCGTCCAGCCGTTCCAGGTCGGCTGTGGGGGCGTTGGTTACCGGGGGCTTGGACCACAGGGCCATGCGCGCCTCGGTGGCGGCGATGGACCCGGCCACGGACGCGGCCTCGCGCCGCAGTCCGGCCAGTTCGACCCGCAGGCGCGCCACGCGCGGGGACTCGGCCGCGTCGGCTTCACGAATGCTTATCGATGCCACTCCGTTGCCGGGGATGGTCACGGACAGGGTAGCCGGGTCCGCCCCGGCGGGCAGGGCCACCCGGAACGATTGTCCGCCCCCGGGCGCGGTCTCCACCGTCACCCGGTCTTCCACCGTGACCCGCGCGGAACGGGGGTAGAGCACCACGGATGCGGGCGCGGCGGGTAACGGATCGTCTGCCCGGCTGTCGGATACGGACGGCGGAGATGCCGCAGCCGACGGCTGGGCGGCCTGCACGGGGCATGCGGCCAGTACGAGCAGGAGCGCCAGCAGGGGCAGGGCGGGTGACAGCACGGACGACAGGACAGAAGATGCGGCGGACGCCAGGACGGACGGCAGGGGCTGCGCCTGGCCGAGCGGGTGCGCCCCGCGCGCGCCGTGCGCCCCGTGCGCCCCATGCGCCCCATGCATCAGATGTGCCCGGTGCGCAAAACATGCTGGACAAGGGGAACGCAGGGACAAGATCGGTCGGCGCAGGGCGCCTCCGGTACGGAAGGTGAACATGTCGACCCTCTACCACGTTTCGTGCGGCGGTGCGAGTGGGCGGGATGGCATGCGGCATCGGAACGTCGGACGGGCCGAGGTTGCCCCGCGTGGCAGGCCATCAGCCGGGTGGCGTGACGCATTGTCGGCAAGCGACCGGTCGCCTGTCGAAAGTACCCCCGTGGGCGTGCCGCAATGCGTCCGGATGCGGCAACTTGTCGATGGTTGCCAGGCTGTTGCCGGGCCGTGTCGGTCCGGCAACGGGCAGCCTGCGCTACATGCCCGACGTGAGCGTGCGGCAGGGGCGTGCGCCTACCCGGCGACGGGGTCCAGCAGGTCGGTGTCCCCGTGGCTGTAGGGCGGGGCGCAGCAACACAGCACCAGCAGCGGCACATCTCCCGTGTTGGCGATGCGGTGCGGCGTGCCGGGGGCAATGTGCACGGTGTCGCCCGGCCCTACGGCAAAGCTGGCATCGCCCAGGGTCATCAGCCCCTGCCCGGCGGTGACGTGGTATAACTCCTCACTGTGCGGGTGGCGGTGCAGCAGGGTGACGCAGCCGGGCGGCACTTCCGCCTCGGCCAGCGACTGGTTGCGGTTGCCGTGCACGGCGGGGTGCATCAGTTCGCGGATGATGGAGCCGTCGCGGGTGACGTAGGGCACGGCTCCGGCGCGGGAGGTGACTGTGCCTGCCGGGGGCTTGGGGCCTTGCATGTGCTTCCTTCGGGCTGCACCCGGGGTTTGCGTTCATGGTGCGGGCAGGCCGCCTGTCCTCGCCTTCGAAACGAAGCGCCCCGGCCCACGGTCCTCGAAAGTCCTCATGGAGCCGGGGCGCATGCATCCGGTCGTGTCCGTCATGTATGCCCGGACAGGCATTTCACGCTAGTACAGCTGCTTCAACAGGTCTTCCGCACTCTTGGTGTCGTCGTCGCCACGGTGCACCGGGTCGCCCGCCGTGGAGGTGGGCTGGGTGCCCAGCTGGAACGGCAGCAGATAGCTGGTTTCGGAACCGGGCCCGGCGATCTGGCCGGTCTTGCCGTCCACGCGCACCATGACGATACCGGGCGGCATGGGGAAGTCGTCCGGCGGGTACGAGGGCTCCACCACCTTGCGATAGTCCACGAAGATGGGCAACGCGGCGCGGCTGCCGGTTTCGAACTTGCCCATGGGCGCCACCTGGTCGAAGCCCACGTACACAGCGGTGACCAGGTGCGGGGTGTAGCCGATGAACCAGGCGTCGCGCTCGTCGTTGGTGGTGCCGGTCTTGCCCGCCAGGGGCCTGCCCAGCACCTTGGCGCGGGTGGCCGTGCCGTCCTGCACCACTTCCTTCATCAGGGTGGCCATGATGAAGGCGTTTTGCGGGCTGAGCACCTCACGCACGTCGGGTTTGGACTCGAACAGGGTCTCGCCCCAGGCGTCGCTGATGGAATGGATGAACCGGCGCTTGGCCACGCGCCCTTCGGCGGCAAAGGCGGTATACGCCTCGGCCATGTTGATGGGCGAAACGGCCACCGCGCCCAGGCTGACGGAAAGCTCGTTGGGGAACGGCCCTTCCAGCCCCAGCGCCGTGGCCCGCTCGATGACGGCGGGAATGCCAATCTTCTGGGCCACGCGGATGGTGCACAGGTTGCGCGACTTGGCCAGCGCCGTGCGCAGCAGGGTGGGGCCGTAGAACACGCCCTCGAAGTTTTCCGGCCGCCAGATTTTATCGGTGTACTCGTTCAGGTACACGAAGGGCGCGTCCAGCACCACCGACCCGGCGGTAAAGCCGTGGTCCATGGCGGCGGAGTACACGATGGGCTTGAACGACGAACCGGGCTGGCGCCTGGCCTGGATGGCCCGGTTGAACTGGCTGTCGCTGAAACTGTAGCCGCCCACCAGGGCCAGCACGTCGCCGGTGTCCGGCTCTACGGACACCACGGCACCCTGCACGTCGGGGTACTGTTCCAGCGAAAGCTGGACCACCCCGGCCTGCGAGACCAGCGTGGGGTTGTAGCTGGCGGCCTTGCCGTCGGCCCCCAGGGCGGAAACCCACACCACGTCGCCCACTTCCAGCACCTTTTTGGCGTCCTTGACGGCGGGCACGTTTTCGGGGGCGTAGCGGATGTCCGGGGTACGGCACCAGGCCATGGTCTTCACGTCGATGAAGCCCCGGTAGCCGCCCAGGCGCACTTCCGCGCCCTGCGGCACCACCTTGGTCACCAGCGCCCGCGCCCATGCGCCGTCGGCCAGCGTGGGGGGGGTGAAGTTCTCGTGCTTCAGGAAGGCGTCGTATTCGGCGGGCTTCAGCCTTTGCAGCGGGCCGCGCCAGCCGTGGCGGTGCGATGCGTCGTCCAGCCCGGTGCGCAGGGCCTTTTCAGCCGCCGCCTGGTGCACCGGCTCCATGCTGGTGCGCACGTGCAGGCCCAGTTCGTAGATGGCGTCCTCGCCGTAGCGGTCCACCTTCAGGCCCAGGCGCTTGACGTTGGCCTCGCTGAAGAAGTCGATGAGCTGGCGGCGCACCTCTTCAAGGTACCACGCGCCCTCGCGCCAGCCGCTGTCGTCCATGGACCGGTACACCAGGGGCTGGGCCACGGCCTCGTCGTATTCGGCGCGGTTGATCCAGCCCAGCTCCAGCATGCGGTGCAGCACGTACATCTGGCGCTGTCTGGTGGCGTCCGGATCGCGGAAGGGGTTGTACTTCGAGGGGGCCTGGGGCAGACCGCCGATCACCGCCGCCTCGGCCAGCGACAGTTCGTTGACGTGCTTGCCGAAGTAGGTGCGCGCCGCGGCCTCCACCCCGTAGGCGCCGCCGCCGAGGTAGATCTGGTTCAGGTAGATGGTGAGGATTTCGTCCTTGCTCAGGTATTTTTCCAGCCTGTAGGCAAGGATGGCTTCCTTTATCTTGCGCTCGTAGCTTTTTTCCGAGGTCAGCAGCAGGCGCTTGACGATCTGCTGGGTGATGGTGCTGCCGCCCTGCTTGATGGACCCCGCCTGCATGTTCTTGAGGAATGCGCGGAAGATGGCGACGGGGTCGATGCCCTCGTGCCGGTAGAAGCCGTCGTCCTCGGCCGCCAGAAAGGCCTGGGGCACGCGGGGCGACATCTTGTCCAGCGGGGCCAGGAAGCGCTTTTCACGGTAGAAATAGCCCATCACGCTGCCGTCGCGGGCATACACGGTGGTGACGAGGGGGGGACGGTAATCGGCGATGCGGGTGAAGCTGGGCAGGTCGTGCGAGGCCCAGATGACCAGCATGGCGGCAAGCCCGGCAGCGGCGGCAATGCCAAGCGCGCCGACGATGCCGAGGGTGAGCAGCAGTTTTTTCATGGGGGTGCGCGTTACAACGTTTCCGGCCCGTCGTCCAGAGCGCCCGGTTTGCCGGGCCGGGGCGGCCTGCGGCGGCCACGCGGCGCGGTGCGGGGATCGGGAATGGGCTGGGGTTTTGGCAGGAGGACCGCACCGGTGGAAGCCGGGGCGGCGGCATCGTCATTGGTGGGGGCGGACGGCGTCTCGAACGGCAGCCCGGCCTCGAAGGGGTCCAGCGGGGCCAGTCCCCAGGCCAAGCGCAGGCGCCCGAACAGGCGGCGAACGTCCTTTTCCGCCAGGTGCACGGCGGCCAGCACGTTGGCGAGGGTGCGCCCTTCGCGCACGGCCACGCAGTGGTCCGGGGTGAACAGGGTGATGCGCTCGCCGCGCATCCACAGGGGGAATAGCCGACAGTACCAGGGCCGCACCTCGCGCGGAAGGCGGCAGCCCTCCACGCCCAGAAAGGCGCAGTCGCCCTGCCGGTCCACGGCCAGGCGCAGGTGTTCGCCATGCAGGGGAAACAGGGCCTCCACGGCGGCTTCCTCGCCGGGGAACAGGCGCTTCATGCCGTCCACGAAGGGCCGGGTGTTGCGCTCGGTGGCGAATCCGCCCACATGGTCGCACCATTCCACGATGCGCTCCCATTCCGAGCGGGACAGGGGGAAGCAGAATTCCTCCTCGCCGGGGGTGGTGGAGCAGCACGTGGGCCCTTGGGCCGCGCAACGGGCGCAGGCCGAAGGGTCGGGCGCGGGCGTGTCGCGTTTGGCATGGGGACGCACGCAGGGGACGCCCGTTTCGCCAGTCGCGCCCGTCACGCCAACCGGGCCAACCGGGGCAACCGGGCCAACCGGGCCAACCGGGCCAGCCACATCGGGCGTTTCCGGCGTCTTGGACGTGCGGGGAGTGCGGGGTACGCGTGCCATGTCAGTAGGCTCCGGAGCCGGAACTGGGCCAGTTGCCGTTGAAGCCACGCAGCACCACCACCCAGAACGGGCGGCCCGGCTTGCCCCGGTGGGTGGACTGGTAACGGGTGACCTGCACGGATTCGAACATGCCTTCGAGCTGGCGGGGCATGTCCGGTCCGTCGCGACGCACCAGCACCGCGTCCCAACCCACCTTGTCGGCGGGCGAGGGCCAGATGTCGTACTGGCTCATGCGACGGCCGAAGTCGGCGCAGTAGGTAACCGGCTGGCCGGGGGCGTAGAACGCCAGCGAGGCGGTCATGTCGTAGGCGTCGGAAAAGAAGAACACCCGGTCCGGGTCGGGCAGTTGCCGGCGCACCTCGTCCAGGTGCTCGCCAAGGTCGGCCCAGCCCTTCAGACGGGTGGCGGGGTTGTATTCCGGCGGCAGGGGCAGCGCGTCCTGCGCGTGCACCAGCCCGAAGGTCAGCACGCCCAGTATCGCCCACACGGGCGCCAGCCTGCGCCACACCGTGGTGCGCGTACCCCCCGAGAACAGGGTGGCATCGCGACGACGGGCGGCCACAAGGTCCGCAAGGGCGCACGCGGCCAGCATGATGCCCGCAACGTAGCTCATGGCGGGCCAGTTGGGGTAGATGCGGGTGTGCAGGCTCCACAGGGTCATGCCGCCCCACAGGGGCCAGAATCCGGCGGCCAGCAGGATGTCGCGGCGCAGCCGGTCCGGATCGCCACAGGTGGCGGAAGGTGCGGCGGCACTTCCGCCTCCCTTGCCCACGGGCGTCTGGCCGGAGCAGGCGTTGCGCAGGGCGCGCCAGCCGCCCACCAGCATCAGGCCCAGCCACCACGGGGTGATGATGCCCGCCTGCGCGCCGAGGTGCTCCGGCAGGCGGTCCAGCCGCAGGAAGGTTTGCGCGGCCTTGCCCGCCACCCCGGCCAGGGTGGCCACGTGGCGGAAGCTGACCCAGTCGTTGGAAATGTTCCAGATAAGGATGGGCAGCATGCCCACGGCGGAACCCGCCAGCATGACCAGCAGCACCCGCGCGGCCACGCCGCGCGCCAGCAGGCCGTGGCGCGAAAGGCCCCACAGCCACAGCACCGCCACGCCCGCCATGGCCAGCATCATGTACTTGGCCAGCACGCCCAGCGCCATGCACGCGAACAGCAGCGCATAGGGCATGCGGCGGCGCGGCTCCTGCGATATCCAGTGCAGGCAGAACAGCGCGCCCGCCCAGCACACCAGCAGGGGGCTGTCAGTGGTCATCAGCACGCCGGATGCCATGAACAGCGGGGTGGTGTTGGCCACGAACAGGGTCAGCACGCCCAGCGCGGGCGCACGGAACAGCCGGGCCGTACCCGCGTACAGCAGGGTCTGGGCCAGGGCGGAATTGACCACCGCCCCCATGCGCACGCCGGTTTCCGTGTCGCCCAGCAGGGCCGTCCAGCCGTGGATGAGCCAGGCGATGAGCGGCCCCTTGGAATAGTAGGACAGCTGCAACCTGCGCGACCAGTCCCAGTACTGCGATTCGTCCTGCACCAGATCCAGCTGGCCGGAGACCACGAACCACAGCCGCACCAGCGTGGTGACGGCGATGATCAGGCCCGCGCACAGGGCGGGGTTGCGTTCCCAGATGGGGGCCGTGGGCAGGGTGGAGGGCATGGCCGCCGCCTTGGCGCGCGGGGTGCGCGGGCCGTGACCACCATCGGCGGTTGTGCCGGTGATGCTGCCGGATGGTGTGACGGACGGGCGGAATTCGGGCCGGTGTATGGATGCGGACATGCGCGCGAAAATGACCTGTGGGGATAATGATGATGGAAGGCGGCAGGCGCGGGCGGTGCCGCGTGCCGGGGAGCGTGGCCGGTGCACGTCGGTCGGGTGCAAACCGGTCAGGTGCGAGCCGTGCTGGCGTGAACCGTTGCGGCATGCATCGCTCCGGATCGGTGCCGCTGGGAATGTAGCCTCTCGCAGTGGGGGTGTCCAGAAGGGCGGGATGCGGCGGTGCCAGCCGACTCCGGGGAGGGGCGGGGATGAAGCGCCGTCTGCGGCGCCGGGCATGCGGACGGGCGGGACAGGTTCGTGCGGCGGCGGGCCGTGTGTTGCGGCGGTCCGCCGTCGCAAGGGGAAGCTACTTGTACAGCCGCTTGAGCAGCTTCAGCTTCAGGTCCGAACCGGGGGCGAAGCGCAGGGGGATGTCGAAGAAGTTGGAACCCACGGCTGCCGCGCGCGGGGCCGAGAAGGTGGCCAACCCGGCAGGGCCTGCCACCGCGCCATACCCGGCTTCGCCAACCCCGCCCTGCGGCAGGCGCGGGTTGGCAAGGTGGGTGGCCGCGTCGTTGATCAGCACGGCCCCGGCGCGAGTGGTTTCCATCAGCCGTTCGCCGCGCGCGTGGGCGGTGGTGAAGGCGTACAGCGCGGTAAGCGCGGGCAGCCCGGCCAGGAGGGCCGTGGCCTCGTCCAGCCGGGTGTAGGGGCGGACCACCAGTACGGGGCCGAAGCCTTCCTCGCGCAGCACCGGGCTGTCGTCGGGCACGTCGGTGATCAGGGCGGGCGGCACGTACAGGGAAGCGCGGTCAGCCTGGTTCGGGGCATCGCCGGGGCCGAAGGGCAGGGTGCGCCCGGCGGCCAGCCGTTCGGCCTGGCGCACGAACCCGGCGGCGGAGACCATGCGGCCAAAGTCCGCGCTGGCGCGCGGCTGCGGGCCGAAGGCGCGTTCCAGTTCGGTGCGCAGCGCGTCCAGCACGCGGTCCAGCACGGTGCGCTGCACCAGCAGCACGTCTGGCGCGGCGCGCACCTGCCCGGCATGCAGAAACTTGGCCCACACGATGCGCCGGGCGGCCATGGCGATGTCCGCGTCGCCGTGCACCAGCGCGGCGGATGGCCCGCCGGTGATGGCGGCATACGGGGTCAGCGTGGGGGCGGCCAGGGCGGCGATGGTCCGCGCGCCGCGCGTGTCGCCGTCGTACCACACGAAGTCGGGCGCGGCGGCCAGCAGGGCCTCGTCCGTTTCCGCGCCGCCGCTGACCACGGCCACGTGCTCCGGTTCGAAGTACTGGCGCACCATCCGGGCCACCATTTCCGCCGTGGCCGGGGCTTCCGCCGTAGGGCGCAGCACCACGGCGTTGCCCGCGCCGACGGCATCGGCCAGGGGCACCAGCAGGCTGCGGAACGGATCGGCCCAGTGGGCGTACGTCACGACGCGTCCCAGCGGCTGACGGCGCACGTAGCTGCGCGCCTTGAACTGCCCCAGCGACGAAAGCACCCGCCGCCCGCCGCAGAAGCCGGGCACGGCCTTGATCAGCCAGTCGATCTCGTGCAGCACGGGCACCACCTCGCGCACCAGAAAGGGGTGCTCCGGGCGGCCATAGTCGGCGCGGATGGCGTCGGCCAGACGGTCGCGGTAGCCCTGCACGCCTTCGCGCAGGCGGCGCAGGGCGTCCACCCGCGCACCGGAGGGCAGCACCGCGCCCGAGGCTATGAACGCGGCCTGGCGGGCGGCCAGCGCGGCCATGTCTTCACCGATGACGGAAGGGTCGGTGGCGGAGGGGACGGAGGATGCGGTGGGGGCGCCGACAGGCGCGGGAGTTCCGGAAGCGGAGACGGATGCGGCAACGTCGTGGGCGGCGGACTGGGTCATGGCGCACTCCTTGGCGGACGTTCCGGCACGGGGCGGATGCGCCCCGCCCGATACGCAATGTTCGGGGGACTGCTGGCGGCTGGCCGGGGCGCGGGACGCCGACTGGCGTCGTGAAAGCCCCGCGTGCGACGGACGGGCATGGGTGCGTGCCCGGTACGGACCGCCATTTTCCACAGATAACGCATCCCGCGTCGTCACGCCAGAGGGAAAGGGCGGGCCGGGGACCCTTGACAGGTCTGGCATTGCGGTGCAGCATACACTGGCCTTCGTGCGGCCCGGCGTCTGGAGCCTGCTGTTCTGCAGCAGCCAATGACGCTGACGGGGCCGGTCACTGCGGGCGCACGCGACACCGCTTGCGCCCCTTCGGCGTGCCCGTGGCACGGCGTGACGCAGGTGCCCCTTTCCCCATGCCGCGCGGATGCCGCAATGATCCGTCAGGGAGAGTTCTTACCATGTCCAAGGGTTCCAATCAGTTCGATGTCATCGTCGTGGGCGGCGGCCCCGCCGGGCTGTTCGCCGCGTACCATCTTGCCGAGCATTCCGGCCTGCGCACCTGCCTCATCGAGCGTGGGCAGGACGTGCGCAAGCGCAGCTGCCCCATCAACAAGACGCAGAAATGTCTGAAGTGCAAGCCGTGCCACATCCTGTCCGGCATGGGCGGGGGCGGCCTGTTTTCGGACGGCAAGCTCAATTTCATCCACAAGCTGGGCAAGACCGACCTTACCCAGTTCATGCCCCGTTCCGAGGCGGAGGCGCTGATCAACGAAACGGAGACCATCTTCAACCGTTTCGGCATGGACGGCCCGGTCTACCCCTCGGACATGGAGGCGGCCAAAGCCATCCGCAAGCAGGCCAAGAAGCACGGCATCGACCTGCTGCTCATCAAGCAGAAACACCTCGGCAGCGACTGCCTGCCCGACCATATCGCCTCCATGTGCGCGCATATCCACGACAAGGGCGTGGACATCCGTACGGGTGAAGAAGTGCGTTCGCTTACCGTGGAAAACGGTGCGGTGCGCGGCCTGGTCACCGACAAGGGCGAATATGCCTGCAAGGCGGTAATCATCGCCCCCGGCCGCGTGGGCGCGGACTGGGTGGGCGAACTGGCGCGCGGGCACGGCCTGGCCGTGAGCCAGCGCGGCATAGAGGTGGGCGTGCGCGTGGAAGTGCACAAGGACATCATGTCGGACATCACCAACGTGATCTACGACCCCACCTTCTTCGTGCAGACCGACAAGTACGACGACCAGACCCGCACCTTCTGCACCAATCCGGAAGGGTTCATCGCGCTGGAGAACTATCAGGACTTCGTGTGCGTGAACGGCCACGCCTACCGTCACCGCAAGTCGGAAAACACCAACTTCGCCTTCCTGTCCAAGGTGGTGCTGACCGACCCGGTGTCCGACAACCAGGGCTACGGCACCGCCATCGGGCGGCTGGCCACCATCATCGGCGGCGGCAAGCCCATCTTGCAGCGCTTCGGCGATTTGCGGCGGGGCCGCCGGTCAACGTGGAACCGCATCAACAAGGGCTACATAGAACCCACCATGACCAACGTGGTGCCCGGCGACATCGCCATGGCCCTGCCGGAACGCATTGTCACCAATCTTGTGGAAGGGCTGGAGCAACTGAACAACGTCATGCCTGGCATCGCCAACGAGGAAACGCTGCTCTACGCGCCGGAGATCAAGTTCTTCGCCACCCAGGTGGAGACGGACAACCGGCTGGAAACTTCGCTCAAGGGGCTGTTCGTGGCGGGCGACGGGCCGGGCGTCGCGGGCAACATCGTGTCCGCCGCGGCCACCGGGCTGATCCCGGCCAAGGCCATCATCGAACGGATGTAGCCGGGCGGTGCGCCGCTGCTTCCGGGAATCGGGGGCCGCGACGTGGATGTACAGGCACGAAACGGACGGGGCGTCTTGCGGGGCGCCCCGTTTTTTCGTGTTGTCTCGTCTCTTCGGTTGGATGGCGCCCGGCGGATGGCGCCTGGTACGCATGTCGGGATGGACTGCCCGGAGGTGACGTGCCCTGCGCGCCTTGAACATCGCGGGTTCGGCCTTATGTTTGGGGACAGGACTCCAACCGCGCCCGGCGCGAGGGAGGTAATGCGCATGTTCACAGGTATAGCGCGCGTGCCGAAGCACGTATGGGACAGCGACCCGGCCGTCCGGGATGACTTCGAACGGTTGATCGAACGGCTGGAAGGGCTGGCCCTTGATGTGGGGCTGGACCCCGACCGCAACATCTGCCTTACCGACAACAAGGAGGATGTGCGGGTGGGCATCAGCGAGGAAATGGACGAGTATCTGCGCGAGGAGCCCGGCACCTGGCGCATGTAGCGGATACGGCACGTTGGCCCGGAAGGGAGCAGGGATGCACCCCGACGGGCGCTGACCGGGCACGGCCCGGACGTGCCGCATGAAGGGAACAACGAAGGGGCGCTCCGCCTGTGGCGGAACGCCCCTTTTCATATGTGCGTGGATGTCCGGCACCCGGTGCTTGCCCGATTCGTTCCCGCCTACGAGCAGGATGACGATACCGAGCTTGGCGGAAACACCCGGATGGCCCAGGTCAGCGCCAGCGCGAACAACGCCGAGACGATGCCCACGGCGGCGTCCCAGAACGGCGGCGCGCCAAGGGCGATGCGCATGAGCAGGGTGGCGATGACGTAGCCGGAGTTGCGGAACACCGCGTGGAACGAGGGCATGAAGGTCTGCGCCACCAGCACCATCAGGATGTCCGCGAAGATGAGCACCGTGTAGATGGTCTCGAAGAAGTCGAACGACTGGCCGGTGGTGGCGAACATCCACCCGTCCCACAGGGCGATGCCGATGAACGCCAGAAACAGGCCGAGGGCCAGGATCTTCTTGGACATGACGTAGTGCATGCGGTCCATGGCCGAGGTGATGTACCCCTGCGGCCGCTGCACCTTGTAGTACAGGCCCAGACACAAGAAGATCACCAGCGCGGCGCTGGCCGATACGATGATGTGCAGCACGGGCTGAAAGTCGAGCGACAGGGTGATGGGCTCGTGCATGTGCGAAAGCTCCTTGAAGGAGTTCCGCAGCAGGATCAGCGCGAGAATCTCGAACTGCTTGCCCACCGAGCGCGACAGCGAGCAGGACAGCACCAGTATCAGGCTCATCACTTCCAGCACCAGCAGCATGGTGAAGGCAAAGTTGACGGCCTGGAAATGGTTGGAGGGAACGAAGCGGGTCAGCTCCACCGGCAGCCCGGCCAGCAGGCCGCGCCGGTTCAGTTCAATGGCGATGATGCCGCCGATGAACGCGAAGATGAGCGCAAGCGCCACCCGGCGCTGGGTGCGCGGGTGTTCCCAGTAATGGTCCAGCAGGTCGAAGAGATTGGTGAGTGGTTCTAGGCGGAACATGGTCGTGCCCGGGCGCGGGGGCCTGATGGATGGTTTCGTGTCTTTCGCGGCTACGCGGAGTGCGAGCCGCGTGCGCATTGACCAGTATCATCCGCCTATAACAGAAAATAATGACAAACAGAAAGGGATTTGCCTGAATTTTCCGAACCGTCGGTTGGTCCGCCCCGGCATTGCCGTATGGGCTCGGGACCAGGTTCACCGGCAAATCCCTTTCATCGGGAAGTGTTCCGTCGGCATTATTCCTTCATATCCTCCGCCGGGGTTTACCTGCGGCTGCCAGGGGAGCACCCGCGGGCCTCTGACATGTATGTCTGGGAAGCGGGGGCCTTCCCGGACTTGCATGACCTTTCCCTTGTCATACAGATAAGGCCGCGCGTCGGGGCGTCAAGCGCGGCGGACGGCGGTTGGCGTTATTTTGTGAGGGGGCGTCTGGTGTGGGTGTATCACTGCGTGGCGGGGAGAAGGGGGGCTGCCCGGTCCGCCGCCCCCGCCGAAAAAACAGTTGACGCGCGGTCACCCCGTTGGCTATTGAATCGCTCCGCGCCACTGGCGCGCCGGTGCGTCCCCATCGTCTAGTCGGCCCAGGACAACGGCCTTTCACGCCGTCGACAGGGGTTCAAATCCCCTTGGGGACGCCAAGAAAATTCAAGCACTTACATGAAAATGTGAGTGCTTTTTTCGTAGCGAGGCAAATCTGCCCCACGGTATGCCCCACAGCTTTTGAGAATTTTGAAATAATGCTACCAAAAGTAAGTAATCGCAAAGGTGATACAGAATATGGATCGGATAAAATTGGCTGCAAGACTCTGCTTGCTCTTGAGTTGCTATGTTCAAGTCGTCTGTGCTTCCACCTCGCAAAGCTGTAGTGAAAATGAGAATATGACCATGTTTAATCATAATACAGGAAAATATTTGGATATAGATGGAGCAAAAATTTATTTTGAAGAAATTGGCAGCAAGAATAAGCCGGCTCTTTTGCTGCTGCATGGTGGTTTTCAGACTATTCAGGATATAAATCCTATAGCATTCTTCCTCGTTGACGATTTTTATGTGATAGGAATCGACAGCAGAGGACACGGAAAATCCACATTGGGGCAGATTCCTTTGACATACGAACGGATGCAAAAGGATGTTGAGGCAATACTCAAGCATTTAAGAATAACCAAAGTGAGCATCATCGGATTTAGTGACGGCGGGACAGTCGCGCTCAGGATAGCTGCGGATAATGTTATCGCGGTGGATAAATTGATATCCATTGGAGCTTCGTGGGACGTGAAGGAGCTTTCTGGCTCAGAAGCAATGTACAACGAGATAACTCCTGAAAGTGCACAGGCTATGTTCGCTGATTTTTATAAGATTTACATAAAAATCAACCCTGAACCTGATTTCAATAAGTTTACGGCGGCTATGCTGGGCTTGTGGCTGGACAAAGAAAAAACCGGCTATCCCAACGAAAGTGTTGCTAAAATCGATTCGCAAACTTTGCTGATCCGGGGTGATAAAGACTTTTTAACCACTCTCACAGGCACAGTCACACTGGCTGGAATGATAAAAAATGCCGCGTTCCTGAATGTGCCTTTTGCCGAGCACGTTGTATACGAAGAGCAAAAGGCTATTTGCAAGGCGGTAATCAAACAATTTTTGACCGTTAATAACTCTCAATCACCCGGTAAAGGAAACGATTAATTCCGAGGCTTCGCCCCTGAAAGGATGAGCGTTTCCTTGATTTTTTTCCACCTCCGTATTTTTGTTCAGAAGGTCTTGAAAGGGGCGACCGTATTAGATAGTGTCGTCATTTGAATTTACAATGAAGCGCTCGCGTGATATTCTCTTTGACAACAGGGGGATACATGCAGGCAGCACATCGACGGCACGACATATCAGACCGGGTTTGGGAACTTTTGAAGCCTCACCTGCCGGGACGTGAAGGAGTCCGAGGCGCTACAGCACGCGACAATCGCCTGTTTATCAACGCCGTATTTTGGATTCTACGCACAGGTGCACCTTGGAGGGACCTCCCGCCGGACTATGGAGATTGGAAAAACACTCATCGTAGGTTTTGCCGCTGGCGAGACAAGGGGCAATGGGAGATGTTGCTTGAAACCCTTGTAAATGAGCCTGACTTTGAATGGTTGATGATAGATGCAAGCCACATCAAAGTGCATCCTCATGCGGCAGGTGCACGCGGTGGGAATCAGGACATGGCCCGCACAAAAGGGGGCTTAACTCCAAGATACACCTGGCCGTGGATGCGCATGGTATGCCGATCCGAATGTTTATTACAGCAGGTACCGTTGCTGATTGCGCACAAGCTCAGAGGCTTGTCGAAGGCATAGATGCCGAAAACTTGCTGGCTGACAAAGGATACGACAGCGGCATATTTGCGGAGAGCCTTGAGGCTAATGGAGTCACTCCGGTTATTCCGCCCAGAAAAGGGCGCAAGGCTCCGCGCGACTACGACAAACACCTATATCGCCTCAGACATCCGGTAGAAAACGCATTCTTGGAATTGAAGCGATGGAGAGGTGTTGCGACCCGTTACGCGAAAAATACGTCCTCATTTTTGGCCGCTGTTCATATCAGATGTATCGCAATTTGGACAAAAATCATTTGACGACACTATCTAGCCTAATACACTGTGTTTACAGATATTTTTCCGGATATTGACAAAAACGATTTCGGCGAATAGTAATATATCTTCGATGCTTGGGACGTGCCTGTCCATCTCCTTGGGCACGCCAAATTCCGGAATCGAGAGAGCGGCAAGGTATGAAACTACCTTGCCGCTCTTGTTTTTGCAGTCCCGGTTGCAACCCACGAGTCCGGCAGAATCTGGGGCATCCACAGGTGTTGAGGGTATCCTTGCACCATGGGGGGGCGTGCTGCTTCCGGTGCCCACTACTCTTGCTCCTGGAGGTGCATATCCACGTCCATCCGTCCGTGCAGGATGCGAATCACATCAAGGTATTCGTCTGAGGCACGGAAATAGACGACATGCATCCCGACCTTATATTTCCAGTAGCCTTCTCTGGCGGCAACCCGTTGCCAGACCCTGCTGCCGGATGCCAAGCCAGCAATGGCGGCCATGATGCCGTTGTGGTAGTCGTTCGCTTGTTCCAGCGACCATTGCCGGAACGTGTAGAGCCAGATTTCTTCAATATCTGCCTCGGCCAGGGGCGAGAATCTGCGGATGCGCTCACTCCTGGGCATGTTTTGCGCGCATCCTCTCCAGAAAGGATTCATTGTCGAAAAGGGCAGGTTCTCCTGATTTTTCCCCAGCTACCAATGCGCTTTGCAGGGATTTCAGTTTGAGATCGCGCTCTTCCAGCAGCCGAAGGCCAGCCCGCACAACGTCACTGGCGGAGCCATAACGGCCAGCCTGCACTTGCGAATTGATGAAGTTGGTGAAGTATTCACCCAAAGACACAGATGTGTTTTTCATTTCGCGTCCTCTTTGGTAGCTGTGGCAATATTTGGTATATATTGGTATCGTTGGGGGCAAGTCAATGTTTGCCCGTGCGTTCGCCACATCCACGGTCTGCCTCCGGGCTGCGCACCTGGCCGTCAAGATTTCCAGCAAAGTTCCGCTGACAACCATACCGGAGAACGCGATGAAGCAAGCGCCGCTGTTTCCCGGCGTCGAGTCGTTGACCATGAACGACATCGTGGCCTGGGCCGGGCACAGGGTGGCATCCCGGGGTCAGAAGTACCAGCGGGACGGCATGGTTGCGGCCATATCCATTGCTGCGGACGGAACCCTTGTGGCTGATGTGCATGGCAGCGAACCCTATTCGGTCATGGTATCCGTCGGAGAGGGCGGATGTCTCCGGTCTGTCTGCTCCTGCCCCTACCACATCGACTGCAAGCACGGGGTAGCCGCGCTGCTTGAGTATATCGAACGGATCAATGGCGGCGGGGAAGTACCGTCCGCATCTTTCGGCACCTCGTGTTTGCGGGATTCTCATCCCGATGGCGGGGGAGGCCGTTTGCCTGCGACTGGATACGTGGATTCGATTGTTTCCGCGCCGTTGGCGGATGGGGCTGGTGAGGATTTCCACCTTGAGGAGTACCTTGCCGGGCTGGGCAGGAAGCAACTTGTCGCCTGCGTGGTGCGGCTGGCCGGTGACATTCCGCAACTGCGCTCGTTCCTGAGAGAAGAGATGCTCGCACGTCGCAAGGACGCCCCAGCCTTGCTCTCGGAACTGCGCCGCGAAATACGGCGAGTCACCCGAATGGAGGCGTGGAGCGATCCTTGGGCGGGCAGGAGCAATGTTCCCGACTATTCCGGAGTGCGCCGGAAGATGCGCGTGTTACTGGATACCGGGAACTATGATTCCGTACTTGCGGAAGGAGATAATCTTTTACGGCTCGGGAAAGATCAGATCGAGCACAGCAGTGACGAAGGGGAAACCCGCGATGAAATCGCAAATTGCATTCCCCTTTTGCTGGAAGCGTTGCGCTGTTGCTCGTTTCCTGTGGCCGAAAAAATTTTATGGACCTTGGATGCCTTGCTTGGGGATGACTACGGCGTTTGTGATTCCCTGAAGGACTTTCTTGAAGAGGCGCATCCGCCCGCAGCATGGAATCTGGCGGCGGAAAGCCTGGCGGCCAGGCTGGAAAGGCTGCCCGTTACGAAAAATGACATCATGGCGGAATACCGACGTAATGCCGTCAGTGACTGGCTGGCTCGGGCGTTGGAACGCGCCGGACGGGGAGGCGAGATTCTCCGTTTGTATGAAGCGGAAGCGGAAGCCGCCGGAAGCTACAAGCGGCTTGTCGACCATCTGATGCGTGAGGGCAGGGATGCGGACGCGTTGCGGTGGATAGAGGAGGGCATCAGGACGGCGGAAATCAGTGCCGTTGGACGTGTGTGTGGCTTGCGCGACTGCCAGCGCGCAATCCATGCGAAACAGCAGGATTGGCAGTCGCTGCTGCTGCTCGAAGTCGAAGAATTCCTGCGCAAACCCGATGCCGACAGTTTCGCGGAGTGCCGCGCCGCAGTGCCTACCGGCGACATCTGGCCGGGGGTTCGCCGGGCGCTTCTGGATTTTCTCATTTCCGGCGGCATGCCGTGGGAACACTCCGATTGGCCTTCCGGACTCCGGAAGCCCGCAATAGAGGGATGCCGCGACCGTGGTGCATCCGGTTTCCCGATGGTTTTCTCCCTTGTGGCTATTGCGATCCAGGAAAAACATCCGGAAGACGTGGCTCGATGGCATGCCATGCTCCCTGCGGAGAAAGGCGGCAATCCGTTTCATGATACCGCGGCCATGGCGATGCAACGAAGCTTTCCGGAAAAATCCGTGAAGATATGGCAACGCATTGCCGAAGACTGCATATCCAGGACAGAAAAACACGCCTACATGGAAGCCGTGAACTATTTGCGGAAAATGCAGAAATTGATGTGCTCCCAAGGATTGGACGCGGAATGGCGAGCGTACGCCATTTCCCTGAAAACCCGGAATTCCAGAAAAAAACGCTTCCTGGAATTGCTGGATTCGATGGACGAACGCCCCCTCCTGAAACGATAACTACCGCCGTAACGGGAGTGCCCCCGCATGATCGGGGCGCTCTGCCTCTTACCCAAGCCTGTACCACACCCCCCGGCCCTTGCCCTGCATGGCAAGCTGACCGCTTTCCACCAACTTGCGGAAGTGTTCCTTCAGGGTGTTCCGGCTGGCCCCGGTCAGAATGGTCATTTCCTTCAGCGTTACCCGGCCATGCGCGCGGGCATGGTCCATGATGCGCAGGGAAAGTTCCGGCAGGGTCGCCAGCAGGATGCGTTCCCGCTCCACCTTCCGTTCCAGCCGCTGCATCTGCTGGTGCAGGGCACGCAGAAAGAACAGCAGCCAGGGCTGCCAGTCGGGCGTTTCGGTGCGGATGGTCACCTGCGTCTGGCGCAGTGCCAGGTAGTAACCTTCCCTGTTGTTCTCGATGGCGCTTTCCAGCGAACTGTACGGCGTGTAGCCGTAGCCGCAGCGCAGCAGCAGAAGCGTGATCAGGATGCGCGACAGGCGTCCGTTGCCATCCTGAAAGGGGTGGATGGCCAGGAAGGCCACGGTGAAGATGCCGATGACCAGCAGCGGATGCAGGCTTCTGGTTTCCAGCGTGGCGTTGGTCCATTCGACCAGTTCGCGCATCAGGCGCGGCGTGTCGAAGGGGGCTGCGGTCTCGAAGACGATGCCGATCTGCCGCCCCTCCCCGTCGAAGGCCGCCACGTTGCTCGGCGCGGTCTTGTACCCGCCCCGATGGCGTTCGTCCTTGTGGCTGTGGCGCAACAGGTCCCGGTGCAACTGGCGGATGTGGTTTTCCGTCAGGGTGATGTGCTCCCATGCCTGAAAGATCTGCTCCATGGTCTGCGCGTAGCCTGCCACCTCTTCCTCGTCGCGCGTGGTGAAGGCATGGTCGGAAAGGTGCGCCAGCAGCCGTTCCACCTCGCTGTCGGACAGCCTGCTGCCCTCGATGCGGGTGGACGAGCCAACGCTTTCGATGGTGGCCACCCGGCGCAGGGCCGAAAGGCGTTCGGGCGCAAGGGTGCCCAGTGCCTTCCAGGCGCCCTTGAACTCATCTATTTCCGCGATCAGGCCAAGAAATTCCGGCGTGATGCGCAAGGTGGTGGTGATCATGTCCGTATGTTCATCCGAAAACATCCGATTCGTCAATCCATAATTGCATCCGTTTTCATCCGATTATGGGCGGCAATGTGGCGCGATCATCCCCCCGTGGTCCTGTCGCCTTCAACACTCCCCATCACATTGACGCCACCCCGCCGAGTTTCTATGAGTGGCGGGTGCGTACTCCCAGCAGCAAACCGGCATTCCGGCCAGCCATGAACGGCCCCGGCCCTGCGACCAGCAGCATCCTGCCGGGCGTGGTCCGTGTGCTTGCCCTTGTCGTTGCGCTGTCCCTCGCCTCCACGGTCCCCCCGGCCCGTGCCGCTACCCCGCACGCCGTCCAGTCCGTGGAAGCAGCCGCTGCCCAACGCGCCCTCATCATCGGCGGCGACAGAAACTATCCGCCCTACGAATATCTGGACGACAAGGGCCAGCCCACCGGCTTCAACGTGGACCTTTCACGCGCGGTGGGAGAGGCCATGGGCGTGCCCGTGCGGTTCGTGCTCATGGACTGGTCGCGCCTGCACACCGCCCTTGCCGACGGCACGGTGGATGCCCTGCAACGCACCCCGTATTCCAACCTGTGGCTGCGCGAGGCGGAACTGACCCCGCCGCACACCACCATCAACCACGCCATCTTCGCCCGCAAGGGCACGCCCGCCGTCTCGTCGCTGGAAGAACTGGCCGGAAGGAAGGTCATCGTGCACCCCGGCGGCAGCATCAACGACATCCTCGACGGCATGGGCTACGAGAAGGACCTGATCTTTTCCAAGACTCCCGTGGGCGGGCTGCGCCGCCTTGCCGGGGGCGAGGCCGACTACGCAGTGGTGGCCATGCTGCCCGGCATGTTCACGCTGGAGCATGACGGCATCGACAACGTGCGCGTGGTGGCCAAGAGCGTCACCAGCCAGCCCTACGGTTTTGCCGTGCGCCACGGCGACGAGGCCACCTTGGCCCTGCTGGGCGAAGGGCTGGCGCTGGTCAAGCAGTCCGGCCGCTACCAGGAACTGCGCCGCAAGTGGTTTGGCGTCATGGACACGGAGGGCATCTCCGCCCGGGTGGTGGCGCGCTACGCCGCCGTGGTGCTGGGACCGCTGCTGCTTCTGTTGTGCGCGGCGGCGCTGTGGACGCGTTCGCTCAAGCGGCAGGTGGACCAGCGCACCCGCTCGCTCTCCGACGCCCTTTCGCAACTGCGCGAGAATCAGCAGCAACTGGTGCAGGCCGACAAGATGGCCGCCCTGGGGGTGCTGGTTTCCGGCGTGGCGCACGAGATCAACAACCCCAACGGGCTGATCCTGGTCAACGTGCCCATCCTCAAGAAGCTGAACGCAGAGGCCATGCGTGTGCTGGACGAGGTGTACAGCGAAAAGGGCGACTTTGCGCTGGGCGGCAGCAGCTATTCGCGCATCCGCGACAAGTTGCCCCGCATCGTCGAGGTGGTGGAGGAAAGCGCCCAGCGTATCCGGCGCATCGTGGACGACCTGCGCGACTTTTCGCGCGTGGCCCCGGCCAGCGACCATCAGCCCTTCGACCTTGGCGAGGTGGCGCAGAAGGCCATCCGGCTGGTGGGCAGTTCCATCAACAAGGCCACGTCGCGGTTCGATACGGATTTCGCCCCCGACCTGCCGCCGGTATGGGGCAACCCCTCGCGCATGGAGCAGGTGGTGGTGAACGTGCTGCTGAACGCCTGCCAGGCCCTGCCCGCGCCGGAAGACGGCGGGGTGGGGGAGGGGGGAGGCCTGCGCGACCCACGTGACCAGCGTGACCCACATGTCCCACATGTCCCACATGACGGGCGCGACCGACGTGACAGGGGCATCACCGTGACCACCGCCGCAGGGCCGGACGGCAGGTCGGTGGTGCTCACCGTGGCGGACGAAGGCGTGGGCATCGCGCCACAGGACATCCCCCGCCTGACCGACCCCTTCTTCACCACCAAGCGCGCCAGCGGCGGCACGGGGCTGGGGCTTTCCGTCTCGGCGGGCATCGTGCAGGAGCACGGCGGCAGCCTGGACTTCACTTCCGAACCGGGCCGGGGCACCACCGTGCGCCTTGTGCTGCCCGTGGCAGGCGGCGCGTCATGAGCGGATACTGCCCGAACACCCCGGAAAGCCTCGCGGCCCCCGGCATCCTGCTGGTGGACGACGAGGCGGACTGGCTGGCCTCCATGACCCTGCTGCTGGAATTTTCCGCCGGGCTGTCCGACGTGCGCGCCTGCCAGGACAGCCGACAGGTCATGGACATTCTGGACGCGGGGGGCATCGGCCTCGTGCTGCTGGACCTGACCATGCCGCACGTTTCCGGCGCCGATCTGCTGGCCGCCATTGCCGAACGCCACCCCGACGTGTGCTGCATCGTGCTTTCGGGCATGAACCAGCTGACCACCGCCGTGGAATGCATGCGCCTTGGCGCGTACGACTACTACGTCAAGACCGACGACGAATCGCGCATCGTGGGCGGCATCCTGCGGGCCATGCACATGCTGGAACTGCGCGCCGAAAACCGCGAGGTGGCCAGCCGCCTTGTCTCCGGGCAATTGCGCCAGCCAGAGGCCTTTGCCGCCATCCACACCCGCAGCGCAGCCATGCATGCCATTTTCGCCTACATCGAGGCCGTGGCCAGAAGCCCCCGGCCCCTGCTGGTCACCGGCGAATCTGGCGTGGGCAAGGAGAGTCTGGTGCGTGCCGCCCACGAACTGAGCGGCAGGCGCGGCCCGCTGGTGGCCCTGAACGTGGCCGGGCTGGACGACGCGGTGTTTGCCGACACGCTGTTCGGTCACGTGCGCGGGGCCTTCACCGGGGCGGACGCGCCGCGCCGGGGGCTGGTGGAAGAGGCGGCGGACGGCACGCTGTTCCTCGACGAGATCGGCGATTTGTCCATCGCCTCGCAGGTCAAGCTGCTGCGCCTGCTGCAAGAGGGCGAATACTACCCGCTGGGCAGCGATCAGCCGCGCAGGCTGTGCGCCCGCGTCATTGCCGCCACCCACGCGGACCTTGCCGCAAGCGAGCGGGAAGGGCGCTTCCGGCGCGACCTGTTCTTTCGCCTGCGCACCCACCATGTGGCCGTGCCGCCCCTGCGCGAGCGGCCTGAAGACATTGCCCCGCTGCTGGACCATTTTCTGGGCGAGGCGGCGGCAGCCATGGGCAAGCGCAAACCCACCCCGCCGCCGGAACTGGCCGCGCTGCTGGCCGCGTATCCCTTCCCCGGCAACGTGCGCGAACTGGCGGCCATGGCCTACGACGCGGTCAGCCTGCACACCGGGCGCATGCTGTCCATGGACGCCTTCAAGCGGCACATCGGCACGCCGGAAGCGGCAACCGCCATGGCCGTTGCCGTGGCGGAGGGCGACAACCCCTTTGCCGGGCTGCCCACCCTGCCCAGCTTTGCCCAGGCGGAGCGGCTGCTGCTGGACGAGGCCATGGCCCGTTCCGGCGGGCGGCAGACCCTGGCCGCGCGGCTGCTGGGGGTCACCCAGTCCGCCCTGTCCAAGCGCCTGAAGGCACAACGCCGCGACGACGACGCCAGCTGACGCATTCCCCCGCCATTCTTCCCTTTCATCTGCGCCATCGGATTTCCCCGCCGCCGTGTCCCGGCGATGGGGTATTCCGAATGGCATGGCATGCCGTTGGGCAAGCCGCGCCGATACGGCGTGAACGCTTGCCTTTTCCGTTTTCGGCGGAATTCCATTCCATGCGGCATACCCCTTCGTGCCTTTCCTCCTTCTGATTTGTTCAAATAATCACATTGATTCTACATTGTTGCCGGAACGCTTCGGGCTGGCATCGTACCTGCTTTGGGTGTTGCGACCACAGACGGGCGGATGGGCTGCATCGTCCCGCCGTGGCGCGCGTGGCATGGGGTCGCGCGTGGCAACGAACGAAGAAGGAGTGCGTATGCAACAGGCTGGTGCAATCAAGACCGCCGCGCGGCGGGGGCTGTCCGGCGTGCTGAAGCTGGCCGCGGCATGGGCCGTGGCGCTGGGCGTGGCTGTTTCTCCCGCCACCCCTGCGTGGGCAGCGGGAGACTCGGTGCCGCTGACCTACGAAGGGGCCAGCACCGTCGGCGGGGTAATCCTGCCGGAGGCCACAAAGCTGTTCACGGCAAAGTCGGGCGTGCAGTTCGGCGCCATCGGCACCGCCGGTGCGGGCGCGGGCTTCAAGGCGGTGGTGGCGGGCAAGGTGTCGTTCGGCGGCCTGGCCAGCGAACCCACCGCGCAGGAAAAGGCCCAGCTCACCGACATCGTGGTCATCGGCTACGACGTCATGGGCGTGTTCGTGCACGGCGCGAACCCCATCAAGGGCCTGAGCATGACCCAGCTCAAGGACATCTTTTCCGGCAAGGCCACCAACTGGAAGGACGTGGGCGGGGCCGACGCCCCGATCACCGTGTACAGCGAAAAGCTGGACGGGGGCCGGGCCACGGTGAAGGCCTTCAAGTCCATGGTGCTGGGCGACACCCCCTACGGCCCGGTGAAGGAACTGGACGACGCCACCGACTGCGTGGCCGACGTGGTGAAGGACGCCGGGGGCATTACCGCCGCATCCATGTCCTTTGCCCTGCCCGGCGCGGTGGCCGTGCCCGTGAACGGCGCCAGGCCCGATGCGGCTGGCGTGCGCTCCGGGGCCTACCCGCTGAAGCGTCCCCTTTCGCTCATCGCCGTCAATCCGTCCGCCGACGTCAAGGCGTTCTTCGAATTCATGCTCACGCCCCCGGCGCAGGCCGTGGTGGCGAAGTCGTTCGTTCCCGCGAAGTAGGGGCAAATCGTTTTTTTGCTCGTTGGCGTCGTCAAACTTCGCCTGCCATAGCTCTGCTGTCCTTATCCGTAAGGTTCGCTTCACTCACCTAACGGCTAAGGCTCGGTTGAATACGATAAGAGTATGCGCCCTCATGGCAGGCTTGTTTTCCTCGCCAACAAACAAAAATCCTGATTTGGCCTCACTCGCATGATCGACGACACATCCCCGTGCAACCGACAACACAAGGAAGGCGTTTTCCGATGACCAAGGACATGAACGATACCGACGCGACCCGCCGCAACTTCATCAAGGCAGGCATGGTGGCCGGGGCCGCCGCGCTGCTTACCCCCGTGCTTGCCAAGACCGCGCAGGCCGCTGCTCCCGTTGACGCCGCGGCGCCCGCTGCCGCCGCCGCCCCTGCTGCACCTGCCGCACCCGGCGCCAAGCTGAAGATGGGCGACGTGCTGCGCGTGGCCCGCGAAAAGCTGTACCCCATCTGTCGCGTGTGTCCGGAATGCGACGGCGTGGCCTGCGCGGGCGAAGTGCCCGGCATGGGCGGCATCGGTTCCGGCCAGGCCTTCAAGAACAACTACAATGCGCTGGCCCGCATCGAACTGGTCATGCGCACCTTCCACGACGTCAAGAAGCCCGACCTCACCACCACCCTGTTCGGGCAGAAGCTGTCCATGCCCGTGACCTCCGCCGTCACCGGCGGCGTCACCTACAACATGGGCAACAAGATGACCGAAGAGGAGTACATCAACTCCATTCTCGGCGGCTGTCTTGATGCGGGCACCCTGGGCTGGGTGGCCGACGGCATCGGCGACAAGATGGAGGTCTTCGAGCGCCGCATTTCGGTGCTCAAGAACCAGTTCGGCGGCAAGGGCATCGTGACCATCAAGCCCAAGACCAACGAAGAGATCATCAAGCGCATCCGCATGGTGGAAGAGGCGGGCGGCGTGGCCGTGGCCATCGACATCGACTCGGCTGGCCGCGCGGCCCGCGCCGTGCCCGGCCAGACCGTGGAGCCCAAGACCCCGAAGCAACTGGCCGAACTGGTGAAGTCCACCAGCCTGCCGTTCATCATCAAGGGCATCATGACGGTGGAAGAAGCGAAGATCGCTGTGGAAGTGGGCGCCAGGGGCATCTGCGTGTCCAACCACGGCGGGCGCGTACTCGACTACACCCCGGCAACCGCCACGGTGCTGCCCGCCATTGCCGCCGCCGTGAAGGGCAAGACCACCATCCTTGTGGACGGCGCGGTGCGGCGCGGGCAGGACGTGCTGAAGTTCCTGGCACTGGGGGCCGATGCCTGCCTGTGCGGTCGCCCGCTGGTGCGCGGCGCGCACGGCGCGGGCCGCGACGGCGTGGCCCTGATCATGAACACCATCAAGGACGAACTGACCGTGGCCATGACCCTGACCGGCGTGGCCGACGTGCGCAAGGCCACTTCCAACATCATCGCGAAGGTGCAGGCATGAAACGAGCCTGGAGTCTCCTGCTCCTGGCTCTGCTGACCGCCTGGCCGGGGCTTGCCCTGGCGACCAGCGAAGGGAAGGCCCTGCGCTACGGCGGCGGAGGCCAGGGGACCGTCATGTTCGACGGCAGGCTTCACGCGTCCAAGGGCTTCCGGTGCGACGACTGCCACTCGAAGCTCTTCGACACCAAGAAGACGGCCCATATCACCTTGGCCGACCACTTCACGGACAAGGCCTGCTTCAAATGCCACAACAACACCAACCAGGCGGACAAAGCGAGCGGCGCGGGCGGCACGGGCGGCACGGGGTATCCGCCCACGGCCTCGCGCGACTGCGCCACCTGTCACCGCAAGGTGGCGTCCAACGCGGTCACCTCCACCGACGCCATGGGCGGGGTCATCGCCACGCCCTTTGCCGGTGATGAGGCGCAAAAGGCCCTGCTGCTGTCCGGCAAGCGGGGCGTGACGGCCCAGAGCACGGCCTGCCTGTCCTGCCACGGCGCGGACACGCCGCCCCACCCGGTGACCGAGCGCGGCAAGACGCTGAACCTGCACATCGACAGGGCGGGCTACATGCACGGCACGCACGCCAACCTGCCGTGCGCCACCTGCCACATCGGCCAGAAGGGCGAGGACAGCTTCCTGCTGCAACCCCACGCGGTGGCCAGGCCGGACAACGCAACCTGTCTGTCCTGCCACAACGTGGGGCTGGCGCATCAGGTGAAGGCCTTCGGCCAGAGCACCCACGCCCAGAAGCTGGGCGACAAGGTGTCCTGCGACAGCTGCCACAACCCGCACGCCCAGCCCAAGAACCCGGCCAAGGTGGCCTATGCGCCGCTGACGGCCATGTACAACGCCCAGTGCCTGACCTGCCATGGCAACGCAGGCAAGCTGCGCGAACTGTCGGGCCGCTCCGTGCCCGACGCAAAGTCCGCGCACTCGTTCCTGGCCAACTGGGATGCCCACAGCCGCTCGGTGATGTGCGTGGAATGCCACACGCCCAACGACGCCGACGGCAGTATGGCCAAGCCCGACTCGCACGCCATAGGAGAGAAGAAGACCGCCCTGCGCAACTGCGCCACCTGCCACACCTCGGGCGAATCGCTCATCGTGGTGCGGGCCAGCGTGCATGTGGAAGGCGCGGGGCCGGTGACCTCCGGCTACTTCCCGCCCAAGCGGGTGATGCCGGAACTGGACCGTCCGGCCGCCACCGGCCTTGCCGCCGTGATCGCCCTGGTGGTGCTGCACGGTCTGGGCCGCATGGTCACGGGCAGGAAGGAACGCGGTCCCCATGGCCCGCATGGTCTGTTGACTTCGGAGTTCGTGTACCCCGGCTTCGTGCGGGTAACCCACTGGATCAACGCCGCGCTGTTCGTGGTGCTGGCCTACACCGGCCTTTCGGTGCGCTTCACGGAAAGCCCGTGGGCACTGGGGCTGGAGGCGGCGACCCGCATCCACAACGCGGGCGGCGTGCTGTTGGCCCTGAACTTCCTGGCGTACGTTGTCAGGGCGTTCCTGACCGGCGACATCCGCCAGTACCTGCCGGGGCCGGGCGAAGGCCTGCGCGCCCTGTTCATTCAGGCGCGCTACTACTGCTGCGGCATCTTCCGTGGCGAGGCCCATCCCTTCCCGGTGACGGCGCAGCGGCGGTTCAACCCGTTGCAGCGCGTGGCATACCTTGCGGTGTTCCTGCTGGGCATGCCGGTGCTCATCGCTTCGGGTCTGCTGCTGCTCCTGCCGGAATCGGTTTCGGCGTCCATCGGCCCCCGCCAGTTCCTGGTGGCGGCGCACTTCGTCATCGTGATCTGCTTCGCGCTGTTCTGCGTGGGCCACCTGTACCTTGCCACCACCGGGGCGACCCCGCTCAGCTTGGTGAAGGGCATGATCAGCGGGCGGCACGAGCACGAACCGCACGAACCGCACGAACAGGACGAGCAGGGCGGGCACCGTCCCATCGGGAAGGACGGCAACACGTAACCTCGCACGGTCCCGGGCCAGACCGGTAGCGGCCCAGAGCCGACCGGTTTCGGCCCGGGGCAGTCCGGTCACCTCCAACCAGCGACAAAGACGGGCGCCGGAGATTTCTCCGGCGCCCGTCACGCATTGGCGCGTTGCGGGATAGAACCGTGCGCACGGTAAAGGCGGAATGATACTTCTTGCCCGACCGGGGAGTACCAGTACACAATGCGGACAGTGGGCGCACTCCCATGCGCCCGGTCGCATTCCGTCCCGACGCGAGGGTTTTCGATGTCCCGAGGGGTTCTGCCGTTTCTTTCCCGTCTCTCCCTGCTTGCAGTGCTGCTAGCCGGGGCATCTCCTGCCCTTTGCCTGGCCGATTCCGGTGGAGCCGACGTGCGGTTCACTCCGGCGGAGCAGCATTTCATCCGCGAGTCCGGCCCCATCACCTTGTGCGTGGACCCGGACTGGCCGCCCTTCGAAAGGGTGGAAACGCGCAACGGGCAGCCGCGCCATGTGGGCATTGCCGCCGACATCATCGCGCTGGTGGCGCAGCGCACCGGCCTGTCCTTCGAGCTTGTGCCCACGGCCACGTGGGATGAAAGCATTGCCGCCGCGCGGGCGGGCCGCTGCCAGGCGCTCAGCTTCTTGAACCAGACCCCGCAGCGCGAGGCGTGGCTGGGCTTCACCGATCCCCTGCTGACCGACCCCAACGTGTTCATCACCCGGGTGGAGCACCCGGCCATCACCGACCCGGCGGCGCTGGAGGGCGAACGCATCGTGTTCCCGCAGGGAACGGCCATGGAGGAACTGGTCCGCAGGGACTACCCCAACCTGAAGGTGCTGGTGGCGGAATCGGAGGCCGAGGCCATCCGCATGGTGGAAGAGCGCAAGGCCGACATGACCATGCGTTCTCTTATCGTGGCGGCCTACACCATTCGCCAGCAGGGGTTGTTCAACCTGAAGGTCGCGGGAAAGCTTCCGGAATACGAGAACAAGCTGCGCATGGGCGTGGTGCGGCACGATCCCCTGCTGCGCACCGTGCTGAACCGGGGCATCCGTTCGCTGACCGTCGAGGAACGGCAGCAGGTCGTCAACCGGCACGTGCCCATTACCGCCCAGACGTCGGTGGATTACTGGCTGGTGGCCCGCGTGGCCGGGTTTTTTGCGCTGCTGGCCGGGGTGGTGCTGTGGTACAACCGCAGGCTCAAGCGCATGAACGCCGTGCTGGAGCGGCTGGCCCGCACCGATCCGCTCACCGACCTGCCCAACCGCAGCCGTCTGAACGAACTGTTCCGGCGCGAGGTGGAGCGGGCCCAACGCTATCGGCGGCCCTTTTCCATCGTGATCCTGGACATCGACCACTTCAAACGCGTCAACGACGACCTCGGCCACCTTGCGGGCGACAGGACCTTGCAGGCCTTCGCCGGGGTGGTGCGCGACAGCGTGCGCGGGACGGATACCGTGGGCCGCTGGGGTGGCGAGGAGTTTCTGGTGCTCTGTCCGGAAACCACGGGGGAAGAAGGCGTGCAACTGGCCGAACGGCTGCGCGTCGCCATTGGCGGCACACCGTTTGAAAGTGGCCGCAGGCATACGCTCAGTGCCGGCGTGGCGACCTTTTGCGCAGGCGACAGCGTGGACGCCCTGCTGCACCGGGCGGACACGGCCCTGTACCGAGCCAAGAACGGCGGGCGTGACCGGGTGGAAGTGGCGTAGCCGCCCCGCGTCGGGTCGTGGCCGCGAACGCTGGCGGCTCTTTTAGGCCCGGAATTCGGCGTGCGGGGGCAGCAGCGGGGCAAGGCCGGTCATGAACCGGTCCAGCGCCAGGGTGATGCGCCGGGAGGCATGATCGTCGCCGGGGGTGGCGCAGGCCGCCGCCATGGCCGCGTGATGCGCGCCATCATCCAGAAGGGCCGCCGTCTCGCGCAGGATGGCGGCCTTGTCCGTTCCCACCAGTCGGGCGCGACCGGCGCGCACCGCGTCGGGCAACTGCGGGCTGGCGCGCAGGGCCAGCACCGGCACGCCCAACGCGGAGGCCTGTTCCAGCACGTCCTCCGCATCGGTCAGCACCAGGCGGGCGTCGCGCAGGCAGACCACGAACTCCGGCAGCGGGGGCACCGGCATCAGGCGCACGTTGGGCACCGCGCCCAGCAGGGGGATGGCCGCGTCGCGCAGGGGACGGTGGCGGCCCACCGGCACCAGGAAACCGGTGTCGCGGCGGTCCAGCGCCAGTTCGCGCACGGCGGCGCAGATGTCCTTCAGCGCCTGCGGGTTGGCGTGCAGGCCGTGCAGGCTGACCAGCACGGTGTGTCCCCGGGGCAAGGGCCGGGCCGGGCGGGGACGTGGCGTGGCAGGCGCGACGGAAACCGGCATGGCCGTGACGTCCGCCGTGTCGGAGACGTTTTTCGGCACCCTGCGCAGGGATACCGGGCGAATGTCCGGCACCCTGTGGGGGGGAGTGGCGGCGGGCCCGGCCTGTTCCGTTTTCTGGTCTGGGTTCTGTTCCGCGTTCGGGGCAGCGGGTACGCCGGGATCGGCGGTGGCGCCAACAGGCATCCCGCCGTCCGGAGCCGGGCCGCCGACCTGTCCGGCTTCCGCGAACCGGTGCAGGCTTTCCGCCATGGTGGTTCCGGTGACGGCAATGCGCGCGTCGTCCACGCCCTCGTGCAGCAGCGCCTCGCGCGCCTCTGCCGTGGCAGCGAAATGCAGCGAGGCCACGGCTGCGATGCAGCGGCGGTTGCCTTCCTCCGGCGAGGGGGCGCCCGTCTGTTCTTCATGCGGCCCGGCGTCGATATGGGCCACCGGCACGTTGTTGTGGAAGGCGGTCAGGGCCACGGCCAGGGCCGTGGTGGAGGCGCCCTGCACCAGCACGATGTCCGGCCGCAGGCGCGAAACCACCAGCCCGAAGCGCAGCACCGCGTTGCCCGCCAGCAGATGGAACTGGCCTTCGTCGATGTCGCCGGGCAGGCTGAGGTCGATGTCGCATTCCATGTCCAGATCCGCCAGCGTGCTCACGAACCGGTCGCGATGCAGGCCCGCGCTGACCACGATGGGGTGGAACCGGGCGGCGCCTTCGCGCAGGGCATGCACCACCGGGGCGCAGGCGATGGCCTGGGCGCGGGTGCCCACCACCACCATGACCCTGGCCCGGCGTTGGGCGGGAATGTGAACGACGTTGTCTGCCATGGCGGCCTCCGTTGCGGCGGGCAGGCGCGCTGCGGCGTGCGGACGGTGGATTCCGTCCCGGCATCTGCCGCCGCGCACGGCGCCTGTATCGCGCGGTACTTTGGGACTGCATAGCAGAAGTGCGCCATCCTGTTCGGGGCGGGATGGCATATTTACACAGGTTGACACTATTTAATGCAGCTGCGCGCGCGGGCTTGCCCTGGCGGCGTTGAGCGGTTAGCCAGAAGAGGCGGGGCCGCATGGCCAGCCGGTGGTCCGGTCCTTCAGCCGGAGCCAGCCCGTGCCAGCCATGCCCGCGCATGCCCGCTCATGTCGGTCCGTGTCGAGCCGTGCCGGTCCGTGTCGAGCCGTGCCGGTCCGTTCGACCCTCCCGATTCACGTCCACCACACGCCCCCTCCATGCCATGAACATGCCCAAGCCCTGCCGCACCACCGGACCCGCCTCGGTATCCGGCCATGCTTCGCACCCCGCCCCACCGGGCCGCGCGCACGCGCAGGGCGTCTGCCCCAGGTGCGGGGGGCGAGTCTGCCAGCCCGGCTATTTGGGGCAGGCCCGTCAGGCTGCTCAAGCCCATCCGGCCCGTCGGGCAAATCGGGACACGCCCGCAGACCGGCCAGACCGGCCAGACCGGCCAGACTGGGCAAATCGGGCAGGCCGGGCGGGACGGGCATCGGAGCGCGGGGAGGGCGGCCTCGGCAGACTGCTGCGGCAGGGGCTGGCCGTGCCCGTGCGCTACCTGCGGGCAGCGCCCCTGCCCCATGCCACCGGAGGCGTATCCGCCCTTATCGGCGCGGGGCTGGCCCGCGTGGCGCTGGAAGCACTGGCGGAAGAGGCGCTGGCCATGGGGCTGCTGCTGTTCATGCCCGCTTCCGGCTGGTTCGGGCTGGCCCTGCTGTGCGGGGCCGACGGCCTGAGCCGCTACCGCGAATATCTGCGGATGCGCCGCATGCTGGACCGCTGGGGGTTCGCCCCCCGCCTGCTGCGGCCACTGGCCTCGTCGCGCTGCCAGCGCGACGCCGCCATGCAGGCCGCGCGCGAGGCAGGCTGCGCCGACAGGACCCGCGCCTATTACCGCAAGCTGGGATACCGCTGGTACCATCTGCTGCCCGACAGGGTGGTAGCCAATCCGCTGGCGTTTCTCGACCCCCGGTTTCTGAGGGCCACCTTTTTGCCCGGCAAGCGCTAGGGCCATTTCCGGATGGTCCTTTCGCCCGCTGGGCAAACGGACAGAGGGCGCGGAGTGGGCCGGGGGTTGCAAGTTCCTGTCGCGCGGGGCCTCGTTGTGGTGTACCCTGTACCGATGCGAAGAGCGACTTCGGCACGCTCCCGGTCCGTACCATCGGGCCACGCGGGGCAGGCTCAACGGAACTGGTGGCGGAACTGCTGACGGAATTGATGACGGAACGGGCGCGGTGCGCGCCGCAGGGGAGCGATTGGCATGGCAGCCGACGACGGCCACCACGATCACGGCACCGCCGCAGCCGGGCCGGGCTCCGCACCTTCCGAGCGCGCGGAAGTCCCCGGTGACGTGGTCGAGCGCCACCGCCTGCTGCTGGAGCACCTGCCCAACGGCTATTGCCTGCATGAAATGCTGTGGGATGAGAACGGCCAGCCGCGCGACTACCGGTTTCTCGACGTCAACCCCGCCTTCGAAGCCATGACCGGCCTTTCCCGCGACAGGGTGGTGGGGCGCACCCTGCTTGAAGTGCTGCCCGGCATCGAGCGCCGGTGGGTGGATATCTACGGGCGGGTGGTTTCCTCCGGCGAAAGCACCGCCTTCGAGCACCGCGACAGGCTGACGGGCAGACATTGGGAAGTGCGGGCCTGGCGCGCCGGGCCGAACCGGTTCGCGGTGGTCTTTTCCGACGCCACCCGCTGCCGGGTCATGGAAGACGAGTTGCGTCGCTCCTCGGCCATGCAACGGGCCATGATCCGTAACATCCCCTTCGATTTCTGGGCCCGCGACACCAGTGGCCGCGTGGTCATGCAAAGCGATATTTCCGTGGCCTTGTGGGGCGACCTGACCGTGTCGCCCGACAGCGAGCGGGACGTGCCGGAAGAGACCCGGGCCGGTTGGGCGGACATCAACGCCCGCGCCATGGCGGGCGAGACGGTGCGCCACGAGCACGAGGTGCAACTGCGCGACGGCGCCCGGCGCGTCTTTTCCAGCATGGTCACCCCCATCCGGCCCGTCCCCGCCATCCCCGCCATCCCGGCCATCAGCGACGAGGCGGCCGACGGGTTGCTCGGCATTCTCGGCATCAACATCGACATCACCGAGCAGCGCGCGGCGGAACAGGCCCTGCGCCGCAGCGAGGCGCGGTTCCGCTCGCTGATAGAGAACGCCCTGAACCTGCCGGTGCAGGGTTACGACCGCGAGCGGCGGGTGTTCTTCTGGAACTCGGCCAGCGAACGGCTGTACGGCTTCACCCGCCAGGAGGCCATGGGCAGGCGGCTGGAGGAATTGATCATTCCCGAGGAGATGGCCGACGTGGTGCTGCGCGACGTGGCCCGCTGGGTGGAAACCGGCATCCCCCCCCGCGCGGGCGAACTGCGCCTGCGCCACAAGGACGGCAGCCCGGTGTCGGTGTTTTCGTCACACGTGGCGTTGCAGGGGCCGGGCGGCGAACCGGAGATGTACTGCATCGACGTGGATCTCAACGACCTGCGCCGCACCGAACTGGCCCTGCGCGAGAGCGAGCAGCGCTTCCGCACGCTGGTGGCCAATCTGCCGGGCGTGGTCTACCGCTGCGAGGCCAGGCCGCCATGGCGGGCATTGTACGTCTCTGCCCAGGTGGAGCAGCTGACCGGACATCCGGCGGCGGAATATCAACAGGGTGACCTGGCCCTTGAACACATCATCCATCCCGACGACCGCGCCGGGGTCATAGCGAACATGGCTACGGCCACCGATCCGGATGGACATTTTTCGTTGGAATACCGGGTGCTGCACGAGGATGGCACCCTGCGCGCGGTCATGGAGCAGGGGCGGCGGGTGCACGACGAGGCGGGCCAGGAGTTTCTGGACGGGGTCATCCTGGACGTCACCCCCCTGCGCCAGGCCCTGAGCGACCTTGCCGCCGCGCGCGACTTCCTGGACGCGGTGATGGAGGCCATGCCCTCGGCCCTGGCCGGGGTGGGGCCGGACGGTTTGATCATCCATTGGAACCGCGCGGCGGAAGAGGCCTCCGGCCTTTCGCGCGATGCCGCGCGCGGGCGCCCTGCGGCAGAGGTGCTGGCCCGGCTGGTGGGCGAGGCCCCGCATGTGTTCGAGGCCGTGGCCCGGCGGCAGGCCGCCCGGTTCGAGGGGGTGCCCCGCGTGACGGACGGACGGCTGCGCCACCTGGACGTGATGCTGTTCCCCCTCCTGGCGCAGGATGCCGCGTCCGGCGTGCCGGGGGCCGTCATAGTGCGGGTGGACGACGTTACCGAGCGTACCCGGCTGGCCGACATGCTGGTGCAGACCGAAAAGATGCTGTCCGTGGGGGGGCTGGCGGGCGGCATGGCGCACGAACTGAACAACCCGCTGGGGGCGGTGTTGCAGGGCGTGCAGAACATCATGCGCAGGCTGGACCCGGATCTGCCCGCCAACGCCCAGGCCGCGCGCGATGCCGGGGTGTCCCTTGGGGCCATGCGCGCCTACATGGAGGCCCGGCGCATTTCCGAAATGCTGGAAGGCATCCGCGATGCGGGCACCCGCGCGGCGGACATCATCGCCACCATGCTGGAATTCACGCGGCCCGGGCAGGGGCGGCGCACCACGGCCCGGGCGCATGCGCTGGTCGAGCGGGCGCTGGCCCTGGCGGGCAGCGACTACGACCTGCGCCGCCAGTACGATTTCCGCAAACTGCGTGTGGTGCGCGATTTCGCCATGGACGACGATACCCTGACCTGCGTGCCCACGGAAATCGAGCAGGTGCTGCTGAACCTGTTCAAGAACGCGGCCCATGCCATGGCGGAAAAGCGCTACCCTGCCGGGCAGGAGCCTGCCCTGCGCGTGACCACCCGGCGCGAGGGCGACGAAGTGCTTATCGTGGTCGAGGACAACGGACCGGGCATGGAGCCGGAGGTCCGGCGGCGGGTGTTCGAACCGTTTTTCACCACCAAGCCGCCGGGCGTGGGTACCGGGCTGGGGCTTGCGGTCAGCTACTTCATCGTGGTGCGGACCCACGGCGGCAGCATTGCCTGCGACGGCGTGCCCGGCGAGGGGACGCGGTTCATCGTGCGGTTGCCGGCACGGCAGCCGGCAGACAGCTAGGGCGCTTTTACCGGACTTGCGCGTGAGGGGGCCCTTCTCGCGGCTTCCGAACGCCATCTGTGGAATTTTACGGCCCGGAGCCATGCTTCGGGCCGTGGTTGTTTGTGCAGGTTGCACGCACAATGGGGGTCATGGTTGCACAAGTTGGCGCATCATGGCATTCGCGCGTATGAAATGGCAGAGGCGTGCGGAGTCGGGAGAGTGTCCCGGCATGCACCGCGCGCTGAGGGCGGAATTTTTGCGCGCAGCATGCGCTCCACAGGATGGAATCATGATCGGCGAACTGTTTCAACCGATGCATTTATTGGTGGTGGGTATAGTGGCCCTGTTCGTTTTCGGCCCGGACAAGCTGCCCCAGCTGGGAAGGACATTGGGAAAAGCCGTGCGTGAACTGCGCGGCGCCATGAACGAACCCGATGAGGTCACCAAGGACAACACGAAGTAGGTGGGATTTTCCGGCTGGTGGTACCCGGCGGGATACCCCACCAGATCCCCCAGACCAGATCCCCCAGACGGGCCTGGGGGATGCCTGTGCCGGGTGCTATGCCGGGCGAATACGAACGGGGCGGACACGGAAACAACCGTGCCCGCCCCGTTCGCGTGTTCCTGCGTCGAGCGTGTTCCTGCGTCGAGCGTGGTCGGCGTCAGTGCGCGGCCAGCCACCATATGGTGGTGACGGCAGTCAGGCTGGCCACGCGGAACAGCTGGCTCTGCACCAGCAACGCCAGCCCCAGGCGAGGGGTGAAGATGCCGGTGTGCGAGGGCAACTGGTGGCGCAGCGCCCGGATGGGGGTGGCCACGATGGAACCCAGTATCAGCGCCAGCGCGGTCTGGGCCGTATCCAGCGAGCCCGCGTCCAGCAGTGCGGCGGCAGCGGCCACCCCGGACGAAAATTCGGCGGCGGCGGAAAATATCACCACCCCGGCGGCCTGCACCGGCAGGATGCCCAGCCCGAAGCCGCCTGCGGCCCCTGCTGCCCCTGCTGCCCCTGCTGCAAGGTCGCGCAGGGTGTCGAACACCCCGACCTGGTGCAGGGCGTACATGGCAAGATAGGTCGGCGCGGTGAACAGGGCCATGCGGCCGATGCGGCGGCGGAACCGCGTGCCAACCAGCGCCAGCGCCGCCCGCAGGCGCTGCGCCGGGGTGGCGGGCACGTCCGGGTGCGTCGTGCCGTGAGCGGCCACGACGCCGGACCGCTTTCCGCCATGGTGGGCCACGTCCTGCCCGGCCGAGGGCAGGTCGCCATCGCCCGCGCACCCGTCCGCTGGCACGGCCCGACGGGTAAGCAGCAGCACCAGCGCCGTGCGCAGCAGTGCGGCCACGCCGTTCAGCGACAGGTAGATGATGCCCGCAGTGCGCGCCAGCGGCCCCACCACGAAGAACGTGGTGGGCAGGTGCAGCAGAAAGACCGGCAGGCCGGAATTGAGCAGGTACGACAGGCGCAGCTCTCTTACGGACAGCCGCCCGGCGGTGTGCGCCTCCATGAGCAGCGAATTGGACGCGGCGGCGGACAGAAAGGCCGTGGCGAAGGCCGCTCCGCTGTCGTCGGGCAGGCGGCCCCAGCGGGTTACCGGGCGGGCCAGCCGGGCCAGCAGCGGCGTCCAGCCAAAGGCCTCCACGGCCAGCCCCATGGCCAGCCCCATCCCCATGATCACCAGCATGTGCAGCAGGGGGCGCACCAGTCCCGGCCACGCGGCATGCCACGCCAGCAGGCGGGGGTCGCGCGCCAGGATGGCCCCCAGGGCCACGGCGCAGGCCAGCAGCGGCACCGCCACCCCCATGCGCGACACGCGGCGGCCACCGGCCTTGCCATGTCCAGCGGGCCTTGCGTGGGGGGCGCGGCCATGCGCGGGAGGGTTGGCAGCGGGAAACGCGGACGAGGAAGAGGGCGCGTCCCCCACGCCAGGTGCGGCGGGCGGCTGGGACGGGGCGGATGCGTCGTGCTGGCGGGGGGGCTGCATGGGCATGACTGTGGCGGTTTGGCCCGCGAGGTGTCTGGGCGCGTTTGGGGCGCCTGGAATCGTGGTGCGGTTTTCGGGGGCTGCCGCCGTTCGGCAGCGTGCGAGGGCTCTGCGGTTTGTAGGCCCGGCGGCGGTGCGGCGCAAGGGAAAACCGGGAGTCATCTGGAAAGGGCGACGGCACATGGTTCGGCCCGAACCGGCCAATATTAGGGCAATATCAGGGCAATATCCGTTCCCGCCCCAGGCCGGTTCCCGTGGATTGTCCGGCGGGAACCCGTCGCGAAAGGGGGCTGGTGTCCGGTGGCCCTTTGCCGGGAAAGGCGCTACATTACGCGCCGAACGATGTCAGGCCGCACGACGGCGGGTTGCCGCCGGGCCGACACGCGGGTGCCATCATCCGGGGACGGTTTCGGCATACCCTGTGTCGCGCGACAGGCATGCGGCCTGGGCAAGGCGCCTGCGGGGCGCCCGGGGCATCGGCGCATTCTTCGGATTCTCATCGGGGCATGGCGCGCCAGCGCCTGCCGGGAGGAATCATGGGGCAGACCGGCATTCTGCTGGAATCCGGCACCAATGAACTCGAAATCGTCGAGTTCTTCGTGGACGAGGCCGTGTCCGATGGCGCGGCACCTGGCGGGCCGGACAATTCCGGCGCATTGGGCGCCGATGCCGGGCTTGCCGGGTCGGGCGGCATGTCCGAAGCCCTGGGCAGGGACGGCGACTGCGTGGCGGAAGCGGCCGCGGGTGGGGGCTTTGGCGCGGCCGCCCCGCTTGCATGCGGCTCGCTGCGGCGCCGCTACGGCGTCAACGTGGCCAAGGTGGTGGAAATCATCCGCATGCAGCCCGTCACCGCACTGCCGCAAATGCCCCATCCGGCGGTGCTGGGGGCCTTTCCGCACCGCGACGGGCGGGTCATCCCGCTGGTGGACCTGGCCAAATACCTGGGCATCCCGCGCGACACCAGCGGCGAACCCAAGATCATCGTCACCGAATTCAATACCGTGGTCACCGGGTTTCTGGTGTCCGGAGTGAACCGGATTCACCGCATCAGCTGGACCGACGTGGAGGCTCCGGGCCGTTTCCTGCAGGAGGCCAGCCGCAATTCCATCACCGGCATGGTCCGGCTGGACGAACTGGTGGTGTTTCTGCTGGACATGGAAAGCATCGTGGCCGAGATGCACCCGGACCTGTCCATCCGCATGGAACGGCCCCTGGGCCCGGCGTCCGCCGGGGGGCGGGGACAGGCGGGGGGCACTGCGCCCGGCAATGGCCGTGCGGGTGGCGAAGCCGGTGCAGGCGCTATGCCCATGGACGCCGGGGTGCCGGAGGTGCAGCCGGACCTGCCGCCGCGCCGCTATCGCATCCTGCATGCCGACGATTCCGGCAGCGTGCGCCGCCTGGTGCGCAGCCTGATGGAGGCCAGTGGACGGTTCGAGCTGTTGCAGGCCAACGACGGGCAGGAGGCATGGGAAATGCTGGACGGGCTGCGTCGCGAGGCCGAATCCAGGGGGGCCCCCCTGTCCGAGCTGGTGCAGGCCGTGGTCTCGGACATCGAGATGCCGCGCATGGATGGGCTGACCCTGTGCCGCCGCATCAAGGAAGACCCCGTGCTGCGCACCCTGCCGGTGGCGCTGTTTTCGTCGTTGGTCTCGGAACGGCTGGGGCACAAGGGCGAATCGGTGGGTGCGGACGCGCAGTTCGCCAAGCCCGATTTGCAGCTGCTCAGCCAGAAGGTGCTGGAACTGCTGGGCGAATCCGCCTGACATTCCTGGCCACGGGCCGTGGCGTGCGGAACATTCTGCACGTGTTGTTCGTACTTCTCCGAAAACGTGCGGGGCGCGACGTTCTCATGGAACGCGCGCCCCGATTTCGCCCGCAACGCACCGACTGCGCCACGGACCCCTGCGGCTGGAATGCGTCCGACGCATTCCCCCGTACCGGCTGGCCTTGTCCAACCGCCCTCCGGCACGGATCGGGCATCGACCGACATGCCCGGTGTCTGTTGCCATATACTTACCAAGAAGCGTGCCACTCGTGCTGCGATGACGTGGCGGTTGGAATATGCTGGAATAGCAGTACGTTGTCATTATTACTGGTTGCCTAACCAATCAATATGGGGCGTTGGTTACGGTGCCGTCCGCGATGGTGGACGGCACCGGGCCGGATTGATCCGCGATGCCGGACGCTACGGAGAAGCGAATGTCCGCGATGGCGGACGGTGACATTCATAGTGCCGGGGTGGCTGGCGACGGTCGTGGGGTCAGCGAGGCGGCACGCCGTGCTTGCGCAGCAGATCGTACAGATGCGACCGGGACAGCCCGGACAGGGTGCAGGCGGTGCGGATGTCGCCACCGGCGCGGTGCATCAGTTCGTGCAGGTAGGCAGTGAATTGCGCATCGCGAAAGTCGAAGAAACGGGGCAGGCCGTCGGCAAAGGGTGCGTCGGCATGAAGGGTGGTTGCAGCGGGGGCAGTGGACATGCCGGTCGCTGGTGAGGTCCGGGGCCCATCATCCTCAAGGGCGCCATGGGGCGACAGGCCTGCAAGGCCGGTCTGGCCAAGGGGATCTTCGCCATAACCATTGTCGCGCCCGGCCCGTGCTGGCCGTTCGCCGCCGTTGCCGCTGTCCGCGCCGGGCATGTCTCCATGTCGCGCGCGATCCGTGGTGGGCGTGCGCGCCGCAGGAGCGGTGCGTTCCGGGGACGGGGCATAATGGGGCGAAGTGTAGATGGCGTAGGGTGCGCGCGGTCCCCAGCCGGGCGAAACGGGTGGCGTGGGCTGTACCTGTCCGGGCGGAACCTGTCCGGGATGTGCCTGCTCGGGGTGTGCCTGCTCGGGGTGTGCCTGTCCGGGCCCGGCGACCTGGCTGTCCGAGGGGGCGTTGCCGTCTTGTTGCGCGGGGGCGCTTGCGGGGCGGTTCCTGCCCGTTCGATCCACGCCATTCACGGAATCTGCTGCGTTGCCGATCCGCAGCGCAGGCGCGGCGCGTTCCCCGGTTCCGTACAGGCAGGACGGCCCACCAAGTTCGCCGTAGCCAGCCGGGGCGGCGGCCCCGTTGCGCGCGGCGGCGCGGGCCAGGCAGATGCGCAGGTAGTCCGGCAGGTGGCGGGCGAACAGCTTGGGGGCGTCCTGCGAGGCCAGCACCGCCCGCTCCAGGGTATGGATGAGTTCGCGCACGTTGCCCGGCCAGTGGTAGGCCAGCAGGGTTTCGTGGAAGTCGGGCGAGATGTCCTTTTCCGGCAGGGCAAAGCGGGCCCAGATGCGCGGCAGGTAATGCCCGGCCAGCGCCGTGACGTCCTCGCATCGTTCGCGCAGCGGCGGAATGCTCACCACCACCGTGCGCATGCGGTAGAGCAGGTCGCTGCGAAAGGTGTTGCGCTCGGCCATGTCTTCCAGGTCGCGGTTGGTGGCCGCGATCAGGCGGAAATCGCTGGTGATTTCCGTGCGGCCGCCCACCGGGCGAAAGCGGTGTTCCTGCAGCACGCGCAGAAACATCTTCTGCATGGACAGGGGCAGTTCGCCCACTTCGTCCAGGAACAGGGTGCCGCCGTCGGCCTGCAACACCAGGCCGTCGCGGTTGGAATCCGCCCCGGTGAAGGCCCCCTTGCGGTGGCCGAACAAAATGGACCCGGCCAGCGAACGCGGCAGCGAGGCGCAGTCCACGGCCACGAAGGGCGCGGCGGCGCGGGGGCTGTTGTCGTGGATGGCCCGGGCGAACAGTTCCTTGCCCACGCCCGTTTCGCCGGTGACCAGCGCGGCGGCGTCACTGCCCGCCGCCTCGGCCACCACGTCCAGGCAGCGGCGGATGGCCGTGCTGACCCCCACGATGGAATGCTTCAGGCGCGACGAGGGCCGCTGGGCGGGCAGGCGGGCACGATAGTCCAGCGCGCGCAACAGCGGCAGCACCACCCGGTCGGCGGGCAGGGGCTTGCGCAGCCATTCCCACGCCCCGTGGCGGATGGCCCGTTCCGCGCCGTCCGGGTCGCCCCCTTCTGCGGTGACGATGATTTCCGGCTGGCCGGGCAGGGCGCGCAGGCCGGGCATGGACTCCACCCCGTTGCCATCGGGCAGGGTGGCGGCTAGAAAGACCACGTCGGCGTCGTCGGCCAGCAGACGCCCCTCGACCAGGCCCGCCGCGCGCGAGGCCCGGTGCCCCAGCCCTTCGGCGATGCCCGCCACCAGTTGGGCGAAGGCGGCGTCGGCGTCGATGATCAGCACATGGGCCATGGATGTTCCGTAAGGTTCCGTAAGATTTCGTAGGTTTACGCAGGGTTTCGCGGGGTTGCGTGGCAGGGCGCGCCAGTGTGCGCCAGTGTGTTGCGGACGCCGGGAATACGGATGCCTGAGCAGCGGTGCCGGAAGGTTCCCGCCGTCAGGCCCGCACGAACAGGCCGGGGGCCAGTCCCTCGTGGGCACAGTGCAGCACCCCCGCCATGCCGGGGTGCAGCCGGTCCACGGTTTCGCCCTTGTGGTTTTCCAGCCGGAAGTCGCCGGGTTGCAGTTCCGGCCTGTGCAGGCCGGGCAGCAGCAGTTCCAGGGGCTTTTCGGCGCGCCAAGGGGCGCGCACGGATACGTGCCACGCGGCGTTGTCCGCAGGCTGCTCGATGCGCGCGACCACCGGGCGGCGCATGGCGTCGTGCGGCAGGCCCCGGTTCAGCCGTTTGCCGCCGGGCAGGAAAAAGCCGGTGGAAAGCGGCCTGCTGGCGGTGTTCAGCAGTTCGTACAGGTAATCCTCGTGCCGGAAGGTGCGCCGGGTCAGGTCGTCCAGCGCGGTGCGGTAGGCGTCGGTAACCTGGGCCACGTAGCCCGCGCTCTTCACCCGGCCTTCGATCTTCAGCGCGGCCACGCCCACGGCGGCAAACCAGCGCACGTACTTCACCAGGCACAGGTCGTTGGGCGCCCAGAAGCTGGAGTGGAACGGGCCGTCCTGTACCGCTTCCCACGCGATTTCGCCGGGCCGGGTCTTTTCTTCCACGGCCAGGGCCATGCCCATGTACTCGAAACGGCAGGGGTGGGTGCACTGGCCGAGGTTGGCCGGGCGGTTGTTCATCCAGGCGGAAAGCAGGCAATGGCCGGACACGGCAAGACACATGGCCCCGTGCACGAAGGCTTCGAATTCCACGCCGGGACAGGCCCGGACCAGGGCGCGGATGCCGTTCAGGTCCAGTTCGCGCGCCATGTTCACACGGGTGGCGCCCATGTCCTGCCAGAACAGGGCGGCTTCCGCGTTGGCGGTGTTGGCCTGGGTGGAAACGTGCAGCGGCAGATTCGGCGCGCGGCGGCGGGCCATGCGGGCAACGCCCGGGTCGGCCACGATCAGGGCGTCCACGCCAGCCGCGTGGGCCTCTTCCATGGCGGCTTCCACGTCGCGCAGGTGGCGCTGGTGGGGCAGGCTGTTCAGGCAGTAGTAGACGTGCGCATTCACGGCATGGGCGCGCCGGACCGCCTGCGGCAGTTCGTCGGGCGAAAAGCCTTGTGCGCCCGCCCGCAGGTTGGGGCCGCGTCCGCCAAGGTATACGGCGTTGGCGCCATAGCGCAGGGCCGCGTCCAGCTTTTCCATGTCGCCCGCCGGGGCCAGCAGTTCGGGCAGGGCAAGGCGCGCGGAAGCGGGATGGTCCGCGTCTCGCGGGGACGGGGGGGGGTGTGCTGTGAAACCGTTGCTCATGATGACCATGCGTGGTTGAGGCTGTGGTGTGGGTAGGTTGATGGCCGACGGCCCGTCTTTGGTTGGCGGGTTGGCGGGGTTGCGGGGCGCTGCGGCAGGGCGCGCCTACACCGGCAGCCCCTGGCGGCGTCTGCGTTCCTTCAGGTCGTCCAGCACCGCGGTGGTCACGCGCAGGCCGCCGCGCCCGCGTCCCAGCGATATGCCGGGCTTGCCCGCGCCGTGATAGTCGGAGCCGCCGGTCAGGGCCAGTCCGTGCCGGGCGGCCAGGTCCACGCAGCGGCGGGTGTCGGCCTGGGAATGTTCGCTGTGGTAGGCCTCTATGGCGTCCAGGCCGTGGGGCTTGAGGTCGGCCACGGTGTCGTCCAGCCATTCGGCAAAGCCGTTGCCGGGGTAGCGGAACAGCATGGGGTGGGCCAGGGACACGGTGGCGCCCACGGAACGCAGCAGGGCCACGCCTTCGACGGGGGACAACGTTTCCTTGGCCACGTAGGCCCGGCCACCGGGACCGATGTACCGGGCAAAGGCCTCTTGCGGCGAGGAGACGTAGCCCTTGTCGTGCAGGATGCGCGCGAAGTGCAGGCGGCTGACCGATTCGCCGCCGGAGATGGCCTCCACCTCGGCGTATTCGATGTCCACGCCGCACTCGCGCAGTTGCGCCGCGATGCGCTGGTTGCGGATGGCGCGGTGGTGGCGCAATTCGGCCAGGGTGGCATCCAGCGGGTTGGCGTCCAGCGGGTTGGCGCCCGGATGGGGGCCGTCGCCTTCGGGCAGCCACAGGCCCAGGATGTGCAGTTCGCCGTGTTCGCAGCGTACGCCCAGTTCGCACCCCCGGATGACCTCGATGCCGCGCTGGCGTCCTTCGCGCACGGCTTCGTCCAGGCCGGACGTGGTGTCGTGGTCGGTAAGGGCGATGGCGGCCAGTCTGGCGGCGGCGGCCTTGCGCACGAGGTCCGCCGGGGTGTCGCTGCCGTCGGATGCGGTGGAATGGGAATGCAGGTCTATGAAACGGATGGACATGGCTGCTCCGGATGCCTGATACCCCGCGCCTTCCGGGGCATGGCCTGACCATGTCGCGGGCGGAACGGCGGGGTACGGAGGATGCTACGTGCCGCCACGGCGGGTTGTCAACAAAGGCGTCCGGCATCCCGGACAGGTGCTGTCCCCCGGGCTGTCGCGCGGGCCGGGCGCGGGTGTTTTCGGGGCTGCCGGGCTTGTCGGGCTTGTCGGGTCTGGCGCGCCGCTTGAGCGGGCGGCGGCTTCGGGCTATGGTGCGCGCACAATGCAACCAAGGAGCATGCCGTGTCGCTGAACAAGGAACTGCTGGAAATCCTCGTCTGCCCCAAGTGCCGCCAGCCCGTGGAACCCGTGGACAACGAACGCGGCCTGAAGTGCGCCCAGTGCAAGGTGGTCTACCCCGTGCGCGACGAGATTCCCGTGATGCTGGTGGAAGAGGCCGTTCCCGCCGAAATGTGGGAACAGGGACAGCGTTCGGTGAAGTAGGGCCGGGGCTTTTGCGCATTGCGGCCCGGCGTGAACCGGCCAGGCCCAGTGCGCCCAGTGCGCCCGGTGCGCCCGGTGTGTCCGGTGTCCAGTGTGTCCGGACTGGCCCGGCAAGGCCCGCGCGGAGCGGCGTGGCAGCCTGTCCCGCCACGGTGCCACGGTGCCACGGTGCGCCGCGCCCCTGCCGTTCGTCCCGCCCACGTACACGTTGACAGCGCCGCCGGGGGTGTTAGCTATCCCTGTGCGGCCCCGGCGCGTCGGCCAAGCCGCGTGCCGTGCTCCGCGCCGTCCGCAATCCGCCCACCAGAAGAGGTGCGCATGGTTATCGACTTCAGCGCGTTCTACGAATTTCCCAACCTGCTCGACCGCCTGGCGGGCGATGCGGGGCGCAATCTGGCGGCCACGCGTGGCCGGGCGCAGTTTCCGCCGCTGAACATCGGCGAGGACGACGCGGCCATCCGCGTGCGCGCGCTGGTGCCCGGCGCGGACCTGGACGGGCTGGACATCACCCTCACCGACAAGACACTGGTGCTCAAGGGCGAACTGCCCGTGGTGCGTGGCCGGTACTACCGGCAGGAGCGGCCCACCGGCCCCTTTCAGCGGGTGGTGACCCTGAACGTGCCCATCGACCGCGACCGGGCCACGGCCACCATGAAGGACGGCGTGCTGGAGATCGTGCTGCCCAAGGCACAGGCCGTGAAGCCGCGCACTGTTCACATCGAAGTCAGGTAGGGGCTGCTTCGAAATTGTCCTTTCGTCTGTTGGCTTTGTCAAACTTCGCCTGTCATTACGGTTGAATACGTTAAGAGCGCGATGCGGTCGCCAGCCGTAATGCTCGAAAACTCGCATAACGGCTGCCGCATGCTCCCTCATGCCAGGCTCGTTTTCCTTGCCAGCAAACGAAAATCCTAATTTGGAAACACCCCCTAGGAGGCTGCCATGACGCCCCCAGACCGCCGCCCCCGTTTTCCGCATCCCGCCGCCCGCCCCGCCCGCCAGAGCGAACGGGGAGGCGCGGAGAATCGTGCCCGGCAGGGCCGGTTCGCCTCGTCGCCGCAACCGCCGCGCATGCGTCCCCAGGCCGATCTGGTGGAGCGTGAGGACGGCTTTCACCTGTTTCTGGACATGCCCGGCGTGGCCCACGACGACCTGGTGCTGGACGTGGAAGGCGACGAACTGACCGTGCGCGGGGTGACCCGCTTTGGCGATTGCCGCGACATGGGAAGGGATGCAGGGCACGACGGAGAAGTGGAACCCGGCGTCACGGAAGGTCCCGCCCCCTCGCCTTGCGGTTGTGGCGCGACGGGCGGCCCCCGCGTGCACGCCATGGAGTTCGGCGACGTGGAATACCACGCCGTGTTCACCCTGTCGGACATGGTGGACGCCGCGCGCATTTCGGCCCAACTGGCCAACGGCGTGCTGACCATCCGCATGCCCAAGCGCGAGGCCGCCGCGCCGCGCAGGATATCCGTCGAACATTTATAGTCCGCGCATTGCGCAACAGGCCGCATCCCGAGCCGATTTTTCGCAGACGTCTTTTCCGTGCACACGTTCCGGGCCACCGCCCCACGCGGTGGCCCGTTCCCTTCCCGGCGCGCCGTGCCGCGCCAGCCATACCATCAGGAATTCCCGACCATGAAACTGCTCATCGCTTCCGACCTGCACGGCTCGTTGCCGCGCACCGAACTGGTGCTGGAACTGGCCCGCACCCACCACCCCGACGCCCTGGTGCTGCTGGGCGACCTGCTGTACCACGGTCCGCGCAACCCGGTGCCGGAAGGCTACGCCCCGCGTGAAGTGGCGGCCCTGCTCAACGACTGGGCTCCGCGCATCATCGCCGTGCGCGGCAACTGCGACGCGGAAGTGGACACCATGGTCCTGCGCTTTCCCCTGCCGGAAGCGGCGTGGATTTTCGCCGACGGACTGCGCATCTGGGCCAACCACGGGCACCATCACCAACTGCCCGACCGCTTCCCGAACCTGGCCCCCGGCGACGTGTTTCTGTGCGGGCACACCCACATCCCCCGCGCGGAAACCGTGGACGGCCTGCACATCTGGAACGTGGGCTCCACCACCCTGCCCAAGGACGGCTACGTGGCCTCGTACGGCCTGTTCGATGCAGGCACCCTGTCCATCCGCGACCTGGGCGGCAACGAAGTGCTGCGCCACACCCCCGGCGCGTAGCCCGCGCCCATGCCGCATTCCGAGCCGCATGACCTCATGTCCGACGCATCCCCATCAAGCAGATGCCCATCGAACACGCATGGGCCTGACACCATGACCGTTCCTGCCCCCGACACCGGCCCCGGCATGGCCCAGGCAACCGCCGCTCCGGCCACCAGACTGGACGATGCGGCACTTGCCGCGCGCCTGCGCCAGCCGCTGGCCGTGGGCGGGCGCACCGTGCCGGGGCGACTGTGGCTGGCCCCCATGGCCGGGCTGGGCCACGCCGCCTTCCGCGAGGTGGTGGAAGGCTACGGCGGCTGCGGTCTGCTGTTCACCGGCATGTGCAACGCCCGCGCCGTGCCCACGGAGCGTCCGGAAAAGTCCGAGGCGTTCTCGTGGCGCGCGGGCGAGCCGCCCCGGCTGGTCTGCCAGTTGTTCGGGGCGGAGCCGGAACACATGGCCGAAGGCGCGCGCCGGGTGCAGGACGAAGGCTTCTTCGGCGTGGACCTGAACATGGGCTGCTCGGTGTCCGCCATCGTCAAGCGCGGCTGCGGGGCAGACCTGCTGCGCGACCCGGAGCGCGCCGTGCGCATGGTGGCAGAGGTGCGCCGCGCGGTGGACATTCCGCTGTTCGTCAAGTTCCGCACCGGCTGGTCGCCAGACCCGCAGCCCGCCGTGGACCTGGCACGCCGCTTCGAGGACGCCGGGGCCGACTGCCTGGTCTTTCACCCCCGCGTGGCCCCGGACCGGCGCACCCAGCCGCCCCGGCGCGCCCACATCGGGCTGGTCAAGGCGGCGGTGTCCATCCCGGTCGTGGGCAACGGCGACGTGTTCACGCCGGAGGACTGCGCCAGCCTGCTGGACGACACCGGTTGCGACGGCGTGTCGTTGGGCCGCATCGCCGTGGCCCGCCCGTGGGTGTTCGCGGCCTGGACAGGAGCACTCGACGACGACCCGGACCGCAACCCCGCCCCGTGGCGCGACGCCCCGCTGGCCCTGCTGGACGCGTTGGCCCGGCGGCACGGACCGGCCCGCGCCGTGCGCATGTTCGGCAAGTTTCTGGTCTACCTTACCGGCAACTTCACCTACGGCAACGGGCTGCGTGGACGGTTGCTGCGGGTGACAGGCCGGACGCCCGCCTCTTTTGGAGCGGACGATCCCGGAGGCCTGCATGCCCTGCGCGAAGCCCTGCGGACCGAACTGGACCCGCTGCCCGCCGTGCTGCGCCGTCCCAGCGCGCTGCTATTCGGCATGTAGGTCCGCCCGGCATCGGGCATTACACCGCATTCTTTCCAGGCTTCACGTGCTCACGCCCGGCCCACCTCGTGATGGTCCGGGCGTGTTTTTTTGCGTGGCCCGTGAAACCGCTTGACTTCGAGCGTACTCCAACTTGTAGGCTCCGGAAAAAGGAGGAAGGCCCATGCGCATCCGCGACGTGGCGGAAACCACCGGACTGAGTGCCCACACCCTGCGCTGGTACGAAAAGATCGGACTGTTGCGCTCGGTGGAGCGCGACCGGGGCGGGCGCAGGGTGTTCACGCAGGACGACCTGCGCTGGCTGGAATTCATCGGCAGGCTGCGCGAGATGGACATGCCGGTGCGCGAAATGGTGCGCTATGCAGAGTTGCGGGAGCAGGGTGATGCCACGCTGGCCGACAGGCGGGAACTGCTGGAAACACATCGCCAGCGCGTGCGCCAGCGCATGGACCGGCTGGCGGCGTGCCTGACCCATCTGGATGACAAGATTGCCTGGTATCGCGGGCAGGAGGACGACCATGCATGACGACGTGAAGACGGCTCAAACGGAAGGGTCGGAACAGGCCGCAGGAGCGCAAGGGGCGGAAACCCGCTACCAGCGCGGACTGCGGGTGCTGTCGCAGGTGGACGGTACGGCGGGCGAACAGGTGGTGGCGAAACTGGCGGAATTCGCGCCGGATTTCGCGCGGTTGCTGGTGGAGTTTCCCTTTGGCGACGTGTATGCCCGGCCCCAGCTTGACCTGCGCGAGCGCGAGATTGCCACCATCGCCGCGCTGACGGCCATGGGCACGGCGCGGCCCCAACTGGAGGTGCACATTGCCGCCGGTCTGCACGTGGGCCTGACCCGCGATGAGATCATGGAGGTGATCATGCAGATGGCGGTGTACGCGGGCTTTCCCGCCGCGCTCAACGGCATTGCCGCCGCGCGCGAGGTGTTCGGGCGGCATGATGCGGCACAGGGTGGCAGGGGGTAGCAGGGGCGGGGCGTAGAGGGGGGCGATGCAATTGGTCCGGACGGGCCGGGATTGACACGTGCCCGCACCAACATCCCGCGACGGAAGCTCGTCGCGGGATGCAAGGACAAAGGCTATCCAGTCGGACGGCAGGGAATCCGGAATGGCCCCCGCCAACCTCTTCGGGGCAGCGCATGTGATGCCCGTTGCTACCGAGGCCAGGCCAGCAGCACGTCCTCGCGGCGCAGGGGCAGGTCCAGCGCGTCTTCCGGGGCTCCGGAAATGGCCGCGTCGGCCAACCCCGCCACGTAGCCGGGCGGCAACGCCCACACCCCGATGGCCGGGCCGCCGTCCATGCGGATGGCCAGCGCCACGGCTTCTTCGTTCAGGCCCAGGATGCGCGCGGGCCTGCGGCACCATGGCAGCCGTGCCACGGCGGGCAGGGGCGGCGCGCCCTTGGGTCGCTTGGGCATGCACGGTTCGCCGCGCAGGCGAAAGGACACCAGCACGCTGGTCCAGTCCCCTTCGCTGCCGTCGGCGCGGGCGGGCGCCAGCGCGTCGTCCTGCCGGGCGAACAGCCGGAACACCTCGACCCGTGCCCGGTGGTAGGTGTCCGTGCGGCGGCAGCGCACCCCGCTGCGGTGGATGGCGAAACATGTTTCGTTGATGGCAAGCAGACGGCGGGTTCCCGTGCAGGTGACGCCGGGAATGGTGACCATGGAATCGGCAAGTAACTGGAACGGCATGTCGGTTCCTCCTGCTGATAGCCTACTTTTCCGGTAGGCTATCTGGAGGCGGAAGGCAAGAAAAATCGGACGAAAATCATTTGAGTATGATTTATTCCAATATGCGTTGTTACAGCATGTATTGGTACGAAATGCGTGTTCCGCTGAAAAGATGTTGAAAGGGCGGGCTGAAAGAAAACGGGTTCCGCGCCATGCACGCGCGGAACCCGTTGCGTTTCGGAATGGGAAAAGGGAAGGGAGATCGTCGCCCGTCGCCCGTCGCCCGTCGCCCTTGGCCGAACGTAGCCAGGCTTGGCGGCACTTGCCCCCCTTGTCCCACTCAGCCGAGTACGATCCGCCCGGCCTCGTCCAGCTTCAGTGAAGGCACGTGGGCCACTTCCCACGGGTGGCCGTCCGGATCGGCGAAGTAGCCGGTGTACCCCCACGGCTTGTCGCGCGGGGCATCCAGCACCGTGCCGCCCGCGGCCACGGCCTCGGCCATCAGGGCGTCCACCATGGCCCGCTCGGTAACGTTGTGGGCCAGGGTGATGCCCCCCGGCGCGGGCCTGGCCCCGGCCATGCCGCAGTCCTGCAGCAGTTCATCGCGCGGGTGCAGGGCCACGGCAAGTTCGCCCACCTGAAAGAACACGATCTTGTCGCAGTCCGGGTAGGCGGGCTTCCAGCCAAGGGCCTCGTAAAAAGCCCGGCTGCGGGCAAGGTCGGCCACGCCGAGCGTCAGCAGGCAGATGCGGGGGATGGGCATGGGGCCTCCTTTGGCGGTGCGCGCCGGATACGGAAAGATACGCGGGGCAACCTATCCCTTCGCGCCGTGCAGGTACAGCGGGGTGCGCTGCCCAGGACGGGGCGCACGGGACGCGTCTGGCTGGAACATGTCTGGCCGGAATTCGTCAGTCCGGCCCGTCGCCTACGTCCGCCCCACCAGTTCCTCGTCGGGCTTGGGCTTGGCCGAACGTTGCTGCACGATCTTGGAGCCGGGCGGCACGTCGTGGGTCACCCACACGTTGCCGCCGACCATGGACCCCGTGCCGATGGTCACCCGGCCAAGGATGGTGGCCCCGGCGTACACCGTGACGTTGTCTTCCAGGATGGGGTGGCGCGGGTTGCCCTTGATCAGCACGCCGTCGCCATCCTTGGGGAAGGACAGCGCGCCCAGGGTCACCCCCTGGTACAGGCGGCAGCCGCGCCCGATGATGCACGTTTCGCCGATGACCACGCCGGTGCCGTGGTCGATGAAGAATTCCTCGCCGATGCGCGCGCCGGGGTGGATGTCGATGCCGGTGCGCGAGTGGGCCATTTCACTGATGATGCGCGGGATCAGCGGCACCTCCATGCGGTACAGCTCGTGCGCGATGCGGTGGTTGATCATGGCCGCGATGGATGGGTAGCAGAACACCGTCTCGCCGGGGCTTTTGGCGGCGGGGTCGCCTTCGTAGGCGGCCTTCACGTCGCTGGCCAGCATGCGGCGGATTTCCGGCAGCCGTTGCAGGAACTGGATGGCCTTGTCGCGCGAGTGCAGTTCACAACTGCCGCATTCACGGGCGAAGTCAGCACAGGTGAAACACGCCCCCCGACGGATCTGCTCGGACAGGATGCGGAAGATGGAATCGAGGTTGGCGGCCAGATGGTAGCGCATCGATTCCAGATGCACGGTGGCGGTGCCGAAAAAGCCGGGCAGCAGCGCGGCGCGCAGGCGGCTGACCATTTCGGACAGGGCCTCCAGCGAGGGCATGGGCGCGTCGTGCAACGAGCGGTGGTAGACCGCTTCGTACGATTCCGGCGCGCACAGATCGGCGGCGATGCGTTCCAGTTCGGGCATGCCTTGCAGCGAGCGGGCGTCGAGGTCGTCGAGTTTCTTCATGCGCGTGCGATCCGTCGGGGTTTGGGGGTGATGGGGGGCGGCGTGCCGGGATACGTCGATTAATCCGGCATTTCGGTAAACAGCGGAGTGGACAGATACCGCTCGCCGGTATCGCACACCACGAACACCACGCGCTTGCCCGCCATTTCCGGGCGGCGCGCCACGGCCATGGCGGCAAAGGCGTTGGCCCCGGACGAGACGCCGCACAGAATGCCTTCCTCGCGCAGCAGTCGCCGGGCCGTGGCCAGGGCGTCCTTGCCAGGCACGCGGATGATCTCGTCGTAGACCCTGGTGTCCAGCACCGGGGGCACGAAGCCCGCGCCGATGCCCTGGATGGCGTGCGGTCCGGGCGCGCCGCCCGACAGCACGGGCGATTCGTCCGGTTCCACGGCGAACACCTTGATAGCCGGATTCAGCTCGCGCAGCCGCTTGCCGGTGCCGGTAATGGTGCCGCCGGTGCCCACGCCCGCCACGAAGGCATCCACCTTGCCGTCGGTGTCGGCCCAGATTTCCTCGGCGGTGGTCTTGCGGTGCACCATGGGGTTGTCCGGGTTCACGAACTGGCCCAGCATCACCGCGCCGGGCGTTTCGGCCACGATGCGCTCGGCTTCCTCTATGGCGCCGCGCATGCCCTTGGAGGCCGGGGTAAGCACCAGCCGCGCGCCAAAGCCGCGCAGCAGCGCCTTGCGCTCGTTGCTCATGCTTTCGGGCATGGTCAGGACAAGGGTAAGGCCGCGTACCGCCGCCACGAAGGCCAGGCCCACCCCGGTGTTGCCGCTGGTGGGTTCCACCAGCAGGCCGCCGGGGGCCAGTTCTCCGCGTTCCATGGCCCCGTCGATCATGGCCAGGGCAATGCGGTCCTTCACCGAGGCACAGGGGTTGTTGAATTCCAGCTTCGCCACCACTTCGGCCGCGCAGCCTTCACTGACGCGGTTCAGGCGCACCAGCGGGGTGCGGCCTACCAGTTCCGTCATGTCGCGGGCGATCTTCATGCGAGCCTCCTGTGGGTGTCCGGTGCGGGTGCCGGGAGCGGCGCCGCGCACGGCGGCCTGCGCCGTCCGTCAGGTTGTGTACGAGAAAGGGGAGGGGAGCGCCCCCTCCCCCCGAGTGTGCAGTAACGAATGTACGGATGCAGCCGGAACTGCTGGCGATGTCTAGGGATGCCACAAACGGTGCGGCGCGTACAGGGGCAGGCCGCCGAGTGTGGCGGACGTCACCGCGTGGCGGCATTGCACCGCACGGTGCGCGACGCAGTGCGCCTTAGCAGCTGCACGCGGGCTTGCCCAACGCCGCCTCGGCCTCGCTTCCGGCGCGGAAGGGCGACATCTCGCGCAGGCGGGCAATGACGCGCGGCAGTTCGCGCACCACGTGGTCCACCTCTTCTTCCGTGTTGAAGCGCGAAAGGCTGAACCGGATGGAGCCGTGCGCGTAGGTGAACGGCACGCCCATGGCCCGCAGCACGTGCGAGGGTTCCAGGCTGCCGGACGTGCAGGCCGAACCGGAACTGGCGCATACCCCCAACTGGTCGAGCAGCAGCAGGATGGCCTCGCCCTCCACGTACTTGAACGAGATGTTGGAGGTGTTGGGCAGGCGGTTGGTCACATCGCCGTTGACGATGGCGTCGGGAATGGCGGCCAGCAGCCCCTGTTCCAGCCTGTCGCGCAGGGCGCGCACGCGGGTGTTCTCTTCCGCCATGTTGGCGGCGGCAAGGTCGCAGGCCATGCCAAGACCGATGATGGCGGGCACGTTCTCGGTGCCGCCACGGCGTCCGCGTTCCTGGTGCCCGCCGCGCAGGAAGGGCCGGTAGGCCGCCCCGCGCCGCACGTACAGCGCGCCGATGCCCTTGGGGGCGTGCAGCTTGTGGCCGGACAGCACCAGATAGTCCACGGGCAGCTCGCGCACGTCGATGGCCAGCTTGCCCACGGCCTGCACCGCGTCGGTGTGGAAGGGCACGCCGCGCTCCTTGCAGATGGCGGCGGCTTCGGCCACGGGGAAGATGGTTCCCGTCTCGTTGTTGGCGAACATGATGGACACGATGGCCGTGTCCTTGCGGATGGCCTCGCGCAGTTCGTCAAGATTCATGCGGCCCTTGTCGTCCACGCCCAGCAGGGTCAGTTCGTACCCGTTCTTTTCCAGGTGCTGGGCCAGGCTGAGCACGGCGGGGTGCTCCACCCGGGTGGTGATGATGTGCTTCTTCTCGGGCTGGGCGGCCAGCGCGGCCCGGATGGCGGTGTTGTCGCCCTCCGTCCCGCACGAGGTGAACACGATCTCTTCCGGCGTGGCCCCGATGAGCCGGGCCACCTGTTCGCGCGCCTCGCGCACGGCGTGGCCCACCTGCCCACCAAAGGTGTGCATGGACGAGGGGTTGCCGTACAGTTCGCTGAAATAGGGCAGCATGGCCGCAAGTACGGCCGGATCCACGCGGGTGGTGGCGTTGTTGTCGAAGTACACGGTGTTCACGCTGCCGCCTCCTTGACCACGATGTTCTCGTCCACATGGTCGCGCAGGGTCTTTTCCACAAAGCCTTCCAGCGTCAGGCGGCTGGAGGGACAGCTGGTGCACATGCCGCGCAGGGCCACGTAGACGGTGGAGCCGTCCATGTCCACCAGTTCGATGTCGCCGCCGTCCTGCTGCAGGCGGGGGCGGATTTCGCCTTCCAGCACCTTCAGGACCAGCTGCATGCGCTGCACGTTGGTGAGCTTCTTGGGTGCGGCGGCCAGCGGGGTTTCACACACCGGGGCCTTGCCCAGTTCCGCATCCAGCAGCTTTTGCAGTTCGCCCACGCATTCGCCGCAGCCGCCGCCGGCCTTGGTGTAGTGGGTGATTTCCTCCACGGTCTTCAGGCCGTTTTCGCGGATGGCGCGCACGATCTGCTCGTCGGTCACGCCAAAGCACTTGCAGACCAGCTGGCCCTCGTGGCTGTGTTCCACGGCGGGTTCGCCGCGCCAGTTGCGGATGGCGGCCTCCAGCGCTTCCTGCCCCATGACCGAGCAGTGCATCTTTTCCTTGGGCAGGCCGCCCAGAAATTCGGCGATGTCGCGGTTGGTCAGCTTCAGGGCTTCTTCCACCGTCATGCCCTTGATCAGTTCGGTCAGGGCCGAACTGGAGGCGATGGCGCTGGCGCAGCCGAAGGTCTGGAATCTGGCGTCCACGATGCGGTCGCCGTCGATCTTGAGATACAGCTTGAGGGCGTCTCCGCAGGCAAGGCTGCCGACCTCGCCGATGGCGTTGGCGTCGTCAAGGGAGCCCACGTTGCGCGGGTTCAGGAAGTGCTCTCGTACCTTGTCGGTATACTCCCACATGTTGCGTTCCTCCGGGGGGCGTTAGCGCGGTCGGCTGAGCACTGGCAGAGCATTGGGCTGAGCACTTGGCAGGGCACGGCGCGTCATTATCGGGCATATAACAACGTACGTCCGGCCGGGGAAGGGGCAGAGCGGATTTTTTTGGTCAGGATTGGGTGGAGGAACAAAAGTGAATGGATTTATTTGATATGAACTACTTGAGGAAGTTGTGAATATAACGTGTGTTTTGTAGTTGTAATACGTTTTTTATGTTAGCTTCAGGTGAAGCTCAGGGGGAGGCGCAAAGGAGTATTATGATGACTTATGTTCAAGATTTTAACAGATGGATTGAGGAGTATGTTGATTTCGATGATGTCGGTGGTTTCGAGGACCTTGTGAATGCTGTTGAAGACGAAGAGGACATAGGTGATTGGACTGTTTGGCGGGCTGAGAACGGGTTGTTTGTTCGCTCGGATGAGTCCACAGATTTGAGAATCGCGTCAGATAATGCTGAAGATTCATTCATGTGGACACTTGCGAAGCATGCGGGAGATCCCGAGTATGATATAAGATCTTGGATAGCACGTCAAAAGAAATAGAAAGAGGCCGTGCATGTACATGCACGGCCTTAAATTTGATGCGATATAACACAAGGCTCAGTTTCTACACCACGTTGGCACCGGAAAGAATCATCACGAAGCGCTTGAAGATGTCGAGGTCGATCTGCTCGCGCATCTCGTTCATCATCAGGCGCAGCACCTGGAAGGCGTTCATGGCCGGGGCGTAGGGGCGGTTGGAGGTAAGCGCGTCGTAGATGTCGGCAATGGTTATGGCCCGCACCGGCAGGGGAATTTCGCCGCCGGAAAGGCCGCAGGGGTAGCCGGTGCCGTCCAGTTTCTCGTGGTGGAACAGGATGCAGTTGATGGCGTCCTGCGACAGGGGCATCAGCGTGCACGCGCCCACGCCGAACACCGGGTGGCGGTTGACCTCGATGCGTTCGTCCAGCGACAGCGCACCGGGCTTGGCCAGGATGTCCGGGTTCACGAAGGTCTTGCCGATGTCGTGCAGCATGGCCCCCAGGCCGAACTGCACCAGGCTTTCCTCGTCAAATCCGTAGCTTTGCAGGATGGCCTGCGAATACACGAAGACGTGCAGCGAGTGGGAATAGGTGTGGTAGTCGTGCGCCACCAGCGATGCCACGGTCTTCAGCGAATTTTCCAGCGTCAGGAAGCTGATGCCTTCGGTGACCAGGGCCAGGATGCGGTCGAAGGTGGCGCGCTTCAGGCTGCGGGGCAGCTTGCGTTCGAACACCTCCTGCACGATTTCGGTGGAGGTGGCGTAGAACAGGCGCGCCCGTTCCGGCAGGGGGATGGTTTCGTCGGAAAGGATGCGCCCCAGGTACAGTTCGCGGTGTTCGCGGTACAGGGGGTGCTGCGCCCGGTGCACGTAGATGTGCTCCACCCCGTGCGCGCGCAGTTGCAGGCGATGGCGCGGGGTGAACTGTTCACCTTCGTGGGCGTATAGGACGAACCCCTTCTCCTGCCTGATGTACACGCCGAAAGAACCCGACATGTCAGGCAGAAGCATCGTGGTGGGCACCGCGAAGAATTCCGAGGGGTCCTGTTGCGCAGCCGATGCCTGTGTCATTTCCAAGAATTTCCTGGATGTTGCAGTGGTGCCGGACCGTTATGGACGCACCTCTCCCCTCGCAAAGGCATGACGGAAAGCACAAGCATTGTCAACTTTTTCTAGACTTTCTCTGCAACATATGGGGGGTGCGGGGCTGGCAAGGCGTCGAACCAGCCTGACGGACCCCGCAACGTGCGCAAGCGCGCATGCGGGGGCTTCAGCCGCTCAGCTTGTTTAGCCCGCTCAGCCCGACCAGCCCGTTCAGTCCGGCCTCGCAGCCCCGTTTGTACCGGATCAGTCCATCTCGGCGCCGAATCCGCCGTCCAGCATGGCCCCGGACAGCACCAGCACGAAGCGCCGGAACATTTCCATGTCCAGGGTGGATGCCATTTCCGCGCGCATGCGGTTCAGCACCTCGAAGGCGGAGGTGGCCGTGGGCGGGCCCCCGCGCGTGGAGGTGAGCGTGTCGAAGGTGTCGGCCACGGCCAGGGCGCGCACCACGGGGGGAATCTGTTCGCCCGAAAGGCCCGTGGGGTAGCCGGAACCGTCCATGCGCTCGTGGTGGAACAGGATGCAGTTGATGGCCTCCTGCGTCAGGGGCACCTGGGCGATGGTGGCCACGCCCTGCGCGGGGTGGGTGCGGTACACCGCCTCTTCGTCCGGCGTCAGGCGGCTTGCGCGTTCGATGATGGTTTTCGGCACGCGGGTCATGCCCACGTCATGCAGCAGGGTGCCTATGCCCACGCGGATCAGCGCCGCATCGTCCAGCCCCAGGGTTTGCGCCAGGGGCATGGTGTAGATGAGCACATTGATGGAGTGGGTGTAGGTCTTGTAGTCGTGCGCGATGAATTCGCCGAGGGCCTGCAGCGAATCGGCGCTGGTCAGAAAGCGGATGGACTGGGTGACGAAGTAGTGCAGCCTGCGGAACGTTTCACTGTCCAGCGGCACGGGCATGCGTGCCTCGAAGGCGTCGCGCAGGATTTCGGTGGAGGCCCGATAGAAGGTGCCCGCCCGTTCCGGCAGCGGAATGGATTCGTCCTGCAATATGGCGCCCAGGTTCTCTTCCACGTAGCGGGTGTAGTTTTCGCGCTGTTCAAGGCGCACGTATACTTCACGCACGCCGTTCTCGAACAGGTTGGTGCGATGCCGTTCGGTGAAGGCCTCGCCCGCCGCGGCATACAGCACCAGGGTGTTGCCCTGCCGCAGGTACACGCTGAACGACCCCACGGCCTTGGGAAAGATCATCAGCGGCGATACGGGGAAGAAACGCGGATCGCCCGCCGGAGTGTGTGAAGGAATGGTTTCTTTCATGGGATGTTACGCAGCGGACATGAAAGTTGCCCGGAAAGGAGTGTGTTGTCGCGCGGCGAGCATACCGTTGTCGCGCGGCGAAGGAAAGGGCCTTGTGCATGCGGCCGGGCGGGGCTGAAAACCGCGGGGAATTTCTTGAAAGGCCCCGCCCGCTCGGCTAACGTTTCTTTCGATTGCGCCGATAGGCAGTAACGTGATGCATGCCGCCAAATGCATCCGTTGCGGACGCACGCAGCAAATGCTCCCGGCGCGGGGCGGCGCCGCCAGACTCGAACCGCCATTTTGCCGTGTCCTGTGACATAAGGAGATGCCTCGATGATGCAAGGGTTGCGCATCCGGACACTTATCTTCCTGCTCGCACTCGTTCCCCTGATCTGTCTGGGCGGTTTCGCCTGGCTCGGTTCCGTCGGAACCGGCTCCATCACCCCCGGCGCCATCTGGCTGGCCGGGGGCATCACCGTGGGGTGCGCGGTGATGCTGGCCGTTGCCCTGGCCGTGTTGCTGCACGCCAAGGTGGTCAAACCGCTGGGCGAGATCACCTGGCGGCTCGACCGCCTGAAGACCGGTGATCATTCCGTCTGTTTCGCCTGCGACGGCGGCGATGAACTGGTGGAGATGCGCATCGCCCTTGATGGGCTTATCGGCCAGTTGCGCAGAAACCTTTCATTTGCCCAGGGCGTGCTGAAGGGTATCGATACCCCCTTCGTGGTGGTGGACCCCAAGGAGGTGCTTACCTACACCAACTCCAACCTGCTGCATATCCTGGAACACGACGGCCAGCCGGAAAGCTTCTACGGCCAGAACGTGGCCCAGTTCTTCTACGGCGACGCCACCCGCCGCACCGTGCTGCGCGACTGTATCGAAAACGGCGCCATCGCCCGGCGCGAGGTGGATCTGACCGGGCGCAAGGGCGGCAAGCGGCGCATCTTCATCAATGCCTCGCCCCTGTACGACATAGAGGGCAAGCTGATGGGCGCGCTGTGCATCTATCAGGACCTTACAGACCTGCGCGCCCGCGAGGCCGAACTGGAAGCCACCAACAAGCGCATTGCCGATGCTGCCCATGAGTCGGAAGGAATATCCGGCGAGGTGGCCCGCACCTCGGCCACCCTGGCCGGGCAGATGCGCAACGCGGGCAGCCTGACCGACAGGCAGGCCAACCGCATAGGCGAGACGGCAGCCGCCATGGACGAAATGAACAGCGCGGTGCTGGCGGTGGCGCGCAACGCCTCCGACGCCGCCCGTCAGGCCACCGATGCCCGCGCCAAGGCGGAAGCCGGGGCGGGCGTGGTGGAAAAGGCCATGGCCGCCATCGACGAAGTGAGCACCATGGCCGCCCGGCTGAAGGCCGACCTTGGCACGCTGGGCACCCGGGCCGAAGGCATCGGCAGGGTCATGGAGGTCATCAGCGACATTGCCGACCAGACCAACCTGCTGGCCCTGAACGCTGCCATCGAGGCGGCGCGTGCCGGTGACGCCGGGCGCGGCTTTGCCGTGGTGGCCGACGAGGTGCGCAAGCTGGCGGAAAAGACCATGAACGCCACCCGCGAGGTGGGAGAGGCCATCCGGGCCATTCAGGAAGGCACCCGCGATTCGGTGGCCGGCATGGAGGCGGCGGTGCACGCCGTGGAACGCTCGCGTGGGCTGTCCGCCGAGTCGGGCGCGGCCCTGGCGGAAATCGTCACCCTTGTCGTGGCCACCAACGATCAGGTGCACGCCATCGCCACGGCGGCGGAGCAGCAATCGTCCACCAGCGAACACATCAGCAGTTCCGTGGCCGAGGTGCGCGACATTTCGGGCAAGGTCACCTCCGAGGTGGAGCAGGCCGGTCGGGCGGTAAGCGCGCTGGCCGACATGGCCGGGCAGTTGCGGGGGATCATTCACAACATGACCGCGTAGGGCTGTCCCCAAATGGACCTTTCGCCCGTTGGCGTCGTCAAACTTCGCCCGCCATGCGCTGCTGTCCTCATCCGTAGGGTTCGCTTCGCTCACCTGACGGCTGAGGCTCCGGTCGAATACGATAAGAGCGCGCTGCGGTCCTCATCCGTACGGCTCGCAAGCTCGCCTAACGGCTGAGGCATACTCCCGTCATGGCGGGCTTGTTTTCCTTGCCAACGAACGAAAATCCTCATTGGGGAACAGCCCTTGAAGCGTCGCAGGTCAACGCTTCGATTCGAGATGAAAAGGCCGCCCGTCGGAATGCTCCGGCGGGCGGCCTTCGTGTATGTTCCGTCCGGTGTGGCGCGGGGCTACTTGCCGCCGGGCTTGGGGGCGTCCTTGGGGGCGGCGGGCTTGGCCGGTTCGGCGGGCTTGGCGGGTTCGGCCTTGCCCTGGCTTGCCGTGGCCGCCGGAGCCGAAGGCGCGGGCTTGGCAGGGGCTGCGGCAGGCCTGGCTTCGGCGGGCTTGGCCGCTTCTGCAGGGGCGGCGGTGGGGCAGCCCTTGTCGCAAGGCTTTGCGGGATCGGTCTTGGGCAGGTCGGCGGAGATGGTCAGCGGATCTTCCACCACGGCAGGGGCCGCACTCCACTCCAGTTCCAGCGAGAACTTCTGCTTGTCGCCCTTGCGGCGGGCCTCGATTTCCACGTTCACGCTCTGGGGCGGGGTGAGCACCACGGACTCGCCGCCGCGTTCCACCACGATGCGCCCTTCCTTGAAGCCCTTGAGCAACGCTTCCAGGTAGGCCACCGCGTCGGCGTAGGCCATGTGCTGTTCAATGCTCACCTTCTGCTTTTCACCGTCCATGGGAATCCTCCATTCGGTTGGTAGCGGTTGTTGCCGGTGTGCATGGTACGGGCGCCCCGCAGGGCGTCAGCACAGCGAAAGCAGCACCGGATTGAGCAGGCGTTCGTCGATGTACGGGGCCGACTGGCGGCTCACCAGCGGGCAGTCCAACACGCGGATGCCCAGCCCGGCCAGGCGTTGCGCAAGGCTTTTGGACACGCCGCCGGGGTAGCGGCCCCCCTTGCTGTCCACCAGCACGAAGTCCAGCACGTCGCGCGGGGTGATGGCGTCCGGCGCGTCGCTCTGCAGATGGCGCAGCAGCCTCTCCACCTGCAATTCCAGGGTGTGCCCCAGCAGTTCCGGGTCAATGCCGGTATTGGGCACGAAGACCTTGGGGCAACGGGTGGCGGCCAGGGCCGCACCCACGCCCGTGGGCAACAGGTTGGCGATGACGCTGGAATAGAAGCTGCCCACAGGGTAGCACACCAGTTCTGCGGTGCCGATGAGTTCGCGTGCCTTGGCCCGCAGGCGCAGGTCTGCCGGGGTGGTGTCGTCGGGTGACTTGCACAGCCAGATGTCGTCGATGCGGGCGGTGAGCGGCGGCGCGCCGTTCTTGCCGGTAAAGCGGTGTTGCCCGCCGATGATCCGGCCATCGGCCAGCTTCACGGCTAGGTGCAGGTCTGCGTTGGCGATGGGCCGCACCACCCCGCGTACCTGCACCAGCTTGGAAAAGATGAAGATCACCGGGTCGAGGTGGCGGCGGTTCTGCAGGTAGCCCGATGCCAGCACGATGTTGCCAAGGCTGGCCCCGCGCGGGTCGAAGCCCCCGTCCTTGTCCAGCCCGGCGTGGTCAATGAATGTACCGATGTGCGAACGCACGATCTTGCGCAGCGGGTCGGGTATGGCCCGCACAAGTGGGTGCCTGCCCTGGGCCAGAGCGGTGAGTGTGTCGGCCAGTTCTGCCCGGTCGCCCTCGGCGGGCAGGCGGAAGGCGAACAACCTGAACACGGCGGGGTTGCCGTGCAGGCTGCGGTCGGCCAGGGCCATCAGCCGGTTGCGCAGGTCACCCACGGCGGGCATGGCGAAGGCCTGGCGCAGCCGGGCGGAACTGCCGCCCGAGTCGAACGGGGTGATCAGGTGCACCGAGTTGTGGGTGTACCGCGCAAGGTCGGTGGAGGCGTCGCGCAGGGCCGTGCCCCCGCTGAAGAACAGGATGTGCGGGCCAAGGTCGGGCGCGCGGGTGAAGCGTTCCACCTTCACCGGGTCGGGCAGGGTTACCTGCCGGGTCAGCAGCAGCCGGGCCATGCGCGCCCGCCCTACAGCGTTCCGGCGGACAGGAAGTGCATGCAGGCATCCGCCGCCGCGTCAAAATCCACCCCGCCGGATAGCTCGATGATGGGCACCCCGGCCAGCCCCCGCGCGTACTCGGTATGGCTTGGGTCCTGCTCCCAACCGCCGGGGGCGGGCAGGTAGAACACCCCGGTGGACTTCATGAACGCGGGCAACAGGTCGGGCCGGTCCTGCGCGCTGTCCATGCGCACCCGCAGCGGCTCGCCCGTGTTGCGCCGCCAGTTCAGGATCACCAGCGCATCCAGCGGGGCCTGCGGTATGAACCGCCCCGGCCCGAAGCAATCGGCAATGATGGCGTCGTACTTGCGCTCCAGGTGCCACAGGTCGTCGGGGGGCAGGGCGGAAAGGGTGATGCGTTCTTCTTCGGTCAGCACCGCGGCAAGGTCCGGGTTGGCCAGGATGGTGCCGGGGTTGATGCGCGGCTGCTTGGGAATGCCCAGACAGCGCGGGGCGGCGGCGCCGTTCCGCTCCACCAGCACCCGGTCGTTGCTGACGAAGGTGGCCCCCCGGCTCATCAGCCGCAGGGACAGGGTGGATTTGCCCATGCCGGAAAAGCCCGCCACGGCCAGACCGCGCCCGGCGTGGGATACGGCGGCGGCGTGCCCCAGCAGGCAGCCCCGGTTCAGCATCAGTTCCAGGTAGCGGTTGTTGATGAAGTTGACCACCTGGTTGTCGTTGGCGGTGCATGGCCCCACGGCCACGTTGTCGCCATGGCCGAAGGCAAAGAGCATGCCCGTCAGCCGCTTGTGCACCAGGCGTCCGTCCGGCAGGTCCAGATACTCTTCCTTGATCTTGCGTTTGCCCGCGTCGGGCTGTTTTGCCGTGAAGGGCAGCCCCCAGTCGCGGCGCGGGGCCTCGTGCGCGGTGACGCGAATGACGTCCGCCCCGGCGGGCACGCCGTGTTCCGACACCTGCGGAGCCAGGAACTCGCCGAAGTAGCGGGTCAGTTTGGCGTGCAGTTCCGGCGCGTTGGTGGCCACGCGGACGTACGCGTCGTTGATGCGCAGGGCCAGTTCGTGGGTGGCGGGGTACCAGCCGCGCACGTCTGCGGCCAGTGCGGCGCGCGTCAGGTGCGGGGCCAGGGTGCGTGCGGCGGTGGCGCTCATGCGGCGGGCTCCATGCAGTTGGGCTCGACAGGGGGCGTGATGGTGGGGGCCGATCCGCAGCCGCCGGACAGGGCTCTGTCGGCCAGGCAGCACTGCACGTGCTCCAGCAGCAACTGCGCGGCATCCAGCCCGCTGGTTTCCAGAATGCCCCGGAACCCGCCGAAGGCCGACACCTCGAAAACGTAGGGGCCGGAATCGGTCAGGGCCACGTCCACGCAGGTGAAGTCCAGCCCGAACAGGGCCTGCGCCCGTCGGGCCATGTCGATGATTTCCGCCGGGGGCTCGAACGCGGCGTACTTGCCGCCGTTGACCGTGGTGGTGTTCCAGCTGCCGTTGGTGCGGCAGCGGGCATAGGTGGTCAGGTACCTGCCGCCCAGAAAGACCACGCCCAGATCCTGCCCGCCTTCCAGCTCTATGGTTTTCTGGATGTACAGGATGGAATGGTCGGCCTTGTAGGCAGCTATCCTGTCGCGCAGATCGGGCAGGCCGGGGCCGTCCTCCATGATGGTCATGCCCCGCGCCTTGGTGGAATACAGCGGCTTGAACACGGCCCGGCCATACTCGCGCACGGCTTCCACGGCATGGTCCACGTCTTCGGTGATGGTGGTGGGCGGCATGGGGATGTCGCCGGACTGCAGGGTGATGGTGCAGCTCAGCCGGTCCAGCACCCGCAGCACCCGCAACGGGGCTGAGAACACGGGCAGGCCGCGCTCGTTGAGCAGGCGCAGCATTTCCAGCCGGTCCAGCAGGTCTGGCGAGTACCACGCGCCGATCTTCTTGATGATCAGCGCATCCAGCGTGGAAAGGTCGGTGCCTTCGTACATGCAGCGGCCCGACGGCAGGTCCAGCCGCACCTTGTCCATTTCGATGAGCAGGCGGCGCCCGGTGGCCCTGCCCACGGTGTCGGCCAGCAGTTCCGACGACCAGCCTCCCTTGGTCCCTACGACGCCAATGCGCACGGCGTTTCCTCCCTCATGATGGCGTTGCAGCCGCAGTCCAGCACCTCTGCCGGCAGGCGGAAGCTTTCCCACGAACCGCGATGGGCCACGATGCGCTCCATCAGGTAGTGCGAGCGCAGGTACATGTCCTTGGCGAAGTGGTGGTTCAGTTCGAAGCGGGTCGACGTGTACAGCGAGCGGGCCAGCGCAAGGGCCAGCCGCGCCTGGAAGGTGGCGTCGCCCCGTGCGGCGGCCACCCCGGTGGCGAACAGCAGGAATTCGCGCATCACCCAGCGGATGCGTTCGCGCAGGGCGGGTTCGAACACCGGCAACCGGTAGTTGGAAACCAGGAACACCGAAATGTCCTGCACGTAGTCGCAGTCGCGCGAGCGGTACAGGTCGATGAATCGCACCGCCTGCCGGGCGTGGTCGTAGACCAGGTTGTTCACGTTGAAGTCGCCGTGGATGAACACGGTGAACGGCGCGGGCAGGGTTTTTTCTATGGCCTCGCAACGGTCGATGAGCTGTTCGGTGGACAGGGCCCCCGCGCCGCACAGTTCCACGCCGTCGCGCCGCAGGCCGGGGTGCACCTGTAACACCGCTTCCATGCGCGAACGCATCTGACGCATGTAGTCGGTGTCCACCGGGCCGGGCGTGGCCGTCTTTTCCCAGATTTCGTGCAGGGTTTGCAGCAGCACGAACATGGCGTTCTGCAGGATTTCCCCGTCGCCGGTCAGGACGATTTCGTCCAGGGTGCACCCCTGCAGAAACTCCACCAGCAGCGCGGCGGAATCGTCGTCCTCGTGGTAGCCGAAGATTTCCGGCACCAGGTTGGGAAACAGGGTGGACCAGCGGGCGATGTTGTCCCGCTCCTTGATGATCTTTTTCTTGTTGCCCTGCTTGTAGATGGAACCGAGGCCGCCGGGTTCGGGCCTGGGCTGGCCGTCGGGCCCCGTCTGCACCGGGTTGCCGCAGGACGGACCGCCCCCGCCTTCCGCGTCGCCGGTGGAACTGCGCGCGCCCCGCACCCGTTCCACCCGGCCGATGCGACAACCGGAGCGGGTGCCCCAGATGGACCGGAAGTCGATGTCCGACAGCGAATCTCCAAACCCCGATGTGGACAGCGTTTTCTGCAACGCTTCGAACTGCTTGATTTTGATCTTCTCGCCCAGCACGCTGAAGATCAGCGCCTCGCCCACGTTCAGCAGGCTGTCGCCGATGCGCTCCAGGTACCGGAAGATGAAGATGGTGGTGATGCGGTCGTGCACGCTGCGGCCATCGGACATTTCGGCCAGGGTACGGTGGAACACCGCCTCGTACAGCCGGTCCAGCTCGTATTCGCTGCGGCAGATGGCCAGCGCGGCGGGCAGGTCTTCCTTTTCCAGTGCGGGGATGATGCGGTTCAGGCTGGCGTCTATCTCGGCGAAGATGGGATCGTACTCGTCGTCCCGCAGCCTGCCGGGGTCGGAAAGGTGGGCCATCTGCCCCAGGATGTTCACGCAGAAGTCGGCGATGCGCTCCAGGTTCACGGCAATGGTGTGGATGGCCCGGATGCGGTGTATCTCGCGCCGGTCCAGCGAGTTGTCCGTGTGGATGCGCGAGAAGCACTTGTTCTCGATGATGGTCTTCAGGTTGTCGATGTAGTCGTCGCGCCCGGTGATGCGGTCGAACAGCTCGCGCGTGGGGGCACGCATGAATTCGTGCGTGGCGCGCAACTGGCCCGAAACCTCGAGCACCAGGAACCTGAAGTTTTCGCTCAGTCCTTCGAAGGTGATCATGTGCGCAGCATCTCGCCTTTGGAACTGTCCGTTGAAGAATGCGGGCTGCGGCTCACGAGGCCGTCAGGCCCGTCAGGCCCGTCGGGCCAGCCACGCCTGTCACGCCAGTTGGCAGGCATGCCTGTGTTTTCCCGGCGCCAACCGGGGGCGGCTTACCGGCACCTGCGCAGCCGCGGGCATCAGTTGCTGCTGACGGACAGCGTCCTGTCGGTGGTTTCCACGCGGGGGGCGTCCTTCCATTCCAGCTTCAGGCTGACCTTGCTCGACCCGCCCTTGCGCCGGGCCTTCACTTCCACCTGCAAGAGGCCCTGCGGGTACAGTTCGATGCGCTCGCCGCCCGATGACAGCACCAGGTGCTTGCTGCCCACGCCCTCGGTGAGCGCTTCCAGAAAGGCGCGGATGGATTCGCAGTCCTGCAACGATTCGAAGACGAACTTTTCTTCCGAACTCATGGGTGTCTCCTGTCTGCTTCGTGTATGCCGCCCGCCGGGGGCGGGGGCGTGCCGTGCGGGTGAAGGTCGGGTGACGCCGGGGCGCGATGCGGGCAGTGCTCCGCAGATGACGACTGCCCCCCGGTGCGGGAAATGCTAGCCGGAAAGGCGCGCCCGGTAATCCCGGATCACGCTGGCGCGGCTTACCCCGGTCAACGAAAGGCGCTTGCGCACGGCGGGGTCGTCCCAGGCCGGTTGCAGGCCCACCTCGCGGGCGGCCTTTTCCGTGTCCTGTTGTTCGCGCGGGCGGGTCTTTTCGCCCAGGTGGCAGTCGTCGCCCATGAACACCAGTATCTCGCGGCGTGAAAGGCCCGGCCCCCGGTTCTTGCGGTTGACCACGGAAATGAGGAATTCGGTGTACCGGCTGGACTGGGGGTTCCACACCTCGTAGCCGTCCACGTCGTACTCCGCGAGCAGGATGGGCCAGAACTGCTCCGGGTGGGGAATGACCACGCAGCCGCCAAGGCCGTGCGCTTCCTCGATGAATTCCGTGGCCCGGTAGAAGTAGTCGAGCGGAAAGCGCCGCTTCACCTGTTCCTTCACCGCCTTCAGGTAGGCCTGCACCCGGTCGATGAAGGTGTCTTCCCAGTCGCCGCGCAGCCCGTCGATGAAGTTGCGCAAGAGCTTGTTCTTGATCATGTCCTCGGGCATGGCCGCACCGTGCGTTTCCAGCAGGCGGGCGAACTTGCCGGTCATCAGCCGGGCGAAGGCCAGCACGTCTTCGTCGGCGCCGGTTTCGCGCACGGCAGGTCCGGCCACCTCGTCGCTGGGCTGCACCACGGCGCGCACATAGTCGTACAGTTGCGAGGCGCGGTACTTGCGGGTGTGGGCCAGCATGGAACGCAGGGTGTGCGCCCCGGTGTGCGTCCTGTCGCCGGACAGCAGGGAATACGCGGGCTGCGGCGGGCTGCCGGGCGTGCTGCGGGGTGGGGGGCTGGCGGGCCTCGTGACGTCGGTGGCGTCAAGCGGGGCTGGGCCGATGTGCGCGGGGTGCGCGCCAGGCGCAGTTGCCGCCACGCGGCTGCTTTCGAAATGCAGCAGCAGTTGCACCTTCTGGTTGAAGCCGCTGGAGTAGCAGTCCACCTCCACGCCGGTGTAGCCGTCCCAACTGGTCAGCTCGTTGTGCTGGGTGGGGATGATCAGTTCGGCCTCGTGCCCCGGAAACATGGCCTCGATGCGCTGGCGGATCAGCCCCATGGGTACGAATTCGGGGTGCCAGTGCGTGGCAAGCACCTCGCGCTGTGATTCGTGCACGGACGGGGGGGTGGTCACCTGTTCCGCCTGCCAGGGAGCCAGGTCGGTGACGATCAGTGAGCGGAACAGGGCGTCCTCCTGCTCGGTGATGTCGTCAGGAAGGGCCTGCAGCCGGGCTTCCAGATCGGCGCACTGGCGCGCCACGGGTTTGACGATCTTCATGGCGGGCGGCCTATTTGTAGCGGTCATGGCACAGCACCATGAGCCGGTAGAGTTCTTCCACGGCGTGGCGGATTTCGGGCATGACGGGCGGCGTGACGGGCGTGATCACGGCGGCCCCGCCATCCCCGGCTGGTGCGGCGGCGGAATCTGCCGCGTCGGCAGGGGCAGCGGCAGGGATGCCGCCCGTGCCCACGGCCTCCAGCGCCGCGCGCAGGGCTTCGGTGGCCGCCAGATACGCCGCGTAGTGCTCGTCGCCGTAGCCGGGGTACTCCACCATCAGCAGCGAATCGGACAGGAAGGACGCGGCGGCCTGCGGCGGGGGCATCACCCCGGCCTGCACGGCCTGGCGCAACGCCTTGAACGACGCGCGCATCCGCTTTTTCAGCGATTTGTACGAGGGGTGGCCCGCAGCGCGAACGGCGTGGCTCGCACCCGCACCGGTGCCGGTGGTGGTGGTTCCGTCAGCATCGGCGGCACCGGCGGCTGTGGCGGCTGCGTCGGGTGTCTTGACCTTGAGCACCACCTGCATCTGGCCGAAGGCATGCTTGGCGTTGAGCTTGAACTTGCGAAAATCTCCCAGCCCCGATGCCAGCAACGGGTCCGCCTCGTCTTCCGGCACGGCGGTGGCCGGCTCTCCGATGGCGTCCCCCCGCTCCAGGGCGTCGGCGATGCGCCGCAGCACGGCGGGCAGTTCCTGCCGGGTGGTGGAGAACGTGGTCTTTCTGCTGCCCATGGTGCGACCCCTGATATGTATCGGATGGTGTGCCGGATGGTGTGCCAGGTGGTGTGCCAGGTAGTGTGCCGGATGAGACGTCTGACTGTGTGCCGCTTGCAGGCGCCCGTGGCAGGCTGGCCCGTACCGCGCAGTTCCTTGCGCCGCGTGCCGATCCTGCCGCCGTCACGCTCGCCAGCCGCAACTGGCCGCCATCATTTGCCCCCGTTGCCCCAGGCACGGGGCGTCATGTTTCCGCCCCATGTGACGGTTGCGGAACGTGGCGTTCCGGTCATGTACACACGGCTGCGCCCGTCCTTGATGGCTGGACGGTGGCGGCAACGTTACAATGATACTCCGAAGGTTACGTTTGCATGACGGGGTGCGCGCGGGGCGCTTTCTCGTGCGTGCGGCCTTTGGCCCGGTTTGGCCTGCCCGTTTGGTCTGCCGGTTTGGCTCACCAGTTCGGCCCGGCGGTGCGGCATCGCCTGTCGCAGTTGCGCCACGGAGCGGATTGCGCCGGGCCACGTGGCGGATGGTGCGGAATGTACAACGGCCATGCGACGGCGCGTCAGGGCGGCGACCTGCGCGTGTTGCAGTGCACGCTTGCAAGGCACGGTGTTTGCTTCGCATTCCGGGATGCACGAACGCGGCATGTTCTGCCGTATTACGATGTGATGTCGTGGCGTGGTGATGCCATGCACTGTGGTATTTCGCAGAGGGCTTGCATGAACCGACGCGACACGGTATGCGGCGGCAACGGGACACTTGCCGGGAGGCTTGTTCCGCGCAAGGGAGTGACCTGCGCCGGGTGAGGGGAAAAGGATGCCCGCGCGGGGCAATGCACTGGAATGGAGGTGGCATGGCAATATTTCAGGCAAGGATGCAGTGGCGCTCGGGCGGCCTGCCGCCGTTCGCGTCGGCCTTCGCGGCCCCCCTGCTGATCCTGATGCTGTCCCTGGCGCTGGCTCCGGTTTTGGTCGGCTGTGGCCGCAAGGCCGTGACCCCGACTCCCGTCGCCGAGGCGAAAAAGGAACATTGCCCTCAGCCGGTTGCCTCGGTGGAACGGCGGATGTGCCAGCGCGAACGGCTGTGGAACGTGGGCTATGCCCTGCGTGAAGCCAACGCCCCGCTGTGCGGCGGGCGCACCGTGCTGGATGACGGCGTGGTGGTGGTCAGCACCGACACGCTGGACGACATGCTTTCGCCAGTGCGCTGGGGCGATTTGGGCGCTTACGTGGAAATGCGCCGCTGGCGTGATGCGTATGTGCGCGAGTATGGGCTGGATGGCCGTCACCGGGTCATCAGCGTGCTGCGCGGCAGCGGCGGCGAAGAAGCGGGCATCCGCCCCGGCGACGTGCTGGTGGCCGTCAACGGGCAGCCCATGCCCACCGGCAAGCTGGCCGCGCGTACCCTGCGTTGGCAGGTCACCAAGGCCCTGGGCGCGGGCGATACCGTGACCTACACCGTGGAGCGCGACGGCCTGCGCATGGATGTGCCGGTGCGTTTCCACCGGGTGTGCGACACCACCATGGATGTGGAAGTGCGCGACACCGTGGATTCCTTTGCCTCCGGCCAGGCAATTTTCGTGACCATCGGCCTGCTGGAACGCTTTTCTGACGATAACGAACTGGCCGCCGTGCTGGGGCGTGAAATGGCCAGGCATGTTCGACATAACGGGCAGGGCGGCCAGAGTGGCCAGAGTGGCCAAAGCGGGCAGACCAAAGCTGGCGCGGTATCGTCAGCAACGGACAGGCCGGGCGTGCGCGGTTATTACGGCATGCCCCCTGCGGGCGGGCTGGTGAAGCCCGAAACCGCCGCAGCGGACCGCCAGACCGGCAGCCCCGACATCGACCGTCTGGCCTTGTACTGCATGGCCCGCGCCGGGTACGACCACCGCCGGGCCGCGCCCATGTTCGAGGCGCTGGCGCAGCTGCCGCCGTCGCGCCGGGCAGTGCTGGAAGGTGAAGCCATTGCGGCAAGGGGCGATGCGCAGGTGCGTGCCGCCCGGCTGGCCATGGCCGCAGCCGAGATCGACGGCAGGTTGGCCCAGGGGCAGCCGCTCATTCCGTAGGGCGCGGCTGATGCCGGGCCTGCGCTGTCGCATGCTCTGACGAGAAAGCAAGAACGGGGCGGAAACCTGCATGGTTTCCGCCCCGTGTTCATTCGTGTGCGAGGGTGATGGCGGCAGGGGGCGGTGCGGTGCCGTGGTGGCCCCGAAGCTCCCCCGCCAGTTTCGCTACGCCTTCAGGATGGCCCTGGCAAACTCGTCCTGCACGTCGGTGATGAACGGAATGCCGGTCTCGCGTTCGGTCTCGCGGTTGCCGGAGGCGATGTCCTCGCGGCGGATCTGGTCCAGCGAGAAGCGGCGCGCGCCCGCCATCAGCTGCTGCACGCCCGCGCCCAGCTTGTCCAGCAGGGTCCACATGGCAATGGCCCCGTAGGGCAGGTCCTTCATGCCTTCGCGGCCAATCCTGGCCTGCACGTCATGATACCCGGCGAAGATTTCTTCCGCCGTGGTGCCATGCTCGGCCACGGTCTTGGGCAGCGCGTCCCAGTTGCCGTTGACGCGGGCGCGGTTTTCCGGCTTCAGCACGCCTTCGATGTTGGAGCCGAGGAAGCCGGGAATCATCATGGCCCGGCCCATGCAGATCATCTTCACATAGGGCGCGCCAAGGGCCAGCCCCTTGAATATCTGGCTGGGCTTGGCGAAGCCGCCCGCGAAGGACATGTCTACCACCTTGCGGCCGCCCGCGGCCAGCAGGGCCGCGTATTCTGCGGCCTTGGCGTGCAGCAGGATGGAGGGCACGCCCCAGGTTTCCATCATGTCCCACGGGCTCATGCCGGTGCCGCCGCCCGCGCCGTCGATGGTCAGCAGGTCCAGTTCGCACTCCGAAGCCAGGCGGATGGACATGGCCAGGGCCTCCATGCCGTAGGCGCCGGTCTTCAGCGAGATGCGGCCAAAGCCCAGCGAACGCAGGTAGGCCACCTGGGTCATGAAGTTTTCGCGCACCTGCTCGTAGCCGGAAAGGTCGGTGTAGCCCAGGCGGCTGTGCCGGGCAAAGCCCTTCACCGCGCCGGTGCGGTAGCCTTCCTGCACTTCGGGCCGGGTGGGGTCGGGATCCACCAGGTAGCCGCGCTGCTTCAGGAACTGGGCGTACTCCAGGCTCTTCACCTCGATCTCGCCGCCGATGTCCTTGGCGCCCTGGCCCCACTTCAGCTCGATGATCACCTTGTCGCCGTACTTGCCTGCCACGTATTCGGCCACGCCGTTGCGGGTGTCCTCCACGTTCAGCTGCACGATGATGGCGCCGTGCCCGTCGTAGTAGCGCAGGTAATTGTCGATGCGGCGTTCCAGTTCGGGGGCCTTGGTGATGCGCCCGTTCTCCAGTACGGCTTCGCGGTCGATGCCCACCACGTTTTCGCCCACCACGATGGGCACGCCACAGATGGCGCAGCCGGTGGCAAAGGCGTCCCAGTAACGGGCCGCCACGAAGGTGGAACCGAGCGCGCCGGTCATCAGCGGGTAGCGGCAGGTGGTCTTGTGCTGCGCGCCGAAGGACGTGGCAAGGGACACGTCGGTGAACAGGGCGTCGCCGGTGGCGGCCTTTTCGCCCGCGCCGCAGGCCCCGTAATTGTAGCCCTGGATGCGCAGCGAGTTGTACGATACGCCCACGTGGGTGGTGTTGCCGCTGCCTGCGGTGACGATGCCGAAGTCGCGCGGGTACAGGGTTTCGCGCCCCTTCATGCACGAAAGCCAGGTTTCGCACTTGCCCATGCAGTCGGCGCGGCACAGGGTGCACAGGCCGGATTCCGCCGTGTTGCCGCGGTTGGTGGTGCCAAGGACGTCATTGCTCTTGAGCCACTGGGACATGCTGCCTTCCTCCGGGATGGTCCGTGATATTCCAGATGATGGAAAACGGGCCATACCGCCCGGTATCGGGCAAGGCAACGCGGGCATGCATGCCCGCGCGCATGTGATGCGACGGGTGTTTCTGATGGTTGCATGGCAGCGGGCGGGTGGTTGGCGGCACTTCCATGCAATGCTCGTCCGAAGGCGCGATGAGCGCGGCGGCATGGACCACATCATGCGTGCACGAGCACGCCATGGCGGGAAAAACGGGCGTGGCCGGTGTTTCCGTCACGCGGGCGTCAATGGATATGGCGGACTGTTGCAGTGGGATGGCCGCCGGTGTATCCGGGAGCACACACAGGAATGCATGATTTTTACATTTTCGGTATGAGACATTTTTGTCGCAAAAATGTGCATATTCTGACAATTTTGTATTGAAAAATTGATATCGCGCACAACAATTCCCGAAATATGGCGATTTGAGGAGGAGTGGTTGTCAGGGTGTGCATGAATCTCTTCTGTGACGAGAATGTGCAAAGCATGAAAAAATGAAACTGCCTGATGCGACCCGCGCCGTTGCGCCGCTGCCACATCCGGCCGAATTGGCCGAATTGGCCGAATTAGCAGGACAGGCAGAATTGGCAGAGCAGGCAGAACTGGCAAAACTGTCCGAACTGGCGCAATGGGTCTGACGGGCGCGCCTGATACAGGAGGAGAGACGGCATGAAATCGTGGCGCAAGGAATTGTGGTTCAACGTGCCCACGCGGCGGGCGTTCATCAACATCACCCCGCAGGTGGATATGGAACTGGCGGAAAGCGGCATTCGCGAAGGGTTGTGCCTGGTCAACGCCATGCACATCACTGCCAGCGTGTTCATCAACGACGACGAAAGCGGCCTGCACCACGACTACGAGCAGTGGCTGGAACGGCTGGCCCCGCACGAGCCGGTGCGCCAGTATCGCCACAACGTGGGCGAGGACAACGCCGACGCGCACATGAAGCGCCAGATCATGGGACGCGAGGTGGTGGTGGCCGTGACCGAAGGCAAGCTGGACCTGGGGCCGTGGGAGCAGGTGTTTTACGGAGAGTTCGACGGCGGGCGGCGCAAGCGGGTGCTGGTGAAGATCATCGGCGAATGACGCGGGTACGCCGTGGCCCGATGGGGCAGAGGCTGCGGTGGGGAGGACGTGCGCGCCAGCGGCGCGTCATGTCTGCTTCAGGGGAGCGTCAACCAATAGTACCCCACGCCCACCAGCGTGATGGACGCGGCGCGCAGGGCCTGGTTGACCACGATCAGTTCCGCGGCCAGCGCGGGCCTGAAGTATCCGGCGTAGGACGGGAACTGGTGGCGAAAGGCCCGCATGGGCGTGGACAGCACGTTGCCCGCCAGCAGGGCCAGCACGACCTCCCTCTCGGTCAGCGCCCCACCGCCCAGCACGGCCCCGGCGGCGGACACCGCCGCGCCGAATTCCGCCGCCAGATGCAGCAGCACGATGCCCAGCGCTTCGGGCCGCAGAAAGGCCAGCGCGCCCATGTGCCGGGTCATCCACGCTTCGGCCAGATCGAACCAGCCCGCCTGCTGCATGGCGTACATGGCCGCGTAGGTGGGCACGGTGAAAAAGATCACCCGGGGCATGCGCTTGCGAAAGCGCATCCAGGCCGTGTGCAGCCCGGCCCGCCAGCCTTTGGCTTCGTGCCCGTCCAGGCGGCAGGTGACGCAGCCTTCGGGCAGCGGTGGCAGCAGCACCCGGCCGCAGACCACCGTCAGCGCGGTGCGCAGAAAGGCGGCCAGCAGGGTCAGTCCCACGTAGACCACGGCGGGAAAGCCCAGCACCGGCCAGGTGATGAAGAACAACGTGGGCAGGTGCACGAAGTAGCTGGGCAGGCTGTTGAACAGGTTGGCGAAGCGCAGTTCGCGCCGGGTCAGTTCCCCCTTCTCGTAGCTTTCGGCCAGCAGCGAGTTGGACGCCACGGACGAGAAGAACGCCAGCGAGAACGAGGCCCCGGCCACGTCGCGCAGGTGCCCCAGGCGCACCAGCGGTGCGGCCAGGCGGGCGACACCACGCGTCCAGTTCAGCGATTCGATGCAGTTTGCCACGAACAGCCCGACGGACATGGACAGCACCAGACGCAGCAGCGGGCGGCCAAGGCCGTCCCAGAGATGCCAGGTGGTCTGCGCGTCGGTCATGCGGTGCTCCGTGCGAAAGGATGCGCGCCAGACGGCGCGGCGTGCGGGCCGATGGCCGCGCATGCATGAGGCATCAGGTAGCGGCGGGGCGGTGGGGCGTCAAGCAGGGGGACGCCGAAGTGGACAGGGCCGGGACAGGTCATGTGGAATAGGGCCGGGATATGGGACAGGGCCGGGGTATGGGACAGGGCCGGGATATGGGACAGGCTCTGGACAGATCCGTCGGGCACGCCCCTTCGGGATGGACTCAGATCAGGCAGGACACGTTGTCGAGGTAGCTGGAAAGCTCCAGTTGCGTGTCGGTGCTGAGGTCGGCGAACTTCAGGCCCAGCTGCATGCGGTTGCCGTCCATGGAAACGCTTTTCACCAGGCACGAAAGGGTGGTCTGGGCCGTTCCTTCCGAGGCAAAGAAGCCGCACTGCAACACCAGCATGTCGTCCACGGCGGTTTCGCGGATGGGGTCGTCGCGCTGCAATTCCAGCGAAACCTTGCAGCCACCCTCGCTGAGGTCAAGCAGGATGCACTTGTACACGCCGTGGTGGCCATGCACGGCGGCGGGCAGCAGGCAGTTGACCCGGCGGTGCTGGCGCAGGTCCACCTGTTCCATGGCGTCGGGGTAGTCCACGAACAGCAGAAAGCCCGGCTTGACGATGTGATTCAGCACCTGGCTCTTGAAACCGAAAATGGTGCCCCCGGCTATGTAGCGCAGGGTCACCATCTCTCCGTTCAGCAGGCGCGCGCGGATGCCGGGCACCAGCGGCATCTTCAGGATCAGGTACTCGAAGTGCTGCAACCCCACCAGTTCGCTGGACAGGTTTTCCTTGGTGCCCGCGATGTTCAGCAACATGCGCGTGCCAAGGGGCAGGTCGAGGGCGTGGCCGTTGCGGGTGCGGGTGACCATGGCACGCTCCGTGGCCCGTTCGACGGGGCGTTCGGTGATTGCGGTGCGGTGGGACATGCGCGTTTCTATACGGATTCACGGAAAAAAAGAATGGGGGCGAACCCTACCGGGGCCGCCCCTCCATCGAAAAGCCTGATGTGTGCGGCGCGTGCCCCGGCTTATTCCCGGTAGCCCGTGTCGGGCGGCAGCCCGCGCGACGATGCCTGGGTGCGGGCCAGCACGTCGCAGCGTTCGTTCTCGGGGTGGCCGGAGTGGCCGCGCACCCAGTGAAAGCGCACCTGATGCAGGTCCAGCAGGGGTTGCAGGCGCTCCCACAGGTCGCGGTTCTTCACCGGCTTCTTGTCGCTGGTCTTCCAGCCGTTGCGGCGCCAGCCCGCCAGCCACTTCTTTTCCACCGCGTTGCGCACGTACTGCGAGTCGGTATACAGGTCCACGCCGCACGGCTCCTTGAGCAGGGCCAGCGCCTCGATCACCGCCAGGATTTCCATGCGGTTGTTGGTGGTAAGGGCAAAGCCCCCCGAAAGCTCGCGTTCGGAGCCGTTGCAGCGCAGCACGGCGGCCCAGCCGCCGGGGCCGGGGTTACCGAGGCACGAACCGTCGGTGAAGGCCTGGACGTTCTTCATGGTCATGGAATGGTCCGATGGTGAGGTTGCAGGTGATGCGGAAGGGGGCGGGCCGGGGAGCAGGGGCAACCGGCCAGCGGCGTGGCCAGGCCGGTCAGTTCTCGCCCAGGCGGTCCCACAGGTGTTTCAGCGCGCGCACCAGGCCTTCGGCCCATTGGCCAGATGCCATGGCGGGGCGCAGCCAGTCGTTTTCCAGCGTTTGGGCCAGGGCGTCGCCGTAGGCCTTGCGCAGCAGCGGGGGCAGTTCCACGATGACCTGGCCCTTGGCCGGGCACAGTCCCACGAACAGGGTCTGGGCGTCCAGTCTGGCGGGCAGGACGGGGGTATCGCGCCGGATGTGGATGAGCAGCTTTACCCCGTGCACTTCGCGAAAGGCGTCCACCAGTTCGCGCAGCGCCGTTTCCTGCCCGTCGGTCAGCAGGTCCGCCTCGTCCCACACGGCGGAGGAGGCGCGCACCTCGGCAAAACGGCGTTCGTTGTTTGCCCAGAAGGCCCACGCCGTCACTGCGAACACGGCGATGAGCAGCATGGTGCGCAGAAAGAACTGCCCCGGCGTGTCGGCGTTGACCAGCGGCAGGCGCGGCTCGCCGCGTTCGCGCTTGGGAAACCGGAGGAACATGGATCAGGCTCCTCTGAGCCGACCGGTCTGGCCCGTCTGGCCTGTCTGGCCGATCTGGCCGATCTGGCTGACCTGGCTGCCCTGGCCCGTCTGGCTGACCTGGCTGACCTGGCTGATCTGGCCGGTGTGGTCGGTCTGGCCGTCCAGGCTGCGGGCCCGGCGGCCTGACTGGTGAGTCCGGCTGCCTGCCTGGTGAGTCCTTCTGGCTGACCGGCAAGTCCGGCTGGCAGGGGCGAGCGGATGGACCCGGATCACGCGGTGGCGTCCGTGCCCGCGCGGGCTTCGGCTATCCAGGCGGTGAGCGGCGTTTCCACCAGGGCGCGGATTTCGGCCAGTCGCTCCGGCGTTTCCGCCTCGAAGCGCAGCACCAGCACCGGCTGGGTGTTCGAGGCACGCACCAGTGCCCAGCCGTCGGGCCAGGTGATGCGCGCGCCGTCGATCTCGTTGACGTCGTACAGCGCGCGGAAATGTTCCTGCGCGCGGCGCACCACGGCAAACTTCACCTCGTCCGGGCAGGTCATGTGCAGTTCGGGCGTGGCGTGCGAGGGCGGCCAGCCGGGCAGGGCCGTCAGCGGCACGTCGGACGCGGACAGGATGCGCAGCAGCAGGGCGGCGGCGTAGATGGCGTCGTCGAAGCCGTACCACCCCTCGTTGAAGAACATGTGACCGCTCATCTCGCCCGCCAGCGGCGCGCCCACCTCCAGCATGCGGGCCTTCATCACCGAATGGCCGGTGATCCACATGGCGGGCTTGCCGCCGTGGGCCTCTATGTCGCGGAACAGGCGGTGCGAGCACTTCACGTCGCCCATCACCTCGCCCCCGGGCACGCGGGCCAGCAGGTCGCGCGCGAAGAGCGAGAGCAGTTCATCGCCGAACAGCAGGCGGCCCTGCGCGTCGACCACGCCCAGCCGGTCGGCGTCGCCGTCAAGGCCAATGCCCAGGTCCGCGCCTTCGCTGGCCACACGGGCCATCAGGTCGCGCATGTTGGCTTCCACCACCGGGTCGGGATGATGGTTGGGAAAGGCGCCGTCCGGGTCGCAGTACTGCTCGATCACGTTCGCGCCCAGGCGGCGCAGCAGTTCGGCGCACAGTTCGCCGCCCGCGCCGTTGCCGCCGTCCACCACCACCTTGAGCGGGCCGTGGGCGCGTGGGGCCAGTTGCACCCGCTGGGTCACGGCTTCCATGTAGGCGGGCACGATGTCCACGGTACAGCCCACGCCCTTGCCCGAGGCAAAGCGCCCGGCGGCGAAGATTTCGTAGATGCGCCGGATTTCCGTGGTGTGGATGGTGGTCTGCCCGGCCCACACCTTGAAGCCGTTGTATTCCGGAGGGTTGTGGCTGGCGGTGATCATGATGCCGCCCTGGCGGTCCAGGTGGCGCACGGCAAAGTACAACAGGGGGGTGGGCACCATGCCAATGCTGACGACATCGATGCCGCAGGCGATGAGCCCGGCGGTGAGCGCGTCGTGGTAGGCGGGTGAGCTGTGGCGGCAGTCGTGGCCCACCACGGCGGCGTCGATGCCGCGTTCCAGCAGGTAGGTGCCGCAGGCGCGTCCCAGGCGCTCCACCCATTCGGCGTCGAAGTCGGCATCGACGATGCCGCGTATGTCATAGGCCCGGAACGGGCGGTCGGAAATCGGTTTCATGGCTGCTCCGGCAGGCGGGGTGGGGCCGCAAATCGGCGTCATGCCTTGACCGCACTCCACATCTGCCCTATTTTTGAGGTATTATGAACTGGGATTGGGAAAAACTGCAAGAAAAACGGCAGCGGCACTCCGGGTGGCGCGGAGGCTCCGGCGGGTCCGGCGGCTCCGGCGACGGGGACGAAGGTGGTTCCGGCGGCTCGGGCGGTTCCGGTGGCTCTGGCGGTTCCGGTGGCTCTGGCGGCCCCGGAGGCCCCGGCGGTTGGGACGACCCCTCCGGACCGGACTTCGAGAAGCTCGGCGAGACCTTCCGCAAGTTTCGCGAATACCCCTTCCCCGCGGGGAAGGTGGTGGCGCTGGTGTTCGTCCTGTTGTGGGCGGCGTCGGGCATCTACATCGTCGAGCCGGACGAACTGGGGGTGGTGCTGCGCTTCGGCCGCTACGACCGCACCGTGGAGTCCGGCCCGCACTACCACCTGCCGTTCCCCGTGGAATCGGTGTACACCCCCAAGGTGACCCAGGTGCAACGCGCCGAGGTGGGCTTCCGCTCGCTGGCGCAGGGTTCGTCCTTCCAACAGGGGGGCGGGCGCATCGTGCCCGAGGAAGCCGCCATGCTCACGGGTGACGAGAACATCGTCAACGTGCAGTTCAGCATCCAGTTCCAGATCAAGGACCCCGTCCAGTACCTGTTCAACGTCACCAATCCTTCCGCCGTGGTGCGCAGCGCGGGCGAGGCCGCCATGCGCGAGGTCATCGGCAACAGCCGCATCGACGCCGCGCTCACCGACGGCAAGCAGCTCATCCAGAACGAAACCCTTACGCTGTTGCAGGACATCCTGGACATCTACCAGGTGGGCGTGCGCGTGCTGGCCGTGCAGATGCAGGACGTGCACCCGCCGAAAGAGGTCATCGACGCCTTCAAGGATGTGGCCAGCGCCCGCGAGGACAAGAGCCGCATCATCAACGAGGCCGAGGCCTACCAGAACGAGATCATCCCCCGCACCCGCGGCCTTGCCGCGGAAGTGATCAACCAGGCCGAAGCGTACCGCCAGGCCCGCGTGCGCGAGGCGGAAGGCCAGGCCAACCGTTTTCTGGCCGTGCTGAAGGAATACAACAAGGCCAAGGACGTGACCCGCAAGCGCCTGTACCTGGAGGCCATGGAAGAGGTGCTTTCCGCGCCCGGCATGGAAAAGATCATCATCCCCGGCGAGGCGGGGGCGCGCATGCTGCCCTATCTGCCGCTGGACGGGGCGCGGCCCCGTGGCGACGCGGGCCCGGCCCGCAAGGGGGGCGAATAGCATGGAACGCCGTACCATAACCGTGCTCATCGCCCTTGCCGCGCTGCTGGTCATGGGCAGCCAGTGCATGTACAGCGTGCACCAGACCCAGAAGGCCATCGTGCTGCAGCTGGGTGAACCCGTGGGCGGCGTGGTGCTGCCGGGTCTGCACTTCAAGCTGCCGTTCATCCAGAACGTGGTCTACTTCGACGCGCGCATTCTGGACTACGACGCCCGCTCCGCCGAGGCGCTGACCAGCGACAAGAAGGCCATAGTGCTGGACAACTACGCCCGCTGGCGCATCACCGACCCGCTGACCTTCTACCGCACCGTGCGCACCATTCCCGGCGCCCAGGCCCGCCTGGACGACACCGTGTATTCACAGTTGCGCGTCTTCGTGGGGCGCAACACCCTGACAGAGGTGGTTTCGTCCAAGCGTTCCGAGATCATGGGCGCGGTGACGGCCCGTACCTCGGAACTGCTGCGCGAGTACGGCATGGAGATCATCGACGTGCGCATCAAGCGCACCGACCTGCCCACGGAGAACCAGCGCGCCATCTTCGGCCGCATGCGCGCCGAGCGCGAGCGCCAGGCCAAGCAGTACCGTTCGGAAGGCCAGGAAGAATCGACCAAGATTCGCTCGACAGCCGACCGCGAGCGGACCGTGCTGATGGCCGAGGCCACCCGCAAGTCCGAGATCCTGCGGGGCGAAGGCGATGCCGACGCCGCCCGGATATTCTCCGAAGCGCTTTCGCAGTCGCCGGAGTTCTACGACTTCCAGCGCAGTCTGGATGCCTATCGCAAGGTGTTCCGCGACAACACGCGCATCATTCTCACCCCCAGCGACCCGTTCCTGAAACAGTTTCAGGGCCGGTAGTGTAGCATTGTTACACTTTTCGCCCAGAAAAGTGTAACATGTTACGCGCCGTTGTCCTGATACCGGAAAGCGCGTTGCGCTATACAGGATGCTACCCCCGGAAATCATGACTCTATCCATTGGTGGCACCGTTCTTGTATTGCTATAGGGCGTAACGCCCCGGAGCGCGGGCGGCAGCGAGCGACGCAACGTTGCCGATGCGGTGCAGCCATATGGTGGCGAGCGCCCGCATCACGGCATTGACGTGTCGCTCGTTCCGTGCGAGGCAACACTGCAAAGACGCACCGCAACCGCCTGGAACGCGGAGCGCGCACGCACCGGGGACCGGTTTCCGCCGCGCCGGGTCGCGGCTTGGGGCCGTAATTCTTGAATGGGAGAACACCGTGTCCACCTTTGAAGAAGTTTTTGAACGCATCAAGCTGGCCACCAATACGCGTACGCAGGTGGAGCTTGCCGAGGTGCTCGACATCCGGCAGTCCAGCATTTCCGACGCCAAACGCCGCAATTCGGTGCCCTCCGACTGGTACATGAAGCTGTTCGAGAAGTTCGGCCTGAACCCCGACTGGCTCAAGAAGGCTGCTGGCCCCATGTACCTGCGCACCGAGCAGGGCTATCAGCCCCTGGATGCCCCGGCAGCGGGCATGGTGCTGGAAGATCCGGCCCGCTACGGCGACCCGGATGCCAAGAGCAGCGTGGTGACCGTGCATTCCATGCATTGCGAAGTTACCGAACAGGGCGGTGGCCCGCTGAAGGCCATCGGCAAGCTGTCCGTGCCGCAGTCGTACTCCGGCCCCTCCGTGCAGGTGGTGCGCATGGATGCTTCGAGCATGGAACCGCTGGTGCGCAAGGGCGCGTATGTGGGGCTGGATACGGCGCAGAAGAATGTCGTGTCCGGTGAACTGTACGGCGTGTACGTTCCTTACGAGGGCGTGGCGCTGAAACGCATCTTCCTTGATGCGGAAAAGGCCCGCTTCGTGCTGCGTTCCGAAAACCCCGCCCACCCAGAACAATACCTGCCCGTGGACAAGCATGCGGAACGCATCGTGGGCCGCGTGGCCTGGGTGCTGCAACGCTTCTGATCGCCTTTTTCCGTGGCTGCGCGAGACGCGCGGACGCGAAAGATGACAAGGCCACTCCGAAAGGGCCGTGCCGTGAAAACGGCGCGGCCCCTTTTCGTTCCGGAATGGGGGAAAACCGGTACGGGCAGGGTGCTGCGCACCCCGGATGCCTTGCGTTGAATGCGGAAACGCGTCATACCCTGACGCATATATGCCCGGCGCGCACGTTGCCGCCGTGCCGTCGCCCGGCCCTGCTCCGGTTCCATCGCAACCATTTCACCGTCGCGGACAGCGCCCATGACGCAACAGCAGTCCCTTCCGGAATCGGCCCGCCCCTCGGTGGTCATCGTCGATGACGAGCAGATCGTGGCGTTGGACATCCGGCGCACCCTGGAACGCCTGGGGTATGCCGTGCCCGCCATGGCCGCCGACGGGGAAGAGGCCGTGCGCATGGCGGGAGAGCTGCGGCCCGACCTCGTGCTGATGGATATCCGCCTGCGCGGTCCCATGGACGGCATAGAGGCGGCTGGGCGCATCGCCGGGCAGTACGGTGTGCCCGTGGTGTTCCTGACGGCCTTTTCCGATGCGGCTACCCTGGAGCGGGCCAAGGCCTGCGGTCCGTTCGGCTTTCTGGTGAAGCCCTTCGAAGAGCGCGAACTGCATTCCACCATCGAGGTGGCCCTGCTGAAGCACCGCGCCGTGCGCGACCTGGACGAGGCCCGGCGCACCGCCGAGAACGCCAGCATCGCCAAAAGCGCCTTTCTGGCGGGCATGAGCCACGAGATACGCAATTCGCTCAACGGCATCCTGGGCATGACCGACCTTGCGCTGGAGGCGACCGAGGACGAGGAACAGCGCGACCATCTGGTCACCGTGCTGGAATCGGCGGAGACGCTGCTGGCCCTGCTCAACGACGTGCTGGACTTCTCGCGGCTGGAGGCACGGCAGATCCGGCTTGTGGAACGTCCCTTCGAACCTGCGGCCGTGGTGCGCAAGGTGATGCGCTCGGTGCAGTCGGAGGCGGCGCGGCGCGGCCTGGCCCTGTCGTGGCGGGTTGCGCCGGAAATTCCCCCCGTGCTGGCGGGCGACCAGGTGCGGCTGACCCAGGTGCTGGCCAACCTGGTGGGCAACGCGGTGAAGTTCACCCATGCGGGCGTGGTTTCGGTGGAGGTCGCGCCGGTGCCCTCGCCGCCGAGCCTGTTCGAGTCGCTGTTTCCTCCTGGCGAGCCGGGCGGGGCCACCCTGCTGTTCACCGTGCGCGATACCGGCATCGGCATCGCCGAGGACCGGCTGGATTCCATTTTCGAACTGTACGCCCAGGCTTCGGACGACACGGGCGCCATGTATGGCGGCTCGGGCCTTGGCCTGTCCATCTGCCGCCAGCTGGTGGGCATGATGGGCGGCAGCATCTGGGCGCGCAGCACGCCCGGTGTGGGCAGTTCGTTCCACTTCACGTGCCGCCTGCGCCCTGCGCCCGTCCCCCAGGCAGAGGCAGAGCCCCCGTTGCGGCGGCGGGCCTCGGATGCCTCTCCCGTGCCTGGGCAGCGCTCCCCGGCGGGGCGGGGATATGTGGCCACACCCGGCGCACTGGCCCGCCAGCTTGGCGCGGTTCCATCGGCGTCACCGCTTCAGCCGGCGCCGCCATCGGGCCCGCAGCCCGGTGAAACATCAGGGCAATATGAGCAATCTTGGCAAGTTGGGCAACTCGAGCAAGTTGGGCAACTCGAGCAAGTTGGGCCAGCCGGGCGGCCCGTGCCCCATCCCGTTTCGCACCATGCCGTGCCCCAGTCCGACGAACCGGCGGCCCGTTCGCTGCACGTGCTGGTGGCCGACGACAGCGAGGTGGCCCGCACCATCGCCGCGCGCCTGCTGCAACGGCGTGGGCATACCTGCGCAACGGCCCAGGACGGCGTGGAGGCCCTGACCCGGCTCGCGGCAGAGCGCTTCGACCTGGTGCTGCTGAACATGGAGATGCCGCGCATGAACGGGTTCGAAACCCTGCGCCGCATCCGCAATTCCATGCACCCCGGCGTCAGCCCGGCCTTGCCCGTGGTGGCCATGACGGCGCATGCCCTTGCGGGCGACCGTGACCGCATGCTGGCCGCGGGCATGGACGGCTATGTGGCCAAGCCCATCCAGCCCGCCGCCTTTCACGAGGAGATCGACCGGGTGGCGCGTCTGGCCGGACTGGTGCGGCACGGCTGATCCGCCAACCCGCGGCGCCCTCCTCATCGTGCGCCCCGTCATCCCGGTCTGTTCCGGCCTTGCCGCGCTGTCCCCCGATCCGCGTGTCTCCTTTGTCCCGGCTCTTTTCCGGATGGGGGCCTGGCGTGGCATGCCGTGGCGCTGTGTCTGCCAGTCAGCCGGGCGCTGAGTGCGAAATCGCACTATTTTGCCTTCGAAAATCAGCTTTTGACGCTGTGTGCGAAAAGGAACACTATGCGGCATCATCATGCACGCATCGGACGACCACGCGGCACAGCCCGTCCCATCCGAGGGGGATGAAGCCTCTCGCACGCCGGACGCGTCCCGCCTTGCATCCGCGCCCGCAGGAGACGGACTTTCCGGAGGGTTGACGGTTGCAGGCCGGGTGATGCGCCTGCCGCGCCGCCTGCCCTCGCCCGTGGCCGCGCTGCTGTCCCAGATTGCCGACGTTCCCGGCGCGCCGTATGCTGCTCCCAGGAATTCTCCCGACCCGTCCGGCCAGTCCGCCCCGTCCGGCCCGCCCGCCCAGTCCGCCTCGTCCGCGTCCACGAGCGGCTTCGGCTATGCGGCCTCGGTCATTCTGCCCCAGACCGGCTGGCCCGCGTCGGAATTCCTGCCGCGCCTGGTGGGCGAACTGTCCTCCCCCGGCAACCTTTCCGTGCTCGAGCGCGAAATGCACCGCCAGGCGACAGGTGCGCCCACGCCGTATTCCCTGTCACTGCGTGGTGAAACCGGCACTCCGGTGGAACTGCTGGTCACCCCGCGCCCCTTGCGCGGTGTCGCGTCCGGAGCGTCTGGGGCATCCGGGGCATCTGGGGCGTCTGGGGGCTTCGGCGCGCCGGGAGATTCCGTGGCTGGCGGGACTGGCGTGGCTGGCGACCCCGCTGTCTCCGGCGGCGAAGGCCCGGTGCTCTGCGCCACCCTGACGGCAACCCCGCTGCCCAGCCAGTCCAGCGAGGGGCCAGCCCCGGCCTGGAGCGAGCGGACCCGGCTGCTCAACCTGCTGGACCGCCTGCCCGCCTACGTGGTGCTGCTGGGACCGGACTATTCCATCCGCTATGAAAACAGGGGCTTCCGCCAACTGTTCGGCCCTGGCGTGGGCCGCCCCTGCTACGAGGTGATCCGGGGCCAGAACCAGCCCTGCGCGCTGTGCCCGCCCTTCGACGTGTTCGATTCGCGCACCCTGTGCGTGTGCGAGTGGGCCTGCCCGGAACGCCGCTCCGCCTTTCGCATCTATTCCTATCCCTTCGAGGACGTGGACGGATCGCCCCTGGTGCTCAAGCTGGGCATCGACATCACCTCCGGGGTGCGCGCGCAGGAGGCCTTGTCCATCAGCGAGGGGCGCTACCGCTCCATCACCGACAACCTCACCCTGGGCATTGCCGTGCTGGACAGGGCCCTGGGCATCACCGCATCCAACCCCCGCCTGCGCGAATGGTTCGGCGATGCGGCCGCGCCCGGCGGACTGCTGTGCCGCATGCTGGCCGAGCACTGCGGCGAGGACAACACCCGCTGTCCCGGCTGCGCCTGCCTGGCCACCTTCCGCGACGGGCAGACCCACGAATGGCGGCTGGAAACCACGGCCCGCTCCGGCGGACGCCGCTCGTACCGCCTGACGTCGTGCCCCATCCTGGCGGGCGACGGCGGGGTGGATTCGGTCATCGTCATGCTGGAGGACGAAACCGACCGCCTGCGCGTGGAGGAGCGGTTGCAGCGCGCCCGCAAGCTGGAGGCCATGGGCACCTTGGCCACGGGCATCGCCCACGAGATCAATCAGCCCCTGTCGGCCCTGCAACTGTACGCGGGCAGCCTGGAGATGCTGGCCGAAAAGGACCGGCCGCCGGACCGCGAAACCCTGTTGGCCCGGCTTTCGCTGATCCTTGGCGAGACGGCGCGCATCCGCGACATCATCGACCACATGCGGGCCCTGGTGGCCCACGGCGACACGGCTCTTTCACCCACCCAGGTCGGGGCGGCGGTGGACCGGGCCCTGGGGCTGGTGGGGGCGCAACTGCGCGCCCACCGGGTGACCGTGGAGCGCGTGCTGCCGCCGGACCTGCCCGCCGTGCGCGCCAACCCGGTGCAGTTGGAGCAGGTGGTGATCAATCTGGTGGTCAACGCCATGCATGCGCTGGATGCCCGTGAACCGGCGGACGGGCAGGACCGGCGCATTCGCATCGAAGCCGCGTACCGGCCCGTTCAGCGCGGCGGGGCCGAGCGCCCCGAACTGCCAGACCGGCCAGATCGGGCAGACCGGGCAAACAGGCCGGAACTTTCGGACAGACCGGAGAGGCCGGACACGCCGGATGCGGGCGCCAGGCAGGGGGGAAGCCCGGCCGATGGCGAGGCCCCGGCAGGCCGCGTGCTGCTGACCGTGGCTGATAACGGACCGGGGTTGCAAGGGTTGGAAGACCGGGTGTTCGATCCCTTCTTCACCACCAAGGACCCGCACAAGGGGTTGGGGCTTGGCCTCGCCATCGTGCACAGCTTCGTGGAGTCATGGGGCGGCGAGATTTCCGTGTCCGGCGGCGAGCCGCCCATGACCGGAGCCGCGTTCACCCTGGCCTTGCGCCAGGCCTCGCCGCCGTGGTCCGGCTCCGACAGGTAGGCGCTCGTCCCCTGTGTGGGGGAGAGGGCGCGACGCGCTCCCGAGGAACGCCGGGCAGACCGGCCGGAATGCCCGACGGAATGCGACAGACTGCGGACTGACCGACAGCGAGGTGGGGGGATGGCGCGATGCCCCACGCCACAGCCAGATGCAGCCAGATGCAGCCAGATGCGGCCAGATGCGGCCAGATGCAGCCAGATGCGGCCAGATGCGGCCAGATGCAGAAGACGTTGTCACCCCGACGTCCATCACGATGCCTAAAGGATATCCACATGCGCATACTCATCGTCGACGACAATCTGCCCAGCCTCCAGAGTCTCAGCCTGGTCCTGCACGATCTGGGGTACGAACCGACCCCCTTCGAAGACCCCGTGGCCGCGCTGGCAGAGGCCCGTACCACCTGGTTTCCGCTGATCATCACCGATATCCGCATGCCCGGCATGGACGGCCTGACGCTGCTCTCGCACCTGAAGGAAGACCCCTCCACCGCAGAGGCCGACGTGGTGCTGATCACCGGCCACGGCGACATGGAAACCGCTGTCGAGGCGTTGCGGCGCGGGGCCTACGACTACCTGAACAAGCCCATCAACGCCCGAGAGCTGGCGGCGGTGGTGGAGCGTTGCGCCGAGCATCAGGCGCTGCTCATGGAAAACCGGGAATTGCGCGAGCACCTGGACGAGGCCGTGGAGGAACGGGCCGACACCCTGCGCCGCGAACTGGAATCGGCCCGCACCCGGCTGCGCCAGGTGACCGGCATCGGCGAGGTGGTGGCGGCATCGCCCGCCATGTCCGGGCTGCTGGACGAGACGCGGGTGTTCCATGCCGAACCGTCCGTGCCCGTGCTTATCGAGGGCGAAACGGGCACCGGCAAGGAAGTGGTGGCCCGGCTCATCCACTACGGCGAATCGGGCAACGACACCCCGTTCATCGCCCTGAACTGCGCGGCCATCCCGCATGAGCTGTTCGAGGCGGAGCTGTTCGGCCACGAGCCGGGGGCCTACACCGGCAGCCGCGCCGGGGGCTCCCCCGGCAAGCTGGAACTGGCAGGGGGGGGGCACCCTGTTTCTGGACGAAGTGGCGGAAATGCCCCTTTCCCTGCAGCCCAAGCTGCTGCGGGTGCTGGAAGAGCGCTGCTTCTACCGGCTGGGCGGGGTGAAACGCCGTGAATTCAAGGCCCGGGTGGTCTGCGCGGGCAACCGCGACCTTTCGGCCATGGTGGAGAACGGGCAGTTCCGGCGCGACCTGTACCACCGGTTGCGGGTGGGGCACCTGCGCATTCCCCCGCTGCGCGAACGGCCGGAGGACATTCCCGTGCTGGCCGGGCTGTTCCTGCAACGCGAGGCGGTGCGCAAGAAGAAACGCTTCACCGCGCTTTCGCCCGACGCCCTGCGCCTGCTGGGCCGCCACCCGTGGACGGGCAACGTGCGCGAACTGGAAAATGCCGTGGAACGCGCCGTGCTGCTGCACGACGGCCCCGCCCTCACCGCCCGGCACCTGAGCTTTCTGGACGAACACGGGGTGGCCGACATGCCAGCGCCCGTCACCACCGGACAGCCCGGCTCGTGGCAGCTGGACCCGGACAACCTGACGCTGCCCGACGCCCCCTTCGACGTGGAGGCGCTGGTGGACGGCCTGGTGCGCAAGGCCGTGGAACGGTTTGGCGGCAACAAGAGCCGTGCGGCGGCGCATTTGGGCATTTCGCGGTTTGCCCTGCACCGGCGGCTGGCCAAGTAGCCGCACCCGTCCTGTGCAAATACGGGATTACCCTACCTTTGTGATGGGTACAGCATGATAATGTGCGGGAACGCCCTACCGTGCGAAATTGCACGTTCGATTTCGCACAGCGGGATGCTCGATCAAAGCTCGCGCTTCGGGGGAACGGGTTTGTGATTCTGGTATCAACTTGTTTTTGAAGGAAAATAATTCCGGCTAGTGGCTGCTCACATTGTGGCACGCGGCTTGCTAACGGAAAGAAGACTGCGGGACACAAGCCATATCGGCGGTCCCCCCCCGACCCCCGTAGTCGAACACAGGCTCTGATGTGCCGGACCACTGGCGGATATCCCCCCCCCATCCGCCCAAGGTCCGGGGTGTTACTTCAGATCCCCCCTTTCGGAAGCCTTCTGTACGGACACCCCCCCCGTCCCGCAGAAGGCTTTCGACTTTTTTGCGCCGGTGGAGGGGAGAAATGGGGGATGGCGTTTCTTTCGCGCGGTACCTGCCGCCTTCCCCGTCATCATCCGTGCCTCCCTCTGTTCCCCTTTCCCTGGTGGCGCTTGCATCGCGTTCCCGGTGGATGTAGCATCCGGCCCGAATCCTCAGGGCGGGGTGAAAGTCCCCACCGGCGGTATTCCCGCGCGGCACGCCGCGCCGGAGAGCCCGCGAGCGCCCGTTCCGTCGTGGAGCGGGGTCAGCAGACCCGGTGAGATGCCGGGGCCGACGGTAACAGTCCGGATGAAAGAGGACGCGGCGCAACGCCAGCCGACCCCGTGGGCAATCCCTGTCCGCCAGGGGGCGTGGCGTAGCGCATGACGGCATGGCCGCAGTGCGGCGTGCCGGTGCATGGCCTTCCGGCGGGCGCGGCTGCGACGCGTGCCCCGGTGTCCTGCCCGGCGCGTTGTTCGCGTGGTTGTCCGTCACGCCGCGTTTCCACACGCCCTGATTCTGGACCTCCAGCCTAGGAGATGCGCCATGAATCAGCCGTCCCTCACTTCCGCAGCGGCCGGTACCTCCGGCCCCCCCATGTCCCCCGTTATGCCCGTGCCGCAGGCCGGGCCTGCCACGCCGCGTGCCCTGGCCCCTCTGGCAACGGTCGAGCAGGCCCTTGACGCCCTGCGCGCGGGGCGCGGCATCCTTGTCGTGGACGACGAGGACCGCGAGAACGAAGGCGACATGATCTTCGCCGCAGAAACCCTGACCGAGGCACAGATGGCCCTGCTGATCCGCGAGGGCAGCGGCATCGTCTGCCTGTGCCTTACCGATGCCCATGCCGACGCACTGGACCTGCCGCCCATGGTGACCTGCAACACCAGCCGCAACGGCACGGCCTTCACCGTGACCATCGAGGCGGCGGAAGGCGTCACCACCGGCGTTTCCGCAGCCGACAGGGTGACCACGGTGAAGGCGGCGGCAGCACCCGGCGCCCGGCCGGAACACCTGCGTCGCCCCGGACACGTCTTTCCGTTGCGCGCCCGCCCCGGCGGCGTGCTGGAACGGCGCGGCCATACCGAGGCCACCGTGGACCTGATGCGCCTTGCGGGCCTTTCGTCCTGCGGGGTGCTGTGCGAACTGACCAACCCCGACGGCACCATGGCCCGCCTGCCGGAAGTGCTGGCCTTTGGCGCGCGGCAGGACATGCCCGTACTTACAGTGCAGGCGCTTGCCCAGTGGCGCGCCCGGCATGACGCGGACATGAACCATGGCACGAGTCGTGACGGGCTCTCCCGCAAGGGGGCGAACATGGCGTAACGGTACGGTGCGCTCCGGCCTCTTCTTCCCCCCGTTTCACGGCCCCCCCGGCGACTGCGACGCCAGGTGCTGCAAGCGACAGGGGAGGAACCCCGGCTGCCGGAATTCCGATCCGCCTGGCGACTGCGACGCCGGGCGAAAGGGCACGGCGGCGGGAAGGGCCGGAACGTCGGATGTCCGAAGGAATGAATCGGCGGCGCGGCGGGAACATCCCGGCGCGCCGCCGTCGTTGTGTCGAGCCTTTTTCACGCCTTGCCGTTGCGGCGGGGACCGCCCTTGCCGGTTCCGTCGATGCCCTCGGTGGCGGTGTGCCCTGCGGCGGGTGGGCCACCATTCACCGCGCCGCGCAGCAACTCGCGCAGGGTCGGTTCCCGCGTTTCGTCGTCATCTGCGCCGCCGTGTGCATCGTCTGGCGGGCCACCATGCGCACCGGTCCATACCTCGTCTGGCGGGCCTTCCGGCGCATCTTTTGGCGCTTCGTGGTCGCTGGCAGGGGCCGCGTCGAACCAGTCGGGCAGGGTGGCGTCGTGGTAGGCGCGCAGGGTGGCGTTGGCCGGACTGGCGGCCATGTCCCCGGCCAACCTGGCCAGGGTGTCGTTGATGAATTCGAAGGACGTGGCCACCCGTTCCTCGCCCTCGCCGCCGGTGCGTCCGGCCAGGGCCAGCAGCACGTCGGCGATGTGCAGCCCGTCGGGCGGCGTGCCCAGCACCCAGGCCGGGGTGTCGTCGCACACCCGCACCACCATGCCTTCGCGGGCCAGCCGGTCCAGCACGTCGTCCAGCACGTGGTCCGGGGCATCCAGCAGGGCGGCCATGCGATGGCCGGGCACGGCGCCCGTGCCGCGCACGAAGGCACGGGTAAGCAGCAGCATGGCCAGCACGGCCAGCCGGTCGCGCTCAAGGCGGCTTACCCGACCGGCGCGCAGGTGTTTTTCAAAGGTGGGGGCGTTCTGCACCGCATGGCATACTTCCACCCCGAACAGCACCACCGCCCACGAGACATACAGCCACATCAGGAACAACGGCACCTGCGCGAAGCTGCCGTAGATCAGGCCGTAGCTGGCGAAGCGGGCCTGCCAGACCATGTAGGCGTACTCCGCGCCCTGCCAGGCCATGGCCGCCAGCAGCGCCCCGGCCATGGCCGCGCGCGGGCGCACCTTCGTGTTGGGGATATACGCGTACAGAAACAGCAGCACCACAAAGACCATGAACAATGGCACCAGCTTGAGCAGCAGCAGATAGGCTGCACCCACCGGGGCCACCTCCAGCAGCCTGCCCAGCACCCTGTCGCTGCGCAGGCTGGCGCCCAAGGTGACGGCGGTGCCCATCAGCAGGGGGCAGACCAGCATCACCGAAAAGAAGTCGGTGAACTTGCGCCATGCGCTGCGGCCCTGGCGTACCTTCCAGATGGCGTTGAACGCGCGCTCGATGTTGGCCATGAGCATGCCCGCCGTCACCAGCAGAAACGCCGCGCTCACCGCGCCCATGCGCCCCGCGCTGGTGCGTTCCACGTATTCCAGGATGCGGGCCACCGTGTCCGGGTTGCCCGCGGCAAGGCGCAGCAACAGCATCTGGGTGACTTCCGCGTTGTGCACCCCGAGGCCCTTGGTGATGGAAAACACCACGGCCAGAAAGGGCACCATGGACAGCACGAAGGTCATGGTCAGGGCGGATGCGCGCAGCAGGCACTGGTCGTCCACGAATCCCAGCGCCGCCAGAAAGGCGCGCCGCACCAGCCAGATCAGGCCGCGCCGGGTGGGCGGGCCGGTTTCGGCGCGCTCGAGCCATACGTCGCTGGTCACGTAGCGGCGCACGCGTAGGGCGCGGTCGCGCAGGGTGGGTCCGTGCATCCGGCCTCCGTGGGATGAGGGCTGGCGGAAGGCAATGCTGGCAGGGGGCGCGGCAGCCCCTTGCCATGGGCTTGGTCTGTTCGTACCATGCGTTCCATGCAAGCGTATCAGACCGGGACCAATGCAGGCAATGACGCGGTGCAGGCACCATGCGTGCGCCATGCGCCACATCCATCCCATGCCGCCCAGCCGTCCGAGACCCTTCAGGCGTCCGGCAAGGCACGGCTTCTCGGCCCGGTAGGTAAGGACGGCCCGGTCAGTAAGGTCGGCCCGGTCGGTAAGGTCGGCCCGGTCAGTAAGGACGGTGCTGATGGCGGTTCCGGCCGCGCGGTCTTGTGGCGCGCGCTGGCCTCCGCCGCGCTGTGCGCCCTGTTGCTGACGGGGTGCAGCGGCACCCGGCAGGCCGCCGCGCCGGAAGGCGCAGCCATTACGCCGCCCCCCGGCGAGGTGCGCGTGGAATCCGCAGCGCCCCCCTCTGGCGACCCGCACACTCCCGGCAGTCCCGCCGCCTGCTGGACCCCGCTACGGGGGCGTCTGGCCGCGGACGGCATGTCCGGCGGGCGCATCGATGCGTTGTTCGTCCAACTGGGCGATGCGGTCTCGCCAGACCCCATGGGCCGCAAGGTCAAGGAACTGTACACCACCAAGTTCCTGCGACCGGAACCGCAACCCGTGCCGCCCGGCCAGAAGCCCAGGCCCGTGCGCCCGCCCATGTACCCCGGCGTGGTCACCGACGAGAACGCGGCCAAATGTCGCGCCTTCCTGACGGAAAACGCCCGCTGGTTCTCGCTGGCGGAATCGCGCTACGGCGTGCCGCGCGAGGTGGCCGTGTCGCTGCTGTTCGTGGAAACACGCCTGGGCACGGCACTGGGCAAGGGCAACGCCTTCCGCAATCTGGCCGCCATGGCCGCTGCGGACAGCCCGGACATGGTGCCCGGCTACATCGCCGCGCTGCCCGGCGCGGACGGCAACCTGGACTGGATTTCGCTGCGCATGCGCCAGAAGTCGGACTGGGCCTACCAGGAACTGAAGGCCCTCATCCGCCACGCCGAGGCGTTGGGCCAGGACCCGCTGACCATGCCCGGTTCCATCTACGGGGCCGTGGGCATCTGCCAGTTCATGCCCACCAATATCCCGGCCTATGGCGTGGACGGCGACGGCGACGGCCGCGTGGACCTGTACACGGTGGGCGATGCGGTGTTCAGCCTGTCCAACTATCTCGGCAGGCACGGCTGGCAGCCCGGCATGCGCAAGGATGCGCGCTACAACGTGCTGAAACGCTACAACAACAGCGCGGCCTACGCCAACACCATCCTGGCCCTGGCGGACAAGGTTGCGGGCAAGCCCGCCCAGCCGCAGAAATCCTCGAAATCCGCCCAGCCTCCACGCATCGGCCAGGCCGGGCAACCCGGCAAGGCCGCAGCCGCAACGCCCAAGGCGCAGGCCGGGCCCCAGCAGCCAGCCAGGGCATCCGCTACCGCTTCTGCCGCGCAGTAACCTGCGGGGTGGCGTTGTCCACCCCCATTTCCTGCGTCCTGAACGACGCCGTGCCGTTGTTCATCGCCGGGGGCAGCCGCAGGGCGGATTTTTCGCGTTCTCCCGTCCCCCTTTCCGTCTGCAAGCCGTGTTTCCGCCATGCAACTCTGCCGGCGTTGCCCCATGATGCCCCTTCCTTGTCGTTTCCTTCGGGGCATCACGCGACCGTGTAACGGCAGAGTAATAATGGTGGGGCGATGGTCCCGGAGTTAGCTTCTGGCATCGCCGTCCCAAGGAGGCCCGATGTCCGCAGACCACCGCCCCGAACCACCGCCCCTCGGGCCGTCGCCTGCGCCCGTGGCGTCTGACGCCCTGCCGGGCTCCCTGTCCGACGGCCCCCCTTCCGCCCCCCTCGTTTCCCCGGCCTTTCCCACATCGGTGCGGGGCATGTTATCCGCGCTGGTCCTGCCGCTGGCAACCCTGGCCGTGCAATGGGTGTTGTGGGAGTATATCCGGCCCTATGCGTGGTTCCTGTTCTATCCCGCCGTATTCCTCGCCTCGCTGTCTGGCGGACTGGTGGTCGGCATGTTCGCCACCCTGCTGTCGGCGCTGCTGGTGCAACTCTTCTTCATTCCCCCGGTACTGTCCTTCATTGTGGAGGAGCCGGCGGACGTGGTTTCCGTGGCCATGTTTCTGGCTATCGGGCTGATGATCAGCCTGGCCCACCAGCGGGTGCGGGAGGGCATCCGCCGTGTTGTCGAAGCGCAGGAGCGGCAGCAGGCCGTCAGCGCAGAGGCGGAAGAGACCAACGTGCGGCTGCGCGCGGCCAATGCCGAACTTGCCGCCCGGTGCGCACGTGCCGACGAAATGGATACCCTGAAGACCCGTTTTTTCGCCAACATCAGCCATGAACTGCGCACGCCGCTCACCCTGCTGCTGGGACCGCTTGAACGGCTGCTGGCCGAAACGCCGGAGGGCGACGAGCACCGCCAGGCGCTGGGCGCCATGTTGCGCAACGCCCGGTTGCTGCACCAGCATGTGGACGACATGCTGGACCTTTCGCGGGTGGACGCCGGGGCCATGCAACTGCGCCATGCAGATGCGGACCTGTCCGCGCTGACGCGCACCACCTGCGCCTATTTCGACACCCTGGCCGACCAGCGCGGCATGCACTACGGGGTGCAGGCGCCCCTGCGCCTCGATGCGCAGGTGGACACGGACAAGTACCGCCGCATCCTGCTCAACCTGCTGTCCAATGCCTTCAAGTTCACCCCGGACGGGGGTAGCGTTTCCGTAACCCTGGAACGCCGGGGCGACGAGGCGCTGCTTTCGGTCAGCGACGATGGGCCGGGCGTGCCCGCGCACCTGCACGGCGCGGTCTTCGAACGCTACCGTCAAAGTGGCGAAGGGGAGCGGGGGCTGCATGGCGGCAGCGGCCTCGGGCTGGCCATCGTCAAGGAATTCGTGGAACTGCATGGCGGATCCGCCAGTGTCGGGCAGGGGGCCGAAGGAGGGGCGCTGTTCCTGGTGCGGCTGCCCCTGGCCGCGCCCCCCGGCGTGGAGGTGGCCCCGGCGGACCCCGCTGGCGCGCCGCCCGGCTACGCCCAGGGACCGGACTGGCCGGCCTCCGGCCATGTCCCGCAGTATGCCCCGGCAGCGGGCAGGGACGGCGGGCTGGTGCTGGTGGTGGAAGACAACCGCGACATGACCGCCTACATCGTGGACATCCTGCGGCCGCACCATCAGGTGGCCGTGGCCTACGACGGTGAAGAGGGGCTGCGCAAGGCGCTGGACCTGCGGCCCGACCTCATCCTGTGCGACGTGATGATGCCCCGCGTGGACGGCCAGCGCATGGTGGAGCAACTGCGCCGCTACCCCGGCATGACTGACGTGCCGGTGCTGATGCTGACTGCCAAGGCGGACGACGAACTGCGGGTGCACCTGCTGCACGGCACGGTGCAGGGGTACATCCAGAAGCCGTTCACGGAGGCCGAACTGCGGGCCAGCGTGCACGCCGAACTGCGGGACCAGGCCCGGCACAAGGCCGAGCTTGACGAAAGCGAAACCCGTTTTCGGGTAACCTTCGAGCAGGCAGCCGTGGGCCTTGCCCTGGTGGCCCCGGACGGAAGCTGGCTGCGCGTCAACGGCAAACTGTGCGGCATCGTGGGGTATTCGCCGGAAGAACTGGTGGAGTTGCGCTTTCAGGACATCACCCATCCCGAGCACCTGGACAGCGACCTTGTGCAAATGCGCCGGGTGCTGGCCGGAACCATCGACAGCTACACCCTGGAGAAGCAGTACCTGCGCAAGGGCGGCGAGCCGGTGTGGGTGAACCTGACCGTGGCCCTGGTGCGCAAGCCCGACGGCACGCCCGACTACTTCATCTCGGTGGTGGAGGACATCCAGCAGCGCAAGACCTTCGAGCGGCGCCTTGCGGAAAGCGAGGAACGCTTCCGGCAGGTGGTGGAACACGCGCCGGAGGCCATCTTTTTGCAGAAGGAGGGCCGGTTTGCCTACGCCAACCCCGCGGCGCGTTCACTGTTTGGCGTCGATGACCCCAAGGAGATCATGGGACGTGGCGTGCTGGAATTCTTCCACCCCGACGACCGGGACATGGTGGCCGGACGCATCCGCCAACTGAACGAGGAGCGCCGCACCGTGCCCCGCGGGCACGTGCGCATCTTGCGCAGGGACGGCATAGTGGTGGATGCGGAAACGTCGGCCGTGCCCTTCAGGCTGGGGGCGCGCGACGGCGCGCTGGTCTTCGTGCGCGACATCAGCGAGCGGCTGCGGGCGGAACGCGAGATACGCGATCTCGCACGCTTTCCCGGCGAAAACCCCAATCCGGTCATGCGGGTCAGTCCAGGCCTGGTGCTGCTGCACGCCAACCGGTCCAGCAGCATCTTTCTGGACTGCTTTGGCGCAAGGGTGGGCGAGCCCTTCCCGGAACCGTTCGCCGAAGTGGTGGCCAAGGCCCTGCGCACGTGGACGGTGCAGACCTTTGAGGTTGAATGTTGTGGCTGCATTTATGACATGACCGTGAACCCCATTGCCGACGGCGGCTATGCCAACATCTACGGCCTGGATATCACGGAGCGGAAGAACGCCGAGCGCGAACTGATCAACGCGCGCGAGGCGGCGGAAACCGCCACCAGGGCCAAAAGCGCCTTTCTGGCCAACATGAGCCACGAACTGCGCACCCCCATGAACGGCGTGCTGGGCATGCTGCAACTGCTGGACGCCACCCCTCTGGACCCGGAACAGCGCGGCTACGTGCAGGTGGCCCATGCGGCGGGCAGCAACCTGACGCGCCTTCTGGGCGACCTGCTGGATCTGGCCAGGGTGGAATCGGGGCGGCTGAGCATCCGCGAGGAGCCGTTCGATTTCACCGGGCTGGCGCAAGAGGTGCTGGCCGTGCTGCGGCCCGAGGCGGACCGCAAGAATATCGTGCTGGAGGCAGTGGCGGATGGCGTGCCGCATGCCCTGCTGGGCGATCCGTTGCGCATCCGCCAGATGTTGCTGAACATCGTGGGCAATGCGGTGAAGTTCACCGATAGGGGGCACGTGCGGCTGCTGGCCCGGTTCGAAGCGCCAGCCAAGCCAGCCGAATCGGGCAAGCCAGGCGAATCTGGCGGGCGTGGGACGCTGTGTATCGATGTGGAGGACACCGGCATCGGCATCCCCCGCGACATGCTGGACACCATCTTCGAGCCGTTCACGCAGGTGGAGGACGCCGTGACGCGCAGGCACGGCGGAGCCGGTCTGGGGTTGTCCATCGTGCGGCGCATCGTCGACCTGATGGCTGGCGAGGTCTCCATGGTCAGCGCGGAGGGGCATGGCACCACCGTGACGTTGCGCCTGCCCTTGGCCGCAACGGACAAAGTGCCCGCGCCGGATCCGACGCGCAACGGGTTGGCCGAGGTGTCCGTTCGCCAGGGGCGTCTGCTGCTGGTGGAAGACGACCACGTGAACCGGCTGACCGTGCTCTGGATGCTGGAGAAACTGGGCTACGAGGCCCTGGCCGTGGGCGATGGCGCGGCGGCGTTGCAGGCGCTGCGGGACGGGTGCTTCGATGCGGTGCTCATGGACGTGCAGATGCCGGTCATGGACGGCCTGCAGGCAACGGCGGCCATCCGCAATGCCACGGACCTGCCGGGAGGGGCGGAGATTCCGGTCATCGCCCTGACCGCGTACGCCATGGAAGGCGACCGCGAACGGTTGCTGGCGGCGGGCATGGATGACTACATCGAGAAGCCGGTGGACGTGCAGGCGCTGCGCCGGGTGCTGTCCCGGTTCGTGGGCGTGCCTGCTCTTCCGGCGCCTTCCGAGGCGTTCGACGGAACAGTCGTTTCGGAAAAAGCGTAAGCAGGGGGCCAGCCCCCGCCCGCAAGAGAAGGGGGCGGCAGGGCGGCGCCGCGTCCGGGCTACATGGCCCGGCGCAGGCGTCGTTCCACGTGGCGCGCCGCCAGCGAGCAGGAAAAGGTCAGCATCAGGTACAGGGCCGCCACCGTCAGCCAGATCTCGAAGGTCAGGTAGGTGGCGGCCATCAGTTCCATGCCCTGAAAGGTCAGCTCGCGTATGGAGATCACCGACAGGATGGCTGAATCCTTGATGGTGGAGATGAACTGCCCGGCCAGCGGCGGCACGATGAGCCGGAAGGCCTGCGGCAGGATGACGTGGCGCAGTTGCTGCCGCCGGGTCAGCCCGGTGGAAGCCGATGCCTCCCATTGGCCGCGCTCCACACCTTCCAGCCCGGCGCGGACGATTTCGGTGATGTAGGCGCCTTCGTACAACCCAAGAACGACCACCCCGGAAAGGAACACCGGCAATTGGCCGGGCGGGGCCAGCAGCAGGGCGGATGCCCGCCCAAGCCAGGTGTGTACGCCCGAGGGGAGGATGGCCGCCGCGCCCTCGGCCACGGGGGCGAACAGCCCGGCCAGAAGCGGGGCGAACTGCGAACTCACGAAGAAGTGGAAGATGAACACCAGCACCAGCGGCGGCAGGTTGCGCACCCCCTCCACGTAGGTGCGCGCCACCATGCGCCGGAACAGGCGCGGGCTGGCCCGCAACAGGCCCATGCCCGTGCCGATGCACAGGGCCAGCAGGGTAGACCATAACCCAAGGCGCACGGTGACCAGCAGGCCGCTGGTCAGCGTACCCGGCACCCATCCGCCCGTCGCACCCTGTTGCGTGTCGTGGCGCAGCAGGAACTGCCACACCACGCCCCAGTTCCAGTGGTAGTCCAGGCGATCGGCTGCGTTCCAGAACAGCCACGCACCAGCGGTAAGCAGCAGGGCCAGCAGGGCAATGTCCAGCCTTCGGGCCGCCGGGGGGGACAGAAAGTCCTCAACCGCCGTGGGGGCTTCCGGCGTGTGGTCGCGCCGCGCCGTCTCATCCGCGTATTCCTGGTGCGGAAGGCGTGGAGGTCGCGGGGGAAAGGCCGGAACATTGTGTTCCGGCGGCAGGGCCGGGAACGGGCGGGGACGCATGGCACTCCGGGGCTGTGCTGGTGGCGGGATGCGACGGGCAAGGAGCGACCGGCATGCCGGGCCTCATGTGCAGGTCCGGCATGCCGTCTGGCTGCGGCAGCCTATTTCAGCTGCGCTTCCCATTCGTTGGTTTCGAACCAGTAGTGCTTGCGTTCCTTCAGCCAGCCTTCGGCATCCACCAGACGGATCCAGTTGTCGAACACGTTCAGGGTGTCCACGTCGCCCTTGCGTACGGCAAACCCCACCGGTTCGCTGGTGAAGGTGCCGGGTACGGGCAGGAACAGCTTGTCCGGGTTCTTCAGCACCTCGAAGGCGGGCAGCGGCGCACTGGAAACCATGGCGTGGGCGCGGCCCGACAGCACTTCCTGAATGGCCGGGGCCTCGTCGTCGAACAGGCGCAGGGTGGCCTTGGGCAGGCGTTTCTTCACGGCTGCTGCTGCGGTGCTGCCGGTGCGGGCGGCGATGGTCACCTCGGGCTTGTCGAAGTCGTCCAGGGTGGTGAAGCCTTTGGCCGTGGCGCGGTTGGCCATCAGGGCCATGCCCGCGTAATCGTAGGGGATGGTGAAGTTGACCTTCAGATTGCGGTCAGGCTTCACGCTCATGCCGCCAATGATCACGTCGAACTTGCCGGTAAGCAGGGCGGGGATGATGCCGGACCACTTGGTGGGCACGAATTCAACCTTCACGCCCAGGTCTTCGGCCAGACGGTTGGCCACTTCCACCTCGAAACCGACGAACTTGCCGGTCTTGTCCTGCATGGCCCACGGCACGAAGGTGGAAAAGCCCACCCGCAGCACGCCGCGTTCCAGCACGCCCGCGATGACGCTTTCTTCGGACAGTTTCTGGCGGACGGATGCGTCTGCCGCATGGGCCGGGGCGTGCGGCGTCAGCAGCGCCCCAAGCATCAGTAACAGTGCCGACAGCAGGGCCAGCAGCAGGGCCGGGCCGTGGAGACGGGCAGGGGAGGGGATTGCATGCATGAGGGTGCCTCCGTTGCGGGGCGCGCGGTTGCGGCGCGCGGGCTGCGCCCCGGCGGCATGGCGTGCCGCCGGTGGGCGGGGTGGCCGCGTCAGGCATCACCGGCTACCGCTGAACAGTGACGTCCGGCGGGTGCCGGCGGATGCGGGACGCGTCAGAATTCGTAGCGCAGGCGCCGTTCCAGCAACTGCGCCAGGGCCGAAAGGGACAGCGTGAGGGCAAGGTACATGCCCGCCACGAGAAACCAGACCTCGAACACCAGAAACGTGTCGGCGGCCACCGCCTGGGCCTGCATGGCCAGATCGTGCAGGGCGATGGTGCTGACCAGGGACGAATCCTTGACCAGGGACACCAGTTGTCCGGTCAGGGGGGGCAGGGCGGTGCGTGCCGCCTGGGGCAGCACCACCTCCATATAGGTTCCAGGCACGTCCATGCCAAGGCTGCGTGCAGCTTCCCATTGCCCCGTGGACACGGAAAGGATGCCCGCCCGCAGGATTTCGGCGATGTACGCCCCCTCGAACAGCGAAAGGGCCAGCACCCCGGCCGCAAAGCGGCCCAGGCCCAGCAGCGGCGCCAGCACGAAGTAGACCACGAACAACTGGATAAGCAACGGGGTGTTGCGCACCGTCTCCACGTAGACCATGGACAGGGTGCGCCCCACGCGCGAACCGGACTGGCGCAGCAGGGCGGCCAGCAGGCCAGCCAGCAGCGCCAGCCCAAGGCTGGCCGCCACCACCTGCAACGTCACGCCAAGGCCGTCCAGCAGCGGCCCGGCGCGAAATCCTCCATCCGCCGCCGTGGTGAACAGGTGCCGCCACAGCCGGTGCCATTGCCAGTCGTAGCCCGATGCCGCCGTGCCGCGCAGGGTAATCCACACCAGCGCGCCCATCAGGCAGCAGTACCGGGCCACGTCGCCAAGCACGGCCAGCAGGGCACGGCGTGCAGGCGGAGGAGGAGGGCACTGCGGCCCCTGAGGGGGCTGAGGCGCGGAGGCGTGCGCGTCGTGTGCGTGGTGGGCGGCGCGGGGCCCTGGTGTGTGCAATGGGGCCGAGCGGTCCCGGCCGTGTCGGGAATTTTCCATTCTGTGGCGGAGCATACGCCGCAACACGCCCCCTGCCAAGGTGCACGGTGCGGACAGGATGGTGGCTGGCGTGAAAAAGGGCGGGACAGGTTGCCCTGTCCCGCCCGTGAATGCGCGTATCCGTTGGCGCAAAGGCCGCCAGGCTACTTGTTCAGCTTCACTTCCTGCGGGAACACCGGCAGGTAGCGGTACGACAGGCTGAGGATCAGGGCCGCGTAGGCCATGATCATGGCGCTGGCGCCCCATTCCGCCCAGTTGGGGGCGTAGGTTTCCCAGCCGTCGAAGGGCATCACCGGCGCGGCCAGGGCCTGCACGGTCATGACGTAGCGGTTGATGGTCACCCCGATGCAGTCAAGGATCGCCGCGGTGTAGAACAGCGTGCGGTTGTTGCGCGTGGACGGGATGATCAGGATGATGGCGGGCAGCACGCCGCAGGCGAACAGTTCGGCCCACAGCAGCCACTTGCCGTAGATCCAGCCGTAGAAGACCTGGTCGAAGGTCAGGCCGGAGCGGGGCAGGATGTCATTGGCCCACGCCCAGGTGTCCGCCAGCTTGAAGACCATGTACACGGTCAGCATGGTGCCGGCGATCTTGCCCATCAGGCTCTTGATTTCCCAGCTGACCAGCTGCTTGCCGGTCATCTTTTCCATGATGGTGCACACGAGCACGGTGAACACCGGCCCGGAACCCACGGCGGAAAGGACATACAGGAAGAAGGTCCAGGGCCAGATGAAGAAGCCGTCGCGCGCGATGTACGGGCGGGCGAAGAGCACGCCGTACATGCCGCCCAGCGACCCCTGGTGGAACGTGGACAGGAAGGCGCCGATACCGGCGAAGAGCGGCATCATCAGGTGGAAGTTGTGGGCGATGGCGTGCACCAGCTTGTTGCTGTTCAGCTGCTTCTGCTCAAGGATCAGCGGCACGTACTCGATGACCAGCACGAGGCAGTAGCAGGTGATGCAGAAGATGACTTCCGTCAGCATGGAGTGCACGTTGGCGTGCCAGTAGCCGAACCATGCGCGCAGCGGCTGGCCCACGTCGAGCACCAGGACGAGCATGGCGCCCGAGTAGCACAGGAAGCCCACGATGACCGTGAGATTGATGATGTTCTTCAGCGGGTCGATGTTCAGGATGTAGCGGAGCAGGCCCGTGAAGAACGCGCCCGCGCCCAGTGCGATGACCGCAAGGTCGAAGGTGATCCACAGCCCGAACCCGAAGTAGTCGTCCAGCCCGGTAACGCCCAGGCCTTCGGCCAGCACCCGGTACGCGGCGTACAGGCCCCAGCCGAACACGGCCATGACGATGGTGATCCAGACCAGGAACTTGGACAGCGAGCAGCGCGTGCAGCCTTCGGGGAACAGCGCGGCGTCGATGGGAAGGTCGTAGTTCTTATCCATGGCCGCCCCCTACCCTTTGACCTTTTCGTTTTCGAGATAGTTGTCGCCAAGGCGGCGCACCCATTCGCGACGGCTGAGGTAGTAGACCTGGGGATCGGTGCCCAGGCGTTCCAGCAGCCGGAAGGCGTACTTGCTCTTCACGAGTTCGTGCACCTTGTGCGCGGGGTTGTTCACGTCGCCGAACACGATGGCCCCGTTGGGGCAGGCCTCGGTGCACGAGGTGATGTAGTCGCCGTCGTTGAGGGCGTTGGGATCACGGCCTTCCACACGGGCCTTGTCCTTGGCCTGCATGAAGCGGTGGTGGCAGAACGAGCACTTTTCCACCACGCCGCGCGGACGCACCGAGACGTCGGGGGTCAGGGTCTTGTCCATGCCTTCGGGCCAGGTCGGGTCGAACCAGTTGAAGTACCGGGCATGGTAGGGACACGAGGCCATGCAGTACCGGCACCCGATGCACCGGGGGTAGACCTGGCTGACGATGCCGCCTTCCTCGTTCTTGTCGGTGGCGATGACGGGGCACACCGACACGCACGAAGGCTTGCCGCACTGCATGCAGGGGCGGGGCAGGTAGGCCACTTCATGCTCGGGGAAGGGCTTTCCGTTGGTCAGTTCGAATACGACCAGCCAGTTCAGCGACTTCAGCTTGTTGCTGGCGTCCGGCTGGGGGGCAATGTTGTTCTCGGCCTGGCAGGCGACCATGCACGCGCCGCAACCCGTACATTTGTCCAGGTCGATGGCCATTCCCCACTTGATCTTGAATTCCTTGAATGAGGACATGACGTACGTTCCTTATGCTTTGGCGATGTTTACGCCGGCGCTGGTCCAGACCGAAAGGCCCGTGCCGGGTTCCGCACCAGCTGCGAGCAGGCGCATGACGTTTTCGCCCTTGCCCTTGCTGAACTCGTCGAAGGCGGTGTGCCCGTGCCCGGCAGGCACGGCCACCGTGTCGTTGATGACGCCTTCGAACACGTTCACCCGCGCCATGAACTTGCCGGCGGGGTTCGAGAGCTCGATGCGGTCGTGCATCCGCAGGCCCAGCTTGGCGGCCGTGGCCCCGTTCATCATCACGTAGAGCTCCTTGCCCTGGATTTCCCAGCGCCGGACGGTCTTGGTGTTGAAGGGCGGGGTGGCGGTCTTGCTGGTGCCCACGTTCAGCTTGGCGACCGGGGCGAGAGCGACGGGGAAGGCCGGGGCCTTAACGTCAAGAGCCTTGGAAAGTACGTCGGCGCGCAGGGCGATGCCGTTGACCGGCAGCACCGCTGCGCTCACGTGCGCGTTGGTGGTCGAAGGCTCGGTGAAGCTCGCGCCGCGGGCTTCGGCCTTGGCCTTCAGGGCGTCGGCGAAGGCGGCGACGCCAAGGTCGGCGCCCAGCTTTTTCGCCACGCCGATGACCACGTCGCCAGCCGGGCGGGCGTCCACCAGGGGCGCCAGCGCGGGCACGGCAAGGGCGTAGACCACCTGGCCGGAGCCGTAGGGGGTGTCCACGTCGTCGAAGCGTTCGAGGCCCATGGGCACCGGCAGCACGAGGTCGCAGGCCATGGCGGTTTCATCGAGGAAGCTGGTGAAGGCCACCTTGAAGGGCACCTTGGCCAGCGTGGCCTTGATGGCGTCGGCCTGGGGCAGCGCGTAGACGGGGTTGGCTTCGTAGAAGACCACCGCCTGCGGGGCGGCGGACTTGCCGGAAGCCACCTTGCCGAGCCACGCCACCAGGTCGTTCTGCAGCAGGGCCTTGCGGTCCATGGCGGCAGGCACCACCTTGCGGGCGTAGGGCAGGGCGCGGATGCCGCCTTCGCGGTTCATGGAGCCCAGCAGCGCGTTCAGGGCAAGACCGGCCAGCACGGGGGCCGCGCCGCCGCCCTGTCCGAACTCGGACCCGGCGATGACCAGCGGCCGCTTGGCCTTGGCCAGTTCCTGGGCCACGACGGCAAGGCGCTTGGCGTCCACGCCGGTCTGCGCGGCCACCTGTTCGGGGGTGAACCTGGCGGCCAGGGCCTTGAAGTCGGCGAAGTCGGCGGCGGGGCTGGTGGCGCCCGCCTTGATCAGCAGGTTGGCCAGGCCCAGCGCCAGCACCGCTTCGGTGCCGGGGCGGATGGCCAGCCACACGTCGGCGGTGGCGGCGGTGTTGTTCTGCACCGGACCCGCATAGGCGAAACGCACGGCCGGGGCTTCGCCATGGGGGCGGCCCACCCGGAAGGCGTGGCGGTTGCGGATGACCGGGCCCCAGGTTTCGAGCACGTTGGCACCGATGGCGAGCACGTAGTCGCTCTTCTCGATGTCGTACCCAACCTGACCTTCGCCGCCCATCAGTTCCCATGCCTTGGCGGCGGACTGGGCCTCGCCGGGCATCAGGAAGCAGGACGCGGAGCCCATCTCGGCGGCCAGCGCCGTGAACAACTCGTTGATGGTGCCGGTTTCGTCACCGGAGACGACGGCAAGCTTGTTGCCGCCCCTGGCCTTTTTCAGGCCTTCCACCAGCATGGCTTCTGCCTCTTCCCAGGTGATGCCCACGTACGCGCCGTCGGCGGTACGCTTCAGCGGGCGCTTCATGCGGGAGGGGCTGTACAGCAGTTGCACTTCCGCAGCGGCGATGGACGAAAGCCCGCCGCCGAGGGGATGATCGTTGTTGGTCAGCACGCGCACCGGGCGGCCGTCCACCAGCCGCACCTTCACGCCAACGGCGGACGGACACAGCTTGCTGACGGTGGGCACGTACGAATTGGCGCCGTCGATGTTGCGGGGAATCCACGACCAGTTCTGCGTCCAGATGGATACGTCGTCCAGGCTTTTCCAGACGACGGGGGTGGCGAGAATGCCCGCGGTGGCGCCGCCGATGAACTTCAGGAAACCTCTTCTGTCCAGAGCCATAGCACCACCCCTTTACTTGTGGCAGACGAAGCAGGCATTGTTTGCACTCGTCACGCCGTAGTGGTTCTCATTGGCGTGACAGCGTTCGCATTGCCACATCTTCATGGTTTGCTTGCTGTAACCGGTCAGCTTGTTCTCGAAGTGGGTCGGTGCGCTGTCGGAGTTGGCCACGTCGGGGTGGCACTGGGCGCACAGTTCCGACTCCTTGAAGTCGTGACACTGGTTGCAGCCGTCAAGGGAATGGGCGGCATGGCTGAAGAAGACGTTGTCGGGCTGGATCTGGTAGACCAGCCACTTAACTTCCTTGCCGGTTTTCACGTACTCGTTGACGAAGCGGGCTTCCTCGGGGTCGGAACCCATGACGTCGGAATGACAGTCTGCACAGCTGGCCGTGGAGGGCAGACCCGCGAAGGTCCCGTCCTCACGCAGCACGTGACACTGCTTGCATTCCATGCCCGCGCTTTCCATGTGCACCTTATGGCTGAAGCGTATCGGTTGTTCCTTCTTGCTGTAGATCATGTCCGGGAACACCCACCAGCCGAAGATGAGCGACACGACCAGGCCCACGAGAAACGGTGTGATGCCGCCGCCGCAGCACTTCCCGCCATCCTTCGCGCAGCCTGAACTGTTTAACTGCCTGTCCTCCATACCCTTCGCCTCATTAGCTGATTTGAGAGATGAATAACGAATGCCCACACTTGCCACGACAACCTTACTAGGCGACAGTTTGAAAGGCTGTCAAGGTGAAATATTTCACGAATCCGCTTCCATTTCGCGCAACTAGGTGAAATGACGAGCCGCCTGAACGGCCACTCAGCCCTCCTTGCGGCGTCCGTACACGTCGTCAAAGCGAACGATGTCGTCTTCGCCCAAATACGGACCACTTTGGATTTCAATGAGTTCAAGAGGAATGCGCCCCGGGTTGGTCAACCGGTGAAGCGTGGCTTTCGGGATGTCCACCCATTCATTCTCGGTCAGGGTGCGTTCCTCGTTGCCAACTTGCACAAGCGCGGCGCCTTTCGCCACCACCCAGTGTTCGCTGCGGTGATGATGCATCTGCAGCGACAGTCGCGCGCCGGGGTTTACCTCTATGCGCTTGACCTTGCGGCCCGGGCCCTCGTCGAGCACCGTGTAGTTGCCCCAGGGGCGGCGCACGGTAAGGTGCACGTCCACCAGCGGACTTTTTTCGGCCTTCAGCTTCTCCACCACGTCCTTCACCCGCTGCACCTGGTCCTTGGCGCAGATGAGGGTGGCGTCGCGGGTCTGCACGGCAATGACGTTGGAAAGCCCGATGGCCACCAGCTTGCCCCCGCGCGAGAGCAGCAGGCAGTCGTCGCAGTCGAGCGCCATGGTGTCGCCCTGGATCACGCAGCCGCGTTCGTCCTTGGCGCCTAGGCGGTACAGGGCTTCCCAACTGCCCAGATCGTCCCAGCCGAAGTCGGCCTCGACCACGGCGATGCGGTCCACGTGTTCCATGATGCCGTAGTCTATGGATATGGACGGCAGGGTGGAGTAGCCGTGGGTCAGCGGAATGCCGGGGGCCAGGGTGGTGTCCTTGCGGGTGGTCCACCAGGCGGCCAGCGCGGGCTGAAACCGTTCCACGGCGGACAACAGCACGCCACCGTTGAACACGAACATGCCGCTGTTCCAGAAATGCATGCCCTGGCGCAGAAAGTCGCGCGCGGTTTCCAGGTCCGGCTTTTCGACAAAGCCGTCCACGGCGAAGGCGGCGCCTATCGCGGCGGCATCGGCGTTCGGCAGGACTTCACCCCTGCGAATGTAGCCGTAGCCCGTTTCCGGCGTGGTGGGTGGCACCCCGAAGGTGACCGTCCACCCTTCGGCGGCAAGGCCTGCCCCGCGCGTGACGGCGGCGCCCCAGCGGGCCTCGTCGTGCAGTTGATGGTCGGAGGGGAACACCGCCAGCAGGGGGGGCTGGGCTTCGCCTTCCGCTTCCGTGTCGCCCATGGCGGCATCCAGCCCCAGCAGGATGGCGGGCAGGGTGTTGCGGCCCACGGGTTCTGCCAGCACCTGGGTATCCAGCCGTTCGTCCAGGGCGCGGGCCTGGGCGCGCACCTCGAACACGTGCTCCTCGTTGGTCACGATGTGCACCCGTTCTGGCGGGAACAGCGAAAGCACGCGGCGCACGGTCTGCTGCAACAGGGAAAGATCGCCGTTCAGGGCCAGCAGCTGCTTGGGAAACAGCGCCCGTGAAAGAGGCCACAGCCGGGTGCCGGAGCCGCCCGCCAGGATGACGGCATGGCAACGGCCAAGCGCGGCGGATGCGGAAACTGCCGGGGAACAGGCGACCGTGGCGGTGACGTTGGCGGGGGGGATGGTCATGCGTCGGCCTTTGCCTGGGGGGCGGGTTCGAAGATGAACGGCGACTGGAAGTCCCGCAGCCGGGGCAGGCGGCGGTCCTTGTCCGAAAGGATGGGGGTGATGTCCGGCCAGGTGATGCCCAGGTCCGGGTCGTCCCAGGCGATGCCTCCCTCTATTTCGGGGGCGTAGTAAGCATCGACCTTGTACTGGAACTCGGTGCCAGGCGTGAGGGTCATGTACCCGTGGGCGAAACCGCGCGGCACGAACAGCCGCGCGAAGTTGCGTTCGCTCAGTTCGCAGCCGTACCACTTGCCATAGGTGGGCGACCCCACCCGCAGGTCCACGGCCACGTCGTACACGGCGCCGCGAGTGGCCCAGACCAGCTTGGCCTGGGTGGCGGGGGGCAATTGGAAATGCAGCCCGCGCAACACGCCGGGCTGTTCCGACCGGGCGTGATTGTCCTGCACGAATCCGGCGGCAACGCCCAGGCGATCGAACAGTTCGCGGCGGTAGGTTTCGAGAAAGAAGCCGCGCTCGTCCTTGAACACGCGGGGTTCAAGTCGGAGCAGGCCGGGAATGCCGGTTTCGATGATCTGCACGAGGCCTCCGGTGCCTGCGAATGTGGAATTCCCAAAGCGCTTACCCGATTGGGGGGCTTTTTTGAAGCCCCGACGCACGCCAATTCCGCGTCGGGCGCGGATTGCCAAAACCGTTGCCCATGCCCGTGGATTTGGGATACAGAAACGCAATTGTGGTGAACTTCGCAGTCCGTGTTTTATGTATGGATATGCCATGAGCGAGCAAGAGACGGCGTGGAAGGCGCCTGCACAGGGGATGGGAATGGTGTTCGAAGATGCCGGAACGGCACGCGAGGCCGCGCTGGAGGCGGAGATTGCGCAATTGCGGGAAGAACGTGACGCCGCGCGCGCGGCAGAGCGCACCCTGCGCGACATTCTGACCTCCATTCCCGACCTGCTGACGGTGCACGACCGGGCGGAACAGGTGGTGTTCAGCAACTGGCAGGGCGACAACGTGCGCTGGGAGACGCAGGGCGGCGACCAGCACGGCAGAAGCTGCTTCGGGTGCTATTTCCGTGGTGAGAAGTCCTGCGATGCCTGTCAGATAGCAGAGGTGTTCGACACCGGACGCCAGAAGATCATCGAGTTGTACAACCCCGATTCGCGTACCTTCCGTTCCATCACCGTGTTTCCGGTGCGCAACGCCGCCGGTGAGGTGGCCATGGTGGCGGAATACGTGCGCGACGTGACCGAAACCCGCCGCATGGAGCGCGAACTGCGCGTGGCCAAGGAGGCCGCCGAGGCGGCGGACAAGGCCAAGAGCGAGTTCCTGGCCTCCATGAGCCACGAGATACGCACCCCGATGAACGGCGTGCTGGGCATGCTGGACCTGGCGCTGGACACCCCGCTGGACGAGGAACAGCGCGAATTCCTGGAGGCGGCGCAGAATTCCGCCGAATCGCTGCTGGCGCTCATCAACGACATTCTCGACTTTTCCAAGATCGAGGCGGGCATGGTGGAACTGGACAGCCAGGTTTTCCGCCTGCGCAAGCGCCTGTCCACCCTGCACACCATGTTCGTGCACCGGGCCGAGGAAAAGGGCCTGGGTTTTGCCTTTCTGGTGCCGGAAGACGTGCCCGACGGCCTTGTGGGCGACCCCATGCGGCTGCGCCAGGTGCTGGTGAACCTGCTGGACAATGCCCTGAAGTTTACCGAACAGGGCCGCGTTTCGCTTGCCGTGCACGCCGTGGAAGCCACGCCGGAATCGACGCTGCTGGAATTTTCCGTCACAGATTCCGGCCCCGGCATTCTGGACAAGCACCGCGAACATATCTTCGAGCGGTTCGTGCAGGCGGATGGATCGCTGTCGCGCCGTCACAAGGGCACGGGCCTTGGGCTGGCCATCTGCAAACGGCTGGCCCTGCTCATGGGCGGGGACATCCGCGTGGACAGCGCGACGGGGCAGGGCAGCACCTTTCACTTCACGGCCCGCTTCGATACGGCGCGCCTGGAAGGCGAGGAGGCCGCACGCGCGCCGGTGCAGACGCCCGAGCCGGAATGCCGGGCGCGTATCCTGGTGGCGGAAGACCACCCCATGAACCTGATGTTCATCGAGAAATTTCTGCAAAAGCAAGGCTATGAGGTGCAGTCCGTGACGGACGGCAGCGAAGTGGTGCCCGCGCTGCGCAAGCAGGAATTCGATCTGGTGCTGATGGACATCGCCATGCCGGTCATGGACGGCATGGAGGCCACCCGCATGGTGCGGAAGGCCCAGGGCATGGCCACCAGCAGCGGCGTGCCCATCATCGCCATGACCGCCCACGCCATGAAGGGTGACCGCGAGCAGTTTCTGGCGGCGGGCATGGACGACTACATCGGAAAGCCCATCAATTCCGACAATCTGCGCAGCCTGCTGCTGAAGCACATTCAGAAGTGTCGCCGGAACGGGGCAGCGGGCAACGGAGCGGCATAGGTGCAGGCGGCGGGGGCTGGCACTGCGCCCGCGGCATGGGCAGGATGCTTTGCGCCGGGATGTTGTGCCGGGGCGGCGGGCGCCACGCACAGGGTGTGCGCGTTCCCACAGCCTTGACCACCATCGGCGAGGAGGGCATAACCGCCCGGCAGGCTGGGCAACCGTGCATCCCTCATGATGCGCACTGCCCGCTAGTACATTGCGGAAGGGTGGCAGAGTCCGGTTTATTGCGGCGGTCTTGAAAACCGTTGTGGGGGGAACCCCACCGGGGGTTCGAATCCCTCCCCTTCCGCCAGACGCAATTTTTCATGTCCGCGTGAAGGGCGGCCAGCACCTATGGCCGCTCTTTCTTGCTTTCTGCCCCGTCGCCGTTCTGGCGGAGGGTATGCAGCGTTCGCCGACTGCACTAAGCAGCGGGTTGCAGCCAGCTTGCCTGCTGAGTCCGCAAGGACTGCACGGCCAGGCATCTTGCGGAGCCAGGGCCGGGTACAGGAAGATTTCCTGTCGACTCTCGTGCGTGCTGAAATCGCCGGGTAGTGCCGGGTTGCTGTGTCAGACGGAATGCACAAGGAACATGGTATATGAAAAAAGCGTTGATCACCGGGATAACAGGTCAGGATGGCGCATATCTTGCGCGCTTTTTGCTCGACAAGGGATATGAGGTCCATGGCATCAAACGCCGTTCGTCCCTGTTCAATACCCAGCGTGTAGATGCCATCTATCAGGGTGTGCACGTCAAGGGTAAGCGGTTCTTCCTGCATTACGGCGATCTTACGGATAGTACCAACATCATCCGGCTTGTTCAGAAGGTTCAGCCTGACGAGATATACAATCTCGGTGCCCAGAGCCATGTGCAGGTTTCCTTCGAAGCCCCGGAATACACCGCCGATGTCGATGCGCTGGGTACGCTCCGGGTGCTGGAAGCCGTTCGTCTTCTGGGTCTGGAAAGGAAAACCCGCATCTATCAGGCCTCCACGTCCGAATTGTTCGGCCTGGTTCAAGAAGTGCCCCAAAAGGAAACCACGCCGTTTTACCCCCGTTCTCCGTATGCCTGCGCCAAGCTGTACGGATACTGGATTACCGTGAACTACCGCGAGGCGTACGGCATGTACGCCTGCAACGGCATCCTGTTCAACCACGAGTCGCCGTTGCGGGGTGAAACCTTTGTCACCCGCAAGGTGACGCGCGCCCTGCCGCGAATCATTCTGGGCATGGACGACTGCCTGTACATGGGGAACGTCAATGCCCTGCGCGACTGGGGACATGCCCGTGACTACGTGCGGATGATGTGGCTGATGCTTCAGCAGGATGCGCCGGAGGATTTCGTCATCGCTTCGGGCGAACAGCATTCCGTGCGTGAATTCATTGATGAAGCGTCCCGCAGTCTCGGTCTCGCGCTGTCCTGGGAGGGAGCCGGGGTTGAAGAGGTGGCCAGGGTGGCCTCTTTCGACAAGGCCGTTCTGATGGCCCTGCTCGACAGGCAGATGCAGGGCGAGGCTTCGTCCACCAAGGATGCGTTCATGGTGGAAACGCTGGCGGCCATGGAACGCAATCCGTTGCTGAAGCCGGGCAGCGTCGTCGTGCGCATTGATCCGCGCTATTTTCGTCCCACGGAAGTGGAGACGCTGCTCGGCGACGCCTCCATGGCCCGGGAGAAGCTGGGCTGGGAACCGCGCACCACGTTCGGTGAACTTGTCGAGGAAATGGTGGAAGAGGACTTCGCTGCGGCTCGGCGTGACAGCCTGTGCATCCAGGCGGGGTTCGATGTACACGAGGTGCGTGAATGATGCGAAAGGCTCCCCCCATGCAGCCCGCCAGCCGCATCTATGTGGCTGGCCATCGGGGCTTGGTCGGCAGTGCCATTGTTCGCGCCTTGCAGGCGCAAGGATTCAATGACCTCGTTCTCCGCACGCACGCCGAACTGGACCTCTGCGACCAGCATGCGGTTGCCGGATTTTTCGCGGCGGAAAAGCCGGAATACGTGTTTCTGGCGGCCGCCAAGGTGGGCGGCATTCATGCCAACGACACCTATCCCGCAGACTTCATCCGCGACAACCTGCTTATTCAGACGAACATCATTGACGCCGCATATCGCAACGGCTGCAGGAAACTGCTGTTTCTGGGATCCTCCTGCATCTATCCCAAGCTGTGCCCGCAGCCCATCAAGGAAGAGTACCTTCTCACCGGTCCCCTGGAACCGACCAACGAGTGGTACGCCATTGCCAAAATCGCGGGCATCAAGATGTGCCAAGCCTACCGGCGTCAGTACGGGTTTGATGCCATTTCCGCCATGCCGACCAATCTGTACGGTCCGGGCGACAATTACCACCCGGAGAACAGCCATGTGATCCCGGCGTTGATCCGGCGTTTTCATGAAGCGAAGGAGAAGGGGCTGCCGGAAGTGGCCATCTGGGGTACGGGGACGGCACGACGAGAGTTTCTGTACGTGGATGATTTGGCGGATGCTCTCATTCTTATGATGCAAAAATATTCTGCAGCGGGACACATCAACGTGGGCTGCGGTGAAGACGTAACGGTTTTGGGTTTGGCGAAATTGGTGGCTAGGGCTGTGGGCTACACGGGTGCGATAGAAACCGATCCGACAAAACCCGATGGCACGCCCCAAAAGCTGTTGGACGTGAGCCGCCTGAACGGAATGGGCTGGCAGGCGCGGACAGGGATGGGAGAAGGTTTGGCGAAAGCATATGCGTGTTTTTGTGGCCAGATAGGGGCTGGAGCATGAACGGAGATACTTCATTGCTACAATCTCTTCGTGCATTGCTGTGTATTGTGCCGAAATCAGAAAAAAAACGTTTTTTCAGCCTCCTTTTACTCTCCGCCTTGATGGCGTTGTGTGAGTTGCTGATTGCCGGGCTTGTATCTTTGCTTGCTATGGTTTTTGGGTCACCGAAAACTATTCACAGCTACAACCCGATGCTATGGATTCGGCAGCATGCGAATTTTACTTTTTGGGAAGATGTCCGTTTGTTCGCGCTTGCAGTTCTGGTTTTTGTTTTTATTGCAATCGCTTTGAAAAATATTTTGCTGATTATACAGCAGTGGAACATTTCCAGTTTTTCAGAATCTATAGGAAAAGTCGCTAAGGAGCGGGTTTTTAGGTTTTATCTGCGTGCTCCATATATGTGGATCATGCGTACTGGGGTGTCGGATTTGCGGTTTGGGCTTCACGCCAGCAATCAGTTGTCGCTGTCTGTACTTGCCGCTTTGCAGATATTTGCAAATGTGTTGCTGATGGGGGGGCTGCTTGCGGGGTTGATGGCTGTCTCACCGGTTACATCACTGATGCTTTTGGGTGTGTTGGGGGGGGGAGGGGCTGTCATTATGAAAACTATCCGGGTTTCTTTAGATAGACTTTCTCAAGCCTCATTCGGGGCGGACAGCACTGTACACAAGATTACCCACCTTGCGCTCCACGGTTTGAAGGAAATGCGGCTTTATGGGCGGGATGCTGAGCTTTTAGCTTCTTATGAGAATGGGCTATCTGCTTACCGTCGGGCTAAGGTTCACGCTCAAACATGGCAGAGGGTCCCGGTTGCTTGCCTAGAAAGCTTGGGAGTTGGGTCGTTGTTGTGTGTCATGCTCTATTTGCTTTTTGTGCAACACTTAGACATACATAGAATTTCAGGAATTGTGGGGTTTGTGGCTGCGGCGGCATGGCGCGGATTGCCTGTGGCCAGCAGGCTTGTGGATTCCATTGTGGTCATGCGACAAGGGGGGCCGTATCTGCATGCGGTTGCACAGCTTCTTGAGCTTGAGAAGACTATGGAACCGTCGTTGCTGTATTCACAAGTGGCCGATAAGTCTTCCGTTTCGTATCAGAGCAGCATTGTGTTTGACAAGGTAACATTTCAATACCCAGGTGCGACTGCACCCGCAATTCGCGATGTAAGCTTGGTAATGCCAAAAGGAACAACTATTGGCATTGTTGGCGTTTCGGGTTCAGGAAAAAGCACTCTTGTGAACTTGCTGACGGGTCTACTTCAGCCGAATTCCGGAAGTGTACGTATTGATGGTGTTCCTCTGTGCAGGGAGAATTTTTCGACATGGCTTCAGTATGTAGGTTATGTCGCCCAAGCCCCATATATTTTTGATGCATCTCTAGCAGAGAACATAGGCCTTGTGTGCTGGGGAGAGGATGTTGACAGGGAGCGTGTTTTAGAATGTTGTCGTATGGCGTCTCTCGATTTTGTGGACGACTTAGAGGATGGAATCGACACAATTCTAGGTGACCGAGGTACGCGTCTTTCTGGTGGCCAAGCGCAACGAGTTGCCATTGCAAGAGCTTTATATGCTTCACCTGAACTCATTATCTTTGATGAAGCAACAAGTGCGCTTGATATGAAGAACGAAAAAGCGATTATTGAAACGATACTGTCGTTACGGAGTCAAGTTACAATGATTATTATCGCTCACCGTTTGACTACGGTTGAAGGATGTGACCATGTAATTTGGCTTGATAAAGGCAGTGTGCGTGCGGCTGGTGAAAGTGTCGCGGTCTTGGCTGAATATAGGGAGTCATTACACGCTGCTGAGCAGATCGAATATTGTGATAGGTAAAGACGGGGCAGTGGATTCAACACATAAGGGCGCGTTCTGCTAGGCGAAACATTCTAGCCGATTCGCTGGCCAGGTAGGCAGAGAATGTCTGCGAGGAGTTCTGCGATGTGTGGCTGTGCAAAATTAAGAATTAGGTGGTTCATGCTGAAGTTGCTGCAAAGATTATATCCCTCTTTGCTAAGCGACATTCCCGTTCGAGCTATCGTCTTGTCTAAGGTGGTGTTAGGACTCGGCGTGCGAGTGGAGAGGATGGCAGAAGTTGGAGTCTGGCGTGGGCATAGCAGCGCCGGTTTTTTGCGACTTTTGTCTACAGTCAAAGAGTGCTTTTTAATTGATTCGTGGGCGGCGTACGATGGTTACATTTCGTCTGGTGACAGTAAAGTAAACTCCAATCTCTCTGTCGATAAAAAAATCTGTGAGGATCGTGTTTCATTTTTTGGCGGTAAGGTTGAAGTTTGCCACGGATTTTCCGAGGATGTTGCCGACAGAATTCCTGATAAGTCTTTGGATTTTGTTTTTATAGATGCAAATCATAGCTATGAGTATGTTAAGCGTGATATTCTAATATGGAAGCGAAAGGTACGGCTTGGAGGTGTTTTGGCGGGGCATGATATAGATGCCCCTGCATTCCCTGGTGTTAGGAGAGCGGTTGAAGAGAGTATAGCTGGTAAAATCAATACTGGTGATGATGCTGTTTGGTGGACTGTTGTTGCCTGATGCGACCTGCCTGTCTTTAAAGGAGGCGTGATGTGTTAAAGCGTGAGTCCTCACGGGTCGGAGCGTATGTTACAACGGACAATAATTATGTTGAATATGCGGTGATAGCGCTCCAATCTTTTCGTAGATTTTTCCCAGGTTTGGATGCTTTTATTGTTACTGACGAAGAGGGGTTAAGTTGTGAAAACCGTGGATTGCTGCAGAAGCATTCGATAGGCGTACTCAATGGTGAGTGGTATAGGAATTTTTCAACAATAAGACCCAAGTGGCCTCCGATTGTTTATGCAATGCTTGAGGGGCCAAGTCTGTTGTATAAGGCTGGGTATCAATATTCTATAGGGCTTGACGCAGATGTTATATGTCTGCGTTCCTTTGATCTTGATGCGATTGTTCGGCAAATTCATAACTTTGCAGGTATTGCCAATCAGGAATCCATTTTTTTAAATTTCACTGACCGGATTCGACTGCATGAATTTCTCAAGCGAGTGCATGGTCAGGATTTTGAAATAAGCAGCATCGAGTCGCTGGTAAATCCTAATACAGGTGTCGTGTTTTGGAATAATGCGTGGGCTGATGGGTACGATCTCTGTGCAAAGGCTAAATTTTGCTATGACAATCTAAAAGATTTGCTTATCGCAGTGGATCAATCTTTGCTTGCTGCGGTTATAGCAACGTATGGATTGAGATATACAGTGCTGGGCCACGAATATAATTATCGGCTGGGTAACGTTTGGGATCAGAGATTATCGTTACTTAAGGAGCAGATTAAGGTCGTTCACTTTACTGGTCCTAAGCCTTGGGGGAGATATCCTATTGCTTCCCTAGCTTTGCTTCGTGCTTATTTTCGACAGCGTTTTTTTCGAAAGCAGTGGAGATTGATCCGCAGGGAGTTATATGGCGATAAACCGATACGGTAACACGGTGGAGGTTTCTGGAGTTGTAAGGCTTCCATGTCTGTTTCGGGATATGTGTGTCGTTGCCTGAGCGCAGGGAGTGCGGCATGCTGGTGAAATAATTGATAAGTTTAAGGATGGCCCCGAACGGGCTATTCTTATGGCGCGAATGGTGCTTGGAGGTTGTTAGCAGAGAAGGGGGGGGCGGACAATTGTGTTTGTGGGCCACAATATGAGTGTAATTTCTGCACTATGCTCCACATCGCTGCTGGTGGAGTGGGTAAATTGTTTTTTCCGGTGACACCGCAGCTTGTCAGTATGTGTATGTGGAGTCGTAGGAAACCAGGAAAGAGACTGGGTGGCATGCCGAAGGTGAGTGTTGTAACGTGAAATAGTTTTTCCCTCCAAGGCATGATTTAACACCTAGGGTGTCTTTTTCAGTAGAAAATGTTCGCACAAATCTGCTCTGGATTTCTGTGAGAGGCGGGATGCTTGCTCCAAGAGTGGAGTGGAAGTTGGTTCATTAAACGTATATGTGAGGGGACATGTTAAAAAAAATAATGTCTTGCTTGTTGAGGTGCACTGCCATCCCAGGGGAAATGTGTAAACACTCGCGTCATTCTTTCTATCCTGTTAGTGGAACATGTCAGGTTCCCAGGTTGGGTGATATTTATGAGCTTTTTTGGGGAGAGAAGAGTGACGGCGTTTTTGTGGAGGTAGGTGCATTCGATGGGGAGTATGCAAGCAATACCTCTTGTCTTGCTGACATTGGGTGGAAGGGGCTTTACATTGAGCCGATTGCTTCACATTTTGAAGAGTGCGTTGCGCGACATGCTAAGAATGCAAGTACAAAGGTTATCCATACGGGCATAGCATCAATCTCTGGAGATAAAGAAATTCATTCCCTTGGTCCTTTGTCTACACTCGATAAATGCAGTTATGAAAATCTGAACAATATGGAATGGTCCAAAAAATATGCATCATGTAAAGATACTGAAGTTGTCTCTTTGATGCGACTTGAAGATGTTTTAGTTAAGGAAAATATTGTTCCAGGGTTCGATCTGCTGGTTGTTGATGTAGAAGGGTATGAAGTAGATGTTTTTAAAAGTTTTTCCTTGAATGAATGGAAGCCTTCAATGATGATTGTTGAGCTTCACGATGTTTCACCAAATTACAAGCAGCTTCATAATGATTTAAGAGAATTGTATAGTTCGATTCTTGCGTGCGATTATGTTGTTATCTATAAAGATTTTACAAATACAATTTTTGTTAAGTCTAGTATGTATAAATAAGGTGGGTAACTGGCGTGATGGGCTTGTTATTAATAGCCTGTGTCGCGAAAAGGATTATCGTTATGGAGTTAATGTTGTGAACGTCCTTCCAAGTCTGTTCAGGTATATGTGTGTCGTTGTCTGGGCGCATGGATTGCGGTATGTTGATGAAATAATTGCTAAGCTTGAGGATGACCCCGATTGGACTATTCTTATGGCGAGAATGGTGCGAGGATTTTCTCCAGAAACATTCATTTTGAAAGTGTACGGGTGTGATACTTATCCCCTAGAGCATTTGTATGACAAGATTCGGTATTTGAAGCTACTGCCAGGTAACGCGCTTTTTATTTTTGTTAAATGTCATAATACAGACGGTAGAGTTATGGGGTCAGGGGCCTTTCGAGCGTGGCAAGCTGACAAGATGGTCACATTTAAGCGCTATTTTCGCGAGAAATATAATCCGCGCAATCCTGACGGAAGCACGGGGCATGATCATGTAATTCATGGAACTGACAACGAAAGTCAAACGGATTACATGCTAAAGCTGCTAGGTTATGCTGATGGTATTCGTATTTTTGAAAGAGAGGTGCCATTTGCAATGCCTCACCATATTCAGTGGACGGGAAAGTATCGACTTACCAGCCTGCCGTTAGCCTCTTTACGGGCCAATATTTTGTTCCGCGATGAAGGTCATGTGGTGAGCCGTTTTGTGCGGCTTGAAGAGACGCCGCAATATTTGGGTGTTACCGTGCCTGATATCTACAAAAAATACCTAGAGGAGTTTCAATACACATATTTATGCGATCATTATTCCCATAGGAAGTATTCAGCACTGCAATTGGTCGATATTGTGAGATTGCTAAGAAAGAATCCGGTCCTTGTTCGCCGCAGCGGGGACAACTATGCTCTTTTGGACGGAGTGCACAGGGCTTCAGTTGCGTTGGCGAAAGGGGTTCAAACCATTCCGGCGGTAATTGTGTAATGAATATTGATATTCTTGAGTATTTGTCATTGCTGGATAATTATGTTGTTCTACGGCGTTCGGATGTTTTTCCAGAAATTCGCTTTGGAGGAGATGTTGACCTCCTTGTTGAAGATAGGGATAACGCGGAGAAGATTTTTGTAGAGCATTTTCTGCAAGCAGATGTCGATGCCTACTCTATACAGGTCGAGCGGAGAGCAGGGCACACGCACATTGATGTGTTCATGGAAAATGTACTTTTTGTCCGTTTCGACCTGATTGATTCTTTTGCGTTTCTTAGCAGGATTCATGTCAAGCCTGGGTTTACTGCACATGCTTTGACGAATAAAATAAGTGAGATTATTGATGGAAAGGTAATTTTTTTCCCAGCACAGCTTGATGATCTTCTTATCCGGTATTTGGAGTATATAGAATATTTTGAAACTATTCCGACGAAAGAGAAGCATTTGGCATATGTGTTAAAGCATGCTGAAACCGTTTCGTGGTCGGATTTCATCAATCATGTGCATAGGTTTACCAAGTTAATTCACGATGCCTACGTAGAAAATTCTAACAAGAAAGACGCATGCTGCATCGGAGTAGGATTTAGGAAGCGTCTTGACTCCGTTATCAGGTGTCTCTCCCCTACGCTAAGAGAGCAATTAAAGAAAGTATATCATTTTCTGAGAGGTTGCATATGACCTCCCATGTGGTTGTCGCTGCCATTCGCGGCGGACTAGGGAACCAGATGTTTCAGTATGCTGCCGGGCGGGCACTGGCCTCGCGTCTTGGTGTTGAGTTGAAGCTTGATCTGTCTTGGTTTTCCTCTGTCCCCTGTGGCGCTACGCCTCGTCGCTTTATGCTCGATGCGTTTCCAAATATTAACATAGTCGAGGCAACTGGGCGTGAATGTGAGAGTTTGATTTATGCCCCCGGCAGTTTTTTTGCTCGCCTGTTACGTTGGCCCCGTCGCTATGCCCAGAGTTATTATGTAGAGCCCCACTTTGGGTATTGGGAAGGCTTTGAGCAAATTGTTTCGCCCGCATATCTTTTGGGTTACTGGCAAAACGAACGTTATTTCAGCGGCTTTGCCGAGATCATACGGCATGATTTTGGTTTTCCTCCCTTGCCTTCTGGTGTGGTCAAGGAGGTTGCTGGCCATATTCGTGGCTCCCGTCATGCTGTGGCCGTGCATATTCGCAGAGGCGATTACGTCTCCAATCCTTCGACTTTTCAGTGGCACGGCCTGTGTGTTTTGGACTATTATTATGCTGCGCTAGAAGTAATTGCAGCACAAATTGGTTCCGCACCGGAATTGTTTCTTTTTAGTGATGACCCAGGTTGGGTGCGTGAAAATTTTGATACACGCGGCATGTCTTCTGTTGTCTTGGATTTTCAGGCGCATGTTGATGCTCCTTGTTATGATATGCATCTTATGAGTCTATGCACGCACCATGTTATCGCGAATAGCTCTTTTTCTTGGTGGGGGGCTTGGCTTTCAGGTGGGAATGGGGTTATCTGTGCGCCCAATCGGTGGTTTGCTGATGAAAGAAGAAAATATGACAACCCTTCTCCATATGCTTGGGTACGGCTATGACATTGCCTGCTGTTACTGTGCTGATGTCTGTCTATAATGGTGACGCTTGGCTGTGTGAAGCGGTAGAGAGCATCTTGGGGCAGACGTTCACGGGTTTTGAATTTTTCATCATTGATGACGCATCCACTGACGCCTCTTTCGAAATTTTAGCTAGATATGCTGATAGGGACAGCCGTATCCGGCTGTTTCGCAATGAAGCGAGTCTCGGGCTGGCTGCGAGCTTGAATGAATGTCTGCCCTTAGTGCAAACGCCCTATATTGCCCGTATGGATGCGGACGATATCGCCCTGCCGAGTCGGTTTGCGAGGCAGTTGCATTTTTTGGAACGCCATCAAGAAATTTCTGTTTGCGGCGCGTGGATCGAGTGTTTCGGTGTAAGTGTCGGCATCGGACGGAGACCGGTTGAGCATGGAGCCATCACCGCCAGCCTGTTGTTTTTTAATCCGATAGCCCACCCCACGGTTATGGCGCGTACCGCGGCACTGCAACGCGTTCAGTACGACCCGGCCTTCGCACGGGCCCAAGATTACGAACTCTGGTCTCGCATGATTCTTGATCACGGTCTCCGGTTTCACAATTTGCCGGTGGTACTACTGCGGTACAGGACGCATCCCTCTGATTATTTTCTGCCTTGGCACGTGGAAATTCTACGGCGTAATGTTCAGCGACTTGGAATTAAACCTTCCGACAGGGAGCTGAGACTGCATGAGGCACTGTCTCTGGGCAGGTACGCAGAAGCGATGCGCGAATCAAGGCTGGAGGATGTTGTTAATTGGTTGAACACTTTGTTCGCAGCCAGCGTGGCTACGAGCCTTGTTGCGACAAGGATGTTTGAGCCAGTGTTGCAATACTCATTTTTACAGTGCCTGTCATACGCGCCATTGAAGGTTATTTGGCGGGTCATGCCTTTTGTGCGGTTTGTTTCGCAAAGCAGGATGAGGTTTTGGGGGCGCATGGCTCGGTGTGTTTTGAAAAAAACTTTGTGTCATGACTAGGAAGGTGGTGTTCACCGGAGTTTTTTGGAGACTAACGAGTAGAGATATTCTATTAAATGATCAAATCTGAATTCGTTTCACCGCGCGGGATCCGGAAGTGCTTTTAATACTCAAGGGCCACAAGGTCGTCGTTCTGGAGAACTCATGCCTGCGCCAATAATTGTGTTTCCGTATAATCGTCCGGATCATTTTCGTAAGACTATTCAGTCGCTGCGAGAAAATAACCTTGCCACCGTGTCCGACCTGTATGTTTGCGGCGACGCGCCTAGAGATGACGCCTTCATTTCAAATGTTGAGGCGGTGCGCGCTTTGTGCCGTGAGATTGATGGGTTCCGATCCGTCTCCGTGGTTGAACGAGTGAAAAATCTTGGTCCTTGCGAATCTTTCCGACGTGGTATTTCGGAAACGCTTGAACGTCATGATGCTGCCGTCATCTTTGAGGACGACACGGCCTGTTCCTCGAAAACACTTTCCTATTTCAATGCGTGCCTGGAGCGTTACAGAGACAGGCCTGCTGTATTCTCCATCACCGGATGGCGCCCGCCTTCTTCTTTGTTCCAGGTTTCCAAGAAATATCCCTATGGCGTTTTTTTATGCCCAGAAACGGCTCGTGGGGCTGGGCAATCTGGCGTGACAGATGGAACAAGATAGACTTGGGTTTCAGCGATTACGATGTTTTCGCACGGGAAAAAGGCTGAAATATGCCTTTGCTGCGTGCGGAAGTGATCTGCAGTATATGCTGGATGCACAGCGTTCCGGTAGGATCAATACGTGGGATATCCAGATTTGTTATGCTCAGTTCAAGCAGCATGCAGTTACTGTATATCCAGTGAGGTCGTATACGGCAAATATTGGTTTAGATGGTTCGGGGACACACTTTAAAGAGAACGGAAGTCGTTTTATCTCAGCATTGGGAGATGGCCATGAGGCCAGACGTTTTCCGGAACATATATTTTTTGACGACAGGATACTGGTTGCATTTCGTAAGGTCTACGCAATGCCCGGCCTTGCAACTCGCATCGTCAACAAGGTTTGGCGCATTTTTTTCGGAAGGAACCTGATCGTCCGATGAGGATACTGCACGCTACCACGCAGGACGTCGCCGGTGGCGCGTCCATGGCCGCAATGCGCCTGCACGGGGCTCTGCTGGCGCAGGGGAGCGATTCTCGCGTTGCAGTGCTGGCCAAGGAGGGAGAGGCGCCGAACGTCTCGTTGCTCGGGGGCAAGCTGTCCCGCAGGGTGTTGCGACCGCTTGTGTTGCGGCTTGAAGACAATCTTCTCGATGCCGTCTATTCCCGTCCGCAATACCCCGCGCATACCACGTTTTCCGTAACGCCCTCATGGAACCATGCCCGTCTCAACGTGCTGCCGAAAGACATCCTGCACCTGCACTGGGTGGGCGAGGGCTTTCTGACGCCCTTCTCGCTGGGGCGTCTGTGCGGCCCCGTGGTCTGGACCATGCATGACACCTTTCCGTTTACCGGGGGCTGCCATTTTACCTCGACAGGCTGCACGCGCTATCGGGGCATGTGCGGCCACTGCCCTGAACTCGGCAGTTCGACGGCGGCGGACATTTCGCGCCTGCACTGGTGGTGGAAGCGTCGTGCCATCAGGCGGATACGTCCCTTCATCGTGAGCCCGTCAAGGGAATACGCGGAGAGAGCGCGGCAAAGCGGCATGCTGGGCGATTGCCCGGTCGAGGTCATTCCCAACGGGCTCGATGTCAACGCTTTCCGGCCCATTCCCCGGGAGCAGGCGCGTGCCCTGCTGGGGCTGCCACAAGACGGGAAGCTGCTGCTCTTCGGCGCGCTGCTCGCCACTGGCGACAGCAACAAGGGGTTCGATCTTCTGCTTGATGCGCTGCACCGGTTGCGGGGCATGGGCATGGCGGACTTTTCCGCTGTCGTCTTCGGTTCCGCAACGCTGGGGACAACGCTTCCCTGCCCCGTGCACGTTCTTGGCAGGCTGCACGATACCGTGACGCTTGCCCTGGCCTATTCCGCGGCCGACGTTTTCGTCTGCCCGTCCCGGCAGGAGAATTTTCCCAACACGGTAATGGAGGCCATGGCGTGCGGGACGCCTGTGGCCGCCTTTTCGGTGGGGGGGCTGCCCGATCTGGTTGAGGATGGCGTGACGGGGCTTCTGGCCGCACCTGCGGATGCGGCGTCGCTGGCGCATGCCATTGCCCGGATAGTGAATGAACCCGCGGCAGCCGCGCGCATGGCCGGAGCGGCACGGCGCAAGGCCGTTGGCGAATACTCGCTCCCGGTCCTGGCGAGGCGTTACGCGGATCTCTACGAACGTGTTCTCGAACAACGGCGTGGCGGTGGGCAGAATGTCGTCTGATGTGTTTTTCACGGTGATCACCGCAACGTACAATGCGGCTGCGACGTTGCCTCACCTGCTGGATTCGCTTGCGGCCCAGACGTGCCGCGACTTCGAATTGCTGGTTCAGGATGGTGCGTCCCGCGATGAAACGCTTGCGATTCTGGAGCGGCACCGTACGAGCCTTCCGGCTCTGTCCGTCGCGAGCGAAGCGGACAGCGGCATCTATGACGCATGGAACAGGGCGCTTGCGCGAGTGCGCGGCGAGTGGGTGATCTTCCTGGGGGCAGACGACATGCTGGTGGACGAGGGCGTGCTTGCCGCCGTGAAGGAGCGGCTTGCCCGCGTGCCGGAAACGATCCTTTTTGCCTCGGGCGATGTCGTTGTATGCGACGGGGCGCAGGATATCGCCGTGCAGCGCGGGCTGGACGAGGGCGCCCCGGAACGCTTGCGCGCTGGCGAGCCCGCCGTGCATTCGGGGTTGTTCCAGCGGGCGCGTGTGGTTGCGGCCGGGGGGTTCGACACTGCCTACAGGATCACGGGTGACCACGACTTTGTCATCCGGTGCTGGCGGAATGCGTCGGACGGCATGCGGTTGGGACTTCCCGTCACCCGGATGGGCGTCGGCGGCGCGACGAGCAGCCTGCGGAACGTGCTGCGGTTCCGGTACGAGTTCGCGCTGGTCATGGGCAGGCGCTTCGGCCTGAAGGGAATGTGGCCCCATATCCCCGCCGTGCTCAAGGGAACGCTTCCGTATCTGTTCTACAGGTTGCTGGGGCCGGAAAGGGCTCTCGCGCTCTATGGCAAGCTGCGGGAACTGCGCAACCTTCCTCCTGCGTCCCTGCGGTAGTTCCATGCAGTGCGCTGTTGCCATCATCGCCTACTTGCCAACGCCTCCCGAGGGAGAGCGGGCCTCTTACGAGCGCTGTCTTGCCGTCCTGGGGGAGCATCCCCTGAAACTGGTCTGCCCGGAGTCCCTGGATATTTCGCTGTATGTCGGGTTGGCCGCCGAGCACGGAAGGCGGATCGAGGCTGTCCGTTTTCCCGACGCCTGTTTTCGTAGCGTGGCGACATATAACAGGTTGATGCTGACGCCGGATTTCTATCGCCGGTTCAAGGCGTACGAGTACATTCTCGTCTATCAACTGGATGCGTGGGTGTTTCGGGACGAGCTTTCCGACTGGTGTTGCAGGGGCTACGCGTATGTCGGCGCCCCTTTCTTCACGGACAGGGGCGAGATGTTGCCATTTGCCGGAAATGGCGGTTTTTCCTTGCGCAGGGTCCGTACATTCCTGGACATATTTGACGGCGCTCCTGCGGCAATAAAGTGGAACTATGGCTTTCTTGCGGTGCAATTGCCTGCAAGGAATCGTTTCCGAGCATTCGTGAAGCGCGTTTTGCACGTCTGTTGCATGGGTGTCTGCCGTGTCAGCCCGCTTTGGTATTGCACGCACATGTCTGGAAATGAGGACATGCTGTACGCTCGGGCACTGTCGCTCATGGGAAGAAAGAATGTTGCGCCGCCATATATTGCCGCTTTTTTTTCGTTCGAACGCTTTCCGGAAGTGCTGGATGCGATGACGGCGGGAAAAACGCCTTTTGGATGTCATGCGTACGAAAAATATGGCAAGGAATTTTTCTCATTATAATGAGTGATGCACTTCGTGCACTGTCGCGCAGGGGCGCCCCGTGCGTCTGCGCCACAGCGCCGGTTGTGTACGATATGATGCCTGTTGTGGAGTTTGGATATGAACATGGCCCCGCTGGTGACCGTGATTACCGTGTGTCGCAACGCGGAGGCAACAATTGGCCGCACGTTGCAAAGCGTTGCCGAGCAAACGTATGCGCCTGTGGAGTACATCGTCGTTGACGGCGCTTCGACGGATGCCACCCTTGAACGGATAGCCGCGTGCCCGGCTGTGACGCGCTGGATCAGCGAGGCCGACAACGGTATAGCGGATGCGTTCAACAAGGGCATCGCGATGGCCCGGGGCGAGTGGGTGGGGATTCTTAATGCGGATGACTGGTACGAGCCACACACCGTTTCCACAATTGTGCATGCAGCAGGTGATGCGGATGTCGTACACGGTGCAGTGCGGTACTGGGATGGTGATGCGCGAAAAGAGGTGTACTACCCGAACCAGAGCGCGTTGCGGCGTGAGATGACCATCAACCATCCTTCCGTGTTTGTGCGGCGTTCCGTGTATGAGGCCGTGGGCGGTTTTGATGTGACGTACAAGTACGCAATGGATTACGAACTGATGTTGCGCATTCTTGCGGCCGGTTATCGGTTCCGATCCGTAGAAAACGCCGTGCTTGCGAACATGCGCTTTGGTGGGGCGTCGGACGTGAACTGGACGGCGGCGCTGGGCGAAGTGCTGCGTGCGAAAGGTCGGCATTTCCCGGCTCCGCTGAAGAACAGGGCATATTTCTGTCTGCAGCTTTTGCGGGGGAAGACCCGCAGGCTTCTGGAAAAATACGGGTGCGACGAGGGGGTGCGCGCATTCCGGAAGCGCTGGTCCGTCATGGACAAGCGCAAGTAACCGCAGGAGCCATCGCAATGGAACGTCCCGCAACTGGCAGCTTCGGCATCCGGGTGCTCTTCGTGTCCCTGCGCGCGGACTTCGGAGGCGGCCCCGAACATCTCTGGCAGTTGCTGCGGCATTTGCCTGAAGATTTCGAGGCATGTGTCGCGTGTCCCGCCGACTATCCCTACCACGGAAGATACTGCTCGCTGGTGGGTGAGGCCAACGTGTTCGTGCTGCCCCACCGGGCATTCCGGTGCGCCAGCCTTTTCGGGCTCGCAAGGTTCTGCCGGGAACACGGCATCGCCGTGCTGCACTCCCACGGCAAGGGTGCCGGACTGTATACACGTCTGCTCGCGTTGCTGACCGGCCTTGCCTGCGTACACACCTTTCATGGGGTGCACATGAAGGAGTACGGCCCACTGAAGAGGTGGCTGTATCGCATTGCGGAAAAGGGCATGTCGCTGCTCACGCGCGCAGGCGTGGCAGTGTCGCGGGGGGAGAGGGCGCAGATACTGGAAGAAGGGCTGATGCCCGAGGCAAGGCTGCGCCTGATCGAAAACGGGGTGGCCGTGCCGGAGGTGCCCGTTTCGCTGCCGGCTGTCCCTCCGTACCGGGTCGTTTCCATAAGCCGCTTCGGCATGCAGAAGCACAGTGAGTTTCTTGTCGATATCCTTGAGGCGCTGCAACGCGACGGCAGGCTTGGCGACTTTCACGTGGTGGTGGTGGGCGACGGCCCCGGCCGCGAAGTCGTGGAAGCCCTGGCGCGGGCACGGCATCTGGACGACGCTCTGGAATGTGCGGGGGCCATGCCTGAGCCGCAGGCGCTGTTCGCGGGGGCGCTTTGCTACATTTCCACTTCGCGCTGGGAAGGTATGCCGCTGGCCGTGCTGGAGGCCATGGCGCACGGTCTGCCTCCGGTGGTGACGGATGTGGTGGGCAACCGCGATGTGGTTATCCATGGCATGACGGGGCTGCTGTACCCGGAGCATGACGCGCGTGCCGCCGCAAACGCCCTGCTGCGGCTGGCGGACGATACTGCCCTGCGGGCGGCGCTTGCGGTTGGCGCAAGGAATCACGTGCTGGAGCACCATGACGTGCGCCTGATGGCGGATGCCACGTATGCCCTGCTGCGCCGTGTCGCCGGCGGGGGCGAACGGGGTGCAGGGTAGGCCCCGGCAACGGAACAGCTGCGGGCCGCATTCGCGGGGGCATCGGAAGCGGATGTTCCAGCCTGGGGATGACGCGGGCAGGCGTTGACGGTTCGTTTCACCCAGCCAATTGCGCGTAGCGCGCCCATCTTTTTCGACAGGCCCCGCCTCGCTCCTCCCTACGCGATCCCCCGCACCAGCCAATCAATCGACCTCCCCGTTCTTAATCCCGCATCTATGAGCCAGTCCGGCGGGATGCGTCCGTTCTTGCGCGCGTTGGAGATGGACGCCGCGGACACGTTCAGGAACCCCGCCAGTTCGCGGTCGGTGCGCGCGCCCGCCGCCTCCTTCAGGCGTTCCAGCACCATGGGGGCCTGCCGCAGTCCCACCTCTCCCGAAACGTCGCGCGCCACCACGTATACGCGCGGTTCGCCGTAGATGGTGTCGTTGTACACCAGCCGCGAGTGCACCGTGGAATAGCTGCCCGACAGGTTGCGGATGCGGCATTCGAAGTGCTGCTCGCGGTGCTCCCGCATGGCCCGCAGCAGGGCCTGGCGTACGGCGGGCAGGTCATCCGCGTGCAGCAGGTCCAGCACCGGCCCCATGTCCAGGGTATAGGCGTCGTACGGCTCTTGCCGCCCAAAGATGGCCGGGGTCAGCGTCTGGCGTGACCGTCGCAATATCCGCCCCTGATCGTCGGTCACCACCACCACGTCGCCCTGGTGGGCGTGCAGTTGCTCGATGAAGGCGTTTTCCTGCACCACCTTGGCGGAAATGTCCTGCGCAATGCCCAAAAGGCCGATGACCTCCTGACGGTTGTCGTCGAAGATGGGCCGCCGGATCACCCGGTACCACACCGCCGGGTCCAGCAGATGCGGCACCGCAGGGTGTTCCAGTTCCTGCTTTTCCTCGAACACCTTCAGGGCGGCCTCTACGGGGTAGCGGGCCAGTTCCGGCGGCAGGAACTCGTATTCGGTGCGGCCCATCACCTCGTCGCGCGTGCGGCCATAGGCAGCAAGGTACGCGTCGTTGACGGCCACGATGCGCAGGTCGCGCCCGCATACCCAGGCCAGGCCCGGCAGGGCGTCCACCACGCGCGAAAAATCGCTGGCCAGCTTGGACGAAAAGGCAAACGGGCGCTCCTGAAAGTAGCCGCTGTAGGCCACCATGCGGCCCGCAGCATCGCGTATGGATTCCGCCGTGTACCACAGGGTCAGGGGCGATCCGTCCTTGCGGCGCAGGGTAACCTCGCCGTTTTCCACTTCCGCCCGCTTGATGAGTTGGCTGACGATGCGCTTGCGCGCCGTGGAGGTGAAGTAGAACTCCCGCGCGGACCGGCCCACCAGTTCGTCGCGCGTGTAGCCGCAGATGGCGCACAGCGCCGGGCTGACTGCCTGGATCACCCCGCTCGGCAGGATGGTGAACCCCATTTCCTGCCCCCCCTCGGTGGTGCGCAGCCTGCCCCAGGCCAGATAGAGGGTGCGGAGCCGGGGAGCGGGGGTATTACCGCCTCCGCGGTCGTCCGCATTGTCGCCCGCCTCCGCAGGCATGCCCGTTCTTGCGCCCTTCCCCTCGTGCGCGTTCCCTTCGCCATCCGTGCCCGCTACGGGCACCGCCACACAGGTCCAGCTTATCTGTCGGATGCCCGCGCCGTCGGGCAGGGTGATGCGGGTGCGGCTTTCGCGCACCGGCACGCCGTCTTCGGGCACGGGGGGCACCTCTTCCTGCAGCCAGCCATGGGCAGGGGACGGGCCGCCAGGTGCGGGCATGTCCTTGGGGGCAGTCGGCGCTTCGGGGCTGGGCCCCACGTCCATTCCCGCACCGCGCGACAACCGGGCGAGCTTGTTGGCGTACAGCACGCCGCCATCGCCATCCAGCAGCAGGGCGGGAGTGTCCATGGCATCCAGCCGGGGAGCATAGAATGCGGCGAGGTCGGTGCTGGTCATGTGTTCGTCCCCGGTCATGGGTTCGTCTTTGGCCATGGGTTCGTCCCTGGCCATGGGTTCACCACGGTTGAATGGCACGGCATGGCATTCATGGAATATGAATAAAAAACATTTCGATGTTCATTGACGCTGTATTCCTGCCTGCTACACTCCCGACGTCCTGTCAACATTCGGCGGGCATATTCTGCAAGTACGGGAAGTTGTCATGCGTAAACCGTTGTTCCTGCTGTGTCTGGTCCTTGTTCCGCTGCTGCTGCCGCTGCACGCGCACGCCTCCGGCTATGCCGTCTACGAATGGAGTGCCCGCGGCACCGCGCTGGGCGGGGCCATGGTGGCCCGCGATGCCGATCCCTCGTCCGTGGCCTACAACCCTGCCAATATCACCGACCTGCCGGGGGCGCAGGTGCAGGTGGGCGCCACGGCCATCAAGCCCAGCGCCACCATGGACTTCAAGAGCCCGGCCGTGCAGGACCGCGAATTTTCCGACGCCATCTGGGGGCTGCCCACCGCCTATTACACCCAACAGTTGAACGACCACTACTGGTTCGGGTTCGGCGTCTTTTCGCGCGTGGGGTTGGGCACCGACTACAGCGGCGGCGACAGCTGGGCCGGACGCTACAACTGCTCGTACGCGGGCATCCAGTCGCTTACCTTCAACCCCAACCTGGCCATGAAGTTTTCCGACCAGTTCTCCCTGGCCGTGGGGGTGGAGGCCACCTATCTGCGCTTCATGTACAAGTCCACCTTGCAGCCGCCGGTGAACGTGGAGCAGGACATCGACGCCGACGGTTGGGCCTACGGCCTCAACGCCGGGGCACGCTACAAGCCGTACGACTGGTTGGCCTTCGGCCTGGCCTGGCGCAGCCAGATCGACCTGAAGGTGAATGGCGACGTGGACTTTTCGCAGAAGGGGGCGGTTCCCGCGCCCGCCAGCGGGGACATTTCCGGCACGGAACCCCTGCCCGAGTCGATCACCTTCGGCGTGATGGTCAAGCCGATGGACCGCCTGAGCCTTGAGGCCGACGTGGTATGGACCCGCTGGAGCGCCTACGAATCCCTGACCATGAATTACGATCCGCCGCTGATGGGCGCGTACCCCACGGTCAGCAAGAAGAAGGACTGGAACGATACCTGGCGCTTCCAGTTTGGCGCGGAATACGCCCTGACCGACAGCGTGGACCTGCGCGCGGGCTACGTCTACGACCAGAGCCCCGTCAACGGTTCCTACGAGGACTTCGCCGTGCCCTGCTCCGACCGGCAGATCGTCACCGTGGGCGCCGGGTGGAAGGTGGACCAGAACTGGGTGGTGGACGTGTTTTACGGCTACCTGTGGATGACCGACCGCCACTACGACGCCCGCCCGGCAGACTACATCTACGACGAAGTGGAACGCGAGGATGCGCACGCCCACATGGCGGGGCTCAGCGTCACCTACAAGTTCTAGCCGCCAAATCAGTTCCGGAGGTTGCTCCGGCTTCTCACGAATCCGCGAACAGCTTCTGGTTCTCCCCAGCCGCCCGCCGTTCCCTCCGGCGGGCGGTTTCAGTTTCCGGGCCAGCCCACGGTCTGGCTGATGACGATGCGCCGGTCGGCGGACAGGCGCAACGCCGTGTGCAGGGCGGCCTCGTCGTAGCTGGCGCGCACCACGTTGCCGAGCCCGGCGGACGCGCAGAACAACCCTGCTCCCTGATACATGGAACCCGCGTGCATGGCCGCGTACATCGGATCTTCGGACGCGGGGGCGGTGTAGACGAGGGAGAGCGGGGCCGTGGCCACGAACGACTGGCGGGCCAGCAGGGGGCGCAGGTCGCCTTCGGCGGCGGGGTCCAGGGCGTGCGCAACGCCGTCATAGCGCCAGGCCCCGTCGGCGCGCACCACATACACCTCCATGCCCTGGCGGTTTTGGGCCGTGGGCACGGTGCGGCGCCCGTCAGGGCGGTTGACGCCCCACGCGGCCCACAACAGGTTGCCCAGCACCTGGTCGGGGATGGCGTCATCTCGGAAGGACCGGGTGGAGGCGCGCGCCGCCAGAGCCTGCATCAGCGGCTTGTTCCCCGTCCCGCCCGCCGCGCCGGAGATGTCCGGCGGCGGCAGGGGCACGGCACCCCGTGCGGCGCGGGCTTCTCCGGTATGCAGTGGGCGCAGGGCGCGCCGTGCCAAACTCCCCAGTCCTTCGCCAGTCTCTCCGGCAGATCGCCCGGCCGGGCCGGGCAAACCGGTCACGGCCAGCGTGCCGCCCAGCAGGGTCAGGGCAGCCAGCAGGGCGCGCCGCGTCATGCGGACGCCCGAGGTGATCATGTGGGGCATGGTGAACCTCCGTGCGTGTCTCGCGGCGGAGCCGGGACGTGGTCTTCCGCCATTGATGCAGGGTCGCGCGATGTGTCGTCTCCGTCAAGCAGAGGCGCCGGGCCGTCACCCGAGCCAGTGCCTCAAGGTGCGCATCCTGACGGGAATCGGACAGGGCAAGGGCGACAGTTGGTGGGCTTCTGCCTGCGGACATGCCCTTCGCCTTTTGCCGCATCCGCTTGCGGCGCTACGTGTGCGTACTGAATGCTGCCAAGAATCTAATATCGAATAACTACGCTTGTTGCGAGTATGCGAACCGGAAATGTTTCCTCCGCATCCGGGACATGCTTGCGGATGAGCAGGGCGCGCAATGTGTCCATGTGGACACGATGGACAGGAAACGCATCGCGTGTGTTGTGCAAGGAGAACCGGTCATGAAACTGTCTTTAAAACTTACGGTGACATTCGGTGCGCTTCTCGCGCTGATGTTGGGCCTTGGTTTATACGGGAATTACATGTTTGCAGGCATTGTGGGGCAAACGGGCGAGCTGACGGGAAACTGGTTGCCAAGCCTCAATCAGGTGAGTGACATCCGTGCGTCGATGAATGCCGTGCGCCGTGCGGAATTGCAGCATGTCCTGTCCGAGGAAAAATCGGATATGGATGAGGAGGAACGCAATCTTGAAAAGGCGCGGACGGAGACGCTGGAGTTCGTGCGCGGTTACGAACGACTTATTGCAAGTGAAGGCGAGCGCCGCCTCTACGAACAGCTGAAGACGCAGGTGAACACGTATTTCGCGGTACTGCCGGAACTCATTCCCCTTTCCCGCGCCATGAAAACGGCAGAGGCGCGTGATCTCTCGACGCACAAGGGGCGGCCCGCGTTTCGCGGGGCGTTGCAGACCCTGTTGGCCCTGGTGGACATGAACAACAAGGGCGCTGCAGAGGCGGGCTCGTTGACGGAGAAGACCGCGTCCACCGCCCGCACCGTGAATCTCGCGCTGGTGCTGGTTTCGCTGGCGGGTGGCATTGCCGCCACGTTGTACATCATCCGCTCCACGCTGGCCCAACTGGGCGAAGACCCCGGCTATCTGTACGAAGTTTCGCGCGAGATAGCCGCTGGCAACCTTGCGGTGAACTTCCGCACCAGCCGGCACAAGGGCGTGTATGACGCCATGCAACAGATGGTAGGCACGCTGAAGTCCAAGATCGCCGAGGCAGAGGACAAGAGCCGCCAGGCCGGGGTCAAGGAGCAGGAGGCCCTGACCGCCATGCGCGAGGCCGACGAGGCCCGCCGCCAGGCCGAAAGCGCCAAGCGCGACGGTATGTTGCAGGCCGCGCAAAAGCTGGAAAGCGTGGTGGAGGTGGTGTCTTCAGCGTCGGAGGAACTGTCCGCCCAGATCGAGCAGTCCGACAAGGGCACGGAAGAGCAGGCGCGCCGGGTGGCGGAAACCGCCACGGCCATGGAAGAGATGAACGCCAGCGTGCTTGAGGTGGCTCGCAACGCGGGCGGCGCCGCCGACGTCTCGGAAAACGCGCGCCGCATGGCCGACGAGGGCTCGACCATCGTCGGCAAGGTGGTGGACGGCATCGGGCAGGTGCAGCAGCAGTCGCTGGCGCTGAAGCGCGATATGGAAGAACTGGGGCGGCAGGCGGAATCCATCGGCCAGATCATGAACGTGATCAGCGACATCGCCGACCAGACCAACCTGCTGGCGCTGAACGCCGCCATCGAGGCGGCACGCGCGGGCGATGCCGGGCGCGGCTTTGCCGTGGTGGCAGACGAGGTGCGCAAACTGGCGGAAAAGACCATGCACGCCACCCAGGAGGTGGGCGCGGCGGTGCGGGGCATCCAGCAGGGCACACGCACCAACATGGAGCACGTGGACCGTTCCGTGGGCACCATCGAGGAAGCCACCAACCTTGCCCGTCGCTCGGGCGAATCGCTGCGCGAGATCGTGCGCTTCGTCGATGCGGCTGCCGATCAGGTGCGCGGCATCGCCACTGCCTCGGAGCAGCAGTCCGCCGCCAGCGAGGAAATCAATCGCGCCGTGGAGCAGGTAAGCGCCATTTCCACGGAAACGGCCCAGGCCATGCGCGAGGCGGCAACCGCCGTGAACGAACTGGCCAACCAGTCGCAGGTGCTCAAGCGCCTGGTGGAGGAATTGAAGCAAAGCTGACCGTCGCACGCCGTCGCACGCTGGCACTTTGCCGCGCGCGGTCCGCCCCATGGGTGTGCCGCGCGCTTTTTTGTCTGGTGTTGATGTTGGCGCCATTATAAAGGAAAGCCGTACGGCAATGTTGACGTATGGTGACAATTGCCCTACTACGGCCACAATGTTCTGTGCTATTTTTCACAAACGGGCGGGCTTGCGCAAGAGGGGAACCGCCCGCTTTCGGGGAGATTCATGGTCCGTTTTCGATCGATCAGCGCCTTGTGTTGCGTGGCCGCCCTTGCGGGGGTGATGGCGGCTGCGACGGCTTCGCCTGTCCGGGCGGCCTCGCCCTATGCGGGCAGCGCCGCATGTCAGCCCTGCCATGCCGGGGAATACGAGAAGTTCCAGAAACATTCCAAGAAGGCCAGGTCGTGGAAGAGTGTGGCCACCATGGCCCCCAAGCTGACGCCGGATGAGTTGCGCGGCTGCTATGAATGCCACGTGACCGGGTATGGCAAGGGCGGTTTCGTGGACTATGCCACCACCCCGCAGTTTGCCGACGTGGGCTGCGAAACCTGCCACGGACCGGGCGCGGCCCACGTCGACGCGGGCGACCCATCACTTATCGGCAAGCCCACCATGGCCACCTGCGAAGGCTGCCACAACGCAAGCCGGGTGCGTTCGTTCGGTTTCAAGCCGTTGTTGCACAGCGGCGCGCACTAGGGGCCGTTTCTAACTTATCCTTTCGTCCGTTGGCGTCGTTAAACTTCGCCTGCCATGGCGTTGCTGTCCTTATCCGTAAGGTTCGCTTCGCTCGCCTAACGGCTAAGGCTCGGTCGAATACGATAAGGGCGCGCTGCGGTCGCCATCCGTAATGCTCGAAGACTCGCATAACGGCTGCCGCACTCCCTCATGGCAGGCTCGTTTTCCTTGCCAACGAACGAAAATCTTGCGTTATAAACAGCCCCTAGGAGGCACCATGGGGGGAACTCTCGCGCGTTCGCTCAGCCTGCGCACCTCGCTTCTGGTGACGGTCATCGCCGTCAGCGTGTTCGCGGTCATCATCGGCACCGGGGCGTGGCGCCAGCGCCACGCGGCCCTGGAGGAGCTTGAAACCGTGGTCCGCCGCGAGTCGGGCATGATCAAGACGGCCATCGACCGCCCCATGCTGCTCGGCAACGACGCGGGCACCCGCGCCGAATTCGCCGAACTGGCCCGCCATTACGCGGATACCACCGTGCACCTGGCCAGCTTCAACGGCAACATCACCTATTCCACCCGGCCAGAGGCGGAACGGCGCGACCTTTCCGAGGTGCTGACCGACCCCGGCCTGCGCGACCTGACCGGCCGCGCCCGGCGCGAAGCGCTGGAAGCGTCGCTGCTTCTGGAGCGGGACGGCAGGTCGGTGTTCGCGCATGTCGTGGGCATCCGCAACGAACCGTCATGCCATCACTGCCATGGCGCTTCGCAACCATTGCTGGGGCAACTGGTGGTGATGCAGGACGTCACGCCCATTCTGGCCGGGGTGAACGGGCGCATCCTGGAAAGCGCGGGCATCTCGGCAGCGGGGCTGGTGGCCCTGCTGGCCGGGGTCATCCTGTTCATCCGGCGGGCCATCGTGGCCCGGGTGCAGCGCCTTGCCGACGCCAGCACGGCCATTGCCGGGGGCGACCTGAACGCCGACCTTGCCGTGGGCGGCCATGACGAACTGGCGCGCCTGGCCGCCAACCTGCACGGCATGGTGGGCGGTCTGAAGAAGGAACTGGGCTTTTCCAAGGGCATCCTGAGCGGCATGACCCTGCCCTTTCTGGTGGCGGGCACGGATGGCCGCGTCAGCTACTGCAACGCGGCCCTGTTGCGCATGCTGGGGCTGGACGGCACGCCGGAAGCCCAGGCTGGCAAGACCGTGGGCGACCTGATGTTCGGCGAACCGCAGCGCGACACCGTGACCGACCGCGTGCTGCGCGAACGCAGCGCGCACACCGGCCAGCGCGTCGACCTGGACAGCCGCAAGGGCGGGCAGGTGCACGTGGTGGTGGATTCGGCGCCGTTGCTGGATCTGGACGGCAACCTCATCGGCGCCTTCAGCGTGTACACCGACATTACCGAAATGCAGCGCCAGCAGGCCCGCATAGAAGAACAGCACGCCCGCATCGCCCGCGCGGCGGAGGCGGCGCGGCAGGTTTCCGCGCGGGTGTCCTCCGCGTCGGGCGAATTGTCGGAGCAGGTGGAAGAGGCCAGCAGCGGTGCGGACGAGCAGCGCGGGCTGGCCGTGGAAAGCGCCTCTGCCATGGAGCAGATGAACGCCTCCGTCATGGAGGTGGCCAGCAATGCCGGTTCCGCCGCCGATCTGGCTGGTTCCGCCCACGAGCAGGCCCGGCAGGGCTCGGCCGTGGTGGAAGAGGCCGTGGCGTGCATCAATCGTGTGGCCGAGCAGGCCCGCGTGCTGGAACACGACATGGGCGAGCTGGGCATCCAGGCCGAGGGGGTAGGGCGCATCATCGGCGTCATCGAGGACATCGCGGACCAGACCAACCTGCTGGCGCTGAACGCGGCCATCGAGGCGGCGCGTGCCGGTGACGCCGGGCGCGGTTTTGCCGTGGTGGCCGACGAGGTGCGCAAGCTGGCCGAAAAGACCATGCAGGCCACGCGAGAGGTGGTGGGCTTTGTGGAGGCCATCCGCGCCGGCGTTGGCCGCAGCCGTGCCGCCACCGACGAGGCCGTGCGGCTGGTGGAGCAGTCCACAGGGCTGGCCGGGCGCAGTGGCGAGGCCTTGCTGGCCATCGTGGGCACCGTGGACCGCACGGCGGAGCAGGTGCGGGCCATCGCCACGGCGGCGGAGCAGCAGTCCGCCGCCAGCGAGCAGATTACCCGCGCGGTGGACCGCATCAGCACCATCTCCGGCCATACGGCCGATTCCATGCGTCATTCCGCAGGTGCCGTGAGCGATCTTGCCCGGCTGGCGCAGGAGTTGGATGGGATTATCGACGACATGCGCTGACGCCCGGCAGGGCGAGCGGAGAGATGTCATCATGGCCGTCGGGAGTCCGGCGGCCATGTTGTTTTGCGGGCGAGGCTGGAAGAAGACGGGGCCGTGCAGTGGGCTTGGGTATGGCAGCCGCTACGGGGGTGAACTCCGCTATTCGGTGAAACCGGGCGGAAGGTCGCCGGATTGTGGCATTCCGTCGGATGGCGGCATCCCGCCGTTGTCAGGGGATGGCGGACCCTCTGCATCGTGCGCCTCGCCGGGCTTTTTGGGCGTGAACACCAGACGCAGGCCGCGCGCTTCCGCTGCTGTGCGCATGCTGCCGGTGGCTATGCGCAGGGCGTCGCGCGGGCGAATGACGATGGCCTTCTGGCCGGTGGCCTGTATGGTTTCCGGACAGTGCCTTTCGCAAAAGCCGCATCCGGCGCAACGGGCCGGGTCCACGTGCGGCACGCCCACGGGGTAGCCGGGCTCCGGCTTCAGGGCGATGGCGTCGTAGGGGCACACCTCGTCGCAGACCAGGCAGCGCTTTTTCTTGGCCCAGGCCAGGCAGTGGTCGCGCAGCACTTCTGCCGTGCCAATCTTGGCGAAGGTGCGTTCGTCGGCCAGCCGCCGGATGGCCGTGGTGGGGCAGGAGTGGGCGCAGGCGTGGCAGGCCGGGTCGCAGAAGCCGCGCGCCGGGGTGACCACCGGGCTGAACATGCCCAGCGCGCCGCTGGCCAGCCATGCGGGTTGCAGGGTGTTGGTGGGGCAGGCGGCGGCGCACAGTCCGCAGCGTACGCAGCGGGCCAGAAAGTCCGGCTCGGGCAGGGCGCCCGGCGGGCGCAGCACCCCTTCCGGCCTGCCCAGCGCCGGGGCGGCGTGGCCCAGCGCGGCGGCGCAGGTGCCCATGGCCAGCCCCGCCAGCAACGCACGGCGTTGCGACCGGGCATGGGGCGGCAGTTCCGCCGTGGCCTCCGCCGTACGTGCTGCGTCCCTGCCGGGAACATCCCGGAAGGCGAAGCGGACCGCGTCCACCGGGCAGACATCCGCGCAGCGCAGGCATTTCAGGCATTCGGCGTGGTCCGTTGCGCGTGGGGCCGCCACCGGGATGGCCCCGGCAGGGCATTGCCGTGCACAGGTACCGCAGGCGGTACAGGCATGCTCCACCCGTCGCCGCCACGGGGCCGCACGGCCCGCAAGGCCCATGGCGGCGCCCGCAGGGCAGAGCATGCGGCACCACAGGCGCGGGGCCAGCACGCCACCCGCCAGCACCACCGCGAAGAACCCGACGATGTAGCCGGTGGCCGCGTAACCGGGCACTGCCACTTCCGCGAAGGCCAGGCCGGTGGCCCCCACCTGGCGGGCCAGAGGCGCGGCCAGCGACAGGCCCCATTCGGCCAGCCGGGCCACGGGCGGCCAGGCCGCCAGGGTCCAGAACCGCGCGGCCAGCGGTAGCGGCGCGGCCCAGAACACCAGGTCCAGCCCGGCCAGCGCCGCCGCCAGCACGGCGGCCAGCACCGCGTACTTGGGCAGGCGCGGCACGGCGGGCAAGCGTATGTCGGCGCTCTGGCTGGATACCCGTCGCCCGGATGTGCGTCGCCTCCGTCCTTTTGCCAGGCGTTTCCATACGGCGTCACTGGCGTCCACCATGGCCCCGAACGGGCACACCCAACCGCAGAACGCCCGGCCCAGCAGCAGGGACAGGGCCAGCACCACCAACCCCGGCACCGCCGCGCCGATGACGGCGCGCCCCGCGATGCTGGCGGCCAGGGCCATGGACGGATCCAGCCGTACCAGCAGGTCACGCGGCAGATCACGGGGCAGGATTGCGTTGTCGGGCAGAACCTGCCCCGCGCCCCACGCCAGCAGCACGAAGGCCGCAAGGCACAGCCAGCGGCTGACCAGCCGCGCGCGTTGGCGGTTCATGCCGTGCGGCTCCGGCCTACAGGGTGATCCGCGTGACGGTGCGCGCGGCAAGATCCATGGAACCCAGGCCCCGTTCATGGGCCAGCCTGATGTGGCTGACCTGCCGCGCGGCAAAGCGCCGCCCGTACCATTCGAACGATTCCACGGCGCAGGCGTCGGCGGATACCGGGTCGGCGGAGGCGATCACCGTGTTTTCCTGCAGCACCTTGCCGGGGCCGCCGGGTCCGCCGGTGGACAGCACGTAGGTGCCGTCGATGACCGTGAGTGCGGCGCGCAGCCTGGTGTTCAGGTCCACGATGGCGGTGTCGAGATCGTAGCGCGAATGCATCACCCCGCGCTGGCGGATCAGTCCCATCATGCCCTTGAGCCCCAGCGAGACGCCGGTGGAACTGTGCGACTTGGCCGTGGGCGCGGCGATCAGCACGTCTGCGTCCAGCGCGTCGCGCAGGAAGGTGTTGGCGGTCATCTGCTGCGCACCGTCGATGTCCAGTTCGCGGTAGAAGCGTTCCGCCGTGGGGGCCTGCACGATGTCGCCGAACTCCGCGCACGCGGTGCGGATGCCCGAACGCTCGATGCACTGCTCCGCCGGGGCCAGCGGGTTGTCCAGCACCAGTACGGACGCGGCCCCCGCATCGCGGCACATGCGTACCAACGCCGCCACCACTTCCGGGTGGGTGTTGGTGCCCAGGCTGGCGGCAGAGGCAAAGGACATGTTGGGTTTGATGACCACCTTCTGCCCGGTCTTCACGAAGCGCCCCATGCCGCCCAGCATGCCCACGCAGGCATGGGTGGCGGCGGCGGGTGCACCCTTGACCACGGCGACATCGGGGGTGGTGCCGGACGCTGAGGTGGCGGACTGGGCAGCCTGGGCCACTCCTGGGCCGGACGGCAGCGGGAAAAGGGGCGCATGCATTGACGACACACCGGGCAGGGGTGCCCCGGCGGCCAGCCACAGCGCGCCGGACAATTGCCATTTCAGGAAGTCCCTGCGACGCATGTTGCCTCCTTGCGCCGGGCGGCGCGGCTGCGGGCGGGGTGGGGAGCTGTCTTGTCGGGTGGGATGCCGGTGCGCGGGAACCGGGAAGCGACGGGATCTGCCGATTTCATGCCCAGAACATGTGGGGGGCTGGGCACATGATCCCGCAGCCCGAACGGTCCGGAAAATCCGAAAGGCCCGGAAGGCGGCGCACCGTGAGCCGACATATACCACCGTTGCCGGACGGGGAGCAATGGCTGACGAAAGGCCGCTGCGTGACGGTCTCGTGTCTGCTTGCGCGCCCCTGCCGATGGCGGGCGCGGCAGGTTGTTGACAAAGTCTGCTTTTGTACGCCTCCGGCGGCCAAGGGGCTGCCGCCCCTTGGAACCCCATGTTTTGTGCTTTCGTAATGCCCAGGAACCACAAACGAAAGTTTTGGGGGGAGGGGGTGCAGGGGAGGAGACCCTTTTCCAAAAGGGTCCCTCCCCCGCAAGAATTTGGGTTTGTCAGCAGTCTTGCGCGCCCCTGCCGATGGCGGGCGCGGATCGGGGGTGTCCGTTGGCCCGCAACGCAACGCGCCCCCGGTAAGGGGGGCGCGCAGGCAGGGGCGGAACCGCCGTAGTGGCGGTGGACGGTATGGTTGCGGCGTGTGCCGCTGGCCGTACCGCCCGAAGATTGCTAGTGCCCCTCGCCCAGGCCGGGCAGGGCGTCGGAGGTCAGGCCGGGCGCGCTGGATGAACCGGCGGCGGGGGCAGACATGGCGCCGGACATCATGTGCTGGCCGTTGCCCATCATGTGGCGGCCATTCTGCATCATTTTGCCCATATTGGCGCCCATGTTGGCATGGCGGCTCTGCATGGTGGCGTAGCCGGGGCAGGACTGCATGCCCATGGCGGGGGTGGAAACGTTCTGGGCGGCCAGTGCGGCGCCGGCGGTGAGGGCTACCAGGGCCAGGGCGGCGGGAAGGATGCGGGTAATCTTCATGATGATCTCCTGTGGGTGATTTCCGTTGCCGGATGATGTCTCTGCTAAAGCATGCGGCGTGCCAAGCGGGTATCTTGCTGAAATAGATGTGATTATAAGGAGGAAGTGCGTGGGGTGTTGTCAGGGCGGATGATTCTTGGGCAGTCTGTCGGTGTCTGCCTGTCCAATCTTCGGACAGTTGTATGAATTTTGTACAGCAATCAGGAGGGTAGTTGCGATGGTGGGGTTTCGCAGAGTGATTGCGATGACGTGTACACTGAAGGCATTTCCGAAATATTGGTGGGATGCAGGCGCACATGTCGTGCCCGTATAACGCAACACGCCCCCTTTGCAGGGGGCGTGTATGCCGCAAGGCGGAATGGTGGAACCGTCGAGGATGAGGTGTCGGTTCAGCCGGTGGAGATACTGCTGTCTGTAGCGGAAATAAAGGCGGCCCCGGCGCAGCTTGTCGCATGACGCAGGGGCCGCTTTGCGCGGTCTAGCTGTTGCGGATGGGGGCCTTGCCGTCCATGCCGGGCATCACGTGCCCGGCCCCGCCCGGCTTGGCGTCCATGTTCCCCATGTTCCCCATGTTGCCCATGTTCCCCATGTTGCCGTGCCCGTCCTTCATCATCTGGCAGCAGCCGCAGCCCTGCATGGGGGCGGCGTCGCCACCGGGAGCCTTGTCCGCCGGTGCGGCAGCGGCCGGGGGCGTGGCGTGGGTATTGTGGTCGCCAGTGCTGCCCGCCGCAAGGGCCGAGCCTGCGGTGATGGCCAGAACGGCAAGGGCGGCCAGAGCGGCGGGGAGAATGCGGGTGATCTTCATGAAAGGCTCCTGCAAGTGGTTTCCGTTTCCGGGTGTGTACTGCGCATAAGGCAAAGGGCGTGCCATGGCGCGCGTGGCAGGGGAATTTGCCTGCAATGCGTTGCGGCGCTTGGGTTGGCGGCGACATGCCCACCCTGGTATTGCCATACGGGGTGTATGATTTCTGGACGGTTTTTTGTGCAGGATGTGCAAACCGGACTGTGACTGTCCGATTTTTGGACAGTCGCCGAACAGTCTTCGGAGAGTCCCGGACATGCCCCGGGTAGACCCGGAACATGCCCGGAACATGCCCAGAACATGCCCAGAATATGCCGGAACAGGTGCGGCGTGTGCTCGGCAATCGGAAGCAGCGTTGCACCCGCCCGCATCGCCCATGCGCGGTTTCGGCGCATCGCCGGGGTCACGGCTGGCCCGCCCCGGCCCGGATGCCGCCCGCACCGTGCGCTGCGGGGCGGTTGGACTTCCGACCCCGAATGCAGTATGAAACCCGATTCGAATGGTACGGCGACGCGCGCCGGGCCGAGACGCCACCCCGTGGCCGGTCGGCGCGCATGGCTCCACAGCGCCCGTACCCACCCCATGCCCCCATACATTTCAGGAGGCGCGCCGCCGCAGGGCGGCACCCACACTATGCCCAGACAGGAACACATCCGCAATTTCAGCATCATCGCGCATATCGACCATGGCAAATCCACCCTGGCCGACCGTATCCTTGAGGTTACCGGGCTGGTCAGCGACCGCGAAAAGCGCGACCAGTATCTGGACCGCATGGAGCTTGAGCGCGAGCGCGGCATCACCATCAAGGCCCAGTCGGTGCGCATCCCGTACACGGCCAAGGATGGCCGCAAGTACGTGCTGAACCTCATCGACACGCCCGGCCACGTGGACTTCAACTACGAGGTCTCGCGCTCGCTCGCCGCGTGCGAAGGGGCGCTGCTGGTTGTGGACGCCTCGCAGGGCGTGGAAGCCCAGACCCTGGCCAACGTGTATCTTGCGCTGGACCACAATCTGGAAGTCATTCCGGTCCTGAACAAGGTGGACCTGCCCAGCGCCGATGCAGACCGCGTGAAGCACGAGATCGAGGAAAGCATCGGCCTCGACTGCTCCGACGCCGTGGCCGTCAGCGCCAAGACCGGCCTGAACGTGGACAAGGTGCTGGAAGCCATCGTCGCGCGTCTGCCCGCGCCCGAAGGCAACCTGAACGCCCCGCTGAAGGCCCTGATCTTCGATTCCTGGTACGATTCGTATCAGGGCGTGGTGGTGCTGTTCCGCATCGTGGACGGCGTGCTGCGCAAGGGCGACCGCATCAAGCTGTTCGCCACCGAGCGCAGCTACGAAGTGATCCGCCTTGGGGTGTTCTCGCCCGAAATCGTGGACATGACCGAACTGGGTGCTGGCGAAGTGGGCTTTCTGTGCGCCAACATCAAGGAACTGGGCGACGCCAAGGTGGGCGACACCATCACTCATGTGGACCGCCCCGCCGAAATACCCGTGGAAGGCTTCAAGGAAGTGCAGCCCATGGTGTTCTGCGGGCTGTACCCCACCGATTCCGCCGACTACGAACAGCTCAAGTACGCGCTGGAAAAGCTGCAGCTCAACGACGCGGCCTTCTCGTACGAGCCGGAAACCTCGCAGGCGCTGGGCTTCGGCTACCGTTGCGGGTTCCTTGGCCTGTTGCACATGGAGATCATCCAGGAGCGGCTGGAGCGCGAATTTCAGGTGGAACTCATCGCCACCGCACCCTCGGTGATCTACAAGATCGACACCGTGGACGGGAAGAAGAGCGACATCGACAACCCCTCCAAGCTCCCAGACCCCACCAAGATCGCCGCGCTGTACGAACCCTACGTGCGCATGGACATCCACGTGCCCAACGATTACGTGGGCAACGTGCTGAAGCTGTGCGAGGAAAAGCGCGGCATTCAGAAGAACATGGGGTACATCGCCTCCAACCGCGTGGTCATCACCTACGAACTGCCGTTCGCCGAAATCGTGTTCGACTTCTTCGACCGGCTGAAGTCGGGCACCAAGGGGTACGCCTCGATGGACTACGAGTTCATCGACTACCGGCAGTCGGCCCTGGTGAAGCTGGACATCCTGATCAACGCCGAAGCCGTGGACGCGCTGGCCGTCATCGTGCACCGCGACAAGGCCTACCACTACGGCCGCGCGCTGGCGCTGAAGCTGAAGCGCACCATCCCGCGCCAGATGTTCGAGGTGGCCATCCAGGCGGCCATCGGGCAGAAGATCATTGCCCGCGAATCCATTTCCGCGCTGCGCAAGAACGTGACCGCAAAGTGCTACGGCGGGGATATTACCCGTAAGCGCAAGCTGTTGGAAAAGCAGAAGGAAGGCAAGAAGCGCATGAAGCGTATGGGCAACGTGGAGTTGCCGCAGGAGGCCTTCCTTGCCGCTCTCCAGGTCGGCGACGAATAATTTTGCGCCATGGGGGCAATGACTGCGTCAAACGGAGGAGCCGCTCGGGTCACGTACCAAAGAGTACGCTCCCCTCGCGGACTCCACCGTTTTCCTTGTCCTTGCCGCCCCTGCCGCAAAATTATCGGGAGACAGCAGTCTGTTCCTGCCGTCCGTGCGCACCGCTACGGGCGCGTGCGCGTGAAGATACGTGAGCGAAACCCTTGCCACCCCTGTCGCGAAATTGCGGCGGGTGAGGCGAGGGAATGAGTCCCGCGTGGCGCCTGTGCGCGCCAGCGGTTTGAAAAGAGAATGACGTGAACGATGCCGGGCGGCAGGCGCAGGATGTGCGGCAGCCCGGCGGTTTCAGCGCGCCGTTCCCGGCATTCCCCACAATGCGGGCGCGGCGCAGGGCATGCCCCTGCGGCCACTGCATCAGCGGTGGCGCGCACCGGCCCCGCCTTGGGCGACAGCCTTTGGCGGGTTTTCGATGAACCGTAAATCCCCTTCCTTTCACGGGCGAGTGAACGGACGGTGGAGGCACCCGCATGCAACAGAAAAGCCTGCTGTTGGAATACGTGGAGGCGCTTGTCGTCGCCTTTGCGCTGGCCATGCTCATTCGCACCTTCGTGGTGCAGGCGTACAAGATTCCTTCCGGTTCCATGCTCGAAACCCTGCAGATCGGCGACCATCTGCTGGTCAACAAGTTCAGCTACGGCATCAAGCTGCCCTTCACCCACAAGGTGGTGGTGCCCGTGGGCGACCCGCAGCGCGGCGACATCATCGTGTTCGAGTACCCCGGCGATCCGTCCATCGACTACATCAAGCGCATCGTGGGCCAGCCCGGCGACGTGATAGAAGTGCGCAACAAGCAGCTGTACCGCAATGGCGAGGCAGTGCAGGAGGCGTACATCCGCCATTCGCAGCCCGGCATCGTCATGCCCGTGCGCGACAACTTCGGCCCGGTCACCGTGCCCGAGGGCCACTATTTCGCCATGGGCGACAACCGGGACGATTCGCAGGATTCCCGCTTCTGGGGCTTTGTCCCGCGCGGGGCCATCCGGGGCAAGGCCTGGGTCATCTACTGGTCATGGGAAGGCTTGGGCAACGTGCGCTGGGACCGCATCGGCACGGTTCTGCACTGATCCCGCGCGGCGCCCTGGGTGCCGATGTGGTGATCAGGCCCTGCCGCCCGGTCTGCCCGCCCGCATTGCAACATATCCGTCCCGTCCCGCGCGTCATTGCGGGGCGGGACGTTTTGCTTTAGTGGTTGTGCGGTATCGCAGGGTGCATGCAGTGGCACTATGGCGCAGCACGGCAGTTGGAGGCGCGTGCTTCCTCATGGCCGAATTGGCCGCCTTCGCGCCAGCCCTGCCCGGACGAGCCCTATCGGACCTGTCGTTTCCGCTTCGCCCGCTCCTCACTCTTTTTGCGCAGGGGGCTCAATGATCGTTCGCGTGGCCTGTGCCGCCCTGCACGGGGTGGACGCCTTCCGGGTGGACCTGGAGGTGGACCTTGCCCGGCAGGGCATGCCCGCCTTCGTCATGGTGGGTCTGGCCGAAGGGGCCCTGCGCGAATCGCGCGAACGCGTCTTTGCCGCCATGCGCGCCTGCAACCTGCGTCTGCCCCCCGCCCGCATCACCGTCAATCTCGCCCCCGCCGACCGCCGCAAGAGCGGCAGCGGCTTCGATCTGCCTCTTGCCATCGGTCTTTTGGCCGCCGCAGAAATCCTGCCCCAGGGCTGTACCGACGGATGGTTTCTGCTGGGCGAACTTTCCCTTACCGGCGAACTGAAGCCCGTGCCGGGCGTGCTGCCCGTGGCCGTGCGCGCCCGTGCCGAAGGGGCGCGCGGCATGCTGGTGGCGGCGGACAACGCCGCCGAGGCCGCCGTGGTGGAAGGGCTGCCGGTCTACCCGGTCCGTTCGCTGGGCGAGGCCGCCGCCTTTCTGGCCGGGCAGGCGGACATTGCCGCCGTGCCCTCCGGCGGGCGCGCCGCGTGGGAACGCGGCCCGGACTGGCCCGTGGACTTCGCCGAGGTGAAGGGGCAGGAGCACGCCAAGCGGGCCATCGAAATCGCGGCGGCGGGCGCGCACAACCTGCTGTTCATCGGCCCGCCCGGCAGCGGCAAGACCATGCTGGCCCAGCGCATTCCCACGGTGCTGCCGCCGCTCTCCTTCGAGGAGGCGCTGGAGGTGACCACCATCTACAGCGTGGCGGGCCAACTGGACGGGCAGGGGCTGATCACCCGCCGCCCCTTCCGCGCACCGCACCACACCGTGTCCGACTACGGGTTGGTGGGTGGCGGGGCCAACCCGCGCCCCGGGGAGATTTCGCTGGCGCATCGCGGGGTGCTGTTTCTGGACGAATTGCCCGAATTCAGGAAGACCGCGCTGGAAGTGATGCGCCAGCCGCTGGAAGACGGCGTGGTGACCATTGCCCGCGCCGCCGTCTCATTGACCTATCCTGCGGACAGCATGCTGGTGGCGGCCATGAACCCCTGCCCCTGCGGGTACAGGACCGACGACAGGCATACCTGCACCTGCCTTGGCCCGGCGGTGCAGCGGTATCGGGCGCGGCTTTCCGGCCCGCTGCTGGACCGCATCGACCTGCACGTGGAGGTGCCTGCCGTGCCCTACAAGGATTTGCGCGGCGGGTTGACGGGCAGCACCTCCGCCGAAATGCGGGACCGCATCGCGGCGGCGCGGGGCGTGCAATCGGCGCGCTACGCGGATACCCCGTGCCGCACCAACGCGGACCTGACCGGCAAGCTGCTGGAGGAACACTGCGCCCTCGGCCCGGACGAGCACGCCTTTCTGGAAGGCGCGGTGCATGCCTTGGCCCTGTCGGCGCGGGCGTACACGCGCATCCTGCGCATTGCGCGGACCATCGCGGATCTGGAGCATGCGGAGCGGGTGCTGGCCGCCGGGCAGGCAGCGGGACAAGAGGCCGGGCGTGATGGCGCGGACCCGGCAGTTCCTGTTGCCGCTGCCGGTCCCATCCGGGTGGAACATCTGGCGGAGGCCATCAACTGCCGCGCGCTGGATCGCGAACGGCTGTAGACAGGGAATGCAGGGCCGCGCAACGGCGCGGCGGTACGGGACACACACATACCACGGCACCGGTCCGTATCCTGGGGGGATACATGGACGAAAAACGGTATTGCGTGCATGCCGCTTTGGGAACGCGCGGCGAACGGCTGCGGCTGGTGCGGGTACGGCCCGAGCACTGCCAGCGTGACGGGCAGGAACCGTCGGAACTGCCGCAGGGCTCAGTGGAACAGGCGCAAGGCTCCGCCGTATCGCCCGGCATGGTCGGCGCTTCCCTCGTGGATTCCTTTTCGCATGGCGAGCCCCACCCGCTGCCACTGCCCGGCGCGCGCCCGGTGGTGCTGGCCGAAGGGCTGACCGCCCGGCAGGCCGAGCGTCTGGCCGCCTTGCTGTCCGGCCTGGTGGATGCTGATGTGTCGCAGGCTGGCGGAACCACGGGTATGCAATCGGGGGCAGGTAACGGCGGGATGCCGTGCGCCGCCCCCGCGCGAGTCGGGGACAAGGGCATTGCCGTGCCCGAAGGGGCGCAACGCAAGGCCCGGGCCGGGCTGGACCTGCTGCGCGAGGCGCTGCTTTCCGTCATGGCCTGCAACCCCAGGGGGCTTACCGGCCCGGAGTTGTTGCTGGCGCTTGGGCTGCCAGGACTGCCGACCAAGCCGGGCGGGCGGGGCGAACGCCCCGGCGGTGAGGAACTTCTGGTGCAGGCACTGCTGGCGTTGCTGCGCGAAGCGGGCGCGGTGCGCGGGGGGGAAGGGCACTGAACTTTACCCGCGCGTTATGGGTGGTGCTACAACCTGCTGCAATATATACAGAGCACGCTTTCAATATCTCGGGGATCAAGGGTGTTGAGGGGGGCAGGGAAAGCACTGACGGGCAGCTTGTCCCCTTGGAATTTTTTCATGAGGTTTTTCTTAACAAGCACATTGGCGCCTTCCAGCGCTCCACAGTGCAAATGTACCATCTGCGGATGTGACATGTAGTAATGGCCAAATCTTTCGGAAAAATCGTAGTAAAAAAGTGTACCTACACCTGCCAATCCGGAAAGAACCTCCTGTGTGGTCATGTGAAGCTTGTCGAATCCTATCCGCGCGGCTTCGTCCAGGCGCGCGGCTGCGGGGAGCAAGCATTGTTCAATGGCAGCCTCTAGCTTAAGCCTTCCTATCCTGCGTTGGTGACCGCACATTTTCCCTTCGTGTCCGATGGAACGAGCCGCCTTTCGTATGCGGTTTTCAAGTGTGTCATCGGCTGCGTAATGAGCCCTCTCCCTGTCGTGGTACGGCTTGTCGCAATGAATGAAGGTGGCAACTATGCCCGCAAGGGTTCCGTCAAGGTGCCATTGCTGGCATTTTTCGTAATCATCTTCAGGGGGCCTGCATCTGTTTATGCGTTTTTTAGGCCGGCATGTCGTCATGTGTTGTCCTGTGCGATGGCTTGGGGGGGCGGCGTTTCAAAGCTGCCGTATTGAGTAATGGGACAGTTTTCTGGCGGGTAAGGTGCATTACCCCTTCCCGTTCTCCAGCCCCAGCTCTGACAGGGCGGCGGCAAGGTCTGCCCGCAGCAGGGGTTTGGCCAGCATCATGCTGACGCCTGCCTCCATGGCCGCATCGTGGCCCAGCCCCTCGCTGAAGCCGGAACACAGCACCACCGGCAGGTCGGGCCGCAGGGCGCGGATCTGGCGGGTCAGTTCGGTGCCGGTCATGCCGGGCATGGTCTGGTCGGTGACCACCAGCCGCCAGCTTGCCGGGTCCGCCCGAAAGCGGTCCAGCGCATCAAGGGGATTTGCGGTCACCACGGCCCGGTAGCCCAGCTTTTCCAGCATGGCCCCCATGATGGCCGCCAACGGTGCCTCGTCGTCCACCACCAGCGCAAGGCCGCTGCCGCTGTGGGCGGAATCGGGCCCCGTGGTGGCTTCTTCGCCCGCCTGCGGCGCCAGGGGCAGCAGCACCTCGAACTCCGTGCCCACCCCCACGGTGGACTGCACCGCAACGGCCCCGCCGTGGGCGGTGACGATGCCGTGCACCAGCGCAAGGCCCATGCCCGTGCCCTCGTCCGGCTTCTTGGTGGTGAAGAACGGATCGAAGATGTTCTCCAGGATGTCCGACGGGATGCCGTGCCCCGTGTCGCGCACGCGCAACCGGGCATAGCCGCCTGGGACGGGCAGGGAACGGGCGGCGGCCTCGTCTTCGTCCAGTTCCACCGCGTCCAGCGCAAGATGCAGTACGCCGCCATGGTCCTTCATGGCGTGGGCCGCGTTGCCGCACAGGTTCATGATCACCTGCTGCAACTGGCTCAGGTTGGCCAGCAGCGGTCCGGTATCGGCCAGGTCCAGGCGGATGTCCACGTTGGCGGGCAGGGTGGCCCGCAGCAGGCGCACCGTTTCCTTGATGGGCGACAGCGGGGGCAGCGGCAGGCGCGAGGGTTCCTCCTGCCTGCTGAAGGTCAGGATCTGGCGGATCAGGTCGCGCGCGCGGCGTCCGGCGGCCAGCACTTCTGTCAGTCGGCGGTGCTGGCCGTCGCCGTTTTCGGTCTGGTCCAGGCTCATTTCCGTGTAGCCCATCATTACGCCCAGGATGTTGTTGAAATCGTGGGCTATGCCCCCGGCCAGCGTGCCGATGGCCTCCATTTTCTGGGCCTGGCGCAACCGGGCTTCCAACTGCTTGCGGCTGCTGATGTCGTGGGCCACCAGCACCGTGCCGGGTGCGGCCCCTTCGCGGCCCGGTGCCCCGTCGAACTGGCCTTCGGCAAGGAAGGGCGACAGGGTGACCAGAAAGTGCCCGCCAAGGCTGGGCAGGTACAATTCCTCGGTGCGGCTTTCACCCCAGGGCATGGCCCGGACAGTCACGGACAGGTCATCGGGCATGACGGCCGCGCACACGTCGTCGGCCATGACGGATGCCCCCAGCACGTCGTTGCAGTGGCGGCCCACAAGATCCTTGGGGTGCAGGCCCAGCAGCCTGCCCAAGGCCATGTTGCTGCGACGCACCCGCTGGTCCGCGTCCATGATCATGATGATGTCGGGCACGCTGTCGAAGGTTTTTTCCCATTCCTGCTTGGCACGGATGATCATGTTTTCCACGGCCTTGCGGCGGTCGATGTCTTCCACCGTGCCTTCGATGCCGGAAATTTCGCCGGTGGTGCCGCGCTGAACGCGGGCGTTCACCGAAATCCAGAAGGTGGACCCGTCGGCCCGGCGGGCCGTGGTTTCGAAGTCGCGCACCTCGCCCGTATCGCGCAGGGTGTTCAGCATGCGGTCCAGGGTGGCCCGGTCCAGAAAGCCGCCGGGCAGCCAGCCGTCGGGCATGGTGGAGCCGGGGGCGACACCGGCGGCGCCGCCGGACCGGATGGCCGCAAACAGCGCGTCAGGCGAGGGATAGCCGAACATGTCGGCAAAGGCGGGGTTGGCGCTGATCAGTTCGCCCCACGGGCGGCAGCGAAAGATGCCGAGCACGGTGCCTTCCACCATGCCGCGCCACTGGCGGGCGTCGCGGTTTATCTCGCGCCAGTGCACGGACAGGGTGCGCCGCCGCTCCGCCTCGCGCACCAGGCGCATGAAGGCCGGGCCAAGGTGCCAGTCGTCGGCGCAGAGCACTTCGTCCGCGCCTTCGCGCACGGCCTCCAGGGCCAGCCCTTCGTCGGCGGTGGGGGCCACCAGCACGAAGGGCACGTCCTCGCGCACCCCGCGCACCAGCAGCAGCACTTCCTGCCAGGTCATGCCGGGGGCCTCGGATTCGGCCACCACCATGTCCCACGGCTCTTCGGTGATCAGGCGCGAAAGCTCGGACGGCGTTTCGGCCAGCATGTACGAAGGTTCCAGCCCGCAGGCGGCAAGCCGCGTGACCAGCCCGCGCGCGAACTCCTCGAACTCGGAGACGATGAGCAGGCTGAGTCGCGCCGCGCGCGTTGCCGTGGCGTCCTGACCGGAAGTGTGGCCGGACGTGCTGACGGTGGGGGGCGGCGGTGCGGACATGGCTTCCCTGTGGGTAGTGGGCGGGTGGGGCGCGGGATGGAGACCAAGCGCGGTTTCCGCAAGCAGCGCAAGGGCGGCGGACCGCCGGACCGGAAAACGGCGTGCGAATGCGGGCCATTCCGGCGCCAGGATACCCGGCATTGTCGCTGGCCTGTCCGCAGGACCGGCTGGTGGACCGGCTGGTGGACTGACTGGCGAACTGACCACCGGACCGGCTGCCGGAGCAGTCACCGGACCAGTTGCCAGACTGGTCCCCGGACTGGGGGACCGACTGTCCGACGGACACCCGCGAACCGCCGTACTCCTCATGATAGCAGAACGGGCCACGCCCGCAAACCGGGGTGGCCCGCCGTGCGTCGGCATGGACACCGGTCCGCCTGGTTCCGGTCCATGTGATTCCGGTCCATGTGATTCCGGCCCGAACGGGTGTTGGGCAAGCCCCCCCGCGTGCCGGGCCCCCGGTTCCGGCAGGCCGGAAAGTCCTGGCGCAGACTCTCCGGGCCAGCCGGAACCGGCGACGATGTCGTGTGCCTCGGGCACGCAGTGCAGCGAAAGCCCCAGGCGGCGGGTCATTTGCAGATCGCCCAGGGTTCGTTGACCATCCGTTCGCGCCCGCTGACGGTCATCTGCGGCGGCAGCAGCGAACCTATCAGCGGCGTCAGCGGCGCATAGCTGTAGTCCACCTGCACCTCCACCGTCTGGCAGGGGTCTCCGCCGTTGTTTTCCACGGCGGCGGCCCCGGTGCCGTTGGGGTAACTGCGCACCAGGATGGTCACGCCCGTGCCCGTGGACCCGGACAGCACCTGGGTGAGGGGCCGGGCCGCGTCCTTGATCAGCGTCACCCGGTTGCCGGTGTCGAAGCCTTCGCCGGTGACGGCAAAGCGTGCCCCCACCTGCGCGGCCTTTTCCACGGTGGAGCGGGCAAAGAGATTGTAGCCGAATTCCACAAGGCCGAAGAGCATGGCCAGCAGCACGGGCAGCATGAACGCCACCTCCAGCGAACCGACCCCGTCCTCGCCGCGCCACAGACGCAATGGCCATATGCGGCATGCACGCATGGTGTCCTCCCTGCCGCGCTAGCGCAGCAACCGCCAGCCAAGCTGCCGCCCGATCTTCTTGAAGATTTCCTCAAGATCGTAGGCAGAGGGCGCGTCGTAGTAGTGGTCGTTGGTGCCCGCCTTGCTGGAGGCGATGGCCTTCATCAGGCTGATGTCCGTGGAGTCCGAAGCGCCGTAGCGGATGGCGAAGATCTCTATGCCCTTGTCCTTGGCGATCTGCGCCTCGCTCAGCATGGCGGCGTTCAGCTTGCCGCCGTTCTCGCAGTGGGTGTTCATGTCGAACATCCCGTAGTAGGCGTTGGTCCAGTAGGCGTTGGGCGTGTAGTTGAGGGCGTAGTTGCCGCCGCACTTGGCGTCTTCCGTGTCGCCATCGGTCAGCACGATCATCACCTTGCGCATGTCCTTGTTGGACGAGCCCTGGGTGAACGGCGCTTCCGGGGTGAGCACGTGGCGTCCCCACTTGATGCCTTCGGAGATGACGGTGCCCGAGGCATCGCCCAGGGCGTCCTGCTCGGCGATGGCGCTGACGATGGTGGCGCGGTTGCCGGTCAGGGCCTGCACGCGCGGAATGCTGTCGCAGGTGCCCTTGGGCACGTTGAGCGACGAGCCCACGGGGTAGCGGTACTTGGACAGCTTGTACTCTTCCAGTATCCACGAGGGCGCCAGGGTGCCGTCGGCGTTGCGGCAGCCGTCGGCCAGGCCGTCCACGCCCGCGGGAATGTGCACCTTGCCGCGGAACGGCACCAGCCCCACCTTGACCGAGGTTTCCATGCCTTCGGGCATGATCAGCTCGGCAAGCTGGGTGGCGGCCGCGTTGGCCTGCTGGATGGCCGTGCCCTTCATGGAGCCGGTGTTGTCGATGACGAAGACCACTTCCAGGTTGTTGTACCCGGCGGTGGCCTGGGCGCGCACCGTGGTGGAACCGATGCCCAGGGCGCCCATGAAGATGGTGTCCACGGTGGCCTCGGCCTTCACGATGACGCTGCGTTCCTCGGTGCCGGGGGTCACGCCCTTCAGCACGGCGGCGGGGTAGTTGGCGGCCATGTATTCGTTCACGGCCCCCCGCACCAGCCCCTTGTCCAGTTGCGGGTCGTAGGGAAGTTGCAGGCTGCCCGCCAGGGCCGCCGCATCCACGGCGCCTTGCAGGCGGTTGTGCGCGAGGTAGAGCATGCCCGAATCGATGCCAAGGCCGGCAAGGCCCAGCACCACGGGCAGCAGCACGGCCATCAGCATGGCCATGGAACCCCGCGTGCCACGCCACAGGCCGCGCGCGAGGGCGCGAAAACCGGCAGGCCGGGCCGCGTTACGGCGTGGGCATGCTGGTGCTTGCGGAAAACGTGTAGAGCGCGTCATGGGGGTCTCCGTTGTAGGGATTGCTCGTGAATACCGACTTGTAGGCATACTGCACGGTTACCGTGACCATTTGCTTGCCCGTGTCCTTGACGGCGGTGGCCGTCAGGGCGTTGGGGTCAAGCGTGGTGGCCAGCGAGCGGACAAAAGGCTGCACGCCCGCCACGTCGTCGTTCATGACCACGTGGCGCGCGCCCGCGCGGCTGGCCTCGGTCAGGGCGGAGTAGGCGCGGATGGTGTTGCCTCCCTCCACCAGCACGTAGATCAGTGCTGCAATGACCGGCAGCATCAGGGCCACTTCCAGCGCGGCCAGGCCGCGCTGGGCCAGCGCCCGCGACGACGGAAGGTGGCGCAGCCCCCTGCGCGTTCCGCCGGACGGGGCCGGTGGCATGGTGTTGCGTGTTTCGAACATGGTGTTCACTCCTTGCGATGGGCCGCCCCCCGGCGAACTCCATCTGCGTTGCCCCCAACGGACAATGGTGGGCGCGCGTGACGCGCCCGAAATTCCTCGCGGCGGCTACTTGCCGTCGCGCAGTTCGCCCTCGCGCACGGTGGCCGAAGCGCCACGGGCCTTCAGCGGGGTGGATGCCGGAGGCAGCGTGACCGGGGTGGCGATACCGGGCGCGCCCTGTACCGGCCCCATGCCTGCGGCCCTTGCGGCCCTTGAGGCCCCTGAGGCCCCTGAGGCCCCTGAGTAGGGACCGGCCATGGGCAGCGGCGCGGCGGTGGCCGCAGCCGGGCCCTGACCCTGCGCGATGCGCGCGGCCAGGCGGGCGCGCTTCAGGTTTTCGGCGGCGCGGGCGTAGTAGCGCGGTTCCACTTCCAGGGCGCGTTGCAGGTGGTACAGGGCCAGGGCATGCTCGCCCTGCTGCGAAAGATACACGCCCAGGTTGTTGTGCGCGGCGGCCTCGCCCCCGGCGTTGCGGAACGCCTCGAAGGCTTCGTCGTAGCGGCCCAGACGGCACAGCGACAGGCCCATGTTGTTCCACACCCGGTTGCCGGGCGCACCGTAGGTGATGGCCGCGCGGAAGTGGTCCACGGCGGCGGCGTCGTTGCCCAGCATGGCCTGCGCGATGCCCGCGTTGTTGTGCAGTTCGCCCGAGCGGGGCATCTGTTCCAATGCCCGCAGGTACACGGCCAGGGCCTTGTCCGGCTGCCCCTGGTAATTGTGGATGGCGCCCAGGTGACTGGCCGCCCCGACAAGGCGCGGATCCAGCGCCAGCGCCCGTTCGAAACGGCTGCGGGCCTCGGTCAGGTTGCCTTCGGCAAAGCTGAGCATGCCCGCCGTTTCCCAGGCCCGGGCGTTGTCCGGGGTCAGGGCGATGGCGGCGTCGATGTCGGGCCGCGCATCCGTGGTGGCGCCCCGCGCCACCAGCAGCGCGCCGCGCTGGTAGCGGGCCTCGGCCAGTTTGGGATCGAGCTGGCAGGCCCGGCTGAACTGTTCGAAGGCCAGTTCCGGGCGATCCTGCGAAAGGAAGACCAGACCGCGCTGCAAGTGTTCCTGGGCGTTCATGGCATCCGCCTGGGGCGTGGGTTCCACCCCCTCGCCATCATGCAGCAGGTCCTTGCCGCTGTGGTAGCGTTCCATCAGCGAAAGGTTGGAGCCGCGCGTGGGCTGCTGCGCGCCGCAACCGGCAAGCAGCAGGGCGCAGAGCGCCAGCAGGGCAAGGGCGGGACGGGTGGCGGTGCGGGCGGTCATGGCGTTTTCCTTGATGGTTGCAAACCGGGCGATTTTCTCTTTGTGCCCCGGCTGGGGATTTCGTTCGCTGTGATCACTGCCCCATCTGGGCGAAAACCTGCATCAGCTTGATGAACGCGGGCCCCATGATGGTCACGAACAGGGCCGGAAGAATGCAGAACACCAGCGGGAACAGCAGTTTCACCGGCATCTTGGCGGCGATTTCCTCGGCCCGCTGGAAGCGCGTGGTGCGCATGGTGTCGGAATAGACGCGCAGGGTGCTGGAAATGCTGGTGCCGAAGGCATCCGCCTGCACGATGAGCGTGACAAGGCTGTTCACGTCTTCCAGCGCCACGCGCGCGGCCAGGTTCTTCAGGGCCTCCGCGCGCGACTTGCCCGCGCGCAGTTCCAGAATGACCAGGTTCAGTTCCTCGGCCAGCACCGGGTTGGTGGCCGCCATTTCGCGGGCCACGCGCGAGAACGCCTGGTCAAGGCCCATGCCCGCTTCCACGCAGACCACCAGCAGGTCCAGCGCGTCGGGCAGGGAGTGGATGATGTCCAGCCTGCGGGCCTTGATGCGCCGCGACAGCCACACGTTGGGCGCGTACAGGCCCACCACCGCGGGGCAGATGAACAGCAGCGCCACCATGCCGACGGGAATGTCGTTGCCCGCCAGCAGGCGGACCACCAGGCCCAGCAGCAGGCCGCACAGGGTCAGCCCGGCCTTGACGCCCCAGAACACCACCGGGGCGCGGCGGTTGCGGTAGCCCGCGCGCACCAGGGCCAGACCCGCCTCGTTCACTTCCTCACCGTCGTCCTTGACCACCTTCTGCCCCACCCGTTCGGCCATGGCGTTCAGCGCGGCCTTCAGGGAGGAAAGCGGGGATTCCGGCAGGGCCGGGGCGGCCACGGCCACGGCACGGGCGCCCGCCGCATGCCGGGTAAGGCGGCCATGCATGCGCTGCACCCGCTGGCGGTTGCCGAACACGTCGCGCAGGGCATGCGCCACCAGCAACACCGCGCCGGAGGCCAGCAGGGCGACCAGGAAGGGGATCATGGTTTCGTCGAACGTCATGGCGGTGTCCCCCTATACCCTGATGGTGGTCATGCGCTTCAGCGCAATGCCGCCGATGGCCATCTGGAACAGCGATCCGGTGAGCAGCATGTTGCCTTCGGGCGTGGCGTACAGGGCGCTCATGAAGTCGGGGTTCAGCAGGTTGATGATGAACCCGATGCCGAAGGGCAGCACGAACAGGATCCACGCGGTCAGGCGGCCTTCCGCCGAGAGCACGCGCACCCGTCCGGCAAGCTTGAACCGCTCGCGGATCAGCCGGGCGATGTTGGTGACGATTTCCGCCAGGTTGCCGCCGGTTTCCCGCTGGATGTTCACCGACACCACGAAGAACTTCAGGTCCGGGCAGTCCACGCGGCGGGTCAGGTTGTACAGGGCCGCGTCCGCCGGGATGCCGAAGTTGATTTCGTCCAGGGTCTTCTGGAATTCCGGGCCGATGGGGTCGGCAAATTCGTCGGCCACCATGCGCATGCCCTGATTGAAGGCATGCCCCGCCTTCAGCGCGCGGGCGATGAGGTCCAGTGCGTCGGGCAGCTGGCGCTGGAAGCGGCCCATGCGGGCATTGCGCTTGCGCTGCACCCACAGGAAGGGCGCGTAGCCCAGCGCCAGCGGCGGGGCCACCAGCAGGAACAGGTTGTCCACCAGCAGGTGCATGACCAGAAAGCACGAGGCCGCGCCCAGCACCGAGGCCAGCAGCAGCACGCCCAGAGTGGCCCGTACCTGTGCCTGCTCCAGCGCCAGGTCCATTTTTTTCGTCCACGACTGGGCGGCCAGCATCCGGTGCAGCCAGTCCACGTCGGACAGGGCGCGGCGGCGTTCCAGGTCCACCCGGTCCTGCTCGGTGCGGGCGCGCAGCAGGTTTTCCATGCGCTGCCCCACGCGCTGCGCGGTGGCGCGGCGGCGGCCGTAGACAAGGTCCAGCATGCCCATGACGAACACGAACATGGCGATGACCGAGAGTACGGCGATGACGAGCATCATGGCGAAACCCCTTTGCGTTCAGGCTGCCGCGCTTACTGCGACAGGCCGGGATCGAACAGTGCGCCGCCAAGCTCGATGCCCATGGCGGCCAGACGCGGGGCGAAGCGGGGCCGGATGCCGCCGGGGCGGAACCGCCCCTGCACCTTGCCGTTTTCGTCCACGCCGGTCTGTTCGAAGGTGAAGATGTCCTGCATGGTGATGGCGTCGCCTTCCATGCCGGTGAGTTCGGAAAGGCTGGTCATCTTGCGCGAGCCGTCGGCCAGGCGCGAAACCTGGATGATCACGTCCACGGCGGACGAGATGTACCGCTTCAGCGACAGGGTGCCGATGTTCAGCCCGGCCATGGCCACCATGGTTTCAAGGCGCATCAGGCAGTCGCGCGGGGTGTTGGCGTGGATGGTGGTCAGCGAGCCGTCGTGGCCGGTGTTCATGGCCTGGAGCATGTCCAGCACCTCGCCACTGCGCACTTCGCCCACGATGATGCGGTCGGGCCGCATGCGCAGGCAGTTCTTGACCAGGTCGCGCGCGGTGACCTGCCCGTGCCCTTCGATGTTGGCGGGCCGGGTTTCCAGCCGCACCACGTGGTCCTGCTTCAGTTGCAGTTCCGCCGCGTCCTCGATGGTCACTATGCGTTCGTCGTGCGGCACGAAGCGCGACAGGCAGTTGAGCATGGTAGTCTTGCCCGAGCCGGTGCCGCCGGAAACGATGATGTTCAGCCGCGCCTTGACGATGCCGCGCAGCACCTCGCCCATTTCCGGGGTCAGCGCGCCGAAGCGGATCAGGTCTTCCAGTTCCAGCGGGTCCTTGGAAAAGCGGCGAATGGACAGGCTGGGGCCGTCCAGGGCCAGCGGCGGGATGATGGCGTTGACGCGCGAACCGTCGGCCAGGCGGGCGTCCACCATGGGCGATGCCTCGTCCACGCGGCGGCCGATGCGGGCCACGATGCGGTCGATGATCTTGCGCAGGTGGTCATCGTCCAGGAAACGGGTGTTGACCCGGATCAGCTTGCCGCGCCGTTCCACGTAGACCATGCGATGGTTGTTCACCAGGATGTCGTTGACCGTGGGGTCGCGCAGCAGCGGTTCCAGCGGGCCAAGGCCCATGACCTCGTCGCGGATGTCCTCGACCAGTTGGCGCTGTTCCTGCGCATTGAGGGGGGCCTGCCGGAACTCCTCGCGCAGCAGTTTTTCCACCAGACGCGAAATTTCTGCGGCCAGCCTGTCGGGCGGCAGCGATTCTGCGGCGGCGAGGTCCATCATCTCCAGCAGGCGGTCCTGCAGGCGGGCGCGGATTTCGTAATAGTGGTCGCCGTGCAGGGTCAGCGTGGTCACGTCGCACACCTGCTCTGCGCTGGCGGGGCGGGCGGCGGGGCGGGCCATGGGACGAGATTTGCCTGTCTGGGAGGTCTGGGAAGACTGCCCGTCCGCGTGCTGTGCGTTTGCAGGCTGCGCTTCCGGTGCGTCGGCGCGGGGCGAGGTGGTCGCCGCGGGTTCGGACGCCGATGCGGATTCGGTGCGCGGCGCGCGGAACAGGGTGGCGTCGTTGACCGGCACGCGCGGGATGGGTGCGTTGTCGGTCTCGTTGTCGGGCGCATCGTCGTCCCCGTCGTACCCCAGATCAAGGGGCACATTCAGGGCCCCGTTGAGGGCCCCGTTGAGGGCCCCATTGAGGGTAGAGAGCGGCGCGGAAGATACGGAGGCTTCCTGCGCGTCCCGCAGGTTGGCGGCGGTTCCGTTGCCGGAAAGGTGGCTGAGGGCGTTGAGGCCGGAAGCGCCCAGACGAGGCACTGGCCGCGACGGTGCGGATTCGGGGGAGCGATCCAGGCTGTCCGGTTCACTCTGGATATGCCCGTAGATGTCGGCGTCCGCGTTGGCGGATGTCGGGATCACGGATTCCGGCGTCAGCGCGGGGGCGGGTTGCCGCCGCGTGGTGCGCATCAGGCGTTCGGCCAGTCTCATGGCTATCCCCTTGCGCCCTGCAGCAGGGCGCCGTGCGGCAGCAGGCCGCCCCGTTCGTGTTCGGGGTCGCGTTCCATGCCGCGCCGATTGGGTTCGTGCGTATCGTCGCCCTTGCGGTGCAGCAGCCGGGCGAACAGGCTGCCCGCCTTCATGCCGGGGGCGGCGCCGCCGTTGCCGGGCGTTGCGGGGGCGGGGGCCAGTCGTTCCGCCAGCTTGGCCAGCGAGCGCGCGGCCACCGAGCGGGGGGCCGCCTCGCACAGGGGTACGCCCTGATTGATGGCCGACACGGCCGCGCCGTAGTCGTCGCCCACGGTGGCGAACACCTTGCGTTCCAGCAGCCGTTCGGCCTCGCTCAGGTCCACCCCGGCCTGGGGCGACATGCGGTTGACCACCAGTTGGATGCGTGCGGCCACGGACGGCGCGGCGGCGGCCACGTCGTCCAGCAGGCGGCGGGCTCCGGCCAGTGCGGGCAGGGCCAGGTCGGTGACCAGCAGGATGGTTTCCGCCTCCTGCATGGAAACAAGGGCCAGTTCGTCGGCATACGGGCCGCCGTCCACCACGGTGACGGAGTACAGGGCGCGGGCCAGATCCAGCACGGCCTTCACCGCGCGGGGGCTGATGGCGTCCAGGTCGTCGCCGGTGTCGGGCGAGGCGAACACCTCAAGGCCGCTGGCGTGCCGTTCGGCCAGGCTGCGCAGGAAGGTGGCGTCCAGGCGGCCCAGGTTGCGCGCGCCGTCGGCCCAGGTGCGGGAATATTCCATGTCCAGGAACAGCGGCACGTCGCCCTGGGGCAGGCGCATGTCCATCAGCGCTGCCAGGGGCAGCGCGGCAGGCGCAATGGCGGGGCCGCCCGTGGCAAGGGCCATGCCGCCCATGGCCTGCATGTCGCGCGCGGCGTTGGCGTTGCGCCCGGTCAGATTTCTGCCCGCTTTCTTCGCATCGGACGCGGGGGCGGTGCCGGTCAGGGCCCGTGCGGCCAGCACGGCCAGGTTCACGGCCACGGTGGTCGCGCCCACGCCGCCCTTGGCGCCCATGATGTGGATGATCCGACCACCCGGAGTGGTCGGCACCGTCGAGGGGGCTGCGGCACGGGCGGTACGGCGGCGGCGGGCGTAGCCTTCCAGCGCGGCCAGCACCTCGTCCGAACGGAACGGCTGGGACAGGAATTCGCTGACCCCGGCGCGCATGGCCCGGATGATCAGGTCCGGGTCCTTCTGGCGCGAGGCCACGAACACTTCCCCCACGCGGGGGTCGGTCACCAGCGAGGCGATGGATTCGAAATCGTCTTCAAGGTCGTCGCTGAATTCAAGGATGACGAGACCGAGGTCGTCGGCTTCACCGGGGGAGACCAGGCGGAAACCATCCTGACGGGCGAGGACGCGGGTGAGTTCCTCGCGCGTGGCGAGGCGCTTGGTGAGCAGGCATACGGGATGGGTGATGTTCATGGCGGCCTCTTGCTATTTCGAGCCGATCTTGAGGCGAAGGGTGTTGCTTTCGTCGGTTTTCTTTTCGCCCTCGCGCATGTTCTTCATGACGCGCTCGCCCACCCGGCCGTCCAGGCCGATGACGGGGTCGTCATCCGCCGGGCCGGGGTTCAGGCGCTGGGCGTCGCGCTGGGCGCGAAATGCCTCGCCCTGGGTGAAGGTCCATTCGGAGATGGGCGAATCCTTGGACGGCCCGGCGCAGCCCGTCAGGACGGACAGGCCAGACAGGACGGACAGGGCGATGACGGTCGCAAGCAGGGGCCGCAGGACAGGAGAGATGATCCGGTTGCGGGCGCTCATTTCGTGCCTCCCTGGGCATGGCCGGGCAGCACGTGCCCGAACTCGCCTTCCATGCCCGAGGGGGCATCGGCGGTGTTGCGGGGATCGGCATAGGCGGCGGGTGCGGTAATGGCCGGGGCCGCGCCTTCCATCTTGCCCTGCAGGAAGAATTCGAATTCCGAGGGTTCGCGGAAGCCGTCCGTGGGCAGCTTGGCCGTGGCGCCGTCCAACGGCTTGGCCAGGCGCGGCGTGACGATGATGACCAGTTCGGTTTCGTTCTTCTGCCAGTTGCTGGAGCGGAACAGCGTGCCCAGCAGGGGCAGGTCGCCCAGCACCGGGTATTTCCTGATGCTCTCGCGCACTTCGTCGCGCAGCAGGCCCGCCACGGCAAAGCTCTGGCCGTCGGCCAGCTCCACGGTGGTGGCGGCCCGCCGGGTGGAGATGGCGGGAATGGTGAACCCGTTGATTTCGATGACGTTGGCGTAGTCCAGCTCGGAAACTTCGGGGCTTACGCGCATGCTGATCAGCTTGTCCGAGACCACCGTGGGGGTGAAGCCCAGGGTCACGCCGTACTTCTTGAATTCGATGGCCACGGTGCCCAGACCCTGCGGCACGGGGATGGGGATCTCGCCCCCGGCCAGGAATTCGGCGTTTTCGCCGCTGCGGCAGATCAGCGTGGGCTCGGCCAGCACCTTGACCAAGCCGTTCTGCTTCAGCACGTCCAGAAAGCCCATCAGGCTCGCCCGGCCCGAGGTGGCGCGGAACATGCCGGTGACGTTGGGGCTGAGCACGGCCCCTGTGCCGCCCATGCCCACCACGCCCTTCTGGCTGTCCAGGGTGAACAGCTGGTTCAGCATGCCGAAGGCGAAATCGTTGTTCCAGGCGTAGGTCAGGTCAATGCCCAGACGTTCCAGCACCGTCTTGCGCATCTCGGCCACCTTCACTTCCAGCATCACCTGGTGCACGCCGCCCACCTGCATGAGGTTGGTCACCTTGTCCGGGGCGTACATCTTGGCCACGTCCAGGGCGGTGGTCATGCCCGCGCTGCTGCGCACGGTGCCCGCCAGGGTGACGGATTCACCCACGGCCATGACCATGATGTCCTTTTCGTCGGGCAGCACGCGGTGCAGCATTTCCTTCAACTGGGCCAGATCCGGGGTGACCTGGATGTCGTAGACCTGGGTGATGGCCCCGGCCCCGTTCCACAGGGTGAGCGTGGTGCCGCCCGGCTTCTTGCCGGTGACGTAGACCTGCTGGGGCGACAGCACGACCACGCCCGCGATGGCTTCGTCGGCCACGGACACGCGGGCAGCAGGCTGCGCGGTGCGCACCACCGTGGACTTGCCCACGGCCAGCGGCACGGCCTGTGGCGTGGCGTCGGCCCGGGCCTGCGTGGCGGCCAGAAGCAGCACGAATGCCAGGGCGGCGCAGGCTACGCTGACGGCGCGCAGGGAACCGACGGCATGAACCGCCGCGCGGGTGAGGGGGGCGGGGCGGCTCATTGCGGGAACCTCAGCGTTGAACGTTCGGTGCCGGAGATCATCTCCACCTTGGTTTCGCGCACCTTGGGGACCGGCTTGCCTTCGGGGGTGCTGGTCAGCAGGGCCAGGGTGCCGGGCACGTCGGTGCCGGGGGTCAGCACCTTGCCGTCGTCGGCCGGGTTGCGCAGGGCGAAGTGCAGTTCGCCGCGCGAGGCGGCAAGGGCCAGCGGTTCGGCCTGCGGGGGCGAAATTTCCAGGGTGTACACGTCCACCGAAGAGGTGGAGGTGTCGTCGCCTTCCTGCTTCAGTTCGGTGCCGGTGGCCAGCACACGCACGTTTTCCAGCACCAGCTTGGTGCGCGACTTGGACTTTTCGCGGGTTTCGTCGTCCAGGGTCACCAGCACGTCCACATGGTTGCCGGGGCGGATGAACCCGGAAAGGCCCAGCACCTTGTTGCCCTTGACCGCCACGGCGCGCATGCCGGGGGCGATCAGCGTGCTGACGCCGCCGTGCGCCTCGCCGTCCTGCAGCAGGCGGGCTTCGGTGATGGGTTCACCAGCGGCCACGGCGGATGACAGCACCCGGCCCACGGGCATGGTGTCCTTGGTGAACGCGCCGGAGGGCGCGCTGGACTTCAGGAAGGGGGCCAGCTTGATCTGCTCGGCCTGCAGCTTGGCGCCGCGCGGCACGTCGGCGGCGGCCACCGCCAGTTCGACCTGTTCGGGGGCGGCCATCTGGGGGGCTGCGGCGCGGTTCACCTGCATGAACCGGAACACCAGCACCCCGGCCACCAGGGCCAGCACCAGCGCGAGGGAAATCTGGATCAGGGAGGAGGCGCGCATGACGGCAGCCCCCTACAGGATGGCGGCCCAGGCGGGCAGCAGGGCGGACATGGCCGTGGGGAAGGCGGCCTGCGCCATGGCCAGGCCCGTGCCCAGCGCGATGGCCACGCCGTAGCACAGCCGGGGCAGGCGGGCGCTGGCGGTGGCGGGCACGTAGTCGAAGCGGCCGGTGACGGCCAGCAGTTCGACGGACACCCGCAGCGAGCGCAGCACGGCGCGCAGTTGCGGCAGGTGGAAGGCCAGCACGCCCAGCGCGTACACGCCGCCGGCCAGGCTGGTCCAGATGAAGGCGCGGAACACGGTCTCGGCGCCCAGGAAAGCACCGGCGGCGGCCAGCAGCTTCACGTCGCCCGCGCCCATGACCCGCAGCAGGAAGGGGATCAGCATCAGGCCGAGGCCCAGGCCGAAACCGGACAGGGAGAAGAGCAGGCCGTCCCAGGCGCCGGAAAGGCCGCCGGTCCATGCGCCCAGTGCCGCGTTGGCCACCACGCCCGCCAGCATGGCCGGAAAGGTGAGCCAGTTGGGGATGCGCATGGCGCGCAGGTCGGTGGTCACGGCCACCAGCAATACGGCGGCAAGGGGGGCGGCAAGGATGGGGTTCATGGGGCTCTCCTCTTGTAACCGGGGTGACCGGGGAACGGGGTGTCGCCGTTTCCGGGCGGACGGCCCTGTCGGCAAGTGCCGGTTCGGGCGGGTTCTCCATCGCAAGGTCCGCGCTTTCGATGGCGAAGGGGCCGGGGGTTTTCGCCCCGGCCCCTCCGAGTGCAGCGTGGCGTGAAGCCGAGTCGCCGTCGCGGGGTGCTACGAGCCGGGGGTGGGCATCTTGGAATCGATGTACGAGAAGGTGGAGCTGACCTTGGTGCCGAGCGCGGTGACGGCGGCAACGATGACGGCGGCGATGAGGGCGGCGATGAGGCCGTATTCCAGGGCGGTGGCGCCTTCTTCGTCACGGATCAGGGCGGTGATGGACTTCAGCATGATCCTACTCCTTTCGGGAATTTGTGCGATTATAAACGGGCCTACGAACCGGGGGTGGGCATCTTGGAATCGATGTACGAGAAGGTGGAGCTGACCTTGGTGCCGAGCGCGGTGACGGCGGCGACGATGACGGCGGCGATGAGGGCGGCGATGAGGCCGTATTCCAGGGCGGTAGCGCCTTCTTCATCATTGATCAGGCGGGCGACGATCTTCGACATGGCTGTTCTCCTGTGATTCGTTCGTTGATGTTTGCTGCGGTCGCGCCGTGGGCTACGAGCCGGGGGTGGGCATCTTGGAATCGATGTACGAGAAGGTGGCGCTGACCTTGGTGCCGAGTGCGGTGACGGCGGCGACGATGACGGCGGCGATGAGGGCGGCGATGAGGCCGTATTCCAGGGCGGTGGCGCCTTCTTCGTCACGGAACAGGGTGGTGATGCGTTCAAACATGGTGTCTCTCCTGCGTGGGGGCTTTGGGGTTGGCCGGGGGGCCGTTGTTGCCTCCCATTCAGCAACCCGCGTGCCAAGGCGCGTCATGCAGAACGTAATACGCGTTAACATTCTGAAACAGTGCGAAATATTTTTTTACATGAGCCAGAAGGGGCTGTTAGAGCGGATGATATGGGGGCGGATGGGGCGGGGCACGGGTGCATGCCGTGGGGAGGAAATCCACAAATCTTGGAGTGGCGATGGCAAAAGGGCGGGTGCAGAGGGGGCAGGACAGGGAAGGCGGGGCAGAAGGTCAATGGCGCAAGCGGGCTGCACGCGAATCTAGGATTTTTGGAGCAGCCCTTGGCAGGGAATGCTGGCGGGGCTGGGGCGCGGCGTCGGGGCTGGGCACGCGGCCATGCCGAAGGGGATTGCGGCAACGCCGTGAAGCGTGGCGGGGAGATGGAATGCGGGGGGGGGAGGGGAGCGGCTCCCGTGCAGGCGCGGCGGAAGGGAATCTAGGATTCCTGGATCAGGGGCAGTCCGTTGCGCGGCTTGATGCCGTGCTTCTGCAATTTGGCCCACAGGTTCTTGGCCGTCAGTCCCAGCAGCACGGCGGCTTCGGTCTGGCGGCCTTCGGCGCGGCGCAGGGCATCCAGCAGCAGGTTGCGTTCGACCATGCGCATGGTTTCGCGCAGGTCGATGGGGCCGGTAAGGGCCGCCGCCGCGAAGGCGTGGCTGGAGGCAGCACCCGCAGAGGTGCTGGCGGGGGGCGTGCTGGTGGACGACATGCTGCCGGACGCCGGGGTGTCGGCTGCGTGATCGCCGTCAGCGTTGTGGGCACCGCCCGGCGCGGGGGCTGTGCCGCAGGCTGCGTTGTCCGTTCCTGACGGGTCAACCGCTGCGGACGGGGAGAAGGCGTACCCTGCTCCATGCCCGGATGCCGTCCCCTCGGACGCGGCGCCGGGCACGCGGCCCAGGGCGCGGTCCACGTCGGGGGCGTCGATGGGGCCGTCGGCGGCGATGGCGGCGCGCTCGATGACGTTGGCCAACTGGCGCACGTTGCCCGGCCAGTCATAGGCGCACAGGGCGGCAACGCCCGCCGGGGTCAGCCCGTGCACGGGCAGGCCCAGGGTGCCTTGCAGCCGCCGCACCACGTGCTGTGCCAGCAGGGGGATGTCTTCCTTGCGGCTGCGCAGCGGGGGCAGATGCACCACGGCCACGCCCAGGCGGTAGTACAGGTCCTCGCGGAAGGCCTTTTCGCGCACCCGGTCGGCCAGGTTCTGGTTGGTGGCGGCAATCAGCCGCACGTCCAGCGATATGGGCTTGCGTCCGCCCAGGCGTTCCACCTGCTTCTGCTCCACGACCCGCAGCAGCTTGGGCTGGATGGCCAGGGGCATGTCGCCTATTTCGTCCAGCATCAGCGTACCGCCCTGGGCCAGTTCGAACTTGCCGGGCTGTGCGTTGGCCGCGCCGGTGAAGGCCCCCTTTTCGTGGCCGAAGAGCTCGTTTTCGAAAAGATGCTCGGGAATGGCCGCGCAGTTCACCTTGACGAAGGGTGCAGCCGCGCGGGGCGACAACGCCCGGATGGTGTCCGAGGCCAGTTCCTTGCCGGTGCCCGATTCACCCATGATCAGCACGGTGGTGTCCAGCGGGGCCACCTTTTCGATGAGCGCCTTTACCTCCATGATGGCCCGGCTTTCGCCGATGATGCGGCTGGCCGGGCCGTCGCGGCGCAGCGAATCGCGCAGGGCGGCGATTTCCGCCTGCAGGCCGCGTTTTTCCATGGCCCGGCGGATGACGATGTCCATTTCCTTCAGGCTGAAGGGCTTGGAGAACACGTCGTAGGCGCCCAGCTTCACCGCTTCCAGCGCCAGTTCGCGCGTGGAGTAGGCGGTCATGACGATGATGTCGGTGCCGGGTGCTGCGGAGCGCAGGTGGGGAATGGCTTCCACCCCGGACATGCCGGGCAGCATGACGTCGGACAGCACCAGATCGAAGCCGCCGCCCCGCAACAGGGCGATGCCGTCCTCGGCGCGTCCGGCAGTGGTGACGCGGTGGCCGCGTTCCTCCAGCGCCTCGCGCAGCATGGACTGGAAGGCGGTGTCGTCTTCGATCAGCAGGATGTGGCCGCTCATGCGTTGCCGTGTGTCCGGATGCCGGTGGATGGGGCGGGCATGTGCCGTGGCAGCGCCATGGCGCGGTGTGCCGGGGTATTGCCCGGGACAGGCCGCAGGGAGACATGCCGCAGGGGCGCGGCGGCGCGGCGGCGAGGCCGGACGTCGCGCGGACCCCGCAAGGGTACAACGGACCGGTGGGGAGGGCAAATGGTTAGATTTGCACACCTGTCCGTCCCGTCGGGTTCTGGCCACAGGGATATGCCCTTGTGTATGAGGGGGTTGCGCACGGAGGCCGTTGGGGCAGGGCGGCCAAACGTCGTGCGAACGTTGTGCTGGCGTCGCGCAGGTATCGCACAAGCGTCGCGCGGTGGCAGGGCGGACGCCTGGCGACCGGAGGTGCCGGGCGTCCGCGCCGGGTGCCCGGCGGGGCCGGGGTGACTGGAGTGACTGGGGTGACTGGAGTGACTGGGGTTATCGGGACTAATTACCGGTCTGCGTCACACGCGGGGGCAGGGGCGATTTCACCAGCCGTGCGTTGAACTTCTTGCGCTGGTCGGGCGAAAGCTGGCGCAGCAGGGGCGGCAGGTCCTTCATGGCCCGCGGTTCGCCCAGCGCGTCGGCACAGGTCAACCAGTAGGCGGCCTGGGGCCAGTCCTTATGGGTGCCCCGGCCTTCGCGCAGCATCAGGCCCAGGTTGTAGGCGGCAAGGCCGTTGCCCTTTTCGGCGGCCCTGCGGAACAGGCGCACCGCCTCGCCAAGGTTGGTGGTGCTGGCCCTGCCGCTGTCGATGAGCACGGCCAACTGGTTCATGGCGTTGACGTACCCTTTGGAAACGGCCTGCCGGTACAATGTTTCTGCGCGGCGCAGGTCCTGCGGAACGCCCAGCCCTTGCTCGTGCAGCACGCCCAGGTTGTAGGCGCACCGCGCGTCGCCAAGGGTGGCTCCCTTTTCCAGCCAGCGCGCGGCTTCCATCGGGTCGTAGCTGGGCATGATGGGAGAAAGCAGCATGTCAGCCATGAAGTGCGCGGATGCAACATACCCTCCGGCCAGCGCGGCATCCATGTGTTGCCGGGCCTTGTCCTTGTCCTCGGGCACGCCCTGCCCGAAGAAGTACATCAGGCCCAGCAGGTGGTGCGGCAACGGATCCTTGCCCTGAGTGGCCAGTTGCAGCCAGTGCGCGGCCCGCGTCAGGTCCTTGGGGACGAGCGGGTCGGTGCCGTCGGAATACAGCATGCCGAGAAGCAGTTGGGCGCGCGCATTGCCTGATTCCGCATCATGGGCAAGCCGGGCAAGTTGCCCGCTGGTCAAGGGGGTTCTAGGGGGTGTCCTGGCTGTGGAGGCGGACTGCCCCGGCGTGTCTTGCTTGCCCTTGGTGTCTGGCCGGGGCGTTGCCTGTTCGGTTGTTGCCCATGCGTTGCCGACCAGCGGAAGCGGGGCCAGCAACACGGCGGCCACGAGCAGCGCAACCGGCCCGATCGGCGACATGGCGGCGGGCACGGCGCGGGGCGCGTCCATTCGGAGAAGGTGGCGGGGAAGCGGGGCGAGGAACTGGCGGAGCGTGGCGAGCGGGCGAAGAGAGGACATGCGGGCCTCCGAAGCTGTTTCATGGGGCATGGCATACCGGTGCGCCGCAGGGCAAGGGGTTGCCGCACCTCGGGACGGTGAGGTAGGTGTGTGATCCGATCCTATCCGATCCGATCCGATCCGGTCCGATCCGATCCGGTCCGGTCGGGCCTGATCCGGCCCGGCTGGCCGGTGGGGGAGGGGCGGCGTTGCATGCCGCCTTCGGCATCGCCCGGCCCTGACTGTTTTCGTCCGGCCTACCCCCGGTTTCGGCCAGTTCCGGTAGCCGTTCGCCAACTGGCGCATGGCCCACAACCGCCTTTCGCAGGAGTTTCGCATGCAGCTTGGCCGCATGGCGCGCAGCGCCCTTCGTCCCATGATCGTCGGCGCCGACATAGAGGTCTTTCGCCAGCACTGCGGCGGCAGCCTTGGCGGGCTGTTCCACTGCATGCGCTACCTTGGGCCGCGCCTGCTGTGGGATGGCGGGACGCAGGAGTTCGTGGATGAGGCGGGCGCAGTTATGGGGGACGTGGGGGACGTGGTGGCCGTGGCGGGCCTGGATGCACTGGCCGGGGAACTGGCCGTGTTGCGCGATGCCGTGGGCGCGGCGCTGGCGGGCAGCGCGTCCGCCGCCGTTCCCGTGTCCATGGACGGCACCCTGCTGCGCGGGCAGGACGGCTCTGCCCATTATCGCATCTGCGACCTGATCCATCCGGACCTGCCGGTGTGGCGGCAGGTGAACCTGCTGGCGGACCTGTTCTGCCAGCTGGAACAGCGGGTACCCCACGTACGCCCGGTGCCGCACGAGCATACCCCGGCCATGAAGACGGAAACCCGCGTGGCCCGCTGGCTGGCCACCTGGAAACGCCCCGGATGCGGCGGCGTGCTGCTGAAACGCCCCGAACTGGTCTATGCACCCGGACGGGAGACGCCAGACGCGTGCGGCGTCGTCATGCGTTGACCGCGTGTAGCGTCGTCATGCGGTAATCGCGTGTAGCGTCGTCATGCGGTAATCGCGTGTAGCGTCGTCATGCGGTAATCGCGTGCGGCGTCGTCATGTGTTGAACGCCGCCCCGGCCTGCCCGGCAACTACATATTTCCTGATGCGTCCTGTCGGCACCTCTTCCGTACTCCCAATTCCTGCCAGACCCATGTCCGCCGTGCACCGGACCTGTTCCGGCCTGGCCCCGGCCCCTCGCCCGTCTGTCCCGTTCATTGGCATGACGTACAGTTATCGTGTCAGAGGGATTGCTTTTCTTCGGCTTTTTCCGCAAAATGTCGTTTAGCGGCCCGCATCAGGCGCGGCCCGGTCATTTGTGTTGACAATAACGTCGACAAACATGTCCACCCACAGGGACGGTACCACGACGGGCCTGCCGCCCGCCGTGTCGCACCATGCGAAGAGGCGAGGAAAAGGTATCGGGGAAACAGTCTAGCGAGGGATCCGCGGGTTCCCGGGAGGTTTCGACATGAAACACGTTGTAAAGGCGCTGACGCTCGCACTTGCCGCTTCGCTGCTGATGGCCGCCACGGCCTTTGCGGCACCGGTAAAGATCGGCCTGATGTGCCCCCTGACCGGCAAGTGGGCCAGCGAAGGGCAGGACATGCGCAACATCGTCACCCTGCTCGCCGATGAACTGAACAAGGCTGGCGGCATCAACGGCAACAAGATCGACCTTGTCGTCGAAGACGACGGCGGCGACCCGCGCACCGCGGCCCTGGCCGCGCAGAAGCTGACCACCTCGGGCGTCATTGCCGCCATCGGCACTTACGGCTCGGCGGTTACCGAAGCCTCCCAAAGCATCTACGACGAAGCGGGCGTGGTGCAGATCGCCACCGGCTCCACCGCCGTGCGCCTGACCGAAAAGGGCCTGAAGCGCTTCCTGCGCACCGCCCCCCGTGACGACGAACAGGGCATGGTTGCCGCCAAGCTGATCAAGGCCAAGGGCTACAAGGCCGTGGCGCTGCTGCACGACAACTCGTCCTACGCCAAGGGCCTGGCCGACGAGACCAAGGCGCTGCTGGACAAGGCCGGTACCAAGATCGTGTTCTACGACGCCCTGACCCCGGGCGAACGCGACTACACCGCCATCCTCACCAAGCTGAAGGCCGCCAACCCCGACATCATCTTCTGCACCGGCTACTACCCCGAAGTGGGCATGCTGCTGCGCCAGAAGATGGAAATGAAGTGGAACGTGCCCATGATGGGTGGCGACGCCGCCAACCATGTCGACCTGGTGAAGATTTCCGGCAAGGAAGCGGCCAAGGGCTACTTCTTCCTCAGCCCTCCCGGACCGCAGGACCTGGACGCCCCGGCGGCCAAGGCCATGCTGACCGCCTACAAGGCCAAGTACAACGGCGTGCCCGGTTCCGTGTGGTCCGTGCTGGCCGGTGACGCGTTCAACGTCATCGTCGAGGCCGTGAAGGCCACCGGCAAGGCCGATTCGGGCGCCGTTGCCGACTACCTGAAGACCAAGCTGAAGAACTACCCCGGCTTCACCGGCCAGATCTCGTTCAACGAGAAGGGCGACCGCGTGGGTGACCTGTACCGGGTGTACGAAGTGAACGCCAACGGCGAATTCATTCTCCAGCCCTAGCAGCCTTGCGCAGCCGGATACGGCTTGCACGACGGGGCGGGCGCTGCCGCCCGCCCCGTTTCCACCGCCCCTGCGGCAGCCGGAAACGTCCGTGCCTTCCGGCAGCATGTGGACACGGCGCAGCCGGCAACGGCGCCGGGCGGCGGATCGACGAAACAGATGGCCACGGGGCCGTACCGGGGCGCATGACGCCCCATCCGCAGGCGGACCCTCACCGGGGTCCGCGTTTCGCGCCGCCGCGTTCCGGCCATCCGCCGGGGCATGGCGCGCGGGGGAAGCAGCACAGGAACGCCTATGGAAGAATTCTTTCAGCAGTTGACCAACGGTCTTGCGGTGGGGGGCATCTACGCGCTCATCGCGCTGGGCTACACCATGGTCTATGGTGTGCTCAAACTCATAAATTTCGCGCATGGTGACCTGTTCACCATCGGGGCCTATCTCGGCTTCACGCTGTTCACCGCGTTTGGCCTGTCGGGCGTGCTGTCCGGGCCGGCGGGCGTGGTGCTGGTGCTGGTCATGGTCGTGGGGCTGGTGGCGCTGATCGGCTACCTGCTCGAACGCGTGGCCTACCGCCCCCTGCGCTCTTCCAGCCGCCTGTCCGCCGTGGTTTCGGCGCTGGGCGCCTCCATTTTCTTCCAGAACGCGGTAATGCTCATCTACGGGGCCAAAATCCAGGTTTACCCCAACGACATCCGGCCCAGCTATGTGCTGTCCTTCATGGGCATCGACGTGCCGCTGGTGCGCATCCTGATGATCGCCGCCTCGCTGGGCCTGATGCTGGCCCTGTACTGGTTCACCCAGCGCACCCGCATCGGCGCGGCCATGCGGGCCACGGCCATCGACCAGGGCGCGGCCAAGCTCATGGGCATCGACGTCAACCGGGTGATCTCGCTGGTGTTCATGATCGGCCCGGCCCTTGGCGGCGTGGCCGGGGTGATGGTGGGCCTGTACTACGGTCAGGTGGACTTCACCATGGGCTGGGTCTACGGGCTGAAGGCCTTCACCGCCGCCATCCTGGGCGGCATCGGCAACATTCCCGGGGCCATGGTGGGCGGCCTGCTGCTGGGCGTCATCGAGGCGCTGGGCGCGGCCTACATCTCCATCGCCTGGAAGGACGCCATCGCGTTCCTGGTGCTCATCCTCATCCTGATCATCCGGCCCACGGGCCTGCTCGGCGAACGGGTGGCCGACAAGATATGACCGTGTCGCGCACCACGAGCTACGCGGGCATCGCGGTGGTGGTGGCGGTGCTGCCCCTGCTGCTGAACCCCTACTGGACCGACGTGTTCGTCAGCATCGGCCTGTATTCCGTGCTGGCCCTTTCGCTGAACATCATCCTGGGCCAGGCCGGGCTGTTCCACATGGGCCACGCGGCGTTCTACGCCGTGGGCGCCTACGTGACGGCCATCGCCAACACCATGTGGGGCGTGCCGGTGCTGTGGGCCATGCCCTTTGCCGGGCTGGCCGCCGCGCTGTTCGCCATGGTGGTGGCGCGGCCCATCATCCACCTGCGCGGCGACTACCTGCTCATCGTGACCATCGGCATCGTCGAGATCGTGCGTATTGCGCTGATCAACAACGTGTTCGGGCTTACCGGCGGGGCCAACGGCATCTTCGGCATTTCGCGCCCGATGCTGTTCGGGTTCAAGATCGCCAAGCCCATGCACTTCTATTATCTGGTCTGGGCATACGTGGCGTTCTCCATCCTGCTGTTCCGCAGGCTGGAGAATTCGCGCTTCGGCCGCGCGCTGAACTACATCAAGGAAGACGACACCGCCGCCGAGGGCAGCGGGGTGAACACCGCTTCGTACAAGCTGTGGGCCTTCGTGCTGGGCGCGTTCTGGGCAGGCATGACCGGCACCATCTACGCGGCCAAGATGACCATCATCTCTCCGGAATCGTTTTCGTTCTGGGAGTCGGTGGTGCTTTTCGCCATCGTCATCCTGGGCGGCGGCTCCAACCGGGGCGTGCTGCTGGGGGCGTTTCTGCTCATCGGGCTGCCGGAATTCTTCCGTGAATTCGCCAGCGCCCGCATGCTGGCCTTTGGCCTGGCCATGGTGGTGATGATGATCTTCCGTCCGCAGGGCATGCTGCCGCCCAGGCCGCGAGCCTACACGCTGCCCGAGCGCATCCGCTGCATCACCGGCAAGGGCGGCGACGCCGCCGCACAGGCGGGGGGTGGGGTATGAGCCTGCTTGCGCTGCGCAACCTGACCAAGACCTTCGGCGGCCTGGTGGCCGTGAACAACGTGACCTTCGACGTGGCCGAAGGGGCCATCGTCGGGCTCATCGGCCCCAACGGGGCGGGCAAGACCACGGTGTTCAACCTGATCACCGGCAACTACAAGCCCGATTCCGGCGACATCTTCTTCGATGGCCGCACCATCAAGGGGTTGCCCACCCATCGCATCGTGCAGCAGGGCATTGCCCGCACCTTCCAGACCATCCGGCTGTTCCAGAACATGTCGGTCATCGAGAACGTGCTGGCGGGCTGCCACTGTCGCATGCAGTCGGGCATGCTGACGGCCATGCTGCGTACCCCGGCCCAGCGCGCGGAAGAAAGCCGCGCCCTTTTGCGCGCCACGCGCGAACTGGAGTTCGTGGGGCTGGCCGACGAGCACGCCAACCTGGCCAGGAACCTGTCCTATGGCAACCAGCGCCTGCTGGAGATCGCCCGCGCTCTCGCCACCGACCCGCGCTTCATCATTCTGGATGAACCCGCCGGTGGCATGAACGACCAGGAAACGGCGGCGCTCATCGACACCATTCGCGCCATCCGCGACCGGGGCATCACCGTGCTGCTCATCGAGCACGACATGAGCCTGGTCATGAAGGTGTGCGAGAAACTGGTGGTGCTGGAATACGGGGCGCTGCTGGCCGAGGGCGTGCCAGCGGCCATCAAGGATGATCCGAGGGTGATCGAGGCGTATCTCGGCGTCGATACCGACGATTAGAATCCGCCCCCGAAAGGTCCTTTTGCCCTCTGGCTGCGTCAGGCTCGTCCCGTGCGAAGGTCGAATATGAAAGAATACGCGTTGCGGTCGCCATCCGTAGGACTCATGAAGCATTCGTCCAACGGCTGCCGCACTCCCTCCGCCCGGAACTCGCCTTCCTTGCCAGAGAACAAAAATCCTCTTTCGGGAACGGATTCGCGGGCGGTCAGGCGACACGGTCACCAGCCCGGACATGGCGGTTGCAGCCATACCGGGCAGATGAACGACAACAGTATTGCCGGAACATGCCACCCCTGCGAGCCTTGGCTTTAACGGGTACCTGGAGAGACGATGTTTCTGGAATTGCGCGACCTGCATGTGAAGTACGGCAACGTCGAAGCCCTGCACGGCATCAACGTGCACGTGGACGAAGGCGAGATCGTGACCATTCTTGGCGCCAACGGCGCGGGCAAGACCACCACGCTGATGTCCATCAGCGGGCTGGTGCAGCCCAGCCAGGGCGGCGTCTACTTCAAGGGCAAGGCCCTGCACGAGATGCCCAGCCACGCCGTGGTGCGCGAGGGCATCACCCAGTCGCCCGAGGGGCGGCGGGTGTTCGGCACCCTGACCGTGCTGGAGAACCTGAACCTTGGCGCTTTCACCAGCAACGACAAGGCCCGCATCCGCACCACGCGGGACTGGATATTCGAGCTGTTCCCCCGTCTGCAGGAACGCAAGGACCAGCTTGCGGGCACCCTGTCCGGCGGCGAGCAGCAGATGCTGGCCATCGGCCGCGCCCTCATGGGCGATCCCAAGGTGCTGCTGCTGGATGAACCCTCGCTGGGGCTGGCCCCCATCCTGGTCAAGTCCATTTTCGAGACCGTGCGCGCCATCAACAAGACCGGCATGACCGTGGTGCTGGTGGAGCAGAACGCCCGCGCCGCGCTGAAGCTGGCCACGCGCGGCTACGTGCTGGAAGTGGGCCGGGTGGTCATGGAGGATTCGGCGGCGAACCTGCTGGCGAATACCGACGTTCAGGATGCGTATCTGGGCGGCTCTGGCCATTAGGGGCATGCCTTCAAATTGTCTTTTCGCCCGTTGGCGTCGTCAAACTTCGCCTGCCATGGCTTTGCTGTCCTTATCCGTAGGGTTCGCTTCGCTCACCAACGGCTAAGGCTCGGTCGAATACGAGAAGAGTATACTCCCTCATGGCAGGCTCGTTTTCCTCGCCAACGAGCGAAAATCCTAATTTGAAGCCACGCCCCTGAAAGTGCTCGCCGCTGAAAATCGCCCCATGTATAAGCAAACAAAAAGGCGCTCCGGAAACGGGGCGCCTTGCACTTTTGGGGTGGCCGGGCGGGGAAGGTTCACCCCGCCAGATGGGCGGCGATGGTGGCCATGAGTTCCTGGCGGGTGATGGGTTTGGTGAGCACCCCGTTGCAGCCCGCGTCGATGCAGCGGCGCAGGTCCTCGTGCCTGTCGTGGGCGGTCAGGGCCACAACGGGTACCGGGCGGCGGCCCAGCAGGCGTTCTTCCTCGCGCATGGCGCGCACGGTGTCCGTGCCGTCCATGTCCGGCATCACCACGTCCATCAGCACGAGGTCCACGGGATGCTCGCGGAAGATGCGCAGTGCCGCGCGACCGGAATCGGCCTCCAGGCAGCGCAGCGGCGTGTCGCGCAGCAGAAGCAGCAGCAAGGCCCGGTTGGGGGTGGCGTCATCGACGATGAGCACCGTGGCGGGGGGCAGCGGGTGGTCGGTGGCGGTGGTCATCCAGGACTCCGGAAAGCGGCCTTGTGCTCGGCGCGCTGGTGAGGGGTGCCGGACGGCGTGCGGCGGACGGGCGATGCAGTGGCGGAGGTCGCTCCTCCATGTGTCCTGCTTAGCCCAAGACTGCCCGTAGCCGCAAGGTGGGGTGAAGTGGCGCACCATGTACCGGCGGGGGTGCGGGGGCATGCATCCTTGGGGCCTTGTGGCGCAGTGGAGTGCATGGGCGCGGCGGCCCTTTTGCGGCCCGGCTGCTGCCGCGATGCAGGCCGCAGGGGCAGATCCGCTGGCCCGTGGTCGCCGTGCGATTCTCCGCGCGCCTCTTGCGCGGTGCGGGCGGGCATGGCACACCCGTGCGGTCGGCACGGCCTTTCCCTTCATCCTCAGCATGCCCACGCGGCGCAGGAGCAGCACATGGTCACCATCGGCACCCCCAACACCCCCTCCGCAACCCGCATCCTGCTGCTCGGCTCCGGCGAACTGGGCCGCGAGGTGGCCATCGAGGCCATGCGCCTTGGCGTGGAGGTGATTGCCGTGGACCGCTACCCCAATGCGCCCGCCATGCAGGTGGCCCACCGCAGCCACGTGGTGTCCATGCTGGACGGCGCGGCCCTGCGCAGGATCATCGAGGCGGAACGCCCCCACTGCATCGTGCCGGAAATCGAGGCCATCGCCACGGAAACCCTGCTGGAACTGGAGAAGGAAGGCTTTCGCGTGGTGCCCACGGCCCGCGCCGCCCGCCTGACCATGGACCGCGAGGGCATCCGCCGTCTGGCCGCGGAGGAACTGGGCCTGCCTACTTCCCCCTACCGCTTTGCCGCAACGGAAGCGGAATACCGCGATGCCGTGGCCGCCGTGGGCCTGCCCTGCGTGGTCAAGCCGGTGATGAGCTCGTCCGGCAAGGGGCAGAGCACCGTGCGCACCGATGCCGACGTCATGAAGGCCTGGGAATACGCCCAGACCGGCGGTCGCGCGGGTGGCGGCAAGGTCATCGTGGAAGGCTTCGTGGATTTCGACTACGAGATTACCCAGCTTACCGTGCGCCACGCGGGCGGCACCACCTTCTGCGACCCCATCGGGCATTTGCAGAAGGACGGCGACTACCGCGAATCGTGGCAGCCCCAGCCCATGAGCCAGGCCGCCCTGGCCGAATCCCGCCGCATGGCGGAGGCCGTCACCGGCGCCCTTGGCGGGTGGGGCATCTTTGGCGTGGAACTGTTCATCAAGGGTGACGCGGTGTACTTCAGCGAGGTGTCGCCCCGCCCGCACGACACCGGGCTGGTGACGCTGATGTCACAGAACCTCAGCGAATTTGCCCTGCATGCGCGGGCCATTCTGGGGCTGCCGGTGCCCGCGCTGCGCCAGAACGGCCCCGCTGCCTCGTGCGTGGTGCTGGCCGAAGGCGACAGCACCTCGCCCCGCTTCCATGGCATAGACGCCGCCCTGGCCGAGCCGGACACCGGGCTGTGCCTGTTCGGAAAACCTGAAGTCCACGGCAAGCGCCGCATGGGCGTGGCCCTGGCCCTTGGCGCAAGCATCGAGGAAGCCCGTGAGAAGGCCCGCCGCGCTGCCGCCGCCGTGCAGGTGCAACTGTAGCCCCTGTAGCCACTGACGGACACGCATCCCGACGCATTGCATGCGCCCGTTCCGGGGAACCGGAGCGGGCGTTTTGCGTTGATGGCGGGGGCGAGGAGCAGATGCACTGCGTGATGGTTGACGCAAGCCGCGACAGGCGGGACAGCCGCGACATGTGGGACATGTGGGACATGTGGGACAGGCGGGACAGGCGGCAGGCGACGCGGGCGTGACGGGTTACGCAGGTGAGGGCGTGGAACTGTTGCGAAGGGCGGGTGGGCTGCCGCGCGTTGCCCCGGCATTCGGTGCGCCGCCCCCCCTTTTCAAACGTGCGACGCGCCGCTATGGTGCGCGCCATGCCGAACCAGACCGAAATTTCCACCGCCATGACCCCGGCCGAAGCCCCGGCTTCCGCGCCTGTTGCCGAGTCCGCCTCCGCGCCCTTCTCCGCATCCGGCCCCATCCACGCCGAGGCCCCCGGCACCTTCCGCATCCACGCCACAGACGGCGCGGCCCGCACCGGCGTGCTGCACACCGCGCACGGCCCGGTGCGCACGCCCATCTTCATGCCCGTGGGCACCGTGGGCAGCGTGAAGGCCGTGGCCCCCGACGATCTGGACGCCATCGGGGCCGAGATCATCCTCGGCAACACCTACCATCTGTACCTGCGCCCCGGCGACGAACTGGTGGCCCGGCGCGGCGGGCTGCACGGCTTCAATGCCTGGAAGAAGCCCATCCTGACCGACAGCGGCGGCTTTCAGGTGTTCAGCCTGTCGGCCCTGCGCAAGATCACCGAGCAGGGGGTGGAGTTCCGCTCGCACCTCGACGGCTCCAAGCACCTGTTCACGCCCGAGAAGGTGGTGTCCATCCAGCGCAACCTGAACTCGGACATCATGATGGTGCTGGACGAATGCGTGCCCTACGGCGCGGACAAGCCGTACACCGAAAAGTCGCTGGCCCTCACCACCCGTTGGGCGCAGCGCTGCCGCGACGCCTACCCCAGGGGCTCGGCGGGCAACCTGTTGTTCGGCATCACCCAGGGCGGGTTCTTCAAGGACCTGCGCGAACGCTCCATCGGCGAACTGACGCAGATCGATTTCGACGGCTTTGCGCTGGGCGGGCTTTCGGTGGGCGAATCCAAGCCGGAAATGATGGACATCCTGTACCACAGCGCGCCCCTGCTGCCCGTGGACAAGCCGCGCTACCTGATGGGCGTGGGCACCCCGCTGGACATCATCAACGGCATCGCCGCCGGGGTGGACATGTTCGACTGCGTGCTGCCCACCCGCAACGCACGCAACGGCACGCTGTACACCTCGCTGGGCAAGATCAACATCAAGCGCAAGGAATTCGCCGAGGACGACGGCCCGCTGGACCCGGCGTGCAACTGCTACGCCTGCCGCACCTTCTCGCGCGCCTACCTGCGCCACCTGTACGTGGCCAAGGAGTTGCTGGCCTTCCGCCTGAACTCCGTGCACAACCTGACCTACTTCCTGGACGTGGTGCGCGGCGCGCGTGCCGCCATCGCAGAAGGGCGCTTTGCCGCGTACAAGGCGGGGTTCGAGGCGATCTATCCCGAGGAAGTGGTGGCGTAGGCCCAGGCCGCGCAGCAACCACGAATCAGTCCGAAATGACACGGGGCCGTCACGACAACGTGGCGGCCCTTTTCGTTTCTGCATGCGACGGTTGGTGTTGCCCCGCCCGGTCCCGCCCGGTCCCGTCAGGTCTCGTCCCGTCTGTCATGCCAGGTCATGTCATGCCATGCCAGGTCAGGTCTGGTCAGGCCGCGTCCTGCCCGTTTCCGGCAGCGCCTTCCTTGCTCGTGCCGTCCGTAAAGGTGGGCGTGGCCCGCTGGGCGCATACCCGATTGCGGCCCCCTTCCTTGGCGCGCATCAGCATCTGGTCGGCACGGCGGATCAGGTCGTCCAGCGAATCGTTGGCCCCCCGGTATTCCGCGGCCCCCACGCTGACGGTGCAGCCCACCCACGCATCGCGCACGGCCACCGGGGCGTCCTCCACGGCGGCGCGGATGCGTTCCGCCGTGCGCAGCGCGCGTTCCAGCGCCGTTTCCGGCAGCAGCACGCCGAATTCCTCGCCCCCCAGGCGACCGATAAGGTCGTTTTCGCGCAGTGACAGCCCCATCACGTCGGTGATGTGGCGCAGCACCATGTCGCCCGCCTCGTGCCCCCAGGTATCGTTGACGGCCTTGAAGTGGTCGGCGTCCAGCAGCAGCACCGAAAGCGGGCGACCATAGCGCAGGGCGCGCGCCGCCTCGTCCTCCAGCCGGGCCATGAAGTGGCGGCGGTTGGCCACGCCGGTCAGTTCGTCCGTGGTGGCCAGTTGCTCCAGGCGCAGGGTGTCTTCCACCTGGTCGGTCACGTCCAGGAAGAAGCTTTCCACCTCCTGCGCCTCGGGCGTGCCGGTGCGCCGGGCATACAGCGATATCCAGATGGCCTCTCCGCCGCGTCGGTACCAGCGCAGCCGCTGGCCGGTCACCACCTCTCCGGCGGTCAGGTCGTCCAGCATGGCCAGGCGGTCCATGGGTTCGGCGTAGAGGGGAATGATGGAATCATCCAGCACGGCACGGGCGTGGGCCACGTCGCGAAAGCCCAGCAGGGCCGCACCGTGCTGGTTCAGAACGTTGATGGTGCCGTCCCGGGTGGTGCGAAAGATGCCGATGGGCGCGTTTTCCACCAGTTCGCGGTGCTGGCGTTCGGCGTCGCGCAGGGCGGCTTCCGCATCGCGGCGGGCCGTGACCAGTTCGTTCAGGTGGCGGTTCAGTGCGCCGAATTCGTCGCGGCCGGTAAACAGGTTGCGCACGGTAAAGTCGCCCCGCGCAACGCTGCGCATGTATTCGGCAAGCTGGCCCACCCGGCCGGATGCCCCCGCGGTTGCCACCGCAAACAGCACGGCGAACAGGATGAGCATGCCGCCGATGGCCAGGATGGTGCCGTAGCGGATGGGTGCCACGGCGCGCAGCAGTTCTTCCTGCGGCACCAGCAGCACCAGCCGCCAGCCGGGGCCGGGCACCGCGCGCACGGCGGCCAGCACCCGTTCGCCGTCCACGTCCAGATAGGTGGCGCCATTGCCCGCGTTGTCGTCAAGCGTGCCGCCGATGGTGCGGCCGCTTTGGGCGGGCGCGTGGGCGGTATAGGTGCCGCGCGCCAGGTTGCGCAGGGGCGTGGTGTCCACGCGGTCGGCCAGTGCGGCCCCAAGCCCCGTGGCGGTGACGGAGTGCCCGTCGGCGGTAAGCACCAGCAGTCCGCTGCCCGAGGGCAGGGCCACGCCGGAAAGAATGGTGCGCAGCCCGTCGGTGGTGATGTCCAGTCCGAGCACGCCCAGCGGCTTGCCGCCCGCCGGATCGTCCACGGTGGCCACGGTGCTGACCACGGTCTTGCCGGTGATGAATTCGGTATACGGATCGGACCAGCCCACCACGCCGGGGTGCTCCATGGCCCTGCGGAACCACGGACGCGTCCTGGCGTCGAAGTCGGGTGGCAGTTCGCGCAGGGGCTGGATGGCATGGACCCGCCCCGACATGTCCGCGAAATAGACGAAGTAGGCTTCGGAACGCAACCGCAGGAAGCTGGACCAACTGGCCATCAGCCCCTGGTGATCGTAGGGCCGCCCGGAAAGGCAGGCCACCACGCGCGGGTCCTGGCGCAGGCTGGCCACGGCGCGGGCGTATTCACCCGCGTACTGGCTGACGATGGCATTGGCCAGGGTGTCGGCCTGCAGTGCCATGGCCGACTCGGCCCCGCGCAGCATGGCGTCCCTGGCGCGTACGTAGGAGAACGTCCCGAGCGCGACCAACGCAAGGGACGAAAGGATGGCAAGAAGCAGCAACAGGCGTTGCCGTAGGGAAATGACCCGCATGTCGGTCCTCGCGCCGGGGGAAGGGGCGCACGGTCAGGAGGCATGGCCGGAAGGCATGGTTTGGGGCGCATGGCTGTGGGCATGGCCAAACGTTGCGGAAACCTACAGGATGCGGCGCCGTGTCGCAAGCATTCCTCAAGGGCGGGCGCCGGTTGGCGGGCAGGGCGCGCCCTGGCTCGGACACACGGCCCTTTTGCCCCGGGCCCGCATTTTCCGTGTCGTTTCGTCCGCCGTCGCACGATAGCCGCACTGCCGCCATGCCCGGCCTTGCCGTCCTGCCGCCCGGTCCTGCCGCCTGGCCCTGTCTGCCCAGTCCTGTCCGTCCAGCTCTGTCCGTCCGTTCGGCCTGGCCGTTCGGCCTGGCTGTTCGGCCCGGCTTCCTGTCGCTTCCTCTGCCCCTTTGCCCACTTGACGAGCCGTGGTGCGGGCCTTTTCTTTTTTTGCAGCCACGTTGCCCGCATGGCGCGAGTCTGATAGGGCATGCATAAGGTCGGGTACATCCATTCGCCTGCTGCCGCGAGCATGGACCCCCGGCCAGTGCGCGCCGTCGGGAGGGGAACGGGCGTCCGCGCGGCGGACGGCCCGGCACCGGGGCCGTGCACCGTCACGGCCGTTCAACGCCCGCGACACCACAGGGCAAAGGGGCAAGGGGGATATGCCATGTCCGACCTCTCCGGAAAGTCCACCACGCCGAACGGGATGCACGACGCCCCCGAAAAGGGGGACACCAGTCACGCTGCCGCCAGCCCGACCGTCACCATTCCGGCTGCCGCCATGCTGGCGCGCAATCGCCTGTCCACTTCCAAAAGCCCGTACCTGCTCCAGCACGCGGACAATCCCGTGCACTGGCACCCGTGGGGCGACGAGGCCCTGCAACGCGCCCGCGACGAGGACAGGCCGCTGTTCGTCAGCGTCGGGTATTCCACCTGCCACTGGTGCCACGTCATGGCCCACGAATCGTTCGAGGACGACGAGGTGGCCCGCCTGCTCAACGACGCCTTCGTGTGCGTCAAGGTGGACCGCGAGGAACGCCCGGACATCGACGCCGCCTACATGGCCGCCTGCCAGATGCTGACCGGCACCGGGGGCTGGCCGCTGACCATCATCGCCCTGCCCGACGGGCGCCCCTTTTTCGCCGCCACGTACCTGCCCAAGCATTCGCGGCCCGGCCGCATCGGGCTGATGGACCTGGTGCCGCGCGTGCTGGAGGTGTGGCGCCACAAGCGCGACGACGTGCTGGATTCCGCCGACAGCATAGTGGACCATGTGCGCCGCCATGCCGAGGCCATGCTGCGTCCGCCCGCCGATGGCCGCCTGCCCGGCGCGGGCACCCTGCACGCCGCCTGCGAGGCCATGGCCTCTGAATTCGACGAGGCCAACGGCGGTTTCGGCGCGGCCCCCAAGTTTCCCTCGCCGCACAATTTGCTGTTTTTGCTGCGCTGGGCGCGGCGCAACGGCCATGCCGCCGGGCAGCCGGGGCTGACGCAGGCAGGCTCCGTGCCGACGGGAGAAGAATCCGGCGGGGCAAAGGCCCTGCGCATGGCCGCGCAGACCCTGCGGGCCATCCGGCGCGGCGGCATCCACGACCACGTGGGCTACGGGTTTCATCGCTATTCCACCGATGCCCGCTGGCTGCTGCCCCATTTCGAGAAGATGCTCTACGACCAGGCCATGCTGATGCTGGCCTACGCCGAGGCGTGGCTGGCCACCGGCGACGGCGAGTTCCGCCGCACGGCGGAAGAGACCGCCGCCTATGTCCTGCGCGACCTGACATCGCCGGAAGGGGCCTTTTACAGCGCCGAGGACGCCGACAGCGAACTGGATGGCGCGCACGGCGAAGGGCTGTTCTACACCTTCACCCTGGCGGATATCGAGGAAGCCTGCGCCCCGCTGGATGCAAGACCGGACGAGGACATGGGCGGTGACATGGGAGGTGACATGGGCGGTGACGGGGACGGTGGCGCAGCCCGTGCCCCCGGCGCGGACCCGGCCTGCATTTCCGACGCGGACCTTACGGCCCGGGCCTTCGGCTGCACGGCCTACGGCAATTACGACGACGAGGCCACCCGCAGCCGCACGGGTCGCAACATCCTGCACCTGCCCCGCGCCCCGCAGGATCTGGCGCGCGATCTGGGCCTGTCCCCGCGCGAGGTGGAGGAACGGCTGGAAGCGGCCCGCGCCGCCCTGTTCGATCTGCGCGCCCGCCGTCCGCGCCCCCATCTGGACGACAAGGTGCTGGCCGACTGGAACGGCCTGGCCATTGCCGCCATGTCGCGCTGCGCCCAGGCCTTCGACGCGCCGCATCTGGCGGAGGCCGCGGCCGCGGCGGCGGACTTCGTGCTCACCCGCATGGCCACTCCGGAAGGGCGGCTGCTGCACCGCTGGCGCGACGGCGAGGCCGCCGTGCCCGGCCTGCTGGACGACTACGCCTTCATGATCTGGGGGCTCATCGAACTGTACGGCGCCACCGGCGAGGTGCGCTGGCTGCGGCGTGCCCTGCGCCTGCAAGAGGTGCAGGACACCTTCTTTCACGACGCCGAGGGGGGAGGCTACTGGATGACCCCGGCGGACGGCGATGCCCTGCTGGTGCGCCGCAAGGAAGGGCATGACGGCGCGCTGCCCTCGGGCAACGCCGCCGCGCTGTTCAACCTGCTGCGCCTGGCCCTGCTGCTGGGGCGGCCCGAATACGGCGAACGGGCGCGGGGGGTGCTGCGCGCCTTTGCCACGCAGGTGCGCCATCACCCCATCGGCTCCACCATGTTTTTGTGCGGGGTGGATTTTGCGCTCAGCGGCGGACGCTCGGTGATCGTGGCGGGCGAGCCGGACCAGCCGGATACCGAGGCCATGCTGGCCGCCGTGCGGGGCACCTATGCGCCCACCACGGTGCTGCACCTGCGCACGACGGACAACGCGCGCGACCTTGCGGCGCTGGTGCCGTTCACCGCGCACCTGGCCCCGCTGGAAGACCGGGCCACGGCCTGGCTGTGCGAAAACTACGCCTGCTCCCCGCCCATCACCGATCCGGCGGAACTGAAGGCCCGCCTGCTGGCCGTGCGCCCCCTGGCGCAAGGGTAGCAGGCGGAATTGCCCTGACGGCATCTGCCGCAGGGACAATGCGGTACGGGCGGGGCAGGTGGGCTTTGCTGGTTATGTGGCCGTGCGGAATGGGAGCGGACTGTTTGCGCGAACGGTGTATTTTTTATTTGATGTTAACGTGTTACGACACCGCTTGCGTTTCCTCCGGCAACCGGATACACCCCCAGTCACGCTTGGTTTCGGATGACGACAGCAGGAGAGACCCCAGCCGGCGGCAAACGGCATGGGGCGCCGACGAAGTGAATCTTTCAGGCGAAAGGACTGCTGCCCGACGAACCTCTGGAGAGCCTCCATCCGTGGAGCACCGAAGGAGCAAACCGCCCGTGTCCTCGCAGGGAACCGGGGCGGCGAAACTCTCAGGTAAAAGGACAGAGTGCCACGCGTGACTCCGGCAGGCATGCGCCCGCCGCGCCCCGTGCGCAGCGGCTCCCGCCCGCGACCCGGCTGACTGGCCGATCCCTTGCGATCGTGCCCGGCGCCGGGGTGCCGCCGGAACCCACCGTGCCCCAGGCAGTCCCGCCCCGTGCGGACTGCCGTCCTCCGCTTCCACACCGGCTTTCCCGGCAGGCGAATCCGCCATGCTTTCCGACACCCTGGTGCCCGTACACCCGTGCCGGAAACGTGCGCATTCGTTCCGCCGCATGGGGTCGTCACAAATGCGTGCCGGAACCTTGCGTGGCGGAACGTGCGCGCGGCGGCCCAATTGCCGCCGCGCGGCACGGCCGCAACGCGAAGTTGGCAACGCCCTGTCTCCTGGGCGAGTCATGTGGTCGCAGGCCGGAGGGGCGGTCCCTTCGGCCTGTCGCCGTTTTTGGGCCTGCACAGGCCCAGGGAGAGGGGAAGGGACGAAAGGCGCACCGCCGCCGGTGGGTCAGCGTGGTGCGGCAGGCAGGTGGTACAGCACGAAGTGGGGCAGGGGCGTCCACACTGGGGTGCGCGCCCCGGCTGCCGCCAGCGCGTCGGCTGCCCAGGTGTTGCAGGTGCGAAAGGGGCTGAAGCGCCCGGTGGCTTCAAAGAACAGGCTGCCGGGCCCGTAGCCCGTGCCGCCGTTTTCCGCAGAGGCCCCGTTTTCCTGCGCGGCATTGCTTTCCTGCGTAGTCCCGATGCGCACGGGGCGTCCCTCGGCGTCGCGGTGCAGGCTGCCCGCCACGAAGGCCACAAGGTTCCGGTAGCCCTGTCGCGGCAGGTGCAGGATGCGGGTATCCGCGTCGGGCAGCGGCGGGCCGGACATCACCTCCACGTGCAGGGCCGCAGGCGCCAGGGCCAGAGCCTTCAGGGCCGCGCCGGGGCGCATCCTGTCCCAGGTGGGCGTGGCCAGGTAGAATTCCCGCGCACCCCAGCCTATGGCCAGGTGGGCGTTGTCCGGCAAGGCTGCCCGATCAGCCTGGCCAGCCAGAGTCGGCGGGCTGTCCCTTCCGCCGTCCGGCGTCTTTTCCGGTCCGTCGCCCGCCCTGTGACCCAACCTTCGCACGTCCGTCAGCCCCAGCACGTCCGCAACCCCCGGTTCCCCCGCCACCCGCGCGGGCAGCACGATGTCCGCATGCACCCCGTTGCTGATCACATGGATGGTCACCGGCGGAGCGTTGCGCGTTGGGGCTTCCGCCAATCCCGTATTTTCGCCGCCCGGAGTGCCCGATGTGCCCGATGTGTCGATAACGCCCGGCAGAGCGGACACGGGCGCACCGTTCAGCTGTTCCGTGGCGTTGCGCGCCGCGCCCCCAGGCAGGCAGCAAGCGGGCGACAGCAGTCCGTCAGTCGGACGCGGCATGGCGCCCAGCACGGCCACGGTCAGCAGATACCCCAGCGGCAACAAGGCCAGGCCGCGCACTGCCCATGCCAGGGCACGGAACAGGGCACGGAACAGGGCGTGGCGCAGGGGGCGGTGCGGCGGTTTCGGCGGCTGGTCGGGATGTGGAGGGGGGGACGGCATGCGTTTTCCTGCGGCGGCACGGGGGAAGGGCAAGCAATGGCCATGGTATGCGTAACCCGGTGGATTGCCAAGGCATCGGGTTATGGTGCGTGATATCGATGATAATGCATGGGGGTTTTTCGGAAAATCATTTCACACAGACGTTCGTTTCAGTGTACGCTGGCGACAGGATTCTCTCCTCCCGTCCGAGCCCGGCATCCTGCCGGGGCGCGGCGGGCTTGCGGTCACCCCCCTTCACCCTCCAACCGCAGGAGTGGCACCATGCAGGAAGTCAGACTGCACCGTAACGGACGCGAAGACCTCGTTTTCAGCGGCGAACATCTGGCCACGGTGGATGACCGCGAATGGATGGGCATAGCCCCCAACTGGTGGGAACTGGCCCTGTACCGGTCCGAGGCGGGGGGCTTCGTGCTCTCCTCCGTGTTCTACCTGAATTTTCCCCGTCACCGCGTACTGCGCGGAGCCGTGGTGTTCCAGAGCATCGCCGACGTGCGCGACTACGTGGTCAACGCGTGCAACGGCCCCTCCATGATCGCCGACGGCCTGCTGGGCCGGGCGCGCAGGCGCATCCGCCAGTTGGACGATCCCATTCCGCCGTTGCCGCAGTTCGCGCCGGTATCCGACTACGAATCCTTCGGAGAACGCGAGATTCCCTATGCATGACGCAGGATGCACGATGAAAATCCCCCTGCCGTTCGTGGTGAGGGGATGCCATGAAACGGCGGCCAGGGCCGCCGTTTTTTGCAGGAGGAGGGCGGAAGTCGGTGCCTCCAGAAGGCCCGGTGCCTTACGCGGTGTGCCGGGGTACGTACGGATGGAACTTGAAGTCGTCCTTCAGCATGTGCCTCATGACCACTTCGCGCGTGACGATGCCGATCACATCGCCAAGGGGCGTCTGGGAGCGTTCGTACTGCGCCTTCAGGTCGTGGGCGGCGCCGAGGAGAGCGGCGTGTATCAGGGCGTGCTCGTCGGCTTCGGGGTAGCCGATCCTGCGCTGGAAAAGCTCTTCGTCCCGGAAGTGGATGGCCAGATCGTCGACCAGGTCGTGGAGCAAGGCCAGGCAGTCGGCGTGCGGGGTATCGTGCAGGAAGGCGGTCAGCAACTGGTTGCCAAGTTCGAGCAGATGGCGGTGCTGGCCGTCGATGTGCTGGTCGCCGCATTCGTAAAACGGGCTCCACACGAAGCGCACCAGTTCGCCCCGAGGCGGCAAGCTTTCGTGCGCGGCCAGTGGCGGCGCGGCGACTACCCTGTCCCGGCCCTCCGTCTTGGACTGGTACAGGGCGCGGTCGGCCATGTTGATGACCTGGCGCGGCGTTACGTCCATCCCCCCCCGCACGGTGGTCACGCCCACGCTGATGGTGAGGTGCCCCACAGGCGAGCCGGAATGGGCGGTGTTCAGGTCGGCCACGGCCCGGCGGATACTCTCGGCCACCTTGAATGCGCCCTGTTCCGGCGTGTTCGGCAACACGCAGGCGAATTCCTCGCCGCCGTAGCGGGCCACCATGTCCGGCGCGCGGTGCACTATGGCGCTCAGGGTACGGGCCACGACCTGCAGGCAGGAGTCGCCCGCGGGATGTCCATAGGTGTCGTTGTAGGCCTTGAAGTGATCCACGTCGATCATGAGCAGCGACAGCACGTCCTCGGTCCGCTGCATCCGGCGCAGTTCCATGTCCAGCACCGTATCGAAGCGGCTTCTGTTGAAGATGCCTGTCAGCGGGTCGCACATGGCCTTCTGCTGCCACATCAGGCTGCAACTGTCCGCGTTCAGCAACTGGCTGTTGTGCAGGCTCACCGCCAACGCCACCAGCGTGGTACTGCACAGGAACGTCGCGAGCATGAAGGTGGCTTCGCCCGTGGTGGGCATCTGGAATGGGCCGAATCCCCAGGTGGCCATGTAGGTCACCGCCATCATGCTGACCGTGAGCACCAGCGTCAATCCGTTCAGGCGCACATGGTAAGCCAGCAGCAGCAGCAGCGGCAGGATAAGATAGACGAGCCCGCCGAACCCGTTGAACGCCGGGAACAGGCACAGCAGGATGCCGCACAATCCCCCCGCGATCCAGCGGCATTCGGCACGGGTGGGGAGAGGGTACGTGGTCCAGTTCCGGTATAGGGGGTAGACCAGCAACGGGCCGAGGGAGAGTCCCATAACCAGGGTGGCGAACAGGTTCATGGCCTCGGGCCGGGAAATGCGCTCGCCAAGGAGTTGCTGCGACGTGATGATGCCGGCCCCCACGAGGGCGGCGGGCATGAAGACGTAGCCCATGACCCGGAACAGGTCGGGCACGCTGGTGGGCGGCTTGGTGAAGACACGCCGCATGAGCCACGCGGCTATGCCCCCGGCCATGGCTTCGGCCAGGGCTTCGGCCAGGGTGAAGTCGAAGGGCTGGGCCGAGTTTGTCAGCAGCGATACGGCCAGCGACAGCAGCATGACGAGGGGAACACCCAGCCAGCCGACACGCAGGCAGATCACCATGGCGACACCTGAGCCCAGGCTTAGCGGGGTCTGCCTGCTGAGCGGGAAGGGAAAGGCGACAATGTCCACCCACACGGCACAGCAATAGATGCTGAGCGCCTTGAAAAGCCATGCTTTGCCTGGCAGGCCGGGAAGCGGGAAGGCTTCATTGGATGCATCGTCGTTCATACTATATGGCTATACGCGATTCCCGACCGTGGGCAAGGTGGTGGAATGCCCACCCCAGCGCGGCCCGGGTAGGCCCATGTCGGCCCGGAACGGTCGGAAGCGCCTCGGATGCTGTGCTGCGGGGGCGGGTGCGCGCTGTGTTTCGTGGAAGTAGCAGTGCCGGATGTGCAGATTGAACAGCCAGCCCGAAAAATGGACTGCAATGGAGGCCGGTTGGGCGTGCATGCAGGGATATGGGGGAAAGCCCCCATGCGAGGTGTCGTTGCCCCCGTGCAGGGTTAGGGGACGCCCGATTCGCCAAGGTACACCGACGACACGTCGGGGATGGTCCGTACCATTTGCACCAGGGCGTGCCAGTCCAGGTCCTCGTCGGTGGCGATACGCACCACCAGTCGGCAGCGGTCCGTGGCGGCGTCGCATTCGTAGACCGAAATCTGCACGTCTTCACACCCGAAGCCGTGCAAGGCGGCCACCACCGCGTCGAAGGGGGCGGACCCACCCGGAGAGGACACGGTGAGCGTGTAGTAGCGTTGCGCATGGGCCGACACGCGGTGCATCTGCGGTGACAGGTAGACGATGGCCGTCACCACCAGCGCCGTGCACAGGGCGGGCACGTACATGCCGACGCCAACGGAAAGCCCCACCCCGGTCACCACCCACAGCATGGTGGCCGTGGTCAGGCCGCGTACCCGGCTCTTGCCTTTGAGGATGGCCCCGCCGCCGATGAACCCGATGCCCGACACGGCGTACGAGGCCACGCGGGCGGCATCGGCATGGGCGATGGCGGAGATGTACAGCGAAAGCTGGCCCAGCAGACAGGCGGCCACGGCCACCAGCATGTTGGTGCGGAAACCGGCGGCCTGTCCCTTGCGTTCCCGCTCGTAGCCCACCAGCGCGCCAAAGACGGCGGAGGCGGCAAGGCGGGCGATGTCGGGCAGCAGGTCGTGGAGTTGGGTGACGAATTCGTTCATGGCGTGTGGCCCTGTGGCACGCGCCCTCGTGACCGGGCATGCGGAGAGGAGGTGCGGATGCCGGGAACGGCTGCGGGTGGCGGGGACGATGGGGAAGTCCGCCCATGCAGCCTACGCCCGGCTGGGGACGCTGTCCATCCGGTATCGGCCGGTATCGGAGGGATGACCGGGCGTGGCGGAAGGCGGCACGCCGCGCCGCCGCCACGCCATCCTGCCGCGCTACCCGTGCAGTTGCAAAAACACCAGCCGGTCCAGCACGTCCAGCAGTTCCGCGTACAGGCCGCCGCTGGCCATGGGCGGGCCGAACAGGGCGGCGCGCTGTTCCTTCAGGCTCTGGCGCGAGACTGTTTCCGGAAAGGTCTTGGACAGGGTCATGGCCAGCCGTTCGGCCAGCAGGTAGCCGGTGACGCCCTTGTGGAACAGGGCCAGCCGGTTCAGGAAGTCCGCCTTGCGCTCGTGCCAGTAGTCTTCGGCGGCGGGGGTGGGCGGGGTGGATACGGCGGTGCACACCGCCGCGTGCAGGTTGTTCAGGTTGGCGCCGGGAATGCCCGCGCGCCAGCCGATGAGCCATGAATTGCGGCGAAAGAACAGGCAGTGGTTGATGCCGATGGTCACGATGTCGTCGAACAGCGCGCGGGCGCGCAGCAGGCCGTCGTCGTGCCAGCGGGCGGGCAGGGCGTCCAGTTCCCATGCGGGCACCAGCGGGTTTGCGGCGCGCAGACCGCCGGAGGGGGGGGCGGTGTTACCGGGGGGAGCCGGGCAGCCGGAAGCAGATGGGCTTTCGGTCAGGCGTTCCACCAGATGCGCCAGCCACAGGTTGGCCTGGGGCGATTCCGGCGTTTCGAGGTGGGTGTAGCTGAGGGTGTAGCTGCCCGCGCCGTACCTGCCGTGCAGGATGCACGGCTGCCCGGCCAGAAAGGTGGGCCGCAGGCGGATGCCGTACAGGTCCTCCCATTCCGTGAAGGTGCCGGGGGGCAGGGTGTCCAGCGGCAGGTCCGCCACCCAGAAGTCGCTGCCCGGTTCGGTGTAGCGGGCCAGGATTTCCACGTCGTGGCCGTCTTCCGGGGCAAAGCGGCCCGGCCACCACACCGGCAGGGCCGGTTCCGGCGGCAGGGCGTGGGGGACAAGAGGGTGCCCCGCGCTGACCGTGGCATGTATGTGGCCGGACACGAAATGCTGCATGCGGTCGGTGAACGACGCGCGCGACCACGGGCACAGCCCAAGGCCGTGTTCTCCGGTAAGGCCAAGGCCCGCGCCGCCGCAGAAGCCAAGGTAGCGGCCGCCACCGGCCACGTAGTCGCGCACGGCCCGCATGCCCGTGTCGCCCAGTGCGTCGGCCTTGAGGCGGGCGGTGCCGCCGGGCACCAGCAGCAGGGCGGGGGGATTGCGGGAAAGCAGGCCGTCGGCTATCTCTTGCGCCCGCACCAGCCGGTACGGCAGGCCCATGCTTTCCACCGCACGCCAGGCCAGCAGCCCCCAGACGTGGGATTCGTCCCAAAGTATGTGAAGGGTTGACATCTCTCTGCCGCTCATTAGGGTGGGGAAGCCGTTTTACCGGGGCATCGCCGGGCCTTGCCGTCATGACGAAACGTCCGCGCGGCATGCCCGGCGCGGCGTTTCGCCCGTGATCGGGAACACGTTGCCGGGCATACGCTGCCGGGCGCATCGCCCGCCGGTGCGGCACCCTACATCATCTTTTCCGGAGATTACAACATGTCGGACAACGCGCTGCCCAAGGGCTACGAGCCTCGGGACGTCGAATCCCGCTGGCGTGCCCACTGGGAGGGGAACAATACCTTCACCCCCGATCTGGACGCCCCCGGCGAACCTTTCTCCATCGTCATACCGCCGCCCAACGTCACCGGGGCCCTGCACATGGGCCACGCCCTCAACCTGACCATTCAGGACATCCTGTGTCGTCATGCCCGCCAGAAGGGCAAGAAGGTGCTGTGGGTGCCGGGCACCGACCACGCGGGCATCGCCACCCAGAACGTGGTGGAACGCGGGCTGGCCAAGGAAGGCAAGGGCCGCCACGACCTGGGCCGCGAGAAGTTCATCGAGCGGGTATGGGAATGGCGCGAGGAATACGGCACCCGTATCCTGAACCAGATCCGCGCCATGGGCGCCTCCGTGGACTGGACGCGCGAGCGCTTCACCATGGACGAAGGCCTTTCGCGCGCCGTGCGTCAGGTGTTCGTGAAGCTGTACGACGACGGCCTGATCTACAAGGGCGACTACATCATCAACTGGTGCAACCGCTGCCACACCGCCCTTGCCGATGACGAAGTGGATCACCTGCCGCGCAAGGACCACCTGTGGCAGTTGCGCTACCCGCTGGCCGACGGCAGCGGTGAACTGGTCATCGCCACCACTCGCCCGGAGACCATGTTCGGCGACACCGCCGTGTGCGTGCACCCCGAGGACGAGCGCTACACCGCCTTCATCGGCAAGATGGTGAAGCTGCCCCTGACGGACCGCGAGATTCCGGTCATCGCCGACAACTACGTGGACCGCGAATTCGGCACCGGCGCGCTGAAGGTCACCCCCTCGCACGACCACAACGACTGGGAACTGGGCCACCGCCACAAGCTGGAATTCCTTCAGGTCATCGACGAGAACGGCGTGATGAACGAACACGCCGGCATCTACGCGGGCCTGACCAAGGAAGAATGCCGCAAGCGCGTGGTGGCCGACCTTGCCGACCAGGGCATCCTGGTCAAGGAAGAGGAACTGGACCACAGCGTGGGCCATTGCTACCGCTGCAAGTCGGTCATCGAGCCGCACGTGTCCACCCAGTGGTTCGTGGCGGCCAGCAAGATGGCCCCGCGCGCCCGCGCCGCCGTGCCCGCCAGCACGCAGATTTTCCCCGACAACTGGGAGAAGACCTACTACAACTGGCTGGACAACATCCGCGACTGGTGCATCAGCCGCCAGATATGGTGGGGCCACCGCATTCCCGCGTGGACCTGCGGCGACTGCGGCAAGCTGATAGTGGCCGTGGACGCGCCGGAACGCTGCTCCTGCGGCAGCGGCAACCTGACGCAGGACGAGGACGTGCTGGACACGTGGTTCTCGTCCGCGCTGTGGCCGTTCTCGACCATGGGATGGCCGGACGACACGCGCGAACTGAAGACCTTCTACCCCACTTCGGTGCTGGTCACCGGCTTCGACATCCTGTTCTTCTGGGTGGCCCGCATGATGATGATGGGGCTGCACTTCATGGACGAGGTGCCGTTCCGCCACGTGTACATCCACGCCCTGGTGCGCGATGCCGAAGGCCGCAAGATGTCCAAGTCCACGGGCAACGTCATCGACCCGCTGGAAATGATCGACAAGTACGGCACCGATTCGCTGCGCTTCACCCTGGCGGCCTTCGCGGCCATGGGGCGCGACATCAAGCTGAGCGAGGAACGCATCGAGGGGTACCGCCACTTCGTCAACAAGCTGTGGAACGCCGCGCGGTTCGCGCTGATGAACCTGCCCGACGACGAAGCGCCCGCCCCGGTGGACCTGGACACCGTGCAGGGGCTGCACCACCGCTGGATCCTGCACCGGCTGGAAGAGATGAAGGAATCCACCGACGCCGCCATCGTGGGCTACCGCTTCAACGATGCGGCGCAGGGGCTGTACCGGTTCATCTGGAACGAGTTCTGCGACTGGTACCTGGAACTCATCAAGCCAGACATGCAAAGCAATGGGCCAGACATGCAGAGCAATGGGCAGGCCGGGGGCGAACGCAAGGCCGCGGCGCAGCACGTGCTGCTTACCGTGCTGCGCGAAACCCTGACCCTGCTGCACCCCATCATGCCGTTCATCACCTGCGAAATCTGGGCGGCTCTGCCCGGCAACGCAGGCGCCGACCTTGCCGTGCAGCCCTTCCCCGCCGCGCGCCCCGGCTGCGTCCGGACAGAGGACGCCGCGCGCATGGAGCTGGTGCAGGGCGTCATCGGCGCGGTGCGCACCATCCGGGCGGAACTGAACATCGCGCCTTCGCTGCGCCTGACCGCGCTGGTGCGCACGGCCAACGAGCACGACCGGCAGGTGCTGGAAGAAAACCGCCAGATGCTGCTGGTGCTGGCCCGGCTGGAAAACGCCGAGTTCGGCCCCGCCATCGAGGCTCCGCGGGCTTCGGCCAGCAACGTGGTGTCCGGCAACGAGGTCATCGTGCCGCTGACCGGCGCCGTGGACTTCGAGGCGGAGCTTGCCCGCCTGGACAAGGAACTGGGCAAGATCGAAAAGGATCTGGTGCAGGTGAACAAGAAGCTGGCCAACGAGAGCTTCGTGGACAAGGCCCCCGCCGAGGTGGTGGCCAAGGAACGCGCCCGCGCCAGTGAACTGGCCGATGCCAAGGCCAAGCTGGAGGCGTTGCAGCAACGGTTCCGCGAGGCCATCAGCTAGGGTCGTTTCCAAAAGGTCTTTCATCTGTTGAGATGAAATGACAACGCCGCGCCGGGCAACCGGCGCGGCGTTTTGCGTTGTGGCAAATTTGAATTCTTGCGGGGGAGGGACCCTTTTGGAAAAGGGTCTCCTCCCCCGCACCCCCACCCCCCAAAACGTTCATTTGTGTTTCTCGTATGATCCGGAAATACAAGGTATGGGGGCAAAGGGCCTGATCCGCCGAAGGCGTACCAAAAGCAAACTACGACAGTAAGCCGAACTCCGCACGGGCGTCGCACCTTGCCACCCCGGCATGAATCCGCCATACCGGACATGCGCGTTTCGTGATGGCGCGGCCATGTCCCCTCTCCATAACGTTCGCCCGGTTCCCGTGCGCATCACCTCCATCCCCGTGAAGGCTCTCCGAGGCCCCCATGACCGACACCGCTCCCCTGCATCTCGTCGCCCCGTGCGGACTGGACTGTTCGCGTTGCGTGAACTGTAGCGAAGGGCAGGTGGCCGCCCATGCCACGGCCATCCGCGACATCCTCGGCCCAAACTTCGGCCCGTTTGCCGAGCGGCTTGCAGCCATGAACCCGGCCCTGGCCGAGTATCCGGCCTTTGCCCGCGTGCTGGACGCACTGGCGGAAGGCACCTGTCCCGGCTGCAAGACCGAGCGCCGCACCTGCCTGCCCTCTTGCAAGGTGGCCGGGTGCGCCGCCGCGCGCGGGCTGGACTTCTGTGCCGACTGTGCGGACTACCCCTGCGCCGACACCGGCCTGCCGCCCCGGCTGGAACAGAAGTGGCGCGCCAGCAACGACCACATTCGTGCTGCGGGGCGCGACGCCTTCCTGCGCGCCCTTGCCGAAACGCCCCGCTACCTGTAGGCTGCGGCGGTCGAAAAAGCCCGGCACACGCCCTGCGTTACGTTCGGTCTGAACGGGCGGCAGGGCTGGCTGCGACCAATGGCCAACGCGGCGTCCATTCGGACGGTCGGTGCGCCATGCCAGCGTTCGTGCCCCGTACTGTCCAAATACACAGACGCAATTCCGTGCAGGTTCGCGCCCCATGCGCGCCCACGCGCGGCGCGACACATACCGGAGGAAGGATGAAGGTCTATCTCATCGGCGCGGGGCCCGGCGACCCCGGCCTGCTCACGCTCAAGGGCAAGCGCATCCTCGAATCGGCGGACGTCATCGTCTACGACTACCTCGCCAACGACGCGTTCCTCGCCTACGCCAAGCCCGGCGCGGAAATCATCTACGTGGGCAAGAAGGGCGGCGACCACACCCTGTCGCAGGACGGCATCAACCGCCTGATCGTGGACAAGGCCAAGGAAGGCAAGACCGTGGCCCGCCTGAAGGGCGGCGATCCGTACATGTTCGGGCGCGGCGGCGAAGAGGCCGAAGAACTTCTGGACGCGGGCGTTCCCTTCGAGGAAGTGCCCGGCGTCACCAGCGCCGTGGCCGGTCCCGCCTACGCGGGCATCCCGCTGACGCACCGCTCCTACTCCTCGTCCGTGTCGTTCATCACCGGGCACGAAGACCCCACCAAGCCCGGCTCGGTGCACAACTGGAAGGCCCTGGCCGACAGCGCCAGCACCCTGGTCTTCTTCATGGGCATGAAGAACCTGCCCGAAATCTCGCGCAAGCTCATCGAGGCGGGCATGCCCGCCGACACCCCGGCGGCACTGGTGCACTGGGGCACCACCGCCCGGCACCGCAGTCTGGTGGCCACCATCGCCACCCTGCCGCAAGAAGGGCCCAAGCACGGCTTCACCAATCCCTCGCTCATCGTGGTGGGGGGGGTGGTCAACCTGCACGACCGCCTGAACTGGTTCGAGCAGAAGCCCCTGCTGGGCAAGGGCGTGGTGGTCACCCGCGCGCGCGAGCAGGCCAGCGGCCTGGCCGAGGCCCTGCGCGAACTGGGCGCCGACGTGGTGCAGTTTCCCACCATCGAGATCATTCCCCTTGCCGACTACGCCCCGGTGGATGCGGCCATCCGCGACCTGCCCGGCTATGACTGGGTGGTGTTCACCTCGGTCAACGGCGTGAAGCACTTCTGGAGCCGCCTTGCCGCGTGCGGGCAGGATTCGCGCGCGTTGGCCGGGCGCAAGGTGGCCGCCATCGGCCCCGCCACCGCCGATGTGCTGCGTACCAAGGGCATCGAACCGGACTTCATCCCCGAAAAGTACGTGGCCGAAGGCGTGGTGGAAGGCATGCTGGCGCGCGGCATGGGCGGCAAGCGCGTGTTGCTGCCCCGCGCCCGCGAGGCGCGCGAGGTGCTGCCCGACGAACTGCGCAAGGCCGGGGCCGTGGTGGACGTGCTGCCGGTGTACGAAACCGTGCCCAGCACCGCCCGCAAGGACGACGTGCTGGCCCGCATGCAGGAAGGGCGCATCCATTGCGTCACTTTCGGTTCGTCGTCCACGGTGGACAACTTCTTTGCGCTGGTGCCCGTGGACATGGTGAAGGCTCACCCCGAGATGAAGCTGGCCTGCATCGGTCCCGTTACCCGCAAGACGCTGGAAGGCTACGGTCTGACCTGCCACATCCAGCCGGAGGATTTCACCATTCCTGCGCTGGTTGACGAGTTGGTCAGGCGTCTGCCCGAGATGTAGGGCTGTCCCTAAATTGTCCTTTCGCCCGTTGGCGTCCGACCCGAAGGGCGCGAAGCGTGGCCGTTGGGCGAGCTTGCGAGCCCTACGGACATCGTGCGCAACGAGGTCAAACTTCGCCTGCCATGGCTTTGCTGTCCTTATCCGTAGGGTTCGCTTCGCTCACCAACGGCTAAGGCTCGGTCAAATACGAGAAGAGCGCGCTGCGGTCCTCATCCGTAAGATTCGCTTCGCTCACCTAACGGCTGAGGCATATTCCCTCATGGCAGGCTTGTTTTCCTTGCCAACGAACGAAAATCCTAATTTAGAGACAGCCCTTGGCCGCGCCAGGCGTCACAGCGTGGAATTGTGGCTCAGCAGTTAGCTTTGGTCCGGTGCCGGACCGAGCGCCAGTGCGACGCTATTTGACAGGCGGAACGTCCCGTGTTGTGAGGAATGCGTGACCGGAGTGATTCGGTCCGCAATTCCGCCCGGCCCCGTGCCGGGCGCGGCATCCTTACGACATTCAAGGGAGGGGCACCGCATGGGCATCGTACGTGCCGTCTGCATCAGCGAGCGGAAAGGCGAGCGCAAGCGGGTGGTGGATTTCATCACCCTGCGCGAGGACTACGGCGTGGAAGAAGACGTCCACGCGGGCAGCGGCAGGCAGGTCAGCCTGCTGGCCGTGGAAAGCGTGGACATCATGCGCCCGCGCATGCCGGAACTGGCCGCGGGTGACTTTGCGGAAAACATCCTGGTGGAAGGGTTGCCCCTTACCCGCTGCAAGGTGGGCGACAGGCTCACCGCCGGGCCGGGCATCCTTCTGGAAATCACCCAGATCGGCAAGACCTGCCATTCCAAGTGCAACATCCACAAGACCGTGGGCTTCTGCATCATGCCCACCGAAGGGGTGTTCGCAAAGGTGCTGCGCGGCGGCGCGCTGCGCGCCGGGGATGCCATCGACATGACGGAAGGGTAGCCTGCGTGCGGACACCCGCCGCCGGATGACATCCCGCCGTAACCCTCAATCCCCCCGCCCCCAGGGAGTCTCATGACGCTGCAACTGGCCGTGCTGGCCTCCGGCAACGGGTCGAACCTGCAAGCCATTCTGGACCGTATCGCCAGCGGCGCGCTGGATGCCAGGGTGTGCCTTGTGCTGTGCAACAAGCCAGAGGCCCGCGCTCTGGAGCGTGCCCGCGCGGCGGGTGTTGCGCACATGGCTCTTTCCCCGGCGGACCATCCAGACCGGGTGGCCTTTGATGCGGCCATGGTGGCGGCCATCAGGGCGCACGGCGCGGATACCGTGGCGCTGGCCGGGTACATGCGGCTGCTCACGCCGGGGTTTCTGGCCGCGTTCGCGGGGCGGGTGGTGAACATCCACCCCGCGCTGCTGCCGAGCTTTCCGGGCTTGCGCGGTGCGGCGGATGCGCAGGCGTATGGGGTGACCCTGGCGGGGTGTACCGTGCATTTCGTGGACGAGCAGATGGACCATGGCTCGGTCATCGTGCAGGCGGCGGTGCCGGTGAACGCGGGTGAGCCGCTGGATGACCTGAAGGCACGAATTCACGCCATGGAGCATCGCGTCTACCCGCAGGCCTTGCAGTGGCTGGCCGAGGGGCGGTTGCGCGTGGAGGGGCGGGTGGTGCGGGTATTGCCTCGAAGGGATGGTGGCGTTTTGCAAGGCATCCCCGATGGCCCGTGGCTGGTGTGGCCGCCGCTGGAACAGGGATTTTAGATGGGCCTGATGTCGCTTTGCTTGCGGTAGCGCGTACACGCTGCCGGCAGAATCCGAGCTCTGCTGTCGCTATCCGTAAGGTTCGCGCTCTGCGCTCACCTAACGGCTACCGCTCTTTTGCCGCCGGGCGGCGTTGAATTGGCGTTTTTGATGCTCACGTACAAAAGTACAGCTCTGCTTTCGCCCGCTGTAAGACTCGCGCTTCGCGCTTGCCTAACAGCGGGCGATCTGCGCTCAAAAACGCCAATTCGCCTTGCCCGGTCGACAAAACCCGTAATTCTTCGCATCGTGTCCGCACCAGCCATCCGCGCCGGAAAGACCGGCGCGGAGTATAAGGAAGAAAGGCAGGCCCACGACAACCGTTGAAGTGGACTTTCCTTTGTTCCTGATGGAGTTCCGGTGGATCATACTGGCTGTGGTTTTCGTTGAGCGGCCTGTCCTTCAACCCCCTCCCTTCCCCGTCATGCTCTACAATCTCGTTGCCCTGTTCGGCCTGTGCATGGTGGGCCGCATGAGTCCCGGCCCGGACATGATGCTGCTGGTGCGCCACGGCGCGGGCGGCCCCACGCGCGCGGCCTATGCCTGCGTGCTGGGCATTTGCTTGGGGCTCACCTTTCACGTGACCTGGGCGGTGCTGGGCACCGGGCTGTTGCAGAACAGCCCACGCGCGTTCCAGGCGGTGCAGTTGGCCGGGGCCGCGTATCTGGCGTGGGTGGGGTGGAAGGCCCTGCGGGCGCGGGCCGACGACGGGGGCGAGGGGGCAGCGCCGCCTACCCTGCGCGAGGGCTTTCGTGACGGGCTGTTCTGCAACCTGCTGAACCCCAAGGTAACGTTGTTCATCCTTTCGGTGTTCACGCAGTTCGTGGCCCCCGGCACGCCCACGGGCGAGCGGGTGGCCTACGGAGCGGTCATCGTGCTGGAGGCGCTGGTGGGCTGGACCATCTTCGTGCGCTTTCTGGATACCGCGCCCATGCGCCGCTTCTACGAGCGGCACGGCCTGCATCTGGTGCGGCTGACCGGCGCGCTGCTGCTGTTGCTGGCGGGATGGAGCGTGGTGTCCTTCTTGCGCGGGTAGCGGCTGCCGCCGGATGACCCTGTGGACCGTGCCCCGTCGTCCGCTGCCGGTCGTCCGCTGCCGGTCGGGCGTGCCTCGCCCGAAATCCATGCCCGGCGTTGGCCGCTACAACGGGCAGCCGGGATGGCCACGCGGCACTTCGGGCGCCTGGCTGCTGCCGGGCAGGGGCAGGCGCAGCGTGAAGGTGGTGCCCCGCCCCGGTTCCGAGGCCACGTCAAAGCAGCCCGCATGGTTGCGGGTGACGATGAAGTAGGACACCGACAGGCCAAGCCCCGTGCCCACGCCCACCTCCTTGGTGGTGAAGAACGGCTCGAACACCCGCCGCCGCACGTCTTCCGGCATGCCGGTGCCGTTGTCCTGCACGTCGATGCGCATCCATGTGCCTTCGCGTCGGGTGCGCAGCACGATGCGCGGCTCGTCCCTTCCGGGGCCACCATGCAAGGCGGACGGTACGGCCGGTGCGGATGGGGCCGCATCATCTGCCCCTTCTCCTTCCGCGTGGGTCCCGTCCCTGTGCGTGTCGTCTGGCCGCACATCGTTTGGTCGCATATCGCCTGGCCGCATGTTCCCCGGCCGTGCCGCAATGGCCTGGGCCGCGTTGCGCAGCAGGTTCAGCAGCACCTGGGCTATTTCCTGCTCGGAGCAGACCACCGGCGGCAGCTCCGCAGCGTAGTCGCGCACGATGGCGATGTTGCGGAAATCGTAGCGCTTCTTCAGGTCGTAGTCGCTGGCGGCAATGTCCAGCGTGCGGTCCAGCAGGGCGTGCAGGTCTATCGTGGTGCGGCGCGCCCCGCTGTTGCGGCTGAATTCCAGCATGTTGGTGATGATGTTGGCGGCCCGGCAACCCGCTTCGCGGATGCTGTCCAGAAATTCCAGCACCCGCCGTTCCGCTAGGTAGGCGCGGATCACCGGCAGCGGGCAGCCCAGGCGTTCCGCCACCTGTTCGTTGGCGGGCAGCCCGTCGGCCAGCCGTCGCTGGATGTTCTGCGCCCCTTGCAGGATGGCCCCCAGGGGGTTGTTGATCTCGTGGGCCATGCCCGCCGCCAGCCCGCCCACGGACAGCATCTTTTCCGACTGCACCAGCACCTCTTCCATGCGCACCCGGTCGGTTACGTCGTCGATGCGCAGCACGCCCCCGTCCCCTTCCGGGGCGCCGGTCATGCCGCTGCCCATGGGGTACAGCGAAACGTCTTCGTAGCGGTAATGGCCCCCGATCAGGGTGACCATCCGCTCGCGGTCCACCGGGGTGCGGCGGGCCATGGCGGTCGCCAGCCGTGCGGCGGTGTCGGCATGGTCGGGCAGCAGTTCGGCCAGCGCGGCGCCCGACGGGGTCACGACATGCCCGGTGCGGCGCAGTGCCGCCGGGTTCATGCGCACCACCCGGCAATGTCCGTCCAGGGCGATGATGGCCGAGGGCATGGCGTCCATCATCTGTTGCACGTAGGCGCGGGTGCGGCGCAACGCTGCCTCGCGCTGGCGCACCGTGGCCGCCATGTCGCGAAATTCGCGGTCCATGTCGGCCAGTTCGGCCAGCCGTTCCCCGCCTGAAGGCGGCAGATCGTAGCTGCCGCCCGAAACCAGGCGGATGGACTGGCAGAACCCGGCCAGGGGCCGGGCAATGGTCCACTCCAGTTCGGCCAGCAGCGATACGGCGAACACGGTCAGCAGCACCGTGAGCAGCAGCAGGAAGATGATCATCTCGCTGGCCACCTCGGACAGCACGGCTCCCTGGCGCTTCAGGGTGACGATGGTCCAGTCGGGCCCGGCCACAATGGCGGTGCAGGCAAACCAGGTTTCGTCGCCGTAGCGCACGCGCTGCACGGTGGATTCGGCGCTGCGCGTCCCCTCGCCGTTGGGTTTGAAGAAGGGCAGGTGCCCGATGTTTTCCTGGCGCTGCACGCGGGTCAGGTCGGGGTGGGCGATGAGGTTGCCGTAGGCGTCGGCCAGCAGCACCGCGTTGTCGTCGCCCGGCAGCAGTTCCAGCACGTGCTCCTGCAGCGTGTTCAGCCGCAGGGCGCCCACCAGTTGCCCGCCGCCTTCGATGGCCTCGCTGATGTACACCACCACCTCGCCGGTGTCCGGCAGGGGGGCGGGGCTGCCCAGCAGATAGCCGCGCCTGTCCCCGCCCGGGCCCTGCGGGTCGCGCAGCACGGGAAAGTCCACCATGATCGGGCCGTCCGGCAGTGAAAACACCACCCGATGCGCGTTGTCCAGCAGCATGATGCGCGCGAAATGCTGGCGCAGCGAGCGCCTGCGGCCCAGTTCCTCCGCCACGCGGGCGGGCGAGGGCGAGGCGGGCAGGGCCGAGGCCAGCCGGGCCAGCGACAGGGCGGCGTTGTCCACGTGCTCTTCAAGGTAGCGGGCCAGGGTGGCCGTCAGCAGTGCGCTTTGCCGTTCGAAGTCGGCCTTGCGCCCAAGGTAGGTGAAGGTGCCCGCGAAAGCCAGGATGCACAGGCCCAGCAGCATCAGCCATATCAGCAGGCGGGTGTGCAGCAGGCGGCGCAGCGAGCGCGGCGCGCGGACGGGGGCAGAACCGTGTTCCAGACCGTGTTCCGGGCTGCCGGGGGCGCGGGATTGCCCGTCTGGGGATGTCGGGGTTGCGTTCATTGCAGTGTCGCGAATTCGCCGTCGCGGATGGTCAGGATGAAGGAGCGGCGGTGCACGTCGCCGTACCGGTCGAGGCTGATGGGGCCAAGCACGCCGGTAAGGTTGCGGACTTCCGGAAGGGTTTTGCGCAGCCTGGCCGGGTCGCCTCCGGCGCGTGCCAGGGCCTCGCCCAGAACCATCACCGCCTCGTAGGCGAAGGCCGCCGCGAAGTTGGGTACCCAGCCGAAGCGCGCCGCGTAGGCGGCGTGGAAGTTGCGGAAGGCGTCGTCGTCAAGGTCGGCGGCGTAGGCGTGGGCAAAGACGATGCCCTCCACGTCGCGGCCGCCCGCCAGGATCAGTTCGCGGGTGTAGCCCCAGGAGGAACTGTACAGCGTGGGAAAGAATCCGTCGCGGTGGAAGGCCTGGGCGGCCATGGCCACGTCGCGCGCCGGGCACACCAGCAACACGCCGGATGCGGCCGATTGCCGGGCGTGGCGGAGCGCCTGGGCGAATTCCTGCCGGTCGGCGGTGGCGTATGGCAGGTCGGCGGCCACGGTGCCTCCCAGTTCGCGGAACCGGGTGGCGAACGCCTCGGCGAAGGGGGAGGAGAAGGGGGCGTTGGCGGTCTCGTGCACAATGGCCACCTCGCGCAGGCCCGTGGCGTAGGCATGCGCGGCAAGCGCCGTGGCCCAGGTGGTGTTGACCGGGATGACGCGGAAGAAGCCGTCCTCCCTGCCTTCCAGTTCGGGGCGCTGGTGGTGGGAGAGATCAGCGGCACCCCGGCGGCTTCCCACAGGGGCAGGGTCGCCACGGTCTGGCCGCTGGTCATGTGCCCCACTCCCACCTGCACCTTGCGGGCAAGCAGCCGGGTGACCGCCGCGCGGGCTTCTTCGGGGGTCGCGCCGTCATGTTCGGCCACCAGTTCAAGGCGGCGGCCAGCCACCCCACCGGCGGCGTTCAGGTGCTCGATGGCCAGTTGCGCGCCGTTGCGCCCCTGTACGCCAAGGTCGGAGTTGAGCCCTTCGAGCTGCCCGACAAAGCCGATGCGCACTGTGGCCGGTTCGCGCGGCAGGATCAGGACGACCGCCAGGACCACGCCGACAACGATTACGGCGGCCATGGCGGTCATGGTGACATGACGGGAATGCCACGGGGTGCGGCCCGGTTGGGCGCCCCGGTTCGGGCCACTCTTGTGGGCCAGGATATGCCCCTGGTCAGGAGTACACCCTTGGTCCGGGGTATTCCCCTGGGCAGTGGCGTCGTGGTCTGGTTGCGCCATGTGACCTCTCGCTATGGGGCCGATGCGTCAGAATCCTATAGCGGGCAGGGGTGAAAGTCCATCGGCTGCCGATAAGCGACCGGCAAGGGCGACCGGGACGGACGATGGCGTGGGCCGCGTCCTTCACCGTTGCTGTGGACGCCCCGGGCGGGCTCTGGCACCATGAAACCGCGCGGTCACCGCCGGGCGGCATGGTGCCGCCACCGGGCCGCGCAAGGGAGCCCCCATGCCCGCGCCCCATGACCCCGCGGATTCGACTCGCGTGAAAGATGCGGTTGGTGCCGATTCCGGCGAGTTCCGGCTGGAACTGTCCGCCGACGAACGCGCGTGGCTGCTCGATCTGGCCCGCTGGGCCGTGCTGCACAGGCTGGCCGAATCCGGGCCCATGCCGGACGGAGACACGTCGGACGCGACGTTGGGGGACAGGGGCGGGATGGCGGACGGTCCGGCTGCCTCCGAGGTGCCCGCGCCGCCTCCCGGCGTGCTGCACCGCTCCCTGGGGGCCTTCGTCACCTTCAAGAAGGACGGTCACCTGCGCGGCTGCATCGGCTCCATGGTGGGCGACGGGCCGCTGTACCTCACCGTGGCCCGCATGGCCCGTGCGGCGGCCTTCGAAGACCCGCGTTTTCCGCCGGTGACGGCAGCCGAGGCGTCCGCACTGGAATTGGACATCTCCGTGCTCGGCCCGCTCACCCGCTGTCCGGAACCGTCCCTGGTGCGGGTGGGGCGGCATGGGCTGCTGGTGCGCCAGGGCTACCGTTCCGGGGTGCTGCTGCCGCAGGTGCCGGTGGAGTGGGGCTGGGACCGCGAGACCTTTCTGGCCCAGACCTGCCGCAAGGCGGGGCTGCCGTCCGGCGCATGGCGGAATGCGTGGAAGGACGGGTATACCGAACTGTACTGGTTCGAGGCCGAGGTGTTCGGCGACCTGTAACCCGGTCTGCCGTTCCGTACATCCCACCTTGCCGTTCCCTGTCGGGGGTTTTCCGCCGCCACGGTCCGTTCTGCCGTTTCCGGCGGACACTCCGGTCGCGCGCGTGTCCGGCCGCAACTGGCCGTGACCTGCCCGCAACTGGCCGCGACCTGCCCGCAACTGGTCGCGACTGGTTACAATCGGCCGCGACCGGCCACGACCGGTCGCAACCGGTCGCAACCGGTCGCAACTGGCCGCAACTGGCCGCAGGCCCACGCTCACCTCGTTGACAGTGCGCACGCGCGGGCGTAGGGCACGCCTTCCGGCATCTGCCCGTGCGCGGGTTTCCGACCCGCTCCATGCACCCCTTCCCGTCCCCATCCGGCGCGGCGTTTACCGCGTGCGCCCGCAGGAGTCTTGCGTGCAGCGCATTCCCGATCTGCCGACAATTCCCAACCGGCCCATGTACATATTCCTGCTGGTGCTCACCGTGGCCAACGCCGTGGGGTACCAGGGGTGGAGCACGCTCTACACCAACTTCGCCGTGCACGAGGCGGGGCTTACCGGCGTGCAGAACGGCCTTGTGCAGTCGCTGCGCGAGGTGCCGGGCCTGCTGTCCATCGGGGTCATCCTGCTGTTGCTGGTGCTGCGCGAACACCGCCTGGCCGCGCTTTCGGTGGTCATGCTGGGCGCGGGCGTGCTGGCGGCAGGGTTCTTTCCGACGTTCGGGGGCATCGTGTTCACCACCATGCTCATGTCCTTCGGGTTCCACTACTTCGAGACCACCAATCAGTCGCTGATCCTGCAATACTTCGACGTGCGCACCGCGCCGCTGATCATCGGGCGGCTGCGGGGGCTCAATGCCGGAGGCAACCTGGCCATCGGCGCGGTGATCTTTCTGGCCGCCGGGGTGCTGCCCTTTTCCGGCCTGTTCGCCATCTCGGGCGGGCTGGCGGTGCTGGCCGGGCTGTGGGCGCTGACGCAGGATCCGCGCGCCCAGGGGCTGCCGGTGCAGCGGCGGGGCATGGTCATGCGCAAACGCTACTGGCTGTTCTACCTGCTCACCTTGCTGGGCGGGGCGCGGCGGCAGATATTCATCGTGTTTTCGGCCTTTCTGCTGGTGGAGCGGTTCGAATTCGGCGTGCGCGAGATGACGCTGTTCTTCATGCTGAACAACGCGGTGAACTGGTTCCTGAATCCGCTCATCGGCAAGGCCATCAACGCCGTGGGCGAGCGCAGGCTGCTGGTGATGGAATGCCTGTCGCTGGCGGGCATCTGCCTGGCCTACACCGTGGTGGAAGACCGCTGGCTGGTGGGGGTGCTGTACGTCATGGACCAGATATTCTTCAACTTCATCGTGGCCGTGCGCACCTACTTCCAGAAGATAGCCGACCCGGCGGACATTGCGCCCAGCATGGCCGTGAGCGTGGCGGTGAACCACGTGGCGGCGGTGGTGGTGCCCGTCGTGGGCGGCATGTTGTGGATGATGGACTTTCGCATTCCGTTTTATCTGGGGGCCGCGCTGGCGGGGTGTTCACTGGTGGCGACACTGTTCATGCGGGTTCCCGTGCGGGGCGCGTCTTGCTAAATGGTCCGGCAGCGACTACCCTTGTGGGACGATCCGTGAACCGCAAGGAGGTTGTGTCATGCCGCGCCCGTTCCCGCTCCGCACGCCCGCATCGAAACCGCGCCCATGGGCGCCCCTGCTGCTGTCCGTTTCGCTGTTCCTGATCGCCGCCGCACTGTTGCCCCAATTCTCGCCGCTTTCTGGAATCGCCGGGAACGGTCTCGCGCTGGCCGCGGAGGCCGCCCCCAAGGCCGTGGCCGACAAGCCCGCCCCCAACGTGGACCGGGCCGTGCAGGTGGCCGTGGAACTGGAGGGTACCGACAGCCTTGGCGCGCGACTGGCCTTTCGCCTGAAGGATACCTTCAACGCCAGTTCGCTGTTCGTGCTGTCCGAAAAGGATGCCCCCAAGATACGCGTGCTGCTTTCCACCACGCCGGAATTCCCGTCGCGGCCCTCGGTGGGCTCGGCCTATTCGGTGGTCTGGGTGTTCTCGCAGAGCGAAGGCACCTTGCGTCACTACCTTGCCCGCGAGGTGGGCGTGGTGACGGCGGAAGGCGTGGACGACCTGGTGGCGCACATCGCCGAGCGTACCGACGGCATTTCCGTCCGCTACGGCTACCTGTTCCAGTAGGCCTGTCATGGAGCGCCACCTGCTGCTGACCATGGGGGGAGATGGCGGCGAATCGTGGAACCTGCGCTTCGTGGCCGGTTTCTTTCGCCGCAAGGAGGCCTTGCGGCTGACACTGTTCTACGTGGTGCCCGACGCCTACGCCTCCGGCCCCGGCGAGGTGATCCTGTCCGACGTGCAGATGCGCCAGGGGCTGGAGCAACTGGCCAGGGCGCGCCGCTGGGCGGTGGAGCACGGCTTTGTGCCGGAGTACGTGGAAACGCGCGCGGTGCCCCGCCAGTTCGGCGTGGTGCGCGACATCGTCGAAGAAGCCCACAAGGGCCTGTACGATGCGGTGGTGTCGGGCCGCCGGTATCTGGGCTGGCTGGAGCAGACCTACACCACCAGCGTCTCGCGCGGGCTGCTGGGCGAAGAGATCGCCTTTCCCCTGTGGGTATGCCACCAGCCGGAACCGGACCTGTCCGATGTGCTGCTGTGCGTTGACGGATCCGGCGAGAACCTGCGCATGGCCGACCATGTGGGATTCATGCTGGCCACTCCCGGGGCCGAGGACCACACCGTGACCCTGCTGCATTGCAGGGAGCCGGGCAACGGTACGGGCCATCATGGGATGGGCGATCATGGGCTGGCCCATCACGGCACGGGGAATGGCGGCGTCGATGCCCTGCCGTCCGGCGAAGACGCCATCGCCGCCGCGCGGGAGGCCGTGCTGGCCAACGGCGTGGACGAGTCGCGGGTGCGCGTGCTGATGGTGCGTGCCCGGGACAGGGCCGACAAGGCCGAAACCATCCTGCGCGTGGCCGAGCAGGACAGGTTTGCCGTGGTGGCGGTGGGCCGCCGCACGGCCCTGCCGGATACCCTGATGCGCCGCATGTTCGGGCGCAGCGTCAGCGAACGGCTGCACGACCGGGTGAACCGTTTTTCCCTGTGGGTGAGCAAGTAGACCATGCCCAAGCGCGCCGTTTCCCGTACCGGCACGGCTCCCGGCACCGGGGGTGCGTCGTCGGAATTGCCCGGCGCGGGAGGTGCGCCCGCGTCCGCCAATGCGGCCAGTTGCGCCAATTCCGTGGATCCCGTGAATTCCGTTCCCTCTCACTGCCCGTCCAGTTCTCCCAGCCCCACCTGTCCCGCCCGTACCGCCCATGCCACGCGGACGGAGGGCGGCGACCCGCGCGGGGTTTTGCCCGATCCCCCGCCGGAACTGTTTCCCCGGCCTGCCGCGCAAGGCTCCGTCCAGACGCCCGACGAAGAGTTGCAGCGCCTGCGCGCCGAGATGGCCGTGCTGCGCCACCGGCTGCGCAAGGCGGAAGCGCGCCTGCTGCCCCTGGATGCCGACCCCGAAACCCCGGACATGCTGCTGGACGCGGTGCCCCTGCTGGCGCTGTGCATCGACGCGGACGGGCGGGTGCGCATGGTCAACCGGGGGTTCGAATCGTTGTTCGGCATCTGGCGCATGGAGGCACGCGGCCATCGGCTGGAGGAACTGGTGCCCCCCGACGTGGCCACACGGCTGGCCCCCCTGCTGACCCGCGCCTTTGCAGGTGAACCCCGCGTGACCGGCGAACTGGCCGTCGGCGGACGGGCGGGCGAGCGATGGTTCAATGTCACCCTTGCCGGGCGGGGCCTGCCGGGCCGCAGCATCATGTGCCGCGTGTTGCTGGTCGGGGTGGAAATTACCGAGGCGGTCATCGCCCGCCGTGCCCTGCGCGAGATAGGCGAAACCCGCCGTGCCCTGCTGGACGCGGCACCGGGCGCGGCCTTTCTGATGGAGCCGGACGGCACCATCGTGGCCCACAACAGCGCCGCGTCGCGTCACGCCTGGCGCGACGGGCAGGACATGACCGGCGAGAGCGTGTTCACCCACATGCCGCCGGACATGGCCGCAAGGCGTCGGACAGAGCTTGTGCATTGCGTGACCACCGCGCGCTGCTGTTCCTTCGAGGAGCACGACGGCAGCCGCGTGCTACGCCACAATCTGGTGCCCGTGTTCGACGCGCAGGGCCGGGTGGCCCAGATTGCCGTATACGTGCACGACGTGACCACCCAGCGCCGGGCCGAAGAGGAACTGCACGCCAGCCTGGAGCGCAAGGACCGCATGGTCCATGCCCACGAGGCGGCCCTGGGCCGACACGAACGGCTGTTGCGGCGCATCTACGACGATGTGCCCGTGGGGCTGCTGCACACCAGTGCGGCGGGCAACGTCATCGAGGCCAACCGGGCGTTGTGCGCCATCACCGGGCTGACCCTGGGCGAAATGCGCGGCACTCACGTGCTTGATCTGGTGCTGCCCGAATACCGCGAGACGCTGACCCACGAGATGCAGCGCAACCGGGCGGAGCGCGACCGGGTGGCCCGGTTCGAGGTGCGGGTGCGCAGGCCCGATGGCGAGATACGGCTGTGCCGCGTCACCTCCACGGTGATCTGGGGCACCGACGGCCTGCCCCTGTTCGGGCTGGGCGTCGTGGAGGACCAGACCGAACTGCATCGCCTGCGGGCCGAGGCCGTGCGGGCCGGGCAACTGGCCGCCCTGGGCGAACTGGCCGCCGGAGTGGCGCACGAGATCAACAACCCCATCAACGGCATCATCAATTGCGCCCAACTGATGCTGGACGACGTCGATGCGGCGGCGCAGGGCGGCATGCGCCACGAACCGCAGCCCGAACTGGCCGGGCGCATCCTGCGCGAGGGCCAGCGCATCGCGGGCATCGTGCGCAACCTGCTGTTCTTCGGACGCGACCGGCGCGACACCGACGTGCGGGTGGACCTGCGCGAGGTGCTGCACGACGCCCTGGCCCTTACCCGCACCCACATGGAGGGCGACGGGGTGGTCATCGAACTGGACCTGCCCGACGTGCCGCTGATGGTGGTGGGCCGCCCCGGCGAATTGCAGCAGGTGTTCATGAATCTTCTGGCCAACGCCCACCATGCCCTGAACGCGGCGGCGACTGGCGGATACGGGGAGCAGGGAGAACATCCAGAACTGGCAGAACAGGCAGAACAGGCAGAACAGGCAGAACAGGGTCGACTGGGTGAACCCGGTGTCGCCCCGCGCCCCAAGCGCCTGACCCTGACGGCGGCGCGGTCCTCGCTGGGCCCGCAGCGCGAGGCCGCCCGCAAGGGCATGACCCTTGACGGAGGGGGCGATGGCTGCCGGGGCGTATGCATTCCCGAACGTCGCGCCGCGCGGCGCAGGGGCGGGCGGCTGACGGTGAGCGGCCCGTGCGTGTGCGTCACCATGGCCGATACCGGCACGGGCATTGCCCCGGCGGTGCTGGACCGGGTGTTCGAGCCGTTCTTCACCACCAAGCCGGAGGGCAAGGGCACCGGACTCGGCCTGTCCATCAGCTATGGCATCATCAAGAGCCATGGCGGCACGCTGATGCTGGACAGCGACGGCGTTTCCGGCAGCCGCGCCGTGGTGGTGCTGCCCGAGGCGCAGTCCGATATTCCGCCCGAGGCCCGGCCCGAACTCCCGCAAGACGCCAGCGCGGGGTCGCCAACTGCGCCAGACACGCCAGACACGCATGCTCCAGGCAGCCGAGGGGAGGTCGCCCATGGCGAAGATACTGCTCGTTGACGACGAGGAGAGCATCCGCTTCACCCTTTCGGCCTTCCTGCGCCGCGACGGGCACGTGGTGGTCACCGCGTCCAGCCTGGACGAGGCGCTGCACGCGCTGGAACCGGCCAACGGCGGCCCGCCGGACCTGGTCATCACCGACATCATCCTGCGCGGCGGGAACGGGCTGGACTTTGCCCGCACCGTGCGCGAGCGCTGCCCCTTCGTGCCGGTCATCCTGCTGACCGGGCGGCCCAGCGTGGAATCCGCCGTGCGGGCGGTGGCGGAAGGGGCGGAACAGTACCTGACCAAGCCGGTGGACAAGGATCAGATGCTTCAGGCCGCCCGGACGACCCTGCGCCACAAGGCCCTGGAGGATGAGCGCCGCGCCCTGGTGGCCGAGCGCGAGAACCTGCGGGTGCATCTGGAAGCGGTGTTCCAGGCCGTACCCGACGTGCTGGTGACCGTGACGCCCGACCTGCGGATACAGCGCATGAACCTGGCCGCGCGCGAACTGCCGGGCGGCGCGCGCGATGCGCGCCAGACGGCGGGGCGGCGCTTTGACGAGTCGCTGGGGCTGTTCGCGCCGCTGTTCCGTCCGGTGCTGGACGAAACCCTGGGGGCGCGCCGGGCCTCGCGGCGTCGCCGGGTTTCCGCCCAACTGGCCGACGGGCGCGAGCAGGTGTTCGAGATAGAGGCCGCGCCGCTGGCGGGCAGCGGGGGTGAATTTCTGGGTGCGCTGCTGGTTGCGCGCGACGTCACCCGTCTGGCCGGGCTGGAAGAAGCCCTGGGCCACCGGACGGGCATGAACCAGATCATCGGGCGCAGCGCACCCATGTCCGAGCTGTTCCATCTGCTGGACGAACTGGCCCAGACCGACACCACCGTGCTCATCACCGGCGAATCGGGCACCGGCAAGGAACTGGTGGCCGAGGCGCTGCACCGGGGCGGGCCGCGCGCGTTGGGGCCGCTGGTCAAGGTGAACTGCTCGGCGCTGTCGGAACACCTGCTGGAAAGCGAACTGTTCGGCCACGTGCGCGGGGCCTTCACCGGGGCCGTGCGCGACAGGGTGGGACGGTTCCAGCTGGCGCACGGGGGCACCATCTTTCTGGACGAGATCGGCGACGTTTCGTCCGCCGTGCAGCTCAAGCTGTTGCGGGTGTTGCAGGAACGCGAGTTCGAACGGGTGGGCGACACGCGCACCGTGAAGGTGGACGTGCGGGTCATCACCGCCACCAACCGCCCCCTGGCCGAGCTGGTGCGTTCCGGCAAGCTGCGCGAAGACCTGTACTACCGGCTGCGGGTGGTGGAACTGCACCTGCCCGCCCTGCGCGACCGGCTCTCGGACATCCCCCTGCTGGTGGACCACTTCGTGGAGCAGTTCAACATCCATTTCCATCGTCGCGTGGCCGGGGTGACCCCGATTGCCCTGCAGGCGCTGATGGCGCATTCCTGGCCCGGCAACGTGCGCGAACTGCGCCACGCGCTGGAGCACGGCTTCATCCTGTCGCGCGGCGACGTCATCGACGTGGACGCCCTGCCGCCCGAGGTGCGTGCCGCCGTCGGCTTGTCGGCCGCCACCGTGCCCGTGCCGCGCAGCATCGCCTGCGACACGGACCTGCCGCCGCAAGGGACGGGCGTCCAACGGGACGGGGGCAGGGGCATGGGCCATGGTGTGGGCCGGACTCCCCACGAGTCATGGGCATCCGGCACCCCGCCTCACGGCCAGACTGCCGACGCACCTGCCCCCCGCGCCGGGAGGAACCATTCCGGCTTTTACCCCGACGGTCTGCCCGTGAACCTGCCTGCCCCCGGGCGGGGAGGGGAGACGGCGCCTCCAGAATCGCCGGTACCGGGCGGACCGACCTCGCCAGCCATGCCAGTCATGCCTACAGGCCCGGCGGGGGGGGGCTATGGCGGCCAGGTTGGCGAGGAACACGCGCCCTACGGCGCAGAGGCTGGCCGCCGCCTGCGGCTGACCCCGGAGTTGCTGGCCGGTGCCCTGCGCAGGGCCGGGAACAACAAGGCCCGCGCGGCGCGGTTGCTGGGTGTTTCGCGCCAGACAGTGTACCGCAAGCTCGTGGAATTCGGCATGTCCGAAGGCGCAACCGGTGAGGCGACAGCCGAGGCGGACGGCGGCACGAGCGAGGGAGGCCCGGCAGGCCCGTAACCCCGCCAGACCGGATTGCACGGCACGTCCCCGTGAATCCGCCGCATCCTGCTGCCGTTCAGGCCAATTGGCCACGTGTGTCCCATCGCCCCGCCCCGGTACTTCCGGGGCGGGGCGATGGCGTTGGACTTCGGCTGCCGACGTTGCCGCGCACGTCCCGACGTGACCACCGGAGGCGGGGGCATGCCTGTGTACGGAGTTGGAAGGGGCAGAAGTTGGCCGCCATTTCCACGTTCGGGCACTTCGATCTGTTTTTTTCAGCATGTTTGTTTTGGTAGCTATTGGTTTTGAGAAGATTTTATAGGTAATGATTGGTTTGTTTCAGTCGCTATTCAGGATTGATGGTGTCAATCCTTGTGCACGTTTTCTACTTGTTTCGTGACTGTTTAGGCTGCTAACAATGAAGCCCATTGGAGAAGGACCGGACACCCAACGACAACGACCAACGCCAAACGACAACCCCGGAGGATGCCATGCGTCGTCTGCTTCTCGTTCTTTGCCTGTTCACCGTATTGCTGCCCGCGCAGTCCATGGCGGCGGACAAGGTGCTGATGATGGCCACCACCACCAGCACCGCCGATACCGGCCTGCTCGACGACCTCGCCCCCGCCTTTCAGAAGGAAACGGGCATCGAGCTCAAGTTTACAGCCACGGGCACCGGCAAGGCGCTGGAAATGGGCCGCAGCTGCAACGTGGACGTGCTGCTGGTGCACGACCCCGTGGCAGAGGCCAAGTTTGTGGGCGATGGCTTCGGCATTAACCGCACCCAGCTGATGTATAACGATTTCGTTATGGTGGGCCCCAAGGCCGATCCGGCGGGCGTGAAGGGCAAGACCGTGGCCGAGGCCATGAAGACCCTGTCCGCGGGCAAGGCCCCGTTCATCAGCCGCGGCGACAAGTCCGGCACCCACGCGCTGGAACTGCGCCTGTGGAAGGAAACCGGCGTGGGCGTGCCCGAAGGCAAGGAATGGTACGTGGAAGCCGGGCAGGGCATGATGCGCACCATCGCCATGTGCGCGGAAAAGAACGGCTACACCCTGACCGACCGGGGCACCTGGATCAAGTACGAGGCGGGCCTGAAGGAAGCCGGGCCGCTGGCCATCGTGGTGGAAAAGGACCAGAAGCTGTTCAACCAGTACAGCTCCATCACCGTGAACCCGGGCAAGTGCCCCTCGGCCAAGGCCGACCTGGCCGACGCCTTCACCAAGTGGATGGCCAGCCCCTCCACCCAGAAGCGCATTGCCGACTTCAAGCTGATGGAAAAGCCGCTGTTTACGCCCAACGCGGGCAAGTAAACCGCGTCGCAGGTGCATACCCGGCGGCGGGGCGGCAGAGCCGTTCCGCCGCCTTCGCATGGGAGCCGCCGTGCCTGCGGCGCGGGAGAGGTGGCGGCTTTTGTCCGTCGCTGTGCCGTATGCAGTCCCGTTCGCCCGCAGGCTGTCCCGTTGCCCCCGTTGCCGACAGGATGGGATGGCGTATAGAGTCCCCCGCAAGGAGACCCCAGCCCCATGGATTATCTGCTCGACGGCCTTGCCACCGCCCTGCACCTTCTGGTCAGGGGCGATGCCGAAACCTTCTCCGCCGTGTGGATCACCCTTGCGGCGTCGGGAATGTCCATTGCAGCGTGCCTTGCCATCGGCGCGCCGCTGGGCTTCCTGATCGGCTACCACGATTTTCCCGGTCGCCGGGCCGTGCGCATTGCCGTGGATACGGCGCTGTGCTTCCCCACCGTGGTCATCGGCCTGCTGGTGTACCTGCTGCTGTCGCGGCAGGGCCCGCTGGGCGGCCTGGGACTGTTGTTCACCATTCCCGGCATGTCCGTGGGCCTGACGCTGCTGGGAATACCCATCGTCATGGCCATGACCGCGCTGGCCGTGGAACAGGCCGATGCCCGCCTGCGCCTGACCCTGCTCACCCTGGGGGCCGATGGGCGCCAGATGCTTTTCGCCACCCTGTGGGAAACCCGCTACCACCTGATGCTGGCTGGGGTTGCGGCCTTCGGACGCATCGTGTCCGAGGTGGGCATTTCCATGATGGTGGGGGGCAACATCAAGTGGCACACCCGCACCATCACCACGGCCATCGCGCTGGAAACGGGCAAGGGCGACTACGCCCTGGGCATCGCGCTGGGGCTGGTGCTGCTGGCCATTGCCCTGCTGCTGAACCTTGTGCTGGCGGGGTTGCGCAGGAGGGCCGGGCGATGAGCGGACCCGAGATGCGAAATGCGCCCCCGACGTCTTCGGAGATGCGCATGTCCGAGCTTGTCGATGATGCCCCTGCGGCGGGACTGGAACCCTTGCCGGATGCGGCATCGAGCGGGCAGTCCGCTGCGGAGTCGAGTTCCGGCGTGCTGTGCGCCCGTTGTCACCAGCCGCTCTATCGGCTGGAGGACGTGGTGTGCCGGTACGGCGAACGCACCGTGCTTGACGTGCCCCGGCTGGACATCGCCGCCGGGGGCATCACCGGGGTGGTGGGGCCCAACGGCGGGGGCAAGTCCACCCTGCTGCGCCTGCTGGCCCTGCTGGACGCCCCCTGCCAGGGCGGACTGCACTTTGCGGGTGAAGCCGTGGGGCCTTTGTCTTCAGCGCGCACGGCGGATCTGCGCCGTTCGGTGACCCTGCTGTTGCAGGAACCCTACCTGTTGCGTCGCAGCGTGTACGACAACGTGGCCTTCGGCCTGACAGTGCGGTCCGGGCGGGCCGGGTGGTCCGGCCTGTCTCTGCGATCCGGGCGCGGCGTGCACGAAACGGCGGATGCCGTGCGTGCGGCGCTGGAACTGGTGGCCCTGGACCCGGACGTGTTCCTGCGCCGCCGCTGGTTCGAACTTTCCGGCGGTGAGGCCCAGCGCGTGGCCCTGGCCGCCCGGCTGGCCTTTTCGCCGCGCGTGCTGCTGATGGACGAACCCACGGCCAGCCTGGACGAGGAAAGCGCCGCGCGCATCGCCGACGCCGCCCGCGCCGTGGCCCGGCGGGGCACCACGGTCATCGTGGTCTCGCACGACCGCGACTGGCTGGAACCGCTGGCGGGCCGCATCCTGAAGGTGCGGCGGGGGCTGGTGGAAGGGTAGCCCTGGCACGGGCAGGCCCCTGTCCGCCGCAGTGCCCGTTCTTCGAGCGCGCCCGGCATTGCCGCGCGGCTCCTCCCCGTGCGCCCGACATCCAGAGAATGAAGCGAACGCCGCCCCCACCATGCGAGTGGGGCGGCGTTCGCATTTCGGCCCTTCGGGGCGTCGGCTGTCCGATGTCCAGAAGTTGTAGACTGGTTTTCAGGACCGTGAAAGCCTGTTCAAAAAACTTTAGACTCTGGCGTGATTTTTCTAGAGATGACGGTTGGTGCGGGTTTGGCCCGTGGCGCGATTCTTCCGGCTCCCCGCGAAGGCAAGCGCCGGGTACAGGCCGTGGTATTGCATGGCGAGGGTGCGCGTGGTCGGAACGGAACGGGAATTGGTGCGTGTTGGAGCCTGCGCAGGCAGGAAAGTCCCCTCCCCCGCCGTCACTGGTTATACATATCCATCCTCGAGCGTGGACAAATCTCCAGTGTCCCTGCCCAGTTCCTCGCTGCGCAGCACCCGGCGCATGATCTTGCCGCTGCGGTTGCGGGGCAGTCCCTCGCGGAAGGACACCTCGCGGATTACCGCCACCGGTCCCAGTTCGCGCCGCACGTGCTCCACCAACTCGGTCGCCAGGTCGTCGGCGTTGACCATGGTGCCCAGCGGCGGGTGGTCGTCCACCAGCACCACGAAGGCCTTGGCCACCTCGCCGCGCAGGGCGTCTGGCACGCCGATGACCGCGCATTCCGCCACCGAGGGGTGCGAGGCCAGCGCCGCTTCCATCTCTGCCGTGCCAATGCGGTGTCCGGCGATCAGCAGCACGTCGTCGGCCCGCCCCTGAATCCAGAAGTAGCCGTCCTCGTCGCGGCGGGCCACGTCGCCGGTGCAGTACCAGCCGGGAAAGCGTTCCCAGTACAGGCGGCGGTAGCTTTCGTCGTCGTTGTACACCCCGCAGGACATGGCGGGCCACGGGCGCTTCAGCACCAGCAGGCCGCCGCGCCCCGGTCCCACGGGCTGGCCGTGCTCGTCCACCACGTCGGCCTCGATGCCGGGCAGTGGCCGGGTGACCGAGCCCGGCTTCAGCAGCGACACGGGCAGCGGGCTGAGCATGATCATGCCGGTTTCCGTCTGCCACCAGGTGTCCAGCACCGGGCAACGCCCGCGCCCCACGTGGCGGTGGAACCACAGCCACGCTTCCGGGCTGATGGGTTCGCCCACCGTGCCCAGCAGGCGAAGGGTGGTCAGGTCGTGCCGGGCCACGTGCTGCGCGCCGTGGCGCATCAGCATGCGCACCAGGGTGGGCGCGGTGTACAGGATGGTGATGCCCAGGCGTTCCACCATGGACCACACCCGCCCCGGTTCGGGGTACAGGGGGTGCCCTTCGTACAGCACCGTGGTGGTGCCCGCCATCAGCGGTCCGTACACCACGTAGCTGTGCCCGGTGATCCAGCCTGGTTCCGCCGTGCACCAGAAGATGTCCGTGGGCTTCACGTCGAACACCCAGCGCATGGTGCGGTGCACCCCCACCATGTAGCCGCCGTGGGCGTGCACGTGCCCCTTGGGCTTGCCCGTGGTGCCGGAGGTGTACAGCAGGAACAGCGGGTCGGTGCTGTCCATGATCTCGGTCAGCGCCTCGTGGTGCTGCCCGCGCACGGCATCGTGGTACCAGATGTCGCGGCCCTCGGTCATGGGCGTTTCCACGTGGGCGCGGTGCACCACCACCATGTGGCGCACCCCGGCGGCAAGGTCGGGCGGCAGGGAGCGCACTGCTTCGTCGGCGATGGGTTTCAGCGGAATGACCCGGCCATTGCGATAGAAGCCGTCCACCGTGACGATGACGGCGGGGCGGGCGTCCTCCATGCGGTCGCGCAGCGAGCGGGCGGAAAAGCCCCCGAACACCGTGGAATGCACCGCGCCGATCTTGGCGGCGGCCAGCATGGCGAACACCGTTTCCGGCAGGGGCGGCATGTAGATGATCACCCGGTCGCCCTTGCCGACGCCCAGGCCGCGCAACGCGTTGGCCAAGCGGTTCACCTCGCGGTACAGCTGATAGTAGGTGAAGCTGCGCGTGTCGCCCGATTCGCCTTCCCAGATCAGGGCCAGGCGGTTCTTGGTGCCGGTTTCGATGTGCCGGTCCAGCGCGTTGTGCACGATGTTGCAGCGCGCGCCGGTGAACCAGCGGTGGAAGGGGGCGTTGCCGCCGTCGTGCACCGCGTCCCAGCGGCGGAACCATTCCAGCTCTTCCGCCGCTTCTTCCCAGTAGCCGTCCGGGTCGGCGGCGGCGCGGGCGCGGGCGCGGGCCACGTCCTGCGGGTTGACCACGGCCCCGGCAACCACCTGCGGCAGGGGGCGGAACACGCGTTCCTCGCGCAGCAGGGCATCAATGGTGCCGCCGGTAAAGGGCAGGTCGCGCAGGGGCGGCACGGTGGCCGAAGGCAGGGCGCCATCGTCATGTGCATCGGGCGCGCCAGACACGCCAGACGCGCCGGGTGCAACGTCGGTCAGCACGTCGGGGCCGATGCCGGGCGCGGTGTGGGCCGGAGTGTCCGGCGCTGCGGAAGGCTGTGCGGGAAGTTTGCGGCGCGGCATGGCTAAAGCCCCAGTATCTCTTTCAGTTCGCCCAGCCGCCTGCGGCTGATGGGCAGTTCGATGCGGGTGCGGCCCATGGTGCGCAGCATGCAGTTGCCGCCCGGCACCGAGGCGATTTCCGTCACCATGTCCAGGTTCACCAGATACTTGCGGTGCACCCGGAAGAACCGGTGCGGGCGCAGCCTGCCTTCCAGCACCTTCAGCCGGTACGAGGTCAGATACTTGTCGGTGGAGGTGTGCACGTAGCTGTAGTCCTCGTAGGCCTCCACGAAGACGATTTCGTTGTACGGCACCAGAATGGTGGTGCCGTCCTGGGTGATGGCCAGCTTGCCGATTTCCACCGGGCGGAAGCGGCTGGTGTAGTCCCAGGCCGAGCCCAGGGCCGAAAGAAAGCTGTCCTGCTCCTCGTCACCCAGCGCCAGTTGCAGGGTCTGCACCGGGGGGCCGTCTTCCGGACTGCCGGGGGCATGCCCGTCGTCGCGCCATTCCTCGTGCCAGCCGTCCTGCCAACTGCCAAGGGGTTCGATGTCGCCGGAAGCGATGGCCGCGCGCACGGCGGATGGGGGAGCGGCTGTGGCAGCGGCTGCCGGGGTATCCGGGCGGGCGGCGGTTGCCTGTACAGGCGCAACGGAATTGGCTGGCTGCGGTCGTGATGGGTGGTCCGTATCCCCTGGGGCTGGCTGCGCGGACTGGTCCTGCTGCGGTTGCTGGGCCTGATGCGGCTCGCGCCAGCGGGCCCCCGGTTCCGGGGCCAGCCGGAAGTTGGCGCGGAACTGGTCCAGCCGACCCACGGTGCGCTGAAAGCGTTCGTCCGGGCAGGGAAAGATGAGGTAGTCGGTGGCGTCCAGATCGAAGGCCTCGAAGGCCAGCTTTTCGTCCCCGGCAATGAACACCAGCGCGGGGCGGTCGCGGCGGCCCAGCAGGCGGCGGGCCAGTTCCAGGCCCGATGTCTCGCCGCCAAGGTCCACACCAGTGAAGAACACCCCGTAGGGCAGGGCGTCGAGCAGGGCCCAGGCCTCGTCGCCGTCCACGGCCTCGCCCAGCACGCGCAGGAAGGGCACGGGCGCCAGCAGACGGCGCAGGCGTTGGCGCACTTCCGGGTCGGGGTGGGCGAGCAGGGTGTTCAGGCGTGTCATGTATGACCGTCGTGCCCGTCGGGCCAGTCGAGATCGTCGTGACAGGGGGAGGACCATGGGGGGCGGACCATGGGCGGCGGGGCGCAGCCGTTGTGCTGGCAGGGCCGGGGCGGACCGCACCGGGAACGGTCCGTCGGAATCCGGCAGCGGAACCAGTCGGCAGAATCCGCTCGACATGACCGCGTCCATGCGCCCGGAACAATGCCATTCACCGTGCACTGTACATGCGCCACGGGAATCTGAAAAGGGGCGGCAGGTTGCGCAGGGAAAGGTTGTGCGAACAACCATGGAGGGGGCGCAGCATGCCCTGCGCCATGCGGGCAGCCGCAACCGGAAGCGGGGGCCCCGCGTCGCACGGGGCCCCCGCAGGGGACGGGCATGGGGCGCACGGACCGTGCGCGCGGAGCGGCGGCTCCGCACCCAGGGAGGTGGACCGTTGGCGCATGGTCCGCCATGCCCGTCGGCAGTTTCTGGCTTGGCGCCAAGCCGGTGGCGTGTCAGTTCTGCATGGCGGCAACAATGGCCGCCAGATCGGCGCTCATGCGGCGCACGTCGTCCATGGCCGCGCCAATGCCGCGCAGGGCGGCCCCGGTTTCGTCCGCAGCCCCGCGAATTTCGGTGGTGGAGCGGGCAATCTGCTCGCTGGCGGCGGACTGCTGTTCGCTGGCCGTGGCGATGGCCCGCACCCGGTCCGCCGTGTCGGTGGCGATGTGATGGATGGCCGCCAAGGCCTCGCCCGCGCCGGACGCCAGTTGCGTGGCCCGTCCCACGATGGCCGTGGTTTCTTCCGTGGCGCGCACGCTGCGGCCGGAACTTTCGCGGATGGCCCGCACGAATTCCTCTACCTCGCGGGTGGCGGTCATGGTCTTTTCGGCCAGTTTGCGCACCTCGTCGGCCACCACGGCAAATCCCCGTCCGGCGTCGCCCGCGCGGGCCGCCTCGATGGCGGCGTTGAGCGCCAGCAGGTTGGTCTGGTCCGCGATGTCGCTGATGACCCCGGCAATGCGCCCGATGCCCTCGGCCTTGCCCGCCAGGTCGCCCATTTCGTTCCGCAGGTTGCGGGCCGTCTCGTCCACCTCGGCAATGGCGGCCACGGCGCGCTGCACCACCTCGCGCCCTTCGGCGGCGCGGCGCAGGGCCTCGTCGGCGGACCCTGCGGCATCGGTGGCCCCGCGCGCCACCTCGGCCACGGTGGCGTTCATCTGCTCCACGGCCACGGAAACCTCGGCGGTGCGGGCCTGCTGCATGTCCGAGCGGCGCAGCGATTCGCGCACGCTCTCGTCCACCCGGCGCGCGGCGTCCACCACGTCGCCGCCCACCCGGCCCGCGTTGTCGGCGGCCTCGGCCAGGGCCTCGTTGCGTTCCATGACCAGGCGCTGCTGGCGGCGCAGTTCGGAAACGTCCACCAGGCAGGCCATGACCCCCAGGGGATTGCCGTCCAGATCGTGCACGGGGCAGGCGGTCATGTCCGCGCCGCGTTCGCCCTCGTCGTCCAGGGGCAGATCGGCCCGGCGCAGCCTGTTGCGGCGCAGGGCGTCGTCGCAGATGGCGGCGGCATGCGGGGTGGGCAGGGCGCGCGCGCCGGGCTGGCCCGCCAGTGATGTGCCAGAGCCGCTTCGGCCCGACAGCGCGGCCAGGGCGTCGTTGGCCCACTGCACCGTGCCGTCGGTGTTCAGGATGGCGCAGGGCACCGGCAGGCTGTGCAACACCCCCTGGGCAAAGCCGATGCGCTGGCGGATCCGGGCCACCATGGCCCGCATGACGCCCACAAGGGTGCCGACTTCACCGGAAAAGGCGCGGGCCTCGTCCTCGGTCAGATCGTCGTAGCGGCCTCCCTCCACGGCACGGGCATAGGCGGTGGCCCGGTCCAGCGGGCGCACGATGGCCCGCACGATGCACCAGCCGAGCAGCAACAGCGCGGCCACCACGCCGCCGGATAGCAGCAGCACCCGGATCCGCCCGGCGGCCAGGTCGTGTTCGAAGCGGGCCAGGCTTTCGGCGTACGAGGCGTCGGCGTCGGTCACCAGGGCGTCGAAGTGCCTGCGCGAGGCCTCCGCCAGCGGCGTGGCCGAGGCGTGGTACTGCGGGTAGCGCAGATGCCGGTCCGTCGGGGGCAGCTGGGCCAGCCCCCGCACGAAGGTCATGCCGTCCTCCACGAACCGCATGGTGGAATCCTCGGCCTCGGCCACCTTGCGCCGGGTCTCTTCGCTGGCTGCGGCGCGGTTCAGCCCGCGGAACCCTTCGCGGATGGAGGCGGCGGTGCGTTCCAGCCCGGCCAGGTCCTTCTCCAGGTTGCTGCCCAGCATGATGTTGCGGGTAAGGCGGCTGACGTAGTTCAGATCCTTGCCGATGGACAGGGTGGCGATCTTGCCGGCCAGGCTGTGCTGGGTCACCCCGGTGAAGTCCGCGCGGATGGCGCTCATGGCGTGCAGGGCGATGGCCGCCACCAGACCGGTGGCCACGATGCCGCAGGCGGCAAGCAGCAGGATGCGGGCGCGTACGCTGGACAGCCGGTGCGACATGGACGTCTCCTTGCGGAAGGGGTGCACGAATGGGCGTGATTCTTGCGGATGGGCACGAAGGACCATCCGTAGTGAGCAAGGGGCGTGCCATACCCTTGGGGCAGGCAATGGCGCGGCATTGCGGCGTGAAGACGGGCCCCCCGCCGTGCGGAAGCCCCTTCTGCTGCCTCCTTGAGGTTGCAGCTGTTGCTTCAAGTTTGCAGTCGCTGCTTTCGGTTATCAGTGTGCAGGGAACGGTGTCTCAATGGTATTGGAGGGCGGCGGAAGGCATCGGCGCGGGCATTTGCCGCACCACGAGAAAGCCCCCGCGTCGCTTCCGGAGAAGGACGGCGGGGGCTTTGTGGGCAGCGATGGATCAGGGAAACGGGGGGCGAGGCGCGGTGCGCCCGGCGCGCTACATGCGCAGGCTGATCTTTTCCGGCGACAGCCTGCGTTCCAGCCGCGCCGCGAACACCGACATGGAGTAGCAGCAGATGAAGTAGAGGAAGGCCACCGTGCCGTAGATCTCCATGGGGTGGACCATCAGGCGGTTGTTGATGCCCTGGGCCACGAAGGTCAGTTCCAGCACGCCCAGCACGAAGGCCAGCGAGGTGTCCTTGAAGATGGCGATGAACTGGCCCACGATGGCGGGAATCATCTGCTTCAGGGCCTGGGGCAGCACGATCTTGCGCATGGCCTGCAGGTAGGTGAGGCCCGTGGAATAGGCCGCTTCCAGCTGGCCGGCGGGGATGTTCTGGATGCCGGTGCGCACGATTTCGGCGATGTAGGCGCCGGTAAAGGCCGTCAGCGCCCACGTGGCCGACCAGAACACGTTCAGCGTGGTGCCGAACATGACCGGGATGAAGAAGTACACCCAGAAGATGACGATGATCAGCGGGTTGCCGCGAATCAGTTCGATGTACAGCAGGCAGGGGATGCGGAACACCCGGTTGGACGACGAGCGCCCCACGCCCACGGCAAGCCCGATGAGAAAGCTGACCGAAATGGCGATGACGGCCATCAGCAGCGAATAGGCAAGGCCGCCAAGGCCCAGGAACATTTCATCCGAACGCCCGTTGGGAAAGTGCCAGATGAGCAGGGAACGCAGGTTCTCGAACACCACGTGCCACTGGAAACCCAGCAGTCCCTTGCCCACCGAATAGAACAGCCCGGCCAGCAACGCCACGAACAGCCCCTTGCCCGCCAGCACGGCGGCGCGGGCGGCGTGCCCGCCAAGCTGGTGCAGCATGGCCGCCAGCGGGGTGTAGGTGGTCTGGGCGGCGGAGCGGCGGCGGGCCCGCAGGGCGCGGGTGACGGGCCGGATGAACAGGCGGCGAAGCAGCCCCAAGGGCGCCAGCAGCGCGCCCACCGCCAGCACCGGCACCGAGCGGCTGGGGGCGGTGTCGAGCCGCATGCGGCCGTTCACCCCGTTGAGGATGAACGAGATGATCAGCGACAGCGAAAGATACAGCACCGTGGCGGCGCTGGTGGCCTCGAAGCCCTTGAAGGTCAGCGATTCCACCTGCTGGGCATGCCAGGTAAGTTCCGCCACGCCCACCACCATGGCCAGCGACGAGTTCTTCATGTTGTTCAGGAACTCGCTGCCCAGCGGCGGAATGATGGCCCGGAACGCCAGCGGCAGGATGATGGTGCGCAGCACCTGGAAATAGGACAGGCCCGAGGAGTAGGCCGCTTCCAGCAGCCCCTTGGGGATGGACTGGAGCCCGGCGCGGATCACCTCGGCCATGAACGAGGCGGTGTAGATGGACAGGCCGATGGTGGCGCACCAGAACTCGAACTGGATGGAGAACAGCGCCTCGCGCGCGTTGTCGGGCAGAATGGCCGGAAAGGCGAAGTACCAGAAGAACAGCTGGATGAGCAGCGGCGTGTTGCGGAAGAATTCGATGACGCAGGTGGCCGTGGCCCGCAGCGGGCGGAACAGCGAAAGCCGCGCGAGGCCCAGCATGGTGCCCAGCAGCAGCGCAAGGGCGGAGCTGATCAGCGAGATGCGCACCGTGTTGGCGAGGCCCTTCAGGATTTCCGCGCCCATGACCACGCCGTAGGTCTCGTTGCGCGTGAAGAGCATGCTCCACTTGAATTCGTAGCCGAAGTCGAAGACCCAGCCGCAGTAGTAGATGGCGAACGCCGCCAGCGAGATGAGGACTGCGTTCTGGACCCAGGTCTTTTCCAGCCAGTATCGGATCATGTGCCGTTCCGGAGAGGGGCGCGCCGTGCCCCTGCGGGGTGCGGTGGCGGCGGCGCGTGCGTGGTCGTGGTGCTTGTGCGGGCGTGCGGCCGCAGGGTTGCCGCCCGTCCGCGCGCTGATGCGCGGGTCTTCAACAATACGCAAGCCCGGACGGGCCGGGCTTGCGCACAATGTTCAGCAGGTGTGGTCGGTTAGGGCCACATTTCGATCTGGCCGGCCAGCGGCATTTCGAACGGGGTGCCCGGGCCGTACCACTTGTTGTAGATCTTCTTGTAGGTGCCGTCCTTCCACATGTCCTGGATGGCGGCGTTCACGGCGTCACGCAGGGCGGAATCGTCCTGGGGCATGGCCATGCCGTAGGGTTCGTCGGACAGGAAGTCGCCCACCAGTTCGAACTGGCCGGGGGTCTTGGCGGCGTAGCCGACCAGGATCGAGGCGTCGGTGGACCAGCCGACCACGCGGCCGTTCTGCAGCGCCTGGAAGCACTCGGATTCCTTCTGGAAGGAGATCACGTTGGTTTCGGCGTTGGGGTCACCCGCTTCCTTCAGGGCGCGGCGCACGTTCACTTCAGAGGTGGTGCCCTGCATGGTGGCGATCTTCTTGCCCACCATGTCCTTCACGGACTTGAACTGGCCCTTCTTGGACAGGATCTTCTGGCCGTCGAAGAAGTAGGTCAGCGAAAAGTCGACCGACTTGTCGCGCTCGCGGGTGTGGGTCATGTTCGACACGGAAAGGTCGATCTGGCCCGACTGCACCAGGGCGATGCGGGTCTTGTTGTTGACCTGGACGCGTTCGATTTCCACGCCCATGCGCTTGGCCACTTCGGTGGCCATGTCGTAGTCGAAGCCGCCCCATTCGCCCTTTTCATTGTAGAAGGCGCCGGGGATGGAGTCGGTCATGATGCCGACGCGGATCTTCTTTTCCTTCTGGATGCGGTCGAAGACCGGACCGGCCATGGCCACGGAGGCCATCAGCACGGTAAGGGCCGAAGCCATTGCAAGCAGTTTGACCAAGCGCATATCCTTCTCCCTGTTTTGGGTTGCCCACGGCCCCCGCACATGCGGGCAGGCCCCTTGCGGGGCTGCGGCCCCTTCGGCAAAAGGGGCGGCGGGCCGACAACGGCAAGAAAGGCTCAACGGTCGGAACACGTCACGGCGGACGTGTCATGGCAATGCGTAGCGCGGAAAATCGTCTTCAAGGCTGAACAAGCCAGGGCTGCCTTCTGGTGAAAGCAGCCCCTAGTGCGTCAGAATCTTGCTGAGAAATTCCTTGGTGCGGTCGTGGACGGGATTGCTGAAGAACGCCTCGGGGGTGTTTTCTTCCACCATGACGCCCTGATCCATGAAGATGACCCGGTCGGCCACTTCACGGGCAAAGCCCATTTCGTGCGTCACGCAGACCATGGTCATGCCCTCGCGGGCAAGCTGGCGCATGACGTCGAGCACCTCGTTGATCATTTCCGGGTCCAGCGCGCTGGTGGGTTCGTCGAACAGCATGATGCGCGGCTTCATGGCCAGGCCGCGCGCGATGGCCACGCGCTGCTGCTGCCCGCCGGAAAGCTGGCCGGGGTAGGCGCCCGCCTTGTCGGGAATGTTCACCTTTTCCAGCAGTTCCATGGCCGTTTTTTCGGCTTCGGCGCGGGGGGTGTTGCGCACCAGCAACGGGGCCAGGGTGATGTTTTCCAGCACGGTCATGTGCGGATACAGGTTGAACTGCTGGAAGACGAAGCCCACTTCGGCGCGCAGCATGGTGAGGTTGGTGCGCGGGTCGTTGATGTCCACGCCGTCGACGACGATGTGGCCCTTCTGGATGGGCTCCAGCTTGTTGATGCAGCGGATCAGCGTGCTCTTGCCGGACCCGCTGGGTCCGCAGATGACGACAACCTCGCCCTGCTTGATTTCAAGGGTGATATCCTGCAGCACATGCAGTCCGCTGGCGTACCACTTGTGCACATGGTCGAATTTGATCACGCGGTGCTCCACGGTTCGGTCTGGGCGGGCTGGGGCGGTCTTGCGCACGGTTGTACGCGGTGTGGCTGCCGGATGGATGATGCCATGGCGGCTGCCGACGCGCCCCGCGCCTGCGAAGTAGCAGAATACGGGAATACGGGCAACCCGTGGAGTTACGCTTTTGACATTAATGTTTCAATTCACGGCGTTGCGTCGCAAACGTGCGACAGGCCCGCGCCGGATATCGCCCTTGATGGCGGGTGGTTGGCACAGGTAAAGGCCGTTGCGGTCCGCATGCCGGGCCGCGGTTTTGCGAAATTGTCAGCGCCAGACGGGGGCGCCCCTGTCATTTGCGTGTGTGCCACGGCAGGTGTGCAAAGCCGACGCGCGCCCGCAGAGCGCACGGCACGGGCAATTGCCTGGCCGGGCGCATGGGCCCGCCGGGGGCGATCGGTCTGGCCCGGTCAATGAGCACGGTCCGGGAAATGAGTGCAGTCCGGCCAATGAGCACGGTCCGGGAAAGCCGGTCCATGGCCAGATCACGGTCAATCGCGGGGCGGGGTGTCGCAGGGCAGCAGGAAGAAGAAGGCGTTGCCGCCTTCCTGCGCCTCGTAGCCCACGCGCCCGCCATGCAGGTCCACGATTTCCCGCACGAAGTGCAGGCCGTGCCCGGTGCCGTATTCACCAAGGGTGTTGGACCCCCGGAAGTCCGGTTCGAACAGGTGGGGGGAGTCGTCATCGGCCACGGCAGGGCCGGTGGTGAACACCTCCACCCGCGCACCGGGCTTGCCGGGGCCGAAGGCGTCGGCCACGCGGCAGATGCGGCAGCGCACGGCCAGGCGCCTCGCGCCCGGCGTGGGGCGGGTGTACTTCACCGCGTTGGACAGCAGGTTGGCCAGCACCTGGCTGATCAGCCCCACGTCGGCGGAAACGCGCACGTGCTCGCAGTCCGGGCGCATGTTCATGCGCACCGTGATGCCCTTTTCCTCCAGCCGCGCCCGGAAGCGTTCCAACTGCGGCAGCACCACGCGCTGGGCGATGTCGATTTCCGTCTTCTGGAGCACGTAGTGCCCCTGGTCGAAGTGGCTCTGGCGCAGCAGCGTTTCCAGGAACAGGCTGGACTGCAGGAAATGGCGATAGATTTCGCGGTACTGCTCGTCCAGCCGCTCGTGCAGGTAGCCCAACTGGCGGATGGCCTCCGCCTCTGGCCCGCTGGGCATGCGCCCGCCCGCGCTGAGGGTTTCACGCAGTTCGCCCATGGCCTGTATCTTGCCTTCCAGCTGCCGGAACAGCAGCTTGAAGTACATGTTGGGTACGATGACATTGTGGCCGATGTCGTGCACCAGGCTGCGGATGAACCGGATGTGCTCGCGGTTCTTCATGTGCAGCAGCCTGTTGTGCAGTTGGAACCCCACGCGGTTGGCGTATTTTTCGTAGTAGAAGCGGTCGTGATCGGTAAGGGGGGCTGCGGGGTGCAGCACCATCATGCCCAGCACGTCGCCCACGGGGGTGAAGGGCAGGCTTTCGCGGTCGGCATGGCGACCCCGCACGGGGATGCGGTACTGCCCGTCCTGCATGTGCGGCCCTTCCGCCAAGTGGTCGCGCTGGGGCGGGTTGTCCGCGAAGGGGGGCATGTCCGGATTGCGGCGCACCAGAACGCCCGAGGCGTCCAGCACGTACAGCTCGGCCTGCATGTCGAACAGGATGCGCGGCACCAGCACGGCCAGGGCGTACAGGTCGGGCAGGGCGTCGAATTCCTGGGCCAGGTCGAAGAACACGTTGAAGGCGCAGATCCGCCGCGCGCTGAAGTTGTAGCGCGTGTAGTCGGCCAGCTTGGCCCGGACGCGTTCGGAAACGTGGTCGGGGCCCAGCACGGGCGGCGGAGCGGGGGGAGAGGAATTGGACGGCGGATTGGGGGGGACCGGTGGGACCGGCGGAACTGGGGGGGCGGGGGGCTGTTCGGACGTCATGACAACCTGCTGGGCAACCCGCGGCCTGCGGGGCTTTCGGGGGCCGTGCGGGCGCCCGTAACCGGAACGTTCCGGCGTTGGGGCGGCCCGGTTTGGCGGTCCGCTCGGGGCAGGTGACGGAGGCGTCGCATGCCGAGCGTTGGCCGGTGGAGGGCGGGGCATCCGATGGCTGCTGGTCCGCTGCCATCATGCATCATTTCATGCGCCGCGCCAAGGGTTCGGGCCGGGTTTGCGCATGGCTGCGGAGCACGTGCACGTGCGGGGGGATGCAGAGCCCGCGAATGGTTGACGTGCCGGTGGTGCATGGCGCTCGCGGGGGATTCCCAAGTCTCATTGACGCGGCGGGGCGGGCCATGCCATCACCCCGTGAAGAATCGGAAACGCGCGGTGCGCGGACTGCCCCGGTGCACCGCCGGGGGCCACGGAACGCTGCCCGACCAATCCGGCAGGACCAGTCTGGCCGAGCCTCTGGCAGAACCAGTCCGGTCGAGCCAGGCTGGCAGGACCAGTCCGGCAGAGCCAGTCTGGGCAAGCGGTCAGACACGCGCGCGAAGGGGGGCACATGGTGCCGCAGGTATTGGGGGTGTATGTTTCCATGCGCACCGAGCGCACGGGCATGGGCACCACGAGCAGGGAAGTTTCGCAAAAGATCTACTGGCTGGCCGCCTGTCAGGCCGACGGGGCAGAGGGCCCCGCCGGGCCGGGCCAGCCGGAACGGGCAAGTCAGGCAGGACTGGCAAGTCAGGCAGGACTGGGAAGTCAGGCAGGGAAGGCAGACGGCGGGCGGTACATCCTGCAACCACTGACCGAGGCGCATCTGCCCTCGGGGTTGGTGAAGGATCTGCCGGAGGCCGATTTCATCGAGCACTTCCTGCCCGACACGGACTGTTACGAAAAGTTCATCCGCCCGGCAGCCGAGGCGCTGGCCGCCTATATCGACGACTTGCCCGCTGACGTGCCCTTTTCGGTGGAGCAGTTCAGCCCGCTGGCCCTGCCCTTCGACCAGTTGCGCGTGCTGGACGGGTTGCTGGCCGTGCTGCGGGGCAGGCCGGGGCTGGTGCCCCGCGCGCACGACGTGCCCGACCTGCGGGCCATGCTGGCGGGCATGCGCCAGTTGCGCATGGTGCCCGACTTCCAGAACCGCGTGGCCGGGGTGGCCATTGGCCTGCGCAAGCGCGGCGATTACGCGGCGGCGGAATATTATTACGAGCGCGCACTGGCCGTGAGCGGCCAGGAAGACCGCATCCTGTTCAATCTGGCGCGGGTGTACTACGAGACGGGGCGACCCCAGAAGGCCGCCGACTGCCTGCGCCGCGCGCTGGCGGCCAATCCGGGGCTGGCCGTGGCCGAGCAGTTCCTGCGCTTTGTCCTGACCGGGATGCGCTCCGGCGGGTCCGAAGGGGGCGAGGCGCCAGACGCGTCTCAGCCGGAATCTGGCCCGGACAAGTCTCACCCTGACAACGCCGATCCGGATGATGCGGCATCGGCTGCGCCCGAGGCGGGCACTTCGGGGGCAGCCCGCTCCGGCGCATGACGGTTCCCGGTCCCGCGCGGAACGGGGGCAGTCATCCCGAGCGCCTGTCCCGTTCATTCCTCGCACAGGTCGTGTTCGCCTTTTGCTGGGCAACGTGGGAATGTGGCGGGATACAGCGGGATACAACGGGACATAACGGGACATAACGGAACATAACGGAATATGGCGGCATCCTGACGAATCACGGCGGCACCGCCGCAGCACCCGGCCCCGGCGGCATGACCCCGTGGCCCATCCGGCAAGGAGAAATCATGAGCGACGACCGCCGCGTCTTTCCCCGGCTGCAACTGGATTGCCCCTGTTTCGTCACCCTGCGCCGCGACGCCGGAGACCTGCCGTGCATGCTCGGCAACATCAGCGCGGGCGGGGTGATGCTGCAACTGCCCCCCTTCTGCGCGACGGAAGGACTGCCCTTTGGCGAAGTGGTGAACCTGGTCGAGGTGCCCAAGGCCCTGGCCGATGCCCTGGAAGGGGCGCAGGGCCGGGTGGCCTGGTGCAGCGGCGTGCAGGCGGGCATCTGCTTCGACGATGTGCTGCCCTTCAACGTGGACGACATCATGGACATGCTGGACGAGGTCTGCTGAACCGGCCTGACTTCTGCCCCGACTTCTGCGGGGTCAGGGGCGCCATGGGGCCGGGGCACACCCGTTGGCCATCGGCTCCGCTCCGCGTTGCCCGTCTTTCCGATGTCTCGGGTTCGCCTGCCTTTCTCCGTTCTCATCCCCGTAACGGACGCACGCGGCCGGGCGGTTTTTCGCCCGGCCGTTGCTGTTGTGTCGTTGCAATCCGTCATTCGCGTTCCGTCACCGACGCCCGGCAGGTGTGTACACCAGCCGGAAATCCAGCGAGATGGCGTCATCCACCCGGTGGTAGCCCAGGTGCCTGAAGAAGCGCGCCGATCCGTACAGCACGCCCCAGCGGGTGCGATCCAGGTCGCAGTGCCCGGCCAGGGCCAGACCGCCCGCATCGCCGAGGCTGCGCACGGCCACGTTCAGCGCCAGTTTTCTGTGCACGCCCCGCAGGATGAATAGCCCTGCCAGCCGGTAGTTGGGGGTGGTGGCCGTGGCCGAGGGCAGCGGCGTGAGGGCCATGTCCTCCAGCGCGGCCTGCGGGAACAGGGTGGTGAAGAAGAAGTCGTCCGAGGCCAGATGTGCTTCCAGCACCGGGCGCAGCGCGTCGTCGGCAATGTCCAGGTCCCGGATGGTGCGCATGTCCATGCGCAGATCGCCCGTGCCGCGCCCGCGCGAGAAGGCCAGCGTCCCCCCGGCGCAGTTCACGGTGCCGTGGTGCGCGCCGTTGTCGTTGCGGCCTGTCCAGCGGATGACGGAAGCCGCCGCGTCCAGCGCATACCGGCCATCGGGCATGACCACCGGCGGGTGCGCATCCGGGCGGACATGGGGGGCGTTGCCTTCCAGCGGCAGGCCCGCGCCGCACCATGCCTCCAGCCCGCCCGCGAACCAGCGCACGTCGGCGTGCCCCTGGCGTAGCAGCTTTTCCGCCGCCATGCGTCCGTCCAGCGAGCCCGCGCCCGCCCCATAGACCAGCACTGGCGCCGTGCGGTCCGGGGCCAGCGCGGCCACGGCGTCGCAGAACACCACCTCGTGCACGCAGGCCTGCACCGCGCCGGGGATGTGCCGCTGCTCGAAGTGCTCCGGCACCATCACGTCCAGGACGATGCCCGTGCGCCCTTCCACGAAGGCCCGCGCTGCCGCGAGCCCGATCTTGCGAACCGTGTGCCCCGTGGTCATGTCGCCTCCTTTTGCCTGTCGCCGCGCGTTCACCGTCCGTTCCCGTCTGGCTCCGTCTGGTTCAGTCGGCCCTTGCCCTTCATCTGGCGGGCATGGCCGACGGGGCGTGTTGGCCGGGGCGGATGCGGCGCGAGGGCTTCTATCGGTCCAGCCCGCCAGGTGTCGGATGGCGGATGAAGGTGCCCGCCCGCACCTCGTGGAACGCCGTTTCCAGTTCCGCGTCGGTGTTCATGACGATGGGGCCGCGCCATGCCACGGGCTCGCCCAGCGGGCGGCCCGTGAACAGCAGAAGGCGCAGGCCGTCCGCGTCCGCCCGGAAGGCCACGGTGTCGTTGCCCTCTGTTGCGTGTGCGCCGTCGGCCCGTTTGAACAGCGCCAGGGTTCGGTTGGCCACGGCGGTTTCCCCTGCCGTCTCCCCGACTGTCCCGATAATCACTCCCGTGCCGTCGATGACGTAGGCAATGGCGGTATGCCCGTGCGGCACGGGGTGCTCGTGGGTCACCCCCGCCGGAATGGTCAGGTCCAGGTAGCCGGGGTCGGTGACGATGTCCGCCGCTGGTCCCGTCACCGGTCCCGCCGCGCCGGGAACCGTCCCGGCGATGACCTTGGCCGTCACGCCCTGCGGCAGTTGCGCCACGGGGATTTCATCCGCCGTGATGCTGCGGTAGCGCGGCTCCATCATCTTGTGGCTGGCGGGCAGGTTGGCCCACAGCTGGAACCCGTGCATGGCCCCATGCGCGTCGCCCTTGGGCATTTCCTGGTGGATGATGCCGCTGCCCGCCGTCATCCACTGCACGTCGCCGGAAGAAATCACCCCCTTGTTGCCCATGCTGTCGCCGTGTTCCACGTCGCCGCGCAGGATGTAGGTGATGGTTTCGATGCCCCGGTGCGGGTGCCACGGAAAGCCCCTGATGAAGTCCTCCGGCCTGTCGGAGCGAAAGTCGTCCAGCAGCAGGAACGGGTCGAACATGGGGGCCTCGTAGTAGCCGAACATGCGGCGCAGCCGCACGCCTGCGCCTTCGGTGACCGGTTCCCCGTGCAGGACGAGTTCGACGTTTCTCGGCATGGCGTGCCTCCCTTCTTGTGGTGATGGCCGTGTGTCGCGCGGGCCGTGGCCGTCGTCGGGCAGTCGCCGGGCAGTCGTCAAATGATGGGGCAGCCGCCAGACGGCAGCGCGCGCCACGGACCCTGCGCCACCTTGGCACAGCGTGCGGGCGGGGGCAAGGCGCGGGAGGAATATTGGAGGAGGGCGCGAAAACGGGACAGGCCGCAAGGCAGACGGGCAGCGAGAACCAGACGAGAACCAGACGGGCCACAGGCGAGAGAGGCGCGGGCGGTGGAGGCAGGACGGTGATGTGGGGGGCGGGCGGTCGCCGTGCCCCCATTCCGCTAGTGCCCGGAATAGGCCAGCACGTGGTTCAGTCCGGCGTTGGATTTTTTCATCTCCGTGCCGGTGATCAGGAAACGGGTCAGCCGCCAGGCGTCCATGTCGATGTGGTCGATGCGGCCCTGACAGTCCGGGGTCAGGTGGGGGGCAATGGCATCGGCCAGTTCCTGCGCGTCGCAGTACGGGCCTTCGTAGGCGATGCGCAACAGGTCGCCCTCCAGTTCCACCCATTCCTCGCCGATGGCCGAGGCCGCCGCGCGCAGCATGTCCTGCCCGGCGGGCCACACTGAGCCGTAAACCTTTTCCTGAATCATGTCGCGGGCCATGCCGGGATCCTTTGCGTGTGTCCTGCTGTCGGTGGATGTTTTCCGTGCGCCTTTGGCGCGGGGGATAACCGTTTTTTTGCGTGCCTCCGGCGGGCAGGAGGCTGCGCGCGTTGCGATCGCTATCCGTAAGGTTCACTTCGCTCACCTAACGGCTGCCGTCCCCTGCACCCCCATCATGACATTGCTCACAACCTGGACAACCCAATCAAGGGGTGCAGGGGACAACGTCCGCGCTGCGATCGCCATCCGTAATGCTCGAAGACTTGCATAACGGCTGCCGTCCTTGCCCGCCGGAGGCGTACGGAAAATCTCCCCCGCCTCTCCCTCTACAACCGGAACTCCCCGTCCTCGTAGACCACCACGCGCGTGCCCCCCGGCGTGACGGCGGTAACCCTGCGCGGGGTGGTGGCCACCAGGTCCCAGTGCAGGCTGGAACTGTTGAAGCCCAGGTCGCGCCGGGCGTCGGCGGTAAGTTCGTCGGACGGGCCGGAAAAGGTGTTGGCGTACGACTGGCCCAGGGCCACGTGCATGGAACCGTTCGGGCCGCCGTGGTTCTCGTCGTACAGGGTATTGGCCATGAACCGGGTGATGCGCGAGAAGCGCCGGTCCACCAGGGCGAATTCGCCCAGCATGGCCGCGCCGGGGTCGCTGTTCAGCTGCCCGGTGGCAAAGCCTTCGCCCTGTTCGGCATCCAGCCGCACCACCCGGCCCTGCCGGAATTCCAGCCGCACCCCCTGCACGATGTTGCCGGAACGGAACGACGGCAGATCTGCGGTGTACACGCCCTCCACGCTGCGCCAGTCGGGCGAGACGTACAACTCGAAGCTGGGAATGTTGCGCCCGGTCACCCCGGCCCAGCGGCGCATGCGTCCCACGCGCAGGCGCAGGTCGGTGCCCTCGGCCTCCACGTGCAGGGTGGCGTCGCCCAGTTCGTCCAGTTTCGTGCGGATGCTCTCGGCCTGTCTGGCCACGCGGGCCCAGGTGGCGGCAGGGTCCGCCTCGCCCAGCAGGCAGGCCCGGCGCACCTCGTCGGCGTAGTCGGCCAGCGAAAGCCCGGCCTGCCCGGCCAGGGCCGCCGTGGGCCAGATGCACAGGGTCCAGCCGTAGGCGCCCATGTCCTCGCGCAGGTGGGCGATGTCCTGCAACGGGCGGCGGGCGGCCTGGGCCATGGCGATGCGTTCCGGTTCTATGGAGGCGAGATGGGTGAGCGATTCCGGCGCGATGATGGTGATGCATCCGCCAAGGTGGCTGTACAGGTCGCGCTCGCCGGGGATCAGCGTGGTCAGGCGCTTGTTGTTGGCCTTGGCGTACAGGTCGTGCTCCATGCGCGGGGTGGGCTGCATGCGCGGCACGGGAATCATGCCCATGTCGTGCAGCCTGCCGCACAGTTCCTCGGCCAGGGGCAGGCCCGGCAGGTCGAAGCGCACCAGCACGAAGTCGCTCTTGCGCAAGGGGGCGCGGCGGCCCCGCGCCAGGCCCCACAACATGACGTCGGCATATTTTTCCAGGGTTTCGGCATCGTACATGGCGTGCTCCAATGGGTGCGCGGTGCGCAAAGATGTCGCCGCGCGGCGAAGTTATCATTGCCGGGGCATCATGCCGTGCTAGAGTGGACGCGTGGTGCCCCGGAAACCCGTTTACGGTCTCCACGCCGCCCCGCTCCGTACCCGCGTACGGGAATCGGGATACGTACGGCAGCATGCGTATCCCCGAAGGGACGCGGCACGGGCAACCCGGCCACTCATCCTCCCCCTTGCAGCGTCGGCCGCGTTCCAGCCCCTCGGAGCGCGGCCGACCACTTTTGCCGCGTCCGGCGGGGAGAGGGGGACGGGATGGCCGCGCGGGGCCGATGGGGATGCCGGACACCGGCAACGGCAGGCCCGCGCATCCCGTCCGGCCCGCCATGCCCCGTCCGCCATATCCAGCGTTATATCCAGCCCATCATACCTGCATCGGCGGTTCTGCGCCATTCGGGGTGGTACGGCCAATACGCCCGAGGGGCGCATCCGGCCATATCACAGGAGGCCATACCACAGGGGGCCATGTCTCAGGGCAGTGTGCGCGGGGCCGGGCTGTCGTCCGGCAGTTCGTACAGGCTGGCATCCCGTCCGGCGTCGCGCGGCGTGCCGTCCGTAGCGTCCTGTGCCCGGGGGGGCGTCGGGGGGGAGTGTTCACCGGACGGAACATGCTCGTTGAACGTATCCACGTCCTGCGCAGCGTTCCGGGTGGCGTCAGGCATGGCTTCGGGCGTGGCGGTGGCGTTGCTTCCGTTCGGGCCGCCGTCCGCGCGCGGTGCAGCCGTCCCGTCCGTTGACGGGCGGCATTGCCCGCGTCCCCGTGCCAGACTCAGCCCCTCGCAATCGCCCAGGGCACAGGCCCGGTAGAAATCGTCGCACATGGGGCCGGGTTCGCCGCGTACCTGCCACGCCGCCCCGCGTACCCGCCAGTGGGCGGCCACATCGGGCCGCAGGCGGATGGCGGCCGTTGCGTCGGCCACGGCCAGGGCGGGCATCTGCAAGCGCAGATGGCACACGGCACGTGCGTGCAGGGCGCGGGCGAAGCCGGGCCACAGCTTCAGGGCGCGGTCCTGCGCTTCCATGGCGTCCTGCGGGCGGTCGAGCAGCAGCAGGGCCTCGCCCAGCGCATTCCACAGTAGCGGGTTGCGCGTATCCAGCGAGACGGCGCGGCGCATGTGGCGCAGCATGGCCTCCGGCGCAAGGCCCCAGCCGCCCACGGTGGCGCCCGTGGGGGTGACAGTGGGCGGGGCGGTGGAAGAGGCTGGTTCGTCCGCAGTCTGTCCGTCCGCAGTCTGTCCGTTGGTGGGCTGTCCGCCGTTTGCCTGCCCGCCAGCAGCGCCCGTGCCGACGGGGATGCCGGACAGGCAGGCGCGGTACAGTTCCAGCGCCTCCAGCGAGCGGGCCAGCGCGCCCAGCCGCTGGGCGAAGGGGCTTTCGTCGTCGCCGCCGTGGCGCGCCACGTGGCGGGCGGTGGCCTGGGCCGCGTCCAGCGCCTCTTCGGTCAGGGCGGCCTCGCGGCGCAGCACCTCTTCGTGCAGTTCCAGCAGCGGGTCGTTGCGCAGCACGGCGCGAACGGCATCGGCGGTATCCGGCACGGGGGCGGCCCCCGCTGATGTCGGCAACGTGGCGTCCGATGCTGCCTCTCCTGTCCGGGAGGGGGCGGAAGCTGGGGCGGGTTCGGAAGACGGTGAAGTCGGTGACGTCGCCGCATCGGGCAGCGCGTCTGGCAGTGCATCGGGCGCCAGCGTATCTCGCGGGGCAGGCCCCGTGGCCGCGCCCGCGCCGTCTCCGGCCTCAGGTCGGGGAGCGTTTGCGGCGGGTTCCGCCCGCGCGGGCGGGTCGGCCAGAACAGTCACGGCCACGCGGACTTCGGGGGGGTAGCCCTCCACCCTTGCGTCGACGACGCGGGTGGTCAGCACGGCGGATGCCACGGCCAGACGGCGTTGCGGATCATGCGCGGCCAGGGCCGCGAAGGACGCGGCGGAACCTTCCAGCAGGGCGGGCATCCCTTCGCGCAGCGCGGCCAGGCGCGCGGCGGAGCGGGCGATGACGATGGCGGATTCCTTGCGCAGGCCGCCGCCGAAAGGCACCGTGACGGTGCTGGCGGCGTGCGCGGTGGCGGCTGTCGCCAGCAGGATGGCGATGCCGCAGAGCAGCGGGGCAAGCCCGGTGCGGAGGCAGGCGGAAGGGGGCGGCACCGGGCCCGTTGCAAGGCCCGGCGCCGCCCGTCCGGAATGACGCATCTACTTCTTCACGGTGCTCTGAATCTTGCGGGCCGCGGGTTGCAGCACGTCGCGCAGGGTTTCGGCCAGCAGCTTTTCGGCCACGTCGGAGGCCGGAAGAACCTGCTTGGACTGGCCGCCGGAAAGATGCTCGGTGTACAGCACCTTGGTGTAGTCGGACACGGAAACGGCCAGCTTCATGGAGGTGCTGAACTCGGTGGTCTTCAGTTCCTTCAGCCACACCTCGTTGACCACGCCGGTGACGATGTAGTCGGGGCCGCCCGCGCGGGCCTGTTCCGGAGTCAGGGCAAAGGACACCTGCAGGCCCTGGCGGGCCAGTTCGTCGGCCAGCGAGCGGCTGACCCAGTCGGACACCGTGGACGAGGCCACGAACGAGGTGCCGTCCTTGCGTTCACCCACCTGCACCACGGGGCGCTTGTCCTCGAACATGACCACGGTCACGCGGGGGGCGGAAGGATCGGGCAGCACGGAGGCATCGGGCGGCGAGTAGAGCAGGCGGACCGAATTGCCGGGGGCGCAGGCCGAAAGGGCCAGCGCGGCAAGAACCAGCAGCAGCGCAGCGAGGGTGCGCGAGACGTTGTGGCGAAGCATTGTTCCTCCTGTGCGCGGAGCGCGGTGCGCGGCGCATGCATGTTCGCCGCGGGGCGGCGGGGGTTACAGCGGAGCCAGTGGCAGGTAGAGGCGGGTCAGCAGTTCGTCTTCCGGCGTGGCGCCGGGGTCGTTGAGATAGGCCTCCATGCGTGGTGCGCCCAGGGGGGTGCGCCCGCTGGCGGGCAGCCATTCCCAGTACAGCGCCGACCACGACCACGGCAGGGTGGCATAGGGCCCCTTGTGCACGGCCACGGCGTATTCCCGCGAACGGATGACCCGCACGATGACGTAGTCGTCCGGCTCGAAGTCTTCGGGCACGGTGACCATGGCGTCGTAACGGATGCGCTCCGGCGGGGTGATTTCCGGGTCGTCGTGGCACAGGCCCAGGAACATGGTGGAGGCGACGGTCACCTGCCGCCGTGCGATCCACGGCGTGAGCAGCTTCCACGCCTGCGGCCCCGATTCGGCATAGGGCCCCAGCACGCGGATGCCAGCCACGCGAAGTTCCGGCAGGCGTTCGATGCGCACTTCCATGTGACCTGTGTCTCCCTGTTTCCCGTCTCCCTGTTCGGCCTCTATAGCGCAAGCGGGGCCGAAATCAAAGGGTTGCGGGGTGCGTTTTGCCGTTGTTACGGCTTGTTCCGGCCCGGCAGTGGCAGTGGGGCGGCTGCGCACGGCATACCCTGATGGGGCGCTTTTTGGTGACAAATCAAGGAACGACGCGCCTTCGTGGGCACAAACTGTTGACAAGGGGGCCAACCTCTGTAAAAGCTGCGCCCTTGCACCACGTGCATGCAATACCGCGCCGCCGGAGCGCGCGCGGACCGAAACCCCCATATGGAGATACCGATGACCAAAGCTGAACTGGTTGAAAAGATCCGCGCCAAGGCCGGTCTTGCCTCCAAGGTCCAGGCCGAAGGCGCCCTTGACGCCACCATCGCCGTGCTCGCCGACGCCCTGGCCGCTGGCGAATCCGTGACCTTCACCGGCTTCGGCAGCTTCAAGGTGACCGAACGCGCCGCGCGCAAGGGCCGCAACCCCCGCACCGGCGAAGAAATCACCATTCCTTCCGGCAAGGTGGTGAAGTTCACCCCCGGCAAGCTGCTGAAGGATTCCGTGAAGTAGGCAGCCCACGGGCCGCAGATTTCCGCGCCCCGCGTCTCCGGCATGGAGATGCGGGGCGTTTCGCGTTTTCGGGGATGGGTGGGGAAGGAATGCACGGACATGCGCTGGGAAAAGGGGTGCGCGTTCAGGGGTTCGGCCCCGCCCGCCTGCTTTCCGTGGCCTATTTCGTGGTGTCGCCGGGGCGGGGGGGCAGGGTCGCGTGCAGTGCGCCCGCCTTGCGGTGCGGCGTCCAGGCGAACCAGTCGCGCCGGGCGGCGGGCAGATGCGGGTCGCGCGCCTGGGCCACGGCGCAGGCGAACACGTCGAGCACGCACGGGTCGTGGCGTTGTCCGGTGACGGCGCACAGCCGGTCGTACAACTCCTGCGGGTCTGCCGCCGCCAGATCGTCCAGGGTGCGCACCCCCAGCAGATCCAGGTCGCGCCGGGTGGCCGGGCCCACGGAACGCAACCCTGCCAGGGGATGCGCCGGGCGTGGTGCGGGCCGGGTGCCGAACTTGCCGTCGGGTCTGCCAACGGCCTTGCCCGTAGCCTTCGTTCTGGTGGTTTCGCGGGTGTCCTTTACCATGTTTTTCCTTTCGTTACGCGGGCCGGACAGCCTCAGGCGGCGGGCTTGCCCTTGGGCGCATCCACCAGCAGCACGGCCAGATCCATGACGTTGGTCAGGGTGGGGCCGGTGCGCAGCAGGTGCCCGGTGCGATCCAGGAAGTTGTAGGCGTCGTTGTCGGCAAGGTGGCCGTGGGCGTCCACGCCGCAGTCGCGGGCCACGCACAGGGTGCTGCCCGAGGCGTAGCCCCCGGCGGCGTCCGTGGGGCCGTCGGTGCCGTCGGTGCCCGCGCAGAGCATGGCGATGTGCTGGCAGTCGGCCAGTTCGTCCATGCGGATGGCGGCGGCCAGGGCCATTTCCTGGTTGCGTCCGCCAAGCCCTCCGCCGGTGATGGTGACGGTGGTCTCGCCGCCCGCCAGCAGGCAGAACGGCCCTTCGGTGTGGGGCATGCTGTCGGCGGCGCGGGTGGCTTCTTCCACCAGTTCGCGGGCACGCACGCGGGCTTCGCCGGTCATGGTGTCGGTAAGGATGCGCGGGCGATAGCCGTGCGCGGCGGCTGCTTCCGCCGCCGCTTCCAGGGCCAGCCGGTTGCTGGCCACGATGCAGTTCTGCACCGCGCCGAACACCGGGTCGCCGGGTTTGGGCGTTTCCGCCGCCATGCCGCGCAGGCCCGCCGTCAGCCGTTCGATGACCGGCGCGGGCAGCCTGTCGAGGATGCCGAACCTGTCTGCGATGGATGTGCAGTCGGCATAGGTGGACACGTCGGGCGAGGTGGGGCCGGAGGCGATGACGTCCAGGTCGTCGCCCACCACGTCGGAGATGATCAGCGAAACCACCTGCGCCGGGGCCGCCGCGCGGGCCAGGTTGCCGCCGCCGAAGGCGGACAGGTGTTTGCGCAGGGCGTTGATTTCGTGAATGGTGGCCCCGCATTCCAGCAGCAGGGTGGTGGCGGCGCGCATGTCGTCCAGGGTGATGCCCGGTTGCAGCGCCGGGGTGAGCGCGCTGGCCCCGCCGGTAAGGGCGCACAGCACCAGGTCGCGCGGGCCCGCCGTGCGCACCAGGTCCAGGATTTCGTTGGCGGCGCGTTCTCCGGCGGCGTCGGGCACGGGGTGGGCGGCCTCGCGCAGGGCGATGCGCCGCAGCGGGGCGGTGTGCCCGTACTTCACCACCACCACGCCGTCGTGCAGCCGGTCGCCCAGGATGTCCTCCAGCGCGACGGCCATGGGGGCCGCGCCCTTGCCCGCGCCTACCACGTAGATCCGGTCGTGGGCGGCAAGGTCGTAGTCGCGCCCCGCGATGTGCAGGGTGTTGCCGCTGCGGCGCACGTGGCGGTACACGGCGCGGTCGGGGGCCACGGCGTCGAGGGCGCGGGACAGGATATGGTCGAGGACGGCGCGCTGTTCGGGGGTCATGCGGCGATCTCCTTGGGCGTCGTTAGGGGGCGTCGTTAATGGGGTCGTTTCGGGAACGTGTTGGGCGGGGCGGGGTTGCTGCGGCTTGCGGAGCCCGGGCCGTGGCGTTTCCGGACCCGCGCGCGTGAGGCGCGGGCGGGGCGGGAGGCCGCGTGCCGCATGGTAGGTGGGGGCAATGCCATGGTCAAGAGGGACGCTCCGTCCGGCGGCAGTCCCCCCGCAGGGTGTCCGAACGATGCAGGCCCCGGTGACAGCGCACCCGTCGCGTGCTATATTTCATCGTGAATCCTCGCGCTCGCGCCACGCCCTTCTGGCATTGGGGCAGCCGGACGCTTTGGAAACCAACCGCAGAAACAACATGCAGGAGACAGCCATGAAACGCCGCATCCTTTCCGCCGTCGTGCCGGTGCTGCTGCTGGCGGCCTCGGTGCTTGCGCTTTCCGGCCTTGGCGGCTGCGCCGTCTATTCCGTGCCGCAGGACGAACGCACCGTGGGCACCATGGTGGATGACAGCACCATCCGCACCTCCATCAAGACCGACCTCATGCAGCGCGACGCCTCCGACGGGTATGCCGTGAAGGTGTACAGCTACGCCGGCCGGGTGTTCCTGGTGGGCGAGGTGCCTTCGTCGTTCCGCGACCCGGCGGTGACCATCGCCCGCAAGGTCAAGGGCGTGCGCTCGGTGACCACCCACTGGTTCGACCCCGGCACCGGCCACACCGCCGACGACCTGGCCATTTCGACCAAGGTGCGCACCAACCTCATCGCCGAAAAGGCCCTCAGTTCCACCCAGATCGACCATGAAGTGTACGGCGGCCACGTGGTGCTGCTGGGCATGGTGCGCGCGCAGGCCGACGTGGACCGCGCCGTCATGGTGGCGCGCTCCGTGGGCGGCGTGCGCTCGGTGACGTCGTACCTGATTCCGTAGCGATTCCGGCGCGTCCGGATCGTTTTTCCGCATCCGGGCGGCCTTTTCCGCATTTCTTCATCCGCGCGCGGGCCGTGTGCGGGTGACCCAAACGGCGCCGACATGGCGCAAGGAGACACCGATGCAGAAGTACAAGTGCCCCTGCGGCTATGTGTACGACCCCGCCGAAGGCGACCCCGAACACGGCGTGGGCCCCGATACGCCCTTTGCCGATCTGCCCGAGGACTGGGTGTGCCCGTGGTGCGACGCGGAGAAGGAATACTTCGAGCCCGTGCAGTAGCCGAGCGGCCCCTTTCCGCAACGCAGGATGACAACGCCCCCGGCGCATGATGATGCGCCGGGGGCGTTTCTTGCTGTGCAACGGGACGCCGGGTCGGCAAGCCATCGGTCGCTGCCCGTGGCTGTTTCGCGTGGCGGGCTAGTCCTGCATCACGCTTTCAATCACATCCAGCGCCGCGTCCACCAGTGCTTCGGTGGCCTGCGTGCCCATGTGCCCAAGGCGGAACACCTTGCCCGCCATGGGGCCGAAGCTGCCGGACACGATCAGCCCGCGCTCGCGCAGGCCCTGTCGCCATTCCGGCCACGCGAAGCCTTCCGGGACCAACGCCGCCGTCACCGTGGGCGAGTTCACCGCGCCCTGTGCCGTCCACAGTTCCACGCCCAGCTTGGCGAGGCCCGCGCGGCAGCGTTCGGCAACTTCCCGATGCCGGTCAAAGCACGCCTGCATGCCGCCCTTTTCGTTCAGGATGGCCAGCGCGCCTGCGTTGAGCGCGGCGGTGCCGTGCCAGTACGGAGTGTACGGACAGCGGCCATCCTGCTGCACGGTGCGGAAGGGAGCGATGGCGTCGTAGCCCTGGTAGCCCACGGATTCGATGACCTCCCACGCCGTCGGGCTGACGGACAGAAAGCTCATGGACGGCGGGGCGGAAAGGCACTTCTGCGAGCCGCCCAGCACCAGGTCCGCGTGCCAGGCGTCGGCCTGCACGGGCGCGCCGCCCACGCTGGCCACCGCGTCCACGTAGAACAGCGGCACGCCGCAAGCCTGCTTCAGCGCGCCAAGGTCGGCCAGCGGGTTCAGCGTGCCGGACGGCGTTTCGCAGTGCACGGCGGTGAGCATCCTGGGCCTGAAGCTGCGGATGGCGTCTTCGATGCCGGTCAGGTCGTCGATGGTTTCGTCGTACGGCAGCGAGACCTTCAGCACTTCGCAACCGATGGACGCGGCCATGTCGCCTATGCCGTCGCCGAACACGCCGGTGCCCACGGACAGCACCTTGTCGCCGGGCACGAGGCAGCTTTTCAGCGCGGCCCACAGGGCCAGCATGCCCTCGCCGGTCATCAGCACCATGTCATGCTGCGTGCCCATGAGCTGTGCAAGGTTGCGGCCCGTTTCCGCATACAGTTTCAGGTAGTCCGGTTCGATCTGGCCGGAGCCGTAGTCGCGGGTCATGGCCGCGAGCACGGCGGGGTGCAGGGTGACCGGGCCGGGCACCATGGGGATGGGGGCGTATGGCTTGTGCGCCATGGGGGTGACCTCCGGTGGTTGCAGGGCTGTGGGGTTTGCGCGCGTTGGAAACAAAAGTGAGAGATTTTTTATACGCCTCCGGCGGGCAAGGGGCTATCGCCCCTTGCATCCCCTGAGTGTGGTCTTCATGCAAAACGCAGGGGATTCCGTCTGTTCTCGAAAACGTATCGTCCCATTTTGGGGGCGCAGGGGGCGATGGCCGCTATGCGATCGCCATCCATAATGCTCGAAGACTCGCATAACGGCTGCCGTCCTTGCCCGCCGGAGGCTTACAAAAGCTGTCCCCTTCTTCGTGCCACACCCAAGCGGCAACAGCATGTCGCACAGACTACAGGTCGATGAGTTCCACCTCGTCCGGCGCAATGGCCGTGCCGAGGAACAGCCCGCCGGTGCGGGCGAAGCGGGGCACGTCGTCGGTGGTCAGAAAGCGCGCCTCGCCGCATTCGTTGCCGCCCGGCCCCGTGCGCAGGGGGCGCACCAGCCCGGCGGCCTGCAATTCCGCCTGCACGGCAAGGGCGGTGGTGGCGGCGGAATCGACGATGACCGGTTCCGGCCCGATGACGTTGCGGATGGCCCGCGCCAGCAGCGGAAAGTGGGTGCAGCCCAGCACCAGGCAGTCGGGCGTTTCCGGCGTGTCGCTGCCGGACGCGGGGCGAAAGATGGGGTCCAGGTAGCGGGCGGCGATGTCTTCCACGATCTTGCCGTCCACCCAGCCTTCTTCGGCCAGCGGCACGAACAGCGGGCAGGGCTGCCCGATGATCTGCGCGTCGGGCCGCAGGCTGTGGATGGCCTTGTGATAGGCGCGGCCACGGATGGTGGACTCCGTGGCGATGACGGCAATGTTGCCCCGGCGCGTGGCCCGGCAGGCCGCCTGCGCGCCCGGCTGCACCACGCCCACCACCGGCAGGCCGGGGTTGGCGGCGCGCAGGGCGTCCAGCGCAACGGACGTGGCCGTGTTGCAGGCCACCACCAGCAGCTTGATGCGCCGCTGCACCAGTCTGGACGCGGCCTGCACGGCGTAGCGGGTGATGGTTTCCGCGCTCTTGGTGCCGTAGGGCAGGCGGGCGGTGTCGCCCAGATACAATATGTCCTCGCAGGGCATGCGGGTGCGCAGGGCCTTCAGCACCGTAAGGCCGCCCACGCCCGAATCGAACATGCCGATGGGCAGGTGCGCGGCGTCGGGGGCGGATAGGGCGGCGCTGGATGTGTTGGAGCAGGAAGTGCCGGGGGCTGATCCCCCCGCGTTGTCATAGTCGTAGCCCGTGGCGGCGGTGCCGCACGCGGGGCCGTCTACTTGCATCGGTCCTCGTCCTCCAGAAGTTCGTAGCTGCTCACGGTTACCGGGGCGCGCAGGGTGTCCAGCACACGTTCCAGCAGGATGCCCTCGCGGCTGGGCGAATTGTGCCCGAAGGTGGCGCGGATGCCCAGCGTGACGAAGTGCACGGCGCGGTCCATGGCAATGGGCAGGCTGTCGCCCTGCAACAGGCTGCCGGTAAGCACGCTGGCAAAGGTGTCGCCCGTGCCGGGGTAGTGGGCGGGTATGTACTGGCAGTCCACCTTCCAGAACCTGTCGTGGGTGCTGTGGTAGGCTGCAACCGAACTGACGCCCGCATGCCCGGCCACCGGCACGCTGGTGATCACCGCCACGCGAGGCCCCATGGCCGTCAGGCGGCGCAGCCAGACCATGAGGTCCGCCGTGGAGATGGATTCGCGGTAGGGTTCGTCCAGCAGCAGGGCAGCTTCCGTAAAATTGGGGGTGATGATGTCCGCCTTGCGCACCAGCCAGCGCATGCGCTGCACCATCTCCATGTCCATGGTGGGTTCCAGCTGGCCGTTGTCGCCCAGAACAGGGTCCACCACGGCAAGGCCGCCCTCTACCCGGCACATGTCGATGCACCGGGCCACGATGTCCACCTGCGCCGGGGAACCCAGAAAGCCGCTGTACACTGCGTCGAACTTCAGGTTCAGGGCCTGCCAGTGGTCCAGGAACAGGCGCATCTGGTCGGTAAGGTCCAGAAAGCTGTAGCCGGTGAAGCCCGCCGTATGGGTGGACAGCACGGCGGTAGGCATGGGGCACACCTGTGCGCCCATGGCAGACAGCACGGGTATGGCCACAGTGAGCGAGGTGCGGCCGAAGCCGGAAAGGTCGTGAATGGCCGCCACGCGCGGCACGGCATTGCGCATTGCAGGGCTCCTTGCGCGGAGTTCCGGACTGGCCGGGGCATGCCGGGCGGCGTCAGGGGGGATTGGCAGGGCGATGGATGCCCGGATGTGCATGGTGCGCCCGGCGGGCACACCATCACCACGGAGCGGGGCAAAAGGCAAGGGGGGAGGGGGCGATACTGGTTGCGGATGGGGGTGATCCTGTCTCAGCGGTAGTCAGCGGGGTCGATGCACGTGTCGTACAGGGTCTTATCGAACGGTTTCCAATCGGTTTGATTGATGCCGCGTGGGCGAAGGGGATTGGCGGGAAATGCGGAAGCGATCTTGATCCAGCGTCCTTTCTCGCGGGCGATGGAGCGTATGGTGGCTGCGGCTTCGGAAAGATCTTGGTCCTGGCTGAACACCAGGGCCACGTCGTAGGCGTTTTGGCGAGCCAGTGTGATGATGTCGATGGCAATACGCACGTCAACACCTTTTTCCCTGCCAACACGAAGCGCCAACGTGTCGCCATTCGGGCAGGTGTACTCTTGAGTGCTGTATCGAAGAGGGCGTGAGAAGACATGCATGTTGGGCAATCTTCCCAAAGCAGCAAGTTTGTTATTCCAGAAGGTGTTCCACATGGGGCTTTCGGCGGCATCGGGAACGCCCGTGTAGAATCTTGTCTCGGCAAGATTCCACCCTTCCCGTGCACAAAGAGCAAGGGCAAGCGCCTGTGGGGAAAAATTGGAGTACGTATACCCGAAGGAGGCCTTGACGGAATAGAAAACATTCTGACCGTCAAAAAAGGCAACCGTGCGTTTGCTGGCCGGTTCGGGATGCGGTGGCATGCTCTCCCCCCCCTTTCTAAAAAAATAACCCCGCCGAAGATTGGCAACCCGAAGGTGGCGCAAAGTCCGGCGGGGAAGAAGTCAAGGCATGGAGAACCGTAGCGTCGGCCTCCTGAAAAATCAATAGGGATTCTTGAAGGTGAAGTCAACGGCAAGGTTGCCCGGTGGGCTACCTGAAAAACTCCACCACGTACTTCCCCGCCGTGAACAGCAGGATGACGCACAGCATCCACTTGATCAGGTTTGCGGGCACGTGCTTCTGGCAGCGCGCGCCCAGGTACATGCCCGCCATGCCGCCAATGCCCAGCAAGAGGCCCAGTGTCCAGTCCGGGGCCACGGACATGTGCGGGTACAGCGGCGCGATGGCCATGTAGAAGGACACGCCCGCCACCGAGGTGACGAAGGTGCCCATCAGGGCCGCGCCCGCCACGGTGTACACCGGCAGCCCGAAGAACGAGACGAAGAACGGCGCAATGATGGCCCCGCCGCCAATACCGTACACCCCGCCCACGATCCCCACGATGAAGCTCAGGCTGAAGATGCCCACGGTGCGAAAGCTGTAGGTTTCGCCGTAGAAGCTGTACGAGATGCGCGACAGGCAGCACTCGTTCATGCACACGGCTGGCAGGTCGTCGGGGTTCTTGCCTTCCGCCGCCGCCTTTTCGCGGTGGGTGCGCACCAGCGCGCGGAACTTTTCCTCCGCCGTGGCCTTGCCGTTGCCCGCCTTCTTCTTTGTCAGGTCGCGCACCATGCGCAGGGCGATGTAGGCCAGCACGCACGCGGCAAACAGCTTGAAGTCGCGCGCGTTGGGCAGGTACGTCACCCGCACGAAGGCCCCTATCAGCACCCCCGGCAACGTGCCGATGATCACCACCCACGTCAGCGGCCAGACCATGCGCCCTTCGCGGATGTAGCGATACACCCCGCTGGGAATGGCCACCACGTTGTAGAACTGGTTGGTGGCGCTGACGGACGGGTTCACGTAGCCCAGAAAGGACATCTGGAAGGGCAGCAACAGGAACGCGCCGGACACGCCCCCCATGGACATGAAGAACGACACCACGAAGGCCACCAGCGGCGGTAGCCACGGTTCCGCGTGTATGCCTGCGACGGGGAAGTACATGGTGGCCTCCTGTGTCGGGATGACCAGGGTGGGGGGCGATGGAAGCGACAGGGCGACCGGACCGGTGGAGTCCCGACGGGGCCGATGGGGACTGTGGGCAGAGGCTGTGCCGATGGTCGGTGCGGCAGTGCTTTTCGGGTGCTATTCTGTTGACACGCTTTTTATAATCTTCGTGTCAATTGAAAGATACGACACGGCCTGTTCGTTGTCACGGATTATTTTATTTTCATGTCTGTGCGCGAAATGAATCACGGCTTTGATTTTCGCGCATCTGCGCCTATATGGTAGAAATTCTGGCAACGAACGGGCCGCACCCGGATTACAATTGGGCCGTATCCTGACGGCATCCGGACCGCATCCGAACCGCATCCTGACCGTATCCGGGGCGTTCTGGGCCGTATCCTGACCGTATCCCGGGTGTCCGCAGGCCGCATCCGGTCCGGCCACACCCGCGCCAAAGACAGTCACGCCGAAGACACCCGGCACCGGACACTCGCCTTGCCCGGCACCACGCGTACGCAACCAACGGGACACCCATGCGACAGGACGACAGCCTCGAACGAATCTGGGAAGCGCTGGCCGAAAACGTGGCGGAACGCCGCCACAACCCGGCGGGCATGCTCTCCATTCCCGACGACGTGAAGTATCTGGACACGGTGGAGCTGGCCCGGCTGGAAGAAGCCTTCCGCCTGTGGGCCGCCCGCCCGGCACGGGGCGACGTGCGCCGCTCGCGCCTGCGCATGCTGCTGGTGTTCCTGCTCATTCGCCACACCGGGGCGCGCCTGGGCGAGGTGCTGGCTCTGGCCCCGGGCCGCGACATCGACACGGCGCGTGGCGTGGCGTACCTCGGCGAGCCGCAGCGCGAGGTGCAACTGCCGCCCGACCTCGTCACCCAACTTGCCGACCTGCTGGACGAAGCCGTGGCGGGCGAGGGCGAACACCCCTTTGCCGTGGACCAGGCCCATGTGCGCCGCAAGTTCTACGAGCGCGCCCACGACTGCGACCTTGCCCCCGACCTTGCCAACCCCAGCGCCCTGCGCCGCTCGCGGGCCATCGAACTGCTGCGGTCGGGCCTGCCGCTGCCCGTGGTGCAGCGCCTGCTGGGCCATTCCACGGCCAGCCTGACGGCGGCGTACATCGATGTTTCGACAGAGGACATGCAGCGCATGGTGGGCCACGCGCTGGACCGCGAGCAGCGCCGCCGCACCAGCGCGCGCAACGCCTTTTACGGGCGCATCGCGGCGGTGGTGCGCGGCGACGTGCAGTCGGTGGTTTCGGTGCAGACGCCGTCGGGCATCCGGGTGGCCTCGGTCATCACCAACGACAGTCTGGACAATCTGGGGCTGCGCCCCGGCGTGTTCGCGGCGGCAGAGGTGAAGGCCCCCTGGGTGGTGCTGACCGTGGGCAGCGAAGCCCCGTCGTCCACGGCGGGCAACGTGTACCCGGCCACCATCGCCAAGGTGGTGGTGGGCGCGGCCACGGCGGAAGCGGTGGCGCGCCTTGCGGACGGCACGGAAATCTGCTCGGTGCTTACGGCGGACCGGGTGCGCGCGCTGGACCTGGCCGTGGGCACCCCGGTGTGGGTGCTGATCAACGTCTTTTCGGTCATCCTGAACGTAAGCTGACGGGCGGCGCGCCTGCCCTGCCCGCTGGCAGGTGCGCCCGGTTGCTGTCTGCTGCGTGCCTCTTCAACGCGTCGCCCTGGCTGCATGTGGCCCCGGCGTTCACGCGGCATGCCCCGAAGCACCCCTCCGTGCGACGCGGTGGCGTACAGCCCGCCGCTCCGCTCCTGTTCGCCGCCTCATCGTCAAGGAGCTCCCATCGTCAAGGGGCCCCATCATCAAGGGGCCCCATCATCAGGGGGCCGAACCGTGCGCCAGTGCGGCACTCTCGACTTTTGCCCGCCGCTCCGGTATGTGGCGCGAACACACCCACTGCCGCCTGTGCGCGCAGGCAGCCCTTGCTGGCCTGCCCGCCGCGCGGCACCCCGCTGCACACCGCCGCATACAGGTCGCACTCTCAAGGAGGCCGCCATGCCATGCCGTACGCTTTTCCTCCGGTCGGTGGACGACTGGAAGGAACTGCAGGCCCTGCTCGCGGGACGCGACAACCCCGGCGATACCGTGGAACCCGCCGTCCGCGAGATTCTGGATACCGTCCGCGCCGGGGGCGATGCCGCCCTGGCCGACTACACCAGCCGTTTCGACTGTCCCGGCTTCGACGCCGCGCGCATCCGCGTGGATGAAGACGAAATCGCCGCCGCCCTCGCAGAGGTCGGCCCCGACGACAGGGCCATCATCGCCGAAGCCGCCGCCAACATCCGCGCCTTTCACGAGGCGCAGAAGGAACGGTCGTGGTTCACCACCCGGCCCGACGGTTCCGTGCTGGGCCAGATGGTCACCCCCGTGGACCGCGCCGGGCTGTACGTGCCCGGCGGGCAGGGCGGCAACACCCCGCTCATTTCCAGCCTGCTGATGAACGCCATCCCCGCCCAGGTGGCCGGGGTGCCGGAAATCGCCGTCATTTCGCCGCCCCGCAAGGACGGCACGCTGAACCCGTTCATTCTCGCCGCCGCGCATCACCTGGGCATTACCGAGGTGCACCGCGCGGGCAGCGCCTGGGCCATCGCCGCTCTTGCCTTCGGCACCGAGACGGTGCGTCCCGTGGACGTCATCGCCGGGCCGGGCAACATCTGGGTGACCACGGCCAAGCGCCTGCTGATCGGCCGGGTGGGCATAGACATGATCGCCGGGCCCAGCGAGATACTCATTCTTGCCGACCACACCGCCCGCGCCGACTGGGTGGCCGCCGACATGCTGTCGCAGGCCGAGCACGACCCGCTGGCCTCGTCCATCTGCATTACCGATTCGCCCGCGCTGGTGGACGCCCTGAAGCTGGAACTGGCCGCGCAGTGCGACACGCTGCCCCGCGCGGACATTGCCCGCAAGGCGCTGGCCGACTGGGGCGCCATTGTGGTGGTGCCCGACATGGCCACCGGCGTCGCCATCAGCAACATGATTGCGCCGGAACACCTGGAAGTGCTGACCAAGGATCCGTGGGCGCTGCTGGGCGCCATCCGGCACGCCGGGGCCGTGTTTCTGGGCGGCTGGTCGCCGGAACCGGTGGGCGACTACTACGCCGGTCCCAACCACGTGCTGCCCACCATGGGCACCGCGCGCTTTTCGTCGGCCCTTTCCGTGCAGACCTTCTGCAAGCGCACCAGCGTCATTTCGGCCACCGCCGCGTTCACGCGCGGGCATGCCGCCTCCATTGCGCGGCTGGCCAGGCTGGAAGGGCTGGAGGCGCACGCCCGCTCGGCGGAATCGCGCAACAGGTAGCAACGGGCCGGGGCGTTGCGCCGCCAGGCGTGGCGGGCGCCACGGCCATCCTGCACCGTGGGCATTTTTCGGCGCGCATCCGGTTGGGTGCGCATCTGGACGGGCCGCCCGTCTTGTATGGCGTGCCCGTCCCGCGTTATCGTATCCGAAGGCCCGACGGTCCCCCCCCGTGCACACGCGGCAGGGTGCCCGGGCTTGTGGGCATCAGCCCCCGTGATGCCGCAAGGCATCGCGCGGCATCGGCCCCGTAACCGAAGAAAACCGAAGACAAGGGAAGATACATGCAGGTCGTCACGCAAACCGACATCAAGGAATACCCGCTGCTTTCGCGGGGCAAGGTCCGCGACATCTACGAGATCGACGCGCAGACCCTGCTCATCGTCACCACCGACCGCATGTCGGCCTTTGACGTGATCATGGGTGAACCCATCCCCTACAAGGGCGTGATCCTGAACAGCATCACCCTGTTTTGGATGAACCGCTTCGCCGGGCTGGTGAAGAACCACCTGATCGAGCATGACGTGAACCGCTTTCCCGCGCCGCTCGCCCCCTACCGCGACATGCTGGAAGGCCGCGCCGTGATCGTGAAGAAGGCCAGGCCCCTGCCGGTGGAATGCATCGTGCGCGGGCACATCACCGGTTCCGGCTGGAAGGACTACAAGGCCACCGGCGCGGTGTGCGGCCACAAGCTGCCCGCCGGGCTGCTGGAATCGGCCAAGCTGGAAACCCCGCTGTTCACGCCTTCGACCAAGGCCGAACTTGGCGAGCACGACGAGAACATCAGCCTCGAACAGGCCGCAATGCTGCTGGGCGGCGACCTTGCCGCCAAGGTGCAGGAACTTTCCATCGCCATCTTCTCGCAGGCGCGCGAATACGCCGAAGGGCGCGGCATCATCATCGCCGACACCAAGTTCGAGTTCGGGTTGGTGGATGGCGAACTGATCCTGATCGACGAGGTGCTGACCCCCGATTCGTCGCGCTTCTGGCCCGCCGCCGGGTACGCGCCCGGCAAGGGGCAGCCCAGCTTCGACAAGCAGTACCTGCGCGACTGGCTGGCCTCGCAGCCGTGGGACAAGACCCCGCCGCCCCCGGCCCTGCCGGAACACGTGGTTGCCGAGACGGGGAAGAAGTACCGCGAGGCGTATGAGATTCTCACCGGGCAAAAATTGTCCGTCTAGTTTCCGCACGTTTCATTACGGCTCGCGGTGTTCTTGAGGGCCCTTTGGGGAAGAACGCCGCGCCGCCGCACGCCGGTATGCCGCGCCGCGCGCCGCATGCCCGTTTTTTGCCATCTACCCAGAACCACAGGGAGAACCGCATGCTGCTCGCAGGAAAGAAGGCTCTGATCTTCGGCGTGGCCAACAACAAGAGCATTGCCTACGGCATTTCCAAGGAATTCAAGGACCAGGGCGCCCAGCTGGCCTTCAGCTACGTGGGCGAGGCCATCCAGAAGCGCGTGGAACCCATCTGCGAAGAACTGGGCGGCGACTACACCTTTGCCTGTGACGTCACCGACGACGCCCAGGTGGCCGCCGCCGCCGACTTCGTGCGCGAAAAATGGGGCGCCGTGGACGTCATCGTCCATTCCGTGGCCTTTGCCCACCGCGACGATCTGCACGGTCGCTTCATCGACACCACCCGCGACGGCTTCAAGCTGGCGCTGGACGTTTCCGCCTATTCGCTGGTGACGCTGTGCAAGGCCTTCGAGCCGCTGCTGAACCCCGGCTCCTCGGTGCTGACCATGACCTACTACGGCTCGCAGAAGGTCATCACCAACTACAACGTCATGGGCGTGGCCAAGGCCGCGCTGGAAGCCTCCGTCCGCTACCTTGCCGTGGACCTGGGCGAGAAGGGCGTGCGCATCAACGGCCTGAGCGCCGGTCCCATCAAGACCCTGGCCGCGTCGGGCATCTCCGGTTTCAAGAACATCCTGAACCACATCGAGGAACATGCGCCCCTGCGCCGCAACGTGACCATCGAGGACGTGGGCCGCGCGGCGGTGTTCCTGGCCTCCGACCTGTCGTCCGCCATGACGGGCGAGGTGGTGTTTGTGGATTCGGGCTATAACGTCATGGGCATCTAGCACGCCATCCCCAAACGGGCGCTTTTGCCCGATGGCGTCGTCAAACGGCGTTTTTGCGCGGGTCGAGTACGAAAGAGTACACTCCCCTTGCAAAAACGCCGTTTTCCTTGCCCTCGGCACAAAATCGCTCCGTTTGGGGATGGCGTGCCGTTGCGCGGGCGCGGGTGGGGAAGGTGACGGTTGCTTGCCGGGTATCATGTGCGCTCCGTTGCGGGGAAACGCGTCATGCGCCGGGGTTACGGCATTCTCACGCTGTTGCCGTCCGGATGGGGCGGGCGTAGGGATGCGGATGCGCCGGAGCTGGCGGGCGTGTTGCGCCCGCTCCGGCAGTCGTACGCAAGGAGCAATCCCCCATGTGGGACATTTTGATATTGGTGGCCATTCTGGTGGTATGGGTTGTGGTGGCCGGGCGCTTTCTGCCCACTGGCGGCGGGTGCTGAGGCCCGCCACGGGTACGCCGGGAGCGTGCCGGAACGGAAGAGGGTGCGGCGTGCGGTGTGCGGCATGGAGAAGAGCGGAAGTAGGTGGCGTGCGGGGCGGCTAAGGGCAAGCGCGTGTCCCTGACTTGTGGGGCGGAGGATGACGGCGCAACCCCGTTTGCGCTGCGGCCAGATAGCCCATGTGGGGCGTCGCACAAAGGTTTGGCGAACAACCCGCACTTTTCGCTTGCCATGCTGCCCCGGCGTCTGCTAGACACTGCCTCTCGCACGGAGAGGTGTCCGAGCTGGTCTAAGGAGCACGATTGGAAATCGTGTGTACGTTAACAGCGTACCGGGAGTTCGAATCTCCCCCTCTCCGCCAGTAATTTTCCGCTTGATTACAGATCGGGAGCCGGACGGCGGCAACGCCGCCAACCCCGTCAGGTCCGAAAGGAAGCAGCGGTAACGGTTGTGGCCGGGTGTCCGGCTCCCTGAAGGCACAAGGTAACTTGTGCCTTCATCTGTTGTGTGCCGTGTTCATACCGCACGTGCACATCGGCGGCTCTGGATGCGCCCGCACTGCGGGCGCATCCGGGCGGGTCAGCCCCATTCATGGGGAAGTCTCGGCATACCACCGCCTCCTCCAAACAAGACGGCCAGCGCAATCGGGAGCGCTGGCCGTCTCGTTTTTGTGATCTCGAATAGATGGATTGCCTAGCCGAGTTTTTTTATGATGTAGTCGTAGACCTTTTTGCGAGTGTTAACGTCGCTAGATCTGTTCATGAAGCAATCTTCGATGCTGTGGGTTGTGGAGATAGCTTTGGTGGCTGCCGGTTTTAGTTCGGCAAGGCATTTTTTCAGCATCGGTTTGACTTCGTACCACTCCTGCTCATTGAACAATGTGGAATCGATTTTGATTTCCTTGGGGTCGTCTCCATCAACGACGGTGTTGCTGTACTCGTACTTCGTGGTAATCTCTGCCTCGTTCCACGTGAATTTGCGTTTAAGCTTTGCCATGCGAGTCTCCATTTGGGTAGAGGTTTTAAACTCGCAGCAGGATATAGGTTGCATAATATTTTAACAAGTGTCCCTCACGCCCCAAACCTCCCCGCGCCGTGCCCCATGCGGTTCACGTTGGCGGCCTCGCGGCTGGGCAGGGTGTATAGCCGCACCTTGTGGCTGCGCGGGAACTCCCGTTTCAGCAGGGTCTTCAGCAGGCGGCGCACCGCATCGGCGGTCAGTCCGGTCCAGGTTTCCTCATGGAAGCCTGCCTCGAACACGTCATAGCTGTCCGGCCCGGTGCGCACGATGGTCACCGAGCGGTTGCGCTTGTAAGTGCGCAGGTCCAGGCAGTGGCCCGTTTCCAGCCGGGGCAGCCGTTCGCACACCGCGGCGGTAAGGGTGGTCTTGTCCAGCATGGACCGGGTCAGTCCTTCATGGTGTCGTCGATGGCCCCTTCCAGCAGCAGCAACCAGCGTTTCATGGGCAGGCCGGACGCGCCGAAGCCGTGCAGCCGGATGTTGCGGCCAGAACCGCCCAGCACCCGGTGACAGGGGATGACCAGCGGCCACGGGTTGCGCGCCATGATCTGCCCCACCCCGCGCGCCGCGCCGGGGCGGCCTGCCAGTGCGGCCAGTCCGCCGTAGGTGGTGATCTGCCCGTGCGGTACCTTGTCGCGCAGGGCCAGCAGCACGTCGCGGGTGAACGGGGTCAGCCCGTCCAGCAGAAAGGGCAGGTCGGGCCAACGGACTGGCTTTCCGGCCACGTAGTCGGCCAGTGCGGCCTGCACGGCGCGGCCATGTGCGGTGACCGGGCCTGCGGGCAGGCCGGGCCAGGCATCCGGGCGCGGATTGGTCCAGCCGTCGCGTGCAGCGGGCGCGGTAGCCAGCGCCGCACCGTCCCAACTCATGGTGATTTCGCGCAGCCTTTTCGCCCCGTTGTGTGCGCGCCAGTGCAGGATCAGCGAGAGCGGACCGGCCACCAGGCGTTCGCGCACCTCGTCGAATAGTGCGGTGTCGGGGATGTCGAGCGCGGCGGTGCCGCGGCGGGGAGTGGCTGAACGACGTTGGGGCATGCGGCCTCCGAGGGTAGGAAAGCAGATGTGCGCGGGGCTGCCTGTATTTGCAGCGTGCAGGTCGTGCCCGGCTGGGCAGGATCGACGGCCTGCCGCTTCCATAGCCGGAAAGCCCGGCGGCGGAAAAGGGGGGTCCGTTGCGCGGGCCGGGCGCGGCCAGATGTGGCCGGATGTGGCCGGATGTGACCGGATGCGCCAGGTGTGCGCCGTGCGCCCTGCGCGAACCAGACGCGAACCAGACGCGCTCAGGCCGTCAGGGAGAGCGGAGTCACTCCCGGCCCGTCACGGGGCGCAGATGCGGGAATGCTGCGCAGGCCGCCGCGTACTCCGCTTCCCATGCGCGGGCGTGTGCCGTATCGCACAGGCGCGGCGCGGCCCCCGGCAGGCGATGGGGCGGCACGGAGAACCATGCAGGCGGGCCTGACTTTGCGGGCAGGGCTGACGGTCCCGTCTGGCCCGTCTGCGCATCCGGTCCGCTCGGGGCATCTTTCGCCACGTCCTTTCCCTGCCACGTATCCCGCTGGGCCAGCAGTTCGTGGATGCGCGCGGTGGTGGCGCGCTTGTCGTTGGCCCAGTCCGGGGCCAGCAGTTCATCCCCCGCCGGATCGCCGGTCAGGCGCTGGATGACGATTTCCGGACGCAGCCGGGGCAGGGCGCGGGCAATGAGGTCCGCGTACGCCTCGCGCGCCAGCGGGGAGTAGTCCCCGGCCCGCCATTGCCGGGCCAGTGCGGTGCCTTCGCACACGTACAGGCCGTGAAACTTCACCCCGTGCACCGGCAGCCGGTTCACCCAGTCCACCGTGGCCAGAAAATCGTCGCCGCTCTCTCCGGGCAGCCCGGCAATAAGGTGCGCGCATACCCGCAGCCCTCGCGCGGCAGCAGCCTGCACGGCTCGTTCGGACGTGGCGGCGTCGTGCCCCCGGTTGATGCGGGCCAGCGTGGCGTCGTGGGCGGACTGCAACCCCAGTTCCAGCCAGACCTCCGGAAGGGGGAGTGCCGCCACCATGTCCAGCCGTTCATTGTCCACACAATCAGGGCGAGTCCCCACTGCCGCCCCCACGATGCCCGGCAGTGTTGGCAACACGCCGAGAACATGGCGTAATTTGTCAATTGGCCCATATGTGTTGGAAAACGATTGCAAATAGGCTATGAACAGACCGGCGTTGCGCGTGCGGGCGTAACGTCCCGTCCAGACCGTCCACTGTTCTTCCAGCGTCAGCCCATCTTCGCCAAGCCCGGAACCGGATCCGCGCGGGTTGCAGAACACGCAGCCCCCGCGCGACAGCGTTCCGTCGCGGTTGGGGCAGGAGAAGCCGGCGTCGAGCGGCACCTTCTGGACGCGCGCGCCGAAGCGCAACCGCAAATACGTCGCCAGCAGGTGCAGCCGGGTCGTGGTGTTTTCCATTGACAATGGCTGTCCTTTTGGAAGAATGCCCTGTTTCAAACGTTGATACGCATTCCCCCTCAGAGAGGCAAGTAAGATAACATGGCAAAGATACTGGATTTCGTCCTTGGAATGTTTTCCAACGACCTGGCCATTGACCTGGGTACGGCCAATACCTGCGTCTACGTCAAGGGCCAGGGCATCGTGCTGCGCGAACCTTCGGTGGTTGCGGTGAAAAAGGACACGCGCGGCAACAACGTGGTGCTGGCCGTGGGCCACGACGCCAAGCGCATGCTGGGCCGCACCCCCGGAAACATCCAGGCCATCCGGCCCATGAAGGACGGCGTCATCGCCGACTTCGAGATTACCGAGGCCATGCTGCGCCACTTCATCTCCAAGGTGCACAATTCCCGCCGCCTGGTGCGTCCGCGCATCATGATCTGCGTGCCCACCGGGATCACCCAGGTGGAAAAGCGCGCGGTGAAGGAATCTGCCCAGAGCGCGGGCGCGCGCGAAGTGTACCTGATCGAGGAACCCATGGCCGCGGCCATCGGCGCCAACCTGCCCATTCAGGAACCCACCTCGAACATGGTCGTGGACATCGGCGGCGGCACCACCGAAGTGGCCGTCATCTCGCTGTCGGGCATCGTCTATTCGCGCTCGGTGCGCGTGGGCGGCGACAAGATGGACGAGGCGATCATGACCCACGTCAAGCGCAAGTACAACATGCTCATCGGCGAATCGTCGGCGGAAGAGATCAAGATCAAGATCGCCTCCGCCTACCCCATGGACCCCGAGCAGCAGCTCGAGGTGAAGGGCCGCGACCTCGTCACCGGCATTCCGCAGAATATCATCATCACCTCCGAAGAGGTGCGCAAGGCCATTTCCGAGCAGGTCGAAAGCATTGTCCAGGCGGTACGCATCGCGCTGGAGCAGACCCCGCCGGAACTGGCGGCCGACATCGTGGACCGGGGCATCGTGCTCACGGGCGGCGGCGGCCTTCTGAAGGGGCTCGACCAGCTGCTGCGCGAAGAAACCTCGCTGCCCATCACCGTGGTGGACGATCCGCTCTCCACCGTGGTCATCGGCACCGGCAAGGCGCTGGACAATCTGCACATCCTGAAGGAGGTGTGCATAGATTAACGCCTCGCTCAAGCGCATCATCCTGCTTCTGGTACTGGCGCTGTTCCTGTACCTTGGCCTGTATACCTGGAACCAGAGAACCGGCGTGCTCGACAGGCTGGCGGAACACGCCGGTCTGGAATTCGTGGGCGCCATCCTGAAGCCGGGCGTGTGGGCGAGGGACCAGGTCGTTTCGTCGTGGAACAATTACCTCGACCTGGTCGGGGTGCGCGAAGAAAACGAGGCGCTGCGCGAGCAGGTGCGCACTCTTTCGCAACAGGTGCAGGTTGCCTCCGAAGCGCGGGCCGAACTGGCCCGCCTGCGCGCGTTGCTGGAACTGGAACCCCCCGAAGGCTGGCGGCCCCTTGGCGCGCGCGTGGTGGCCAACAGGCTTGGCCCCCAGGCCGCGCTGGAATCGGCCATCATCAGCCGGGGCTACTATTCCGGCGCGGGGCCGGGCACGCCCGTGGTCACCCACGAAGGCGTGGTGGGCCGCGTGTACCGCGCAGGGCCGTACACCGCCACCGTGTTGCTGCTGACCGATCCGGGCAGCCGCATCGCCGTGCTCAGCGCCACCAACCGCACGGCGGGCATCTTGGTGGGCACCGGCCCGCGCGGCCTGCTGGAAATGAAATACGTGCCCCAGAACGCCCGCATCGAGGTGGGTGAACTGGTGTTGACCTCTGGCCTTGAGGGAGCCTTTCCCAAGGCGGTGCTGGTGGCCCGCGTGGAAAGCGTGTCCCAGTCCGATCTTTCGCTGTTCCAGACCGTCTACGCCAGCCCCCTGGCCGACCTGGAGGCCCTGGAAGAGGTGCTGCTGCTGGAACGGCCCCCCGTGCAGCCCGGCGCGCACACCCCGCCCCTGCCCGCGGTCAATGCCACGCAGGGGGGGGGGCCGGGCGCCGGCCACGGCCCCGGGCAGGGCAATGCCACCTCGGGGCACGGCGGCCAGCGCGTGCAGCCCGTGTTGCCTGCCCAGCCTGTCCAGTCCGGTCAGCAGGGGGCACGAGCGCCACGTCCGCAGCCGTCCGCACAGCCGACCGCACAGCCGTCTGGGCAACAATCCGGGCAACAGTCCGGGCAGCCGCCTGCACAGCAGCCTGGGCAGTCCCCCCGGCAATAGGCAGTATTCGACCGATCCGCGCGCATGGGTTGGCCCCCGCGCGGATGTCCCCGTTCGCACGCGACATCCTGATCCGGGCCGACCCAGGCCGATCCGGGCCGACCCCGTCCAACCCAGTCCAACCCAGTCCAATCCACTCCAACCCGGTCCAACCCGAGCAGGTTGGGGCACAACCACCCAGTAATGCCGGAACATTCATGAATTTCAGCAATCTTGCCTGGTGGGCCTGCTTCATCTTTGCGGGCGTGTGGCTCCAGCAGGGGCTGCCCGGCATTGACGTGCTGGTGGCCGGGCTGCTGGTGTCGCTGCAGGAACGCCGTCACTACCAGACCTTCTGGCTGCTGGTGGTGCTGTTGCTGGTGCAGGAAGGGGCGGGCACGCTGGCCTTCGGCTCCACGGCCCTGTGGTACGGCACGCTGGTGGTCTTCTTCAACGTGGGGCGCTGGCTGTTCGAGGCGGAAAACATGGCCTTCGTGGTGCTGCTCAGCCTGGGACTTGGCGCGTGCCATTTCCTGTACACGCTGATGATGGCCTCGTTGCAGCAACTGGACATTCCGCAGGACAGGCTGTTCATGGAAAGCGTGTGGCAGGCCTGCGTCATTCCCCCGGCCTGGTGGCTGACCCATTTCGTGCGCCGGAGATGCATGGGCGATGCGCATCCAGTTTGAGCCGGAAGGCTTCCAGCCGCCCCGTGCGGGCCTGATACTGCTCCAGTGCATCGTGGCTGGGCTGTTTTTCCTGTTCGTGGTGCGCTTCTGGTATCTGCAGATCCACCGGGGCGAGGAATTCGCGCGGCTGGCCCGCGAGAACCGGCTGCGTCAGGAACGCATCTACGCCTCGCGCGGGCTGCTGCGCGACCGTGACGGGCGTCTGCTGGCCGAAAACCGGCCCGCCTTCGGCCTGGCCCTGGTGCGCGAAGACTGCCGCGACATTCCCTCCACCCTGGCCCAGGTCAGCGAGTGGACGGGCATTCCCCTCGATCAGCTCACCGCCAAGTTCAATCAGGACCGCCAGCGGGTGAAGCCCTTCGAGCATCTGCTGCTCATTTCCGACATGTCCTTCGACCTGCTGGCGCGCATCGAGAACCGCGTGCTGCAATGGCCGGGCCTTGAGATCGTCACCCGCTCCAAGCGCAACTACCCGCAGGGCGAGCTGATGGCCCACATCCTGGGGTACGTGGCCGAGGCCAACGAAAAGGAACTGGAAGACGACAAGGATCTGAACCTTGGCGACTTCGTGGGCAAGCAGGGGCTGGAACTGGTGCTGGAGCGCCGTCTGCGCGGCCAGAAGGGCCTGCACCAGCTGGAAGTGGACGTGCTGGGCCGCCAGTTGAACAAGAAGCTGGTGCAGGAGCCGGTGAGCGGCGAGAACATCGATCTCGCCATCGACCTTGAGTTGCAGCAGGTGGCCTGGGACGCGCTGGAGGACGAAACCGGCTGCGTGGTGGCCATGGACCCGGACACCGGCAAGCTGCTGGCGCTGGTCACCAAGCCTTCGTTCGACAACAACGCCTTTGCCGCCGGTCTTTCGATGAAGGAATGGACGGCCCTGCGCGACAACCCCCGCCACCCCCTGCAGAACCGCGTCATCCAGAGCGTGTATCCGCCCGGCTCGGTGTGGAAGCTGATGATGGCGGGCATGCTGCTGAACGAGGGCGTGAACCCCACGGACTCGGTGTGGTGCACGGGCGAGGTGGCCCTGGGCAAGCAGGTGTTCCGCTGCTGGAAGAAGGGCGGCCACGGCCGCGTGGACATGATGCGTTCGCTCATCGAATCGTGCGACGTGTACTACTACCAGATGAGCGACCGCTTCGGCATCGACAAGATCGAGGCCTTTGCCAAGGCCTGCGGCTTCGGCGCGCCCACGGGCATCGACCTGCCGCACGAAAAGTCGGGCCTGGTGCCCTCCAGGGCATGGAAGCGCCGCCGCTTCGGCGAGCCGTGGCACCGGGGCGAAACGCTGAACGTCTCCATCGGCCAGGGTTTCACCCTGGTCACGCCGGTGCAGGTGGCGGCCTTCGTGTCCGCCCTGATGAACGGGGGCAAGCTGCTGAAGCCCAGCCTGCTGGCAGGCGAGGACCCGATGGTGCGGGCCTCGCTGCCGTTCACCGCCGCAGGCCGCAAGATGATTCTCGACGGCATGCGCATGACCGTCAATGACGACCGGGGCACCGCCAAGGTGCTGCGCCGTCCCGATGCCGTCATGGGCGGCAAGACCGGCACCGCGCAGGTCACCAAGCTGAAGATGGTGGGCGACGTGCGTGTGCGCACCGAAAACCTGGCCTACGAGCACCGCGACCACGCCTGGATAGCCACCTGGGGTGAAAAGGCGGGCAAGCGGCTGGTGGTTGTGGTCATGCTGGAACACGGCGGCCATGGCGGTTCCGACGCCGGTCCCGTGGCGCGCCGGGTGTACGACAAGTTTTTCGGCCCGCCGCCGGGCGCATCGTCGGGTGCGGCGCAGCAAGCGCCTGCCGGGCAGGTTGTTCCCGCCAGTCCCGCGAGCCCGGCCACTTCGGATGTGGCCGCTCCGGCGCGGCAGTTGCAGCCCGCCCCCGCGGCCCCGGCCACGCCGCCCTCCCGTCCGGATCAGGCGGCGGGTGCGCCCAGGCAGCCGGGCCAAAAGGCCCAGCCCGATCAGCAGGACCAGCCCGATCAGCAGGACCGGCAGGACCAGCAGGACCGGCAGGAAGAAGGGCTGCGCATCGTGCCCACGGTGCGTTCGGCACGCCCTGCCGGACGTGACCGCGCGACGCCCTCCGAAGTCGAGGACGCCCGCGAAGGGCAGCGCCGCTACGATCCCGACATCTTCGATCCCGACGCCGCCACGCCGGACGGGCGGGGCAGCGACGACGGCGTGGTGCCGCCGCTGCGGCGCTTCCAGAACGTGGCCCCGGAGGACGGACAATGAGCCCCATCGACCGACGATTGATCACCCACATGAACTGGGGGCTGGTGGGCTTCACCGCGCTGCTGTTCCTGACCGGGGTGGCCAACCTCTACTCGGCCAGCGGCGTGCGCATGGAAGACGGCATCGTGGTGTCCACGTTCTACCAGAAGCAGCTGCTGTGGGGGATGATGGGGCTTGGCGGCATGGTCTTCTTCATGCTGTTCGACTACCGGCACATGAAAAGCCTGGCCCTGCCGCTGTTCATCATCACCATGATCCTGCTGGCCGCCATCCCCGTGTTCGGCAAGGTGGTGTACGGCGCGCGGCGCTGGCTGCCGCTGGGGTTCATGAACCTGCAACCCAGCGAGGTGGCCAAGATCGCCATCCTGATCATGGGGGCGCGCTTTCTGTCGCGCAGCCGCGAGCCGCTGGGCTGGAAGGGGTTGTTCGAGGTGCTGGCGCTGGGCGGCCTGCCCGCCGGGTTCATCGTCATGCAGCCGGACCTTGGCACCACGCTGCTGCTGCTGATGCTGCTGGGCGGCATCACCCTGTTCCACGGGGTGAAGGCCGGGGTGCTGAAGACCTGCCTGGTGGTGGTGCCTTCCATGCTGCCGCTGGCCTGGCTTCGCCTGCACGACTACCAGAAGCAGCGCATCATGACCTTTCTCGATCCCGGCAACGATCCGCTGGGGGCGGGGTACCACATCATCCAGTCGCAGATCGCCATCGGTTCAGGCCAGCTGTGGGGCAAGGGCTTTCTGGGGGGTACGCAAAGCCAGCTGCGCTTTCTGCCGGAAAAGCACACCGACTTCGCCCTGGCCGTGTTCGGCGAGGAATGGGGCTTCATCGGGTGCGTGCTGCTGGTGGTGCTGTTCTGCCTGTTCCTGCTCAGCATCTTCAACACCGCGCGCGACGCCAAGGACCGCTTTGGCAGCTACCTGACGGTGGGGGTGTTCTTCTATTTCTTCTGGCAGATACTGATCAACATGGGCATGGTCATGGGGCTGATGCCGGTGGTGGGGGTGCCCCTGCCGTTCATCAGCTACGGGGGCAGCGCAACCCTGGTCAATTTCTGCCTGATTGGGCTGGTGCTCAATGTCTCCATGCGGCGATTCATGTTCAAGACCTCGTGATTGCTGAAACTACGAAGCGCGACAGCGTTGCACTTTCGCTCACAAAGGAGGCGACACACATGGCAAGGGACGAGATAAACGCCTTCCTCGGCGCGGGCACCGTATATCAGGGCCAGCTGAGTTTTCAGGGCGCGGTGCGCATTGACGGCAACTTCGTGGGCGAGGTGCATTCCGAGGGCACGCTCATCGTGGGCAAGGACGCCAACGTGGAAGGGCAGGTGCGCGTGGGACAGCTGATCCTGTCGGGCCGCGTCACCGGTGAGGTGGTGGCCCAGCGCAAGGTGATCCTGCACCGCACCGGCAATCTGAACGGCAATCTTTCCACCCCCGTGCTGGTCATGGAAGAGGGCGCCGTCATCGAAGGGCGCATCACCATGCAGCCCGCGGAAAAGACGGAATAAACCCCCTCCGTTCACATGCCTTTTCCGGCCGCCTTCGGGCGGCTTTTTCATTTGTATCACAATGACGGCATGTTGGCTTCCAGAAGACTGTTTGGAAAGGAAAAAAGACTTTGACACCCCCGTGGTAATCAGCTAAATCCTACCCGACTTTGAGCTTAAATTCACAACCTCACCAAGGGAGCAGGCATGATCGATCTGAACATCACCTTCTTCTTCCAGTTGGTGAACTTCCTTGTGACGCTGGTTGTCCTGAATGCCATCCTCATCCGGCCGGTGCGGGATATCATCAGGCAACGACGTGACAAGATGTCCGGTCTTCTCGGCGAATCGGAGCAGTTCGCCGGTCAGGCCGACACCAAGCTGAAGAATTACGAGGCCACCCTTGTCAAGGCCCGCGCCGAAGCCACGGCCGAGCGCGACAAGGCCCGCGCCGAGGGCGTGGCCCGGGAGCAGGTGATTCTGGCCGATGCCGGCAGGCAGGCCCAGGACTACCTCGAAAAGTCCCGCCAGGAGGTGGCCGCGCAGGTGAAGACCGCCATGGACACCCTGAAGGGGCAGGTCGACGCGCTGGCCGCCAAGGCTACCGCCAAGGTGCTGGGCTAAGACTTCACGTCAGTGCGCAACAGCAAGGAGGGATCGGCGTTGAAAGGGCTGAAACACAGTGCAGCGGCGCTCGGACTGGTGCTTGTCACCGCCGGCGTGGCGCTGGCCTCCGAAGGCGGGGGCGAGCATCATGCCGACTGGGGCAACTTTGCCTTCCGTGTCGCCAACTTCGTCATCTTCATCGGCATCATCTACTGGGCCGCGGGCAAGAAGATTGTGGGCTTCTTCTCCGGTCGCAGGAAGGGCATCGAACAGGAACTGAACGACCTGGAAAGCCGCAAGGCCGAGGCCGCGAAGAACCTGGCCGATGTCGAGCGCCGCATCGCGAGCCTTGAGCAGGAGCGGCAGTCCATTCTTGCCGAATACCGCGCCCAGGGCGAAGCCATGCAGGCCGCCATCATCGAGAAGGCGGAAAAGACCGCCTCCCAGATCACCGAGCAGGCCGCGCGCACGGCCGAGAACGAGATCAAGCAGGCCATGGAGACCATGCGCGCCGAGATGGCCGACCAGATCATTGCCGCCGCCGAAAAGATGCTTCAGGAAAAGCTCACTGGTGAGGAGCACGAGAAGCTCATCGACAAATACTTAACGAAGGTGGTGCTCAATTGACCGGCAACATCGTAGCTCGCAGATACGCCCGTGCGCTTTTTGCGCTGGGCGCGAAATCGGGCGTCGGTGAGCTCGAGAAGCTCGGCAGCGACCTTGCCGCGCTCGCCGGGGCTCTCGACAAGGCGCCAGAACTTGGCCGCATCTTCCGCAATCCCATCATCACCGCCGATGAGAAGCGGAACGTCATCCTCAAACTGGTCGAGAAGTATGGCGTCAGCGCCACCGTCCGCAACTTCTGTCTGCTGCTGGCGGACAAGGGGCGGCTCGACTGCCTTTCCGACATACAGGCCTTCTACGGCGTTCTCCTCGACGCCGAAAAGGGCGTCATCCGCGGCGAGCTGATGACGGCCGTTGAACTTGCGGAAGCAAAGCGCGCACAGGTCAAGGCAGCTCTTGAACAGCAGGCCGGACGCAAGCTGGAACTCACCTTCAGCGTGAACAAGGACATCCTTGGCGGCGTCGTGCTGAAGGTCGGCGACCGGGTGCTGGATGCCAGTCTGCGCGCGCAGTTAGGTATCCTCAAAGACAACATCAAGAGGGGTGAGTAGGGCTATGCAGATCAAAGCCGAAGAAATCAGCAAGATCATCGAAGAGCAGATCCAAAGCTATGAGCAGCGGGTCGAGATGAGCGAAACCGGCACCGTGCTCTACGTCGGTGACGGTATTGCGCGCGTCTACGGCGTCCGTAATGCCATGGCCATGGAACTGCTCGAGTTCCCCGGCGGTCTCATGGGCATGGTGCTGAACCTTGAAGAGGACAACGTGGGTGTTGCTCTTCTGGGTGACGACACGGGCCTGAAGGAAGGCGACCCGGTCAAGCGTACCGGCAAGATCTTCTCGGTGCCGGTGGGCGACGCGGTCATGGGCCGCGTGCTCAACCCCCTTGGCCAGCCCATCGACGGTCTTGGGCCGTTGGACGCCAAGGACTTCCGCCCGGTGGAACTGAAGGCGCCCGGCATCATCGCCCGTAAGTCGGTGCATGAGCCCATGCCTACCGGCATCAAGGCCATCGACGCCATGACGCCCATCGGCCGCGGTCAGCGCGAACTGGTCATCGGCGACCGTCAGACCGGCAAGACCGCCGTCTGCATCGACGCCATCCTGGCGCAGAAGGACACCGACATCCACTGCTTCTACGTGGCCATCGGCCAGAAGAAGGCGACGGTTGCCCTGGTGGCCGACACCCTGCGCAAGTACGGCGCGATGGAATACACCACCATCATCTCCGCCACCGCGTCGGAACCCGCGCCGCTGCAGTTCATCTCGGCGTACTCCGGCTGCACCATGGCCGAGCACTACCGCAACAACGGCAAGCACGCCCTGATCATCTACGATGACCTTTCCAAGCAGGCCGTGGCCTACCGCCAGATGTCGCTGCTGCTCCGCCGTCCTCCGGGGCGTGAAGCTTACCCCGGCGACGTGTTCTACCTGCACTCGCGCCTGCTGGAACGCGCCGCGAAGGTCAACGATTCGCTGGGCGCCGGTTCGCTGACCGCCCTGCCGATCATCGAAACCCAGGCCGGCGACGTGTCCGCGTACATCCCGACCAACGTCATCTCCATCACCGACGGTCAGGTGTACCTGGAACCCAACCTGTTCAACGCGGGCATCCGCCCCGCCATCAACGTCGGTCTGTCGGTGTCCCGAGTGGGCGGCGCCGCGCAGATCAAGGCGATGAAGCAGGTTGCCGGCACCATGCGTCTGGACCTTGCCCAGTACCGCGAACTGGCTGCCTTCGCGCAGTTCGGTTCCGACCTCGACAAGGCCACCAAGCAGAAGCTCGACCGCGGCGCGCGCCTGGTGGAACTGCTGAAGCAGCCCCAGTACCAGCCCATGCCGGTGGAACAGCAGGTCGCCTCCATGTACGCCGCCACCCGCGGTCTGATGGACGACGTGCCCGTGCTGTCCATTCGCAAGTTCGAAGCCGAAATGCTCGACTTCATCAAGAACTCGAAGGCCGACATCCTGAACGACATCAAGACCAAGAAGGCTCTCGACGCGGACATCGAAGACCGCCTGAAGGCAGCTGTTGCCGAGTTCAAAAAGGGCTTCCAAGCCTAGGCGGGAGGTAACCGATGCCTTCTTTGAAAGACGTCAAGGTCAAGATCGCCGGGGTCAAGAAGACCAAGCAGATCACCAAGGCCATGAACATGGTGGCCTCGGCGAAGCTGCGCGGTGCCCAGCAGCGCATAGAACGGTTCCGCCCTTACGCGTCCAAGTTCTATGACATGCTGGGAGACCTGGCGAGCAAGGCGGACATCTCCGTCCACCCGCTTCTGGAAGTGCGCGAGGAAATCAAGACGTGTGGGATCGTCCTCGCCACCTCCGACCGCGGGCTGTGCGGCAGCTTCAACTCCAACCTCATCTCCACCGCCCTGAAGCTGGCCGCCAGAAAGGCCGCGGAAGGCAAGAAGGTCAAGTTCTACTGCGTGGGCAAGAAAGGTCGCGATGCGGCCCGCAAGACCGACCACGAGGTCGCCATGGCGCTTGCCGACCAGATGGGCAGCTTCGACTTCCAGCTCGCCAACCGGATCGGGCTGGACGTCATCAATGCCTACCTGACGCGTGAACTGGACGAAGTGATCATGGTCTACGGCGAGTTCGTGAGCATGGCCAAGCAGCTGCCCGTTGCGCTGCCCATCCTGCCCATCGCTCCCAAGGAAGAGGAGGCCGCCCCGGCTGCCCCCGCCTCCAACAAGGAGTACATCTACGAACCCGCCGTGGAGGGCCTGCTGGCCGAACTGCTGCCCCGCTTCATCAAGGTGCAGCTGTATCGCGGCCTGCTCGACACCTCCGCCAGCGAGCACGCGGCGCGCATGGCCGCCATGGATAACGCCACGCGCAGCTGCGACGACATGATCGGTTCCCTGACGCTGCTCTACAACAAGACGCGGCAGGCTTCGATCACGCGCGACCTCATGGACATCGTCGGTGGCGCCGAGGCGCTGAAAGGCTAATAAGGGAGCGTACACACATGAGTGCTAACATTGGCAAGATCGTTCAGGTCATCGGCGCCGTCGTGGACGTCGAGTTCCCGAGCGGCAACCTGCCGAACATCTTGAGCGCGTTGGACATCAAGAACCCCAACAACGTCGACGCGCCCGAGCTGGTCTGCGAAGTTGCCCAGCACCTCGGCGACAACGTCGTCCGCACCATCGCCATGGACGCGACCGAAGGTCTCGTGCGCGGCATGGAAGCGGTGGACACCGGCAAGCCCATCTCGGTGCCTGTCGGCAAGGCGTCGCTTGGCCGCATCATGAACGTGGTGGGCCGTCCCGTTGACGAAATGGGCCCCATCGATACCGACAAATACCTGCCCATCCACCGTGCTGCTCCGGAGTTCACCGAGCAGAACACCACGGTTGAACTGCTCGAAACCGGCATCAAGGTCGTCGACCTGCTCATCCCGTTCCCCAAGGGCGGCAAGATGGGCCTGTTCGGCGGCGCGGGCGTGGGCAAGACCGTTATCCTCATGGAAATGATCAACAACATCGCGAAGCAGCACGGCGGCATCTCCGTGTTCGCGGGTGTTGGCGAGCGTACCCGTGAAGGGAACGACTTGTACCACGAAATGAAGGACGCGGGCGTTCTGGAGAAGGCCGCGCTTATCTACGGCCAGATGAACGAACCGCCAGGAGCCCGCGCCCGCGTGGCCCTGACCGCCCTCGCCTGCGCGGAATACTTCCGTGACGTCGAGAACCAGGACGTGCTGCTGTTCGTCGACAACATCTTCCGCTTCACCCAGGCGGGTTCGGAAGTGTCGGCACTGCTCGGCCGCATGCCTTCGGCGGTGGGTTACCAGCCCACCCTGGGCACCGACCTTGGTGGCCTGCAGGAACGCATCACCTCCACGGTCAAGGGCTCGATCACCTCGGTCCAGGCCGTGTACGTGCCCGCGGATGACCTTACCGACCCCGCGCCTGCCACCACCTTCTCGCACCTTGACGGTACGCTGGTGCTTTCGCGTCAGATCGCGGAACTTGGCATCTACCCCGCGGTGGACCCGCTCGACTCCACGTCGCGCATCCTCGACCCCAACGTGGTCGGCGCCGAGCACTACTCGGTGGCCCGCGCGGTCCAGCAGGTGCTGCAGAAGTACAAGGACCTGCAGGACATCATCGCCATTCTCGGCATGGACGAACTGTCGGACGAAGACAAGATGACCGTCGCCCGCGCGCGCCGCATCCAGCGCTTCCTCTCGCAGCCGTTCCACGTGGCCGAAACCTTCACCGGCACGCCCGGCGTGTATGTGAAGCTGGAAGACACCATCAAGGCGTTCCGGGGCATCCTGAACGGTGATTTCGACCACATGGCGGAAGGCGACTTCTACATGGTGGGCGGCATCGAGATGGCCCTTGAAAAGTACAAGAAGCGCCAGGAGCAGCAATAAGGAGTGACCCATGGAAAAGTCGCTCCATCTCGAAATCGTCACGCCTGACAGGCTCGTGCTCAGCGAGAAGGTCGACTATGTGGGCGCGCCCGGCTACGAGGGCGAATTCGGCATCCTGCCGAACCACATTCCCTTCCTTTCCGCGCTGAACATCGGCAGCCTGTACTACAAGGCTGGCGGCAAGACGCACTGGATCTTCGTGTCCGGCGGCTTTGCCGAGGTTTCGGACAACAAGGTGACCGTGCTGGCCGAATCGGCGGAACGCGCAGAGGACATCGACCTCGAACGCGCCCGCAAGGCCAAGGAACGTGCCGAGCAGCGCCTGGCCCAGGCCAAGGAAAAGCTCGACAGCGCACGGGCCCAGGCCGCCCTGCAACGCGCCCTGGCGCGCCTGAGGGTGCGCAGCGCGGCCTAGCCACACTGCACGCCCGGTCAACGACGACATGCGACGGCCCGGAGGGAAACCTCCGGGCCGTTCAGGTTGTTGGCAAAGCCTGTTTTTGTACGCCCCCGGCGGCCAAGGACGGCAGCCGTCAGGCGAGCTTGCGAGCCTTACGGATGGCGATCGCAACGCGGCTGCCGCCCCTTGGAACCCCCTGTTTTGTGATTTCATAATGCCCAGGAAACACAAATGAAAGTTTTGGGGGGAGCTTTAGCCGTTATGCGAGTCTTCGAGCATTACGGATAAAGACAGCAACGCGGGGGGGCGGGGGAGGAGACCCTTTTCACGCTTTGCGGACGCCATCCGTACGGCTCGCGGACTCGCCTACGGCTGCCCCAAAAGGGTCCCTCCCCCGCAAGAATTTGGGTTTGTCAGCAGTCTGGACGACCTCCGAGCCGTTTGCGTTGGCTGGCGGCAAAACGAAAGCCGGGCCGGAAAACCGGCCCGGCATGCAGGCAGTACGCGTTGTCAGAGTTTCTGCCGCACGTGCCTCGTCGGCGTGCCCGGCTGCGTGAGGCTGGCGGAAAGGCCCGGGCTGAGCCAGACGGGCCGGGATTACCCCAGGGCCTTGGCGGCAATGGAGCGGAACAGCTTCAGGCTGTGCGGCTCGTTGCGGAATTCCGCCGAGGGAACCTTGGCTACGCCGTCGCCATGGCGCTTGTACGCGGCGGCGGCCTTTCCGGCCGAAATGTTCTTGCCGCCGGGGCAGACGACGTTGCCAGAAGGGCTCAGGGTGCAGCCCATGGCGGTGGCGGCTTGCATGAACTTGTGGGCGAATTCTTCCGGTTTCATGTATCCTCCCAGGTCGCGGTGTTGCGAAAAGGGCCCGTCGCCAGACCGCGCACCGACTGGCAGCAGGGCGGGCGGCAACAGGCGGAACCATGTCCGTTGGTGGGGCAAGGGCCGGACAGGCCCAGGGCCTTCCCACCGTCACCATAAAGACACACCAGGCACCAAGCGTCAAGTTGGCGATAACCGGCGTTCGTACAGGACATGCGCTTTGGGCTCGGAAGGCACAGGCGGCCACCTGCGAAACGGCATTGTTGCCGAGCGATGTTTTTCTGAAAAAAGCGTTGACTCGCTAATGGTAATTGTTACTGTGTAGTCGAGTGGTGCTTCCTCAGCCACACTCTCTCCTTCACATTGGCGACGGTTCACCTGCGGGCCGGGAGTGGCAGCCCGGCCCGCTCAGGTGACCGGATCACCCGGCGGAATGAGGAAGCCCAACATACGATGCTTCGAGCCATGGGCGACATGCTGTTCGCCAGTCAGAAATTTCAGGCCCGGGCGGCATCCCGCCGCCAGAGAGATATTTTCGCAACGGGCGCTTTGCAGGCCGCCCGGCATGCGCAACCTTACGGCAGGAGTGCCCCATGCAAGACCTGAAGACCTTCGGCCACATGGATATCGACTGGAATCTCAGCCCCGAGCACGCCGTGACCATGTACCTTGAGTGGGGCAACAACGACTGGCATGCGGAATACCCCCCGGTGCGCTCCAAGGACGACTATTCCACCTACTTCGTGGTGGACACCTGGGGGCCGCGCCCGGTGGTGCGCCTGGTGCGCCGCAACTCCGAGGCGGCGGAAGACATCTACAGCGCGCCGCTGCCCGAGCGGCTGGCCACTCTTTTCCTGGCCGAGTTCGGAGACCTGCGCGGCATCTACGAGCCCACCCCGGAAATCAAGGGGTGGCTGCGGCACGAGATGGGACTGGCCTAGAAATCAGCCTGCGCGGTTCCGGCGGTTGGCCGCAGGCGGCCTGGCAGAATTTCCCGAACCGCCCTTGATCTGAACTGGCTTGGCCTGACATTCGGCATTTCCCTCCCTCCTTCCTTTGCGATGACAAGGATCCCCGTTCGGCCCCGGCACTGTGTCGGGGCCGTCGGTGTTTTTGGGGCGTCCGGTGCGCACGCAGGCGGCTATCTGATGGCGTTTTCCGGACACGTGCCGCGTAGAGCCAGTCACCATTCGCTGGCCCGCAGCCCCGCATTTTACCCCTTCGGTGCATTTCCTTGCACGAAAAATTGGCCTTCCCCTCTTTACGACCGGCAACCCCGCCTTACTATTCACACCAGCCAATGCCGGAACGGCTCGCACCGGGACGGCGGCCAGCGCAAGATCACTTCGCGACGTGCTCGCGTACCCTTTGAGGAGGAAGACAATGGGCAAGATCATCGGCATCGACCTCGGGACCACCAACTCCTGCGTCTACGTGATGGAGGGCAAGGATCCCAAGTGCATCACCAACCCCGAAGGCGGGCGCACCACGCCCTCCATCGTGGCCTTTACCGACAAGGAGCGCCTTGTCGGCGACATCGCCAAGCGCCAGGCCGTCACCAACCCCGAGCGCACGGTGTTCGCCGTCAAGCGCCTGATGGGCCGCAAGGGCGACGCCCCCGAAGTGAACAACTGGAAGACCCACAGCCCCTACCGCATCGTGGCGGGCGCCAACGGCGACGCCGCCGTTGAGGTGCAGGGTCGCCAGTACTCCGCCGCCGAAGTTTCGGCCATGATCCTCGGCAAGCTGAAGGCCGACGCGGAAGCCTACCTTGGCGAAACCGTGACCGACGCGGTCATCACCGTGCCCGCCTACTTCAACGACGCCCAGCGCCAGGCCACCAAGGACGCGGGCCGCATCGCGGGCCTTGAGGTCAAGCGCATCATCAACGAACCCACCGCCGCCTCGCTGGCCTACGGCTTCGACAAGAAGGCCAACGAGAAGATCGCGGTGTTCGACCTTGGCGGCGGCACGTTCGACATTTCCATCCTTGAAGTGGGCGACAACGTCGTGGAAGTGCGCGCCACCAACGGCGACACCTTCCTGGGCGGCGAAGACTTCGACCAGCGGATCATCAACTACCTTGTGGAAGAGTTCCGCCGCGAGAACGGCGTCGACCTCTCCAAGGACCGCATGGCGTTGCAGCGCCTGAAGGAAGCGGCGGAAAAGGCCAAGAAGGACCTTTCCACCTCCATGGAAACGGAAATCAACCTGCCCTTCATCACCGCCGACCAGAACGGTCCCAAGCACCTGATGATGAAGCTTTCGCGCGCCAAGCTCGAAAAGCTGGTGGAAGACCTGGTGGACCGCACCATCGAGCCGTGTCGCAAGGCCCTGGCCGACGCCGGTCTTTCCGCCGCGCAGATCGACGAAGTGGTGCTGGTGGGCGGCATGACCCGCATGCCCCTGGTGCAGAAGAAGGTGGGCGAGTTCTTCGGCAAGGAGCCCAACCGCTCGGTGAATCCCGACGAAGTGGTGGCCATGGGCGCCGCCATCCAGGGCGGCATCCTGGCGGGCGACGTGAAGGACGTGCTGCTGCTGGACGTGACCCCGCTTTCGCTGGGCATCGAAACCCTGGGCGGCGTGTTCACCCGGCTCATCGACCGCAACACCACCATCCCCACCCGCAAGAGCCAGACCTTCACCACGGCGGCGGACAACCAGCCCTCGGTGTCCATCCACGTGCTGCAGGGCGAACGCCCCATGGCCGGCGACAACATGACCCTGGGCCGCTTCGAACTGACCGGCATTCCCCCGGCCATGCGCGGCACTCCGCAGGTCGAGGTCACCTTCGACATCGACGCCAACGGCATCGTCAACGTGTCGGCCAAGGATCTCGGCACCGGCAAGGAACAGTCCATCCGCATCACCGCCTCTTCCGGCCTGTCGGAAACCGAAATCCAGCGCCTGATCAAGGAAGCGGAATCGCACGCCGACGAGGACAAGAAGAAGCAGGAACTGATCGAGGCCCGCAACCAGGCCGACGGCCTGATCTACGGCACCGAAAAGTCCATCGCCGACCTTGGCGACAAACTGGACGCCGCCACCAAGTCCGACATCGAAGGCAAGATCGACGCCCTGAAAAAGGTCATGGACGGCAGCGACCTTGCGGCCATCAAGGCCGCGTCGGAAGAACTGTCGCGCGCTTCGCACAAACTGGCCGAACAGCTGTACCAGCAGAGCCAGCAGGGCCAGCCCGGCGCCGGTCCCGAAGCGGGGACCGATGCCGGTCAGGCAGGCGGCTCGGCCAAGGGCGACGACGACGTGGTGGACGCCGACTACACCGAAGTGAAGAAGTAACCAGCCGCCCTTGGCCCGCGCCCGCGCGGGTAGAGGGGTGGAATGCTCCGGGGCGCGTCCGCGCCCGGCCATGTCCCACGGGATGTCGGTCGGGACGCAGGGCGCGCCCTGCTTGCATTCCGGGGCCACAATGTATAGCCTGACGCGATTGGCCGCGGGGCCTGCCGGTGCAGTCCCCCGTTTCGCGGCCCCGGGTTGCGCCCCTGCGCCGGTTTCCGTCTTCGGCGCGTTTTTCGCGTGGCGGACCGCAGGCCAAATCGCAGGCCAGGTCGCAGGTCAGGTCGCAGGTCAGGTCGCAGATCAGGCAGCAAGCCAGGCCGCGTGGCAGCCCAGGCGGGCTCATGCGGCAAGCAACGGTCCACCCCCATGGCGCACGCCAGTGTGCACACCACGGTACCCACGATGCAGCACGTTCTTTCGCGCGCCACGGTCCTTGCCCTGCTCGCGCTCATGATGCTTTCCGCCGCCGGGTGCGGCGGCAAGCGGTCCATCATCATCCCGCAGGAACCGGTCACCCCGCAGGTGCAGCCGGTGCGGCGCTCGGCGCTGGACGAAGGCCACGAGGCCCTGAAACGCGGCGACGCGGCCACGGCGGAACGCATCTTCGGCATGATGACCGCGCGCACCGACATCACGCCCGAGGAACGCCTGGGCGCGTGGCGCGGCTACAGCATTGCCGCCGAGGCCAATGCCCACCCCAATCTGGCCCTGGACGGCCTGGACGGGTGGCGCAGGCTGGACCCGGCGGCGGACGCCGGGCAGGACTGGCAGGACACCTGGTACCGTGCCGTGTCGCGCATTTCCAAGACCGAAAGCCGCCAGCGCGCCACGACGGTGTTCGGCGACGCCGCCCGCCCGTGGGGGCTGCGCGCGCAGGCCGGGCTTATCGTGGCCACCCGGCAGTGGGAAGGGGGCGACATTTCCGGTTCGCTCCAGACCCTGTCCAACCTGTGGGCGCAGGCGGGCACGCAGGCCGGGGCCGCCGGAAGCCAGTCCTTCCGCGCCGCGATGGAAAATCGCCTGTTCGACGAACTGAAGCGTTCCGACAACGCCACGATGGAGCAGCTTGCCGCCACCGTGACCCCGGAAAACGAAGGCCGCTACCCCTACAACATCATCGAACTGGAGTCGGCCCGGCGCATGGCCGCCGCCAACGCCGGTTCGCTGCGCGCGCTGGAAACCCTTGCCCGCCTGCAGCGCAGCGGCAATTTCAACGACCCCAACCTGCTCGGCACCGTGCTGACGCCGTTGGAGCAGAGCGGCATGCGCGCCTCGCGCACCGTGGCTCTGGCCCTGCCCATGACCGGCGCCTTCGGCAACATCGGGTGGAAGATCTCGCGCGGGGCGGGCGCCGCCCAGTGGGAACTTTCGCGCACCGGTGTGGAGGTCGAGGTGGTGGTGCTGAACACCGAATCACCCGACTGGCTGGACAGGCTGGCCGCCCTTCCGCCCCAGTGCGTGGTGGTGGGCGGGCCGCTGCGCACCAACAGCTTCGGTGCCGCCAAGGAACGCGGCCTGACCGGCCAGCGCGCCTTCTTCACCTTTCTGCCGCAGCTTGATGGCGGCGAAGAAGGCCGCGTGGCGTGGCGCTTCTTCACCAGTCCCGACGACCAGGTCAACGCGCTGCTGGGCTTCACCCAGGACACCCTTGGCGTGACCAGCTACGGCGTGCTGCACCCCGACGACCCCTTCGGCGGCAAGATGGCTTCGCTCTTTGCCGAGCGGGCCCGCGCGCGTGGCGGCAGCGTGGCCTCCACCATGTCCTACCCGGTGAACAGGCATCAGGAATGGAACCGCGTCGCGGGCAGCTTCGTGAAGGTGCGCAGCGTCAACAACTACCCGGTGCCGGGGGCCACCTTTGAAGCCACCTTCCTGCCCGACAGCTGGAAGAACACCGAAATGCTGGTGCCCAACCTGTTCTTTCACGGTGAAGACCGGCAGGTGCTGCTGGGCACCGCCCTGTGGGAACAGGGGCTGGCCGGGCAGAAGAGCGTGGACGTGCGCAACTTCGGGCTGGCCGTGTTTCCCGGCGCGTGGAACGGTGCGCAGTCCTCGCCCGCCGGGGATGCCCTGGCGCGCAGCCTGCGCGAGGCAGGCAACCCCGACGCCCCCGATTTCTGGGTGGGCCTTGGCTATGACTTCGTGCGTTTTGCCGCCAACCTGGGCCTGCCGGAAAAGGGCTGGACCCCGGCCGAGGTCAACCGCCGCCTGGCCGACGCCCAGCGCATGCAGTGGGCCATGGGCGCCCTGCACTGGAGCGCCGACGGCCATGCCTCGCAGGACATGTTCCTGTTCACGCCCGCGTCCGACGGCTTCAAGCCCGTGGAGCCCACGGAGTTCAGCCAGAAGCTGGAACGCACCCGCGAACGCCACGAGGCCCGGGCCAAGGCCGCAGCCACCGCAACCCCGCAATAATCCGTACGCCATACAGGATCGATCATGACCACCATCAGCACCGATCAGGTGGCCGCCATCGCGCGGCTGGCCCGGCTGGCCCCGGACGAGGCGCAGCTGGAAACTTTCGCCCGGCAGTTCGGCGACATCCTGGGCTACATGGAGATGCTGAACGGACTCGACACCACCGGCGTCGAGCCGCTGTACAGCCCCGTGCAGCATGCCACGGCCCTGCGCCCCGACGAGGCCGCCCCGCGCTGCACGCGCGAGGATGTGCTGCGGAATGCGCCGGAGGCCGACCAGGAATTCTTCATCGTACCCCGGATCGTGTGATTTCCGGTGCGGGGATTCCGCGCCGTGGCGGCGTCAGGCTTCCTTTCCGGGGCTTGAAATACGGGAAGAGTATTCCTGCGCCCCGGAACACTCGCCTTCCTTGCCACGACACGGACTTCCCGCACCTGACACGCGGAGGCGCGCAACGGGAAGAAAAGGGTGCCTCCTCTCCTGAGCCGGAAATTCGTTGTGTTGGTCGTGCTGGCGCGACGGGTAAAGGCAGGAAGACCGAGCGGCAACGTACCTGACGCGCGAAGGCGCGAGGCTCGGTTGCCGATGTCTGTCAGGCCCGGTGGCAGGCAATGCAGGGGGCCCGGGGGAACATGTTCCCCCGGCGGGGTTCGGGGCGGCGCCCCGATTCCTTGCCCCCCTCTCGTGCAGATATTTTTCGGAAAGTTCACAGACAAGCCCCCGCGCAGGCGGCGGCATGCACAGCCAAGGATAGTGAGATGTCCGATACGTCCACCGCAATCGTTTCCCTGTCGCTGGCCGAAGTGCGCGACCGGCTGGTCCGGCGCGAACTGACGGCGGAGCAGGTCACCGCCGCGTGTCTTGACCGCATCACGGCCACCGAGCCCGCCATTGCCGCGCTGCTCACCAACCGGGCAGAGGCTGCGCTGGACGAAGCCCGCGCGCTGGACGCGGCCGGGCCGGATCCGGCAAAGCCCCTGTGGGGCGTGCCGCTGACGGTCAAGGACGCCCTGACCACGGCGGGCACCCGCACCACCTGCGGCTCGCGCATCCTCGGCGACTTCACCCCGCACTACGACGCTTTTGCCGTTGGCAAGTTGCGTGAGGCGGGTGCGGTGATCCTGGGCAAGACCAACATGGACGAATTCGCCATGGGTTCGTCCACCGAAAATTCCGCCTTCGCCCCCACCCGCAACCCGTGGAACGTGGCGCGTGTGCCGGGCGGCTCCAGCGGCGGTTCCGCCGCCAGCGTTACCGCCGGGCAGTGCTTCGGGTCGCTCGGCACCGATACGGGCGGCTCCATCCGCCAGCCCGCATCCCTGTGCGGCTGCGTGGGGCTGAAGCCGACCTACGGGCGCGTGTCGCGCTTCGGGCTGGTGGCCTACGGTTCGTCGCTGGACCAGATCGGCCCGCTGACCCGCACTGTTGAGGACGCGGCCCTGCTGCTGTCGGTCATCGCCGGGCACGACCCGCGCGACGCCACCAGCGCCACCCTGCCCGTTGACGACTACATGGGCGCGCTGGCCGCCCGCAAGGACCTGTCCGGGGTACGCATCGGCGTGCCGCGCGAATTCCGGGGCGAGGGCATCGACCCCGAGGTGTCCGCAGCCTGCGAGGCCGCGCTGGATACGGCCAGGGGCCTCGGCGCCAGCATCGTGGACGTGGAACTGCCGCACACCCCTTACAGCATCGCGGCGTACTATATCATCGCCCCGGCAGAGGCCAGTTCCAACCTGGCCCGCTTCGACGGGGTGCGCTACGGCCGCCGGGCGGAAAGCCCGCGCGACCTGGCCGACCTGTACGTGCGGTCCCGGGCCGAGGGATTTGGCGACGAGGTGCAGCGGCGTATCATGCTGGGCACCTACGTGCTGTCGTCCGGCTACTACGATGCCTACTACCGCAAGGCCGCCCAGGTCCGCCGCCTGATCCGCGAGGATTACGAGAAGGCCCTGACCCAGTGCGACGTGCTGTGCGGCCCGGCATCCCCGGTGACGGCGTGGGGCCTTGGCGAACTGACCAGCGACCCGCTGAAGATGTACATGATGGACGTGTTCACCCTGTCGCTGAACCTGGCGGGCCTGCCGGGCCTGTGCATTCCCGTGGGCATGGGCAGCCGTACCGGCATGCCCGCGGGCCTGCAGATGCTGGGGCGGGCCTTTGGCGAGGGCGACCTGCTGGCGACGGCCAACGTGCTGTCCGGCGCGCTGGGCGTGCCGGGGGTGGCGCCCGTCGCGCCCGCAGCTTCGGCAGCCGCCGGGGCAGGCGCGTAAGCGCATCCGGATGACTTCACCCCGTACCACGGCAGCACACGCAGCATGACAATCGCCGTCGCACTCAGCGGAGGCACCGACAGCCTGTTCGCGCTCCTGCTCCTGCTGGAGCAGGGGCAGGACGTGTTCGGCCTGCATGCGCGCTTTCTGCCCCCGCGTCCCCACCAGCCTTCGGGCAACCCAGACCCGACCGAGGCAATAGGACAGCAGTGCGCCCGCCTTGGCGTGGACTTTCACGCCGTGGACCTGGCCGATGCCTTCGAAGAGGCCGTGGTGGCCCCGTTCATCGAGGAATACGTGGTGGGGCGCACGCCCAACCCCTGCGCCCGGTGCAACGCCGCCATGAAGTTCGGGTTGCTGCTGGACGCCGCGCACGCCCTTGGCGCGGCGCGTCTGGCCACGGGCCATTACGTGCGCCAGTTGCGCCACCCGGAGTGGGGCATGACTTTGCAGCGCGGGACGGATCCGGCCAAGGACCAGAGCTACTTCCTGTCGCTGGTGGAGCGCGCCCGGCTGGAGCAGGCCGTGTTTCCGCTGGGCAACTGGCGCAAGGAACAGGTGAAGGCGGAACTGGTGAAGCGGAACATCGTGCCGCCGCTGCCGTCGGAAAGCCAGGAAATCTGCTTCGTGCCCGGCGACGACTACCGTGCCTTCCTGCGTGACCGGCAGGCGCGCCTGCCCGGCCCCGGCCCCATCGTGACCATGCGCGGCCGCAAGATCGGCAGCCACAAGGGGTTGTGGCAGTATACCGAAGGCCAGCGGCGCGGCCTTGGCATCGCCTGGGAAGAGCCGCTGTACGTGGTGGGCAAGGACATGGAGAACAACGTGCTGCTGGTGGGCGGGCGCGAGCATCTGGCCGCGCGCGGCTGCCTGACCGAGGACGTGAACCTGCTGGTGGACCCGGCAGACTGGCCCACCGAAATCAGCGTGCGCACCCGCTACCGCCAGGCCCCCCAGCCCGCCCGGGTGACCGTGGGGGATACCGGCATGGCCGTGCGCTTTCGCGAGCCGCAAACGCCGCCCGCACGGGGGCAGGTGGCGGCGGTGTACGACGCCGAGGGCCACGTGCTGGCCGGGGGCGTCATTCTGGGGCCGGTGTAGCCCAGTCAGCCTGACGCCATCGCGGTCCGGCGGCTCACCGGTTCCTCCGTTCCGGTTCTGTCCGTTCGTCCGATCACACGGGGCCGACAGGGCCGCACAGGGCCTTGTCCTGCGTGCCCGCCACGGTCGCCGCCCACCTTCCCCCCCGCCTCATTTCTTCCCGCGTAGTTTCCCCGCGTTTCGACCACGGGCCCTTGCGGTCGTGGCGGCCTTCGCTCCTACTGCGTCGTGCAGATGCACTGCGATACGTTCAGGGCTTGCAGGTAGCGGTGCGTCAGCAGCGACATGTCCAGTCCCAGTTCGGCAAAGCCTCGTGCGGCGTTGCCGAAGTCTCCCCGCTCGTACGACTCCACCACGTGCAGCCAGTGGGCCAGCGCGCCACGCCGCTCGATGAGCGCCTCGTCGATGTCGCTGCTGAGTCGGATATCCGCCAGAACCGCTTCCATGGGCATGCCCAGGATCGCGTCCAGCAGCGAGAACAGACCGGTCAGGTACAGCCTGTCCGGCGGTGGCCCGCCCGTGGTGCTGTTGCGCAACGCCTCGGCAAAGATGCCCCTGAACACCGACATGCGGATCAGTTCCGGCACGAACGGTCCCTTGGCGATGCCGGAAAGCAGCGCGGCACACAGCCACCGGCGCAGCCCCACCTCACCCATGAGCCTGGCCGCGAACTCCACGGACGATACCCGTGCGGTGAAGGAAAAGTGTGCGGAATTCAGGTAGCGCAGCAGCCGGTAGGACAGCGAGACATCGGCCCTGATGGCCTCGATGAGGCGCGGGGTGGTGCTGCTGCCGGAAGCGAATATCTTGATGGTTTTCAGTCGCAGGGCCTGAGTGGTGCTGACGGTACACCCGGATGCCAGTTGAGGGCGCGCCAGGAAATATCCCTGGAACAGATGACACCCCAGCTTGCGGCAGTATTCCAGCGTGGCCCGGTCCTCGATCTTCTCGGCCACGACCCTGGCCCCGCCGGAAAGCACCCGCTCCACATCCCGCGCCACGTCGGCGCGCGGTCTGCGCAACACCTCCACTTTCACGTAGTCCGCCAGGGGCAGCAGTGCGTCCATGGGTCCCGGCCCTGCGTAGTCGTCAAGGGCGATGGTGAATCCACGCCGCTTGAGCGCGGCCAGTTGGGCCATCACGCCGGGCAGGGCCGGTGTACTTTCCAGCACCTCGATGCAGGTGCGGGCCGGGTCGAGCATGTTGGCCAGACCGCTGAGCAGCAGGGATTCGTCGAAGTTGACGAACAGCATCCGGGCGTCGCCCAGGCTGTCCATGATCAGCGGCAGGCCGTCGATGATCACCGAGGACGTGGCGACGGCGTCGGAGAATGGTGGGCAATTGCCAGGCGGCCAGCATGCGCTTCTGTACAGCAGTTCGAATCCGAAAATATGATTGGCGGTGTCAAAGATGGGCTGGTGCGCGACCATGACGGGCGTGCTTCCGGCTCTTGCCTGTGCCGTATCGCAGGCGGCCTTGGCAGGCGTTGTGTTGTCGGGAGGACGGGCGACGTTGTTCTGGAATTTTTTCATGTGGTTTCCATTCATGAATTCTGTGGTGTTATGGATTTCACATGAACTATCCGGAATTCGTGTTCATCGACAGTCGGGCGAGCCCCATGAATGAATATGCGTACGCGCTATCGATGGGGAAGATAGTTGGGGGCGTGGAGCGGGCAGAAGCAGGAAGGGGTATGACGAAGGTAGTGTTGGCGCGGGGCTGGGTGGGGACGGCGCTTTGGGGATGCGGGTCCGGCATGGGGGGGATGACGTTTGAACGAAGGGAGGTGAATGGAAGCAGGCGCAGCCAGATCAGCATGCCCGCGCACATGGATCTGCGCGGGCGCGTTCCTGGTGTCCGGCGTGTTCGGCACGTGACAATCTGCGGGGTGGACGGTGCAGATGGATGCCAGGCGGGCAGGCGGGGAAAGGGAGGTTCAGCAGAGCTTGGGCAAAGGCATGGACACGTGGGGGGAATCCGGGTGGCTGGCGGTGGCGGCCAGTACGCGCGGCGCGGCCACGGTGCGGAGTGCCCCGCGCAGCACGTCGGTGTCCAGCGGTTTGGGCAGCACGGCGTCCGCGCCCATGAGATGGGCGGTACGGATGGCCGATTCCATGTCCATGACCGGGGTGCCGCCGGACATGGCGATGACCTTGACCCCCGGAAACTCGCGCCGCAGTTGCGCAATGGTGGCCAGGCCATCCTGCTCGGGCATGATGATGTCGGTGATCACCACATCGGCGGGGGTCGTGCGTTGGCGGGTCATGCACGTGCGCCCGTTGTCCGCCGTGGCCACCTCGTGCCCCCAACTGCACAGCAGGGCTTCGAGAAAGCACAGCGTCACGGCATCGTCGTCCACGACCAGAATCCGCACCTTGACCTCCAGTGGTTGCGGGGACGGCCCGCAGGATGATGGCGCGCCGGGGGTGGCGCGGGGGCTTGCCTGTGCCGGGCGGCTTTCGCTGGCGCCACGGGGCAGCATATGGACTCAAGCCTGCAAATGCCAGTGCCCGGTCAATGCCCGGTCAGTATATGGCCAATGTCTGGCCAATGTCTGGCCAATATTCGACCGGTACATGCCGTGGGACTATCGGGTTGCTTTCCGTGGGTGCCGGGCTAGCGTTCGGCGGACATGCGCAACGGCAGCAGGGTGCGGTGAATTTCCGCGCCGCCCGCATCGGGTTCCAGGCGGTAGCCCAGTTGCCGCGCCATGTATTCCAGCGGCCTGATGTTGCCGGTGTGCTTCATGATTTCAAGCAGCGTTTCCACGCCCAGCTTGGCCCCGGTATCGTACGGATTGATCTCGCGCAGCAGGGTGGAGTAGGGCTTGCCTATTTCCTTGGCCAGCGCCTTGGTCGGGGTGGGGCTGTCCAGCACGATGCCATGGACGATCTTGGTCAGTTCGGAAAGCATGAGCGGTCTCCTGGTTGGTGATCTGGAGTTACACACTCACGCCATATCAAAAGTCATACCACGGTGTTATTTTTATGATTAGTCAATGAAAAAACATGGTTGCATTGTTCTGTCGGCTAAACGACAAAGGGGTGATGTAACCTTTATAGGCACTTTGTCTTGTTAAAATTGACAATGTCATTGTTTTATGGACGCTTCGTCATCCCTCCATTGTCGCATCACCCCGTGCTTGCGGAGCAGCGCGTACAGCCGCTGGCGCGACAGCCCGGCCATGCGGGCGGCCCTGGTGATGTTGCCCTCGCTGGCCAGCAGCAGATGGTGCAGGTAGCCCTTTTCCACGCTGCCCAGAGCGGCATTGCGGTGGTCCTTCCAGGCCTGCGGCGGGGCTGGGCACGGGCGTGGCGTGCTGCCCGGGGGCAAGGGGGCGGGAAAAAGTTCGACCGGGCAGGGCTGGCCCGGCAGTCCCCCGGCGGCGGCAGGGCAGATGTCCGGCGGCAGGGCGCCATCCCGTGCTGCCGGGTGGGCCGCGCAAGGCTTGCCCGGCGCAAATCCGCCCAGCCCCCATTGCCCGGCCTGTCCGGCGACACATACCATGCCTGCCATTCCGGCGTTCCCCGCCGTACCCACCGTACCCACCGTACTGGGCGCACCGGTGGCATTGGCCCCGGTTCCGGGCGCCAGCCGGTGGCGCACCATGCGGGCCCGCAACGGAACGGGCAGGTGTTCCAGGTGTACCACCGGCTCCTCGCGGGCCAGCAGCAACACCCCCTCCACCACGTTGACCAGTTCGCGCACGTTGCCGGGCCAGTCGTGCGCGGCCAGGGCCTCGAACACATCCGGTTCGAAACCCTTGGCGCCGATGCCGTCGCGGCGGCAGATGCGCGCTGCGTGGGTGGTGACCAGTTCGCGGATGTCCTCCTTGCGTTCGCGCAGGGGGGGCAGTTGCAGTTCCACGGCCTGCAGGCGGAACAGCAGATCCTTGCGAAAGGCGCCGCGTTCGGCCATGTCCGGCAGGTTGCGGTTGGTGGCGGCCACCAGGCGGAAGTCGCTTTCCACCTCTTCCTTGCTGCCGATGGGCCGGAACCGCCGCTCCTGCAGCACGCGCAGAAAGGCCTTCTGCTGGGCCAGGGGCAGTTCACCCACCTCGTCCAGGAACAGGGTGCCGCCGTGCGCCTGGCGGATGAGCCCCGCGCGCGATTCCAGGGCGCCGGTGAACGCCCCGCGCTGGTAGCCGAACAGTTCGCTGTGCAGCAGCGAGCGTGACAGGGCCGCGCAGTCCAGGGTGATGAACGGGCCGGAGGCGCGGCGGCTGTTGCGGTGCAGGGCCCGCGCGAACAGTTCCTTGCCGGTGCCCGTTTCTCCGGTGACGAGCACGGCGGCGTCGCCCATGGCGGCCTCGGCCAGCCGTTCCAGGCAGGCGGCCAGGCGGGGGCTGGCGCCCACGATGCCTCCGGTGTCCAGCGGTCGGCGTTGCTGGCGTGACTGCCGGTTGCGGTGGCGCAGGGCGCGATCCAGGGTGAAGCGCATCTGCTCCAGCGAGGCGGGCTTTTCCACGTAGTCCCACGCCCCGTCGGTGATGGCCAGTTCCGCGCCGTCCGGGTCGCCCGCGGCAGTGACGATGATGATCTCGGGCGGGCTGGCCATGTGGCGCAGCCGGGGCAGCATGTCCAGGCCGTTGCCGTCGGGCAGGCGCACGTCCAGGAACACGGCGTCGAACACGTCGCGTTCCAGCAGGCGCGCGCCGTCCGCCAGCGAATGGGCGGCGGACGAGGCGTGTCCTTCCATCTCCATGGCCGAGCGCAGCATTTCGCAGAACAACTCGTCGTCGTCGATGATGAGCACATTGGCCATGCGTCAGGCTCCTGGGCAGGCTCAGCCGGCCACGGGCAGCAGGATGTCCACCATGCAGCCCAGGCCCGGCCCTGCCACGATGTCCAGCCGCCCGCCGTGGGCCCGCACGATGCCCGCGGCGCGGGCCAGACCGCGTCCCTTGCCCTCGTGCCGGGCCTTGGTGGAAAAATAGGGGTCGCGCATGCGGCACAGGGTGTCCGCATCCATGCCCTTGCCGGTGTCGCGCACCCGTACGCGCACCCAGCGGCCGGGAAGGCGGGGCGAGGCCGGGACCAGGGTGGTTTCCACCAGAATGCGTCCGGCGGGGCTGTCATCGTCAGGGGACGTGCGCGCGGAATGGGCGGGTGATGCCGGAGAAGCGCTGCCCGTGCCGTCCGGCGATTGCGTGGTGCGCATCCGGTCCACATCCGCGCCCTGCACCGCCCAGGCGGCGTTGCGCCATATCTCGGCAAAGGCTTCGCGCAGGCGGGCCGCATCCACGCGTACCAGCGGGAGCCGGTCGGGGTGGGACAGCCGGTCGGCGTGGGAGGGCTGCCCCTGAGGGCCGGGCTGGCTGGTGGCGACCGGGGAGGGCGAGGCTGCCCCGGCTGCCCTTGCAGCCGTGGATGCTGTGGACGCCGTGGACGCCGTGGACGCCGTGGACGCTGGGGGTGACTGGAGTGACGGGGAGAGCCGCTCCGGGGGCAGGCCGCAGGATACCGCCCACCGGGCGTCGGGAGGCAGTTCATCCGCCAGTTCGGCGCACCATGCGGTGACCAGCGCGTGCAGGTCGACAGGTTCCGTGTTCAGGTCCACCCGCCCGGCAACGGACTGGGCAAAGGCGATGACTTCGCGGGCGCGCTGGCAGCCCAGCACGATGTTGTCCAGGCTGCGCAGCACCATGGGGTCGGTGGCGTGCGGCGTGGCGGGTGCCGCGTGCAGGCGCGAGATGGCGATTTCCGCGAACCCGAGGATGGAGGCCACCACGTTGCCGAAGTCGTGCGCCAGACCCACGGACAGGGCGTCCAGCGCCTGGCGCAGATGGGCGTCCGGCACAGCGGGGTGTGGATACGGCGTTGCCGCTGCATCCACTCCGGCAGGATCGTTCGTCCCGACAGGCAGGTCCGGCAATTCCGGCTTGGCCGGCGTATCAGGCATATCCTGCATATCAGGCATATCAGGCATATCAGGCAGATATGGCAGGCTTGGCAGATATGGCAGGCTTGGCAGGTCTGGCAGATCTGGCAGATCGGGGGCATGCAGTTGCAGCAGCACGCCTGCACGCCCATGGGTCGCTGGCCGGCCGCTGGTGTCGGCAGCAGGATCAGGCGGGTCTTGCAGGGCGGGGCAATCGGGGATGGCGCGCGCTTCGGCAGGGGACAGGGTGCACACCAGCACGCCTCCGCGCACGCGGGCGTGGCGTGGCCCTGCCGCAGGCGTGCGCCCGTTGCCCGCTGCGTCGTGCGGGTGGTGCGGGTCCTGCCGGGCGGGGGGGAGGTCCAGCAGCCAGAGCCATCCCGCGCAGGGAGGGCAGGTTTCGGACAGCGGCAGCAGGTCGTGCAGCATGGCGCCGGATGGGGGCGCTGCAAGGCCCAGTGCGCGCAGGAACAGTCCGCTCACGCCAAGCACGCGGCCCGAGGGGGCCACCGCGCAAAGGCCGGTTCCGGCATGGTCGTGCAGCAGGCGTGTCATGTGCTTCCCGCGTCCAAAGGATGCGGCGGGGAATCCGCCGGAGTTTCCATGGCGGCCCCATACTGCGCAAAGTTGCGCTGCAAGGCAATGGGCCGGTCCATGGAACCTGCGGAGCGCACGGGGAAAACCGTGTGATCGGCGGCAGTCGGGCGCGGATTGCCGAAGGGAGGGCGCACGCAGTCGTGGCGGGCTTTTTGTCGGACGCCCCGTCAGCAGATGATTGCCGGGGATACCTGCCAGAGAGGCCTGTCCGTGAAGTCTGCCAGCGGATGGCCCCGCGCGGCGTGCGCCAGCAGGGGGGAGGGGCCGACATCCCGTCAGCGGCGGCGGGAGGTGTCCATCTCCTTCAGTCGCTGGTGTATCTGGCGTGCCCGGCGCGGGCCGATGCCCGGCACTTCCGCCAGTTCCTTCTCGCTGGCGGCGCGCATGGCGGCCAGCGTGCCGAAGCGGTCCCACAGCAGGCGCGCGGTCTTGGGGCCCACCCCTTCCACGCGCTGCAATTCGCCGGTCAGGGCCGCCCCGGCGCGGGCACGGCGGTGCCGCCCGATGGCGAAGTCGTGCACGGCGTCGCGCACGTGCTGAAGAAACAGCAGTTCCGGCGCGCCGTCGCGCAGGGGCAGCGGGTTGGCCCGGCCCGGCAGGAATATGCGGTCGGCCACGTTGCCCGCGCGGCGGTCGGCCCGGCCATCCTCTGTGCGGGCCTTGGCGATGGAGGCCAGCGCGAACAGCCCTTCTCCGCCTGCCTCGCGGACGGCCCGCTGCACGGCGGAAAGCTGGCCGCGCCCGCCGTCAATCAATACCAGGTCCGCCCACGGCGGGCCGGAGGCGATGCGCCGCCGGGCCCACTCGGCCAGGGCGGCGTAGTCGTCGCCTGCCGTGAAGGTGAGGAACTGGCCAGTGTTGTCGGTGGAGGTTTCGGGGGCCTCGCCCGCCTGCCCGTCCATGTTCTCGTCTGGCAGACAGCCTGGCAGACCGTCTGGCGCGTTGGAGGCAGGCAGGTCGGCGGGGCTGCCCGCCGGACGGTCGGCGGGACGGTCCACAAGACGGTCGAGGGCATAGGCCCGCCAGGCGTCGCGTACCGGGCGTCCATCCTCGAAGACCACCATGCCCGCGCGGGTGGAACGGCCCCCGGTGTGTGAAATGTCCACGGCCTCCACCCGGCGCACCGGCGCGGGCAGGTGCAGGGCGCGGGCCAGCAGGTCGGGCAGGGGGGCTTCCGCCTCGCGGCGGGCATGTTCGCGGGCGTTGGCGGCGGCCATGTCCACCAGCCGGTTCTCTTCGGGCGAGCGGGGCGCCACGATGCGCACCGGACCGCCGCGCAGGTCGGCCAGGGTTTCCTCTATGGCGCGCAGGCTCATGTCCGTGGCCGCCTGGGGGGAGATGGGCGCGGGCGGATGGAGGGGAGCCAGCGCGCCCGATTCCTCTGATTCGGCCAGTTCGGCCAATGGAGACGATGCATCCGGTGCTGCTGCGTCGCCCAACCCTTCAGGGGGGAGCGGTACAGCCGTGGCCGGGGAAGTCCCGGCGGCGTCGTTTTCCCCCGTCCCTTCTGTCCCTTCTGTCCCTTCCGTCCCTTCGGTCACGGGCAGCCACGGCACCACGATGCGCGCGGGAATGGCCGAATGCGGGCCGTAGAACTGCCCCAGGAAGCTCAGCAGCAGTTCCGGGGCCTCCTCGAAGCCAAGGCCCGGCCACAGGAAGGCCCGGCCATCCAGCACCGCGCCCTGGCGCACGAACAGCACGCCAAGTCCCAGCCCGCCGCCGGTGTCCGCGATGCCCACCACGTCCAGGTCGCCCCCGCCCGGCAGCACGGCGGCCTGGCGTTCCACAGTGCGTTCCACTGCGCGGATCTGGTCGCGCAGCCCGGCGGCACGTTCGAACTCCAGCGCCTCGGAGGCAGCTTCCATCTCCGTGCGCAACTGGCCCACCAGTTCGCCCGAGCGGCCCGCCAGCAGCATCTCCACCCGCTGCACCAGCGCGGCGTATTCGCCCTGCGGCACATCGAACACGCACGGGGCAAGGCACTGCCCTATGAAATGATACAGGCAGGGGCGCACCCGGTTTTCCAGTGCCCTGTCCGTGCAGCGGCGCAGGGGAAAGGCACGGTGAATGGCCTTCCACGTGGCGCGGGCCGCCCCGGCGGAGGTGAACGGGCCGTAATACTGGGCGCCGTCGCGGCGCACTGCGCGCACGATGTCCAGGCGCGGGTAGGGATGCTTCTTCTGCAGGCGAAAGAGCACGTACTGCTTGTCGTCGCGCAGCACGATATTGTAGCGGGGCCGATGCTTCTTGATCAGGCTGGCCTCCAGCAGCAGCGCCTCCTTTTCGGTGGTGGTGCTGAGGGTGTCCAGCCGTTCGGCCTGGCGCAGCATGGCGATGGTCTTGGGCGTTTGCGGCGGCGGCGCGCCTTCGGCGGCCTCCCGGAAGTAGGACGCGATGCGCTTGCGCAGGTGCTTGGCCTTGCCCACGTACAGGATGCGCCCGGCGGCGTCCTTATACAGGTAGACTCCGGGCGTATCGGGAATGCTGGACATTACGGGCTTTTGCATGCGGAAGAAGGGCGGCCCGCCGGGGCGGTGCCATGTGTCAAAAGCGTGACTTTCGGGTGGCGGGCCGTGGGCAAAGGAAACGTGAAGTGCGCGCCGCCGCGTTCCGGTCTCCCCCATCGGCTTGCGTGCGTCAAGCGTTGGCGGGGCACGGCCGGATGGTGCGGCCGGTTTCGGGGGCGGCGGACCAAAATCCTCTACCGTAAAAAAAATTTTACACCGACTCTTGCCAAGGTTTTCCGGGTGGAGTACGTTCCATCCCGAACCTCGTGTTCCCGCGTCAGGAACATCGCACTTGAACCGCAAAGGAAGGAAGGGAAAACAATGAAGCGCATCGTTACTCTGATGCTCGCCGCCATGCTGGTGCTCGGCTCCGTCGCCGGCGCCTCGGCCGCCGACATCAAGGTGAAAGGCCAGTGGGACTTCGCGTTCCAGTGGCTGGACAACACCAACTTCCAGGATAGTGACCAGGACGGCAACAGCGAAGACGACTTCGACGCCCGTCAGCGCCTGCGCACCCAGATCGACATCATCGCCAGCGAAAACCTGCGCGGCGTGGTGTTCTTCGAAATCGGCGACACCATCTGGGGCCGCGGCTCCCAGGGCGGCGCTCTCGGCGCCGACGGTACCGTCGTTGAAGTGAAGCGTTCGTACATCGACTGGACCGTGCCCAACACCGACCTGATGGTCCGCATGGGCATCCAGGGCCTGGCCCTGCCTGGCGCCGTGGCCGGTTCGCCGGTTCTCGACGACGACGTGGCCGCCCTTACCCTGAGCTACAAGTTCAACGACATGGTCGGCCTGACCGCCTTCTGGGCGCGTCCGTACGACAACGATTCCGGCAATACCACCAACGACTCCAATGACATGGACGAGCTCGACCTGTTCGGCCTGGTCGTGCCCGTGACCCTCGACGGCGCCAAGATCACCCCTTGGGCGATGTACGGCTCCCTCGGCAAGGATGTGAACCCCACCGCCACCGGCGCCAACGGCGGTTCCGGCCGTCAGGCCGCCTACGGCCTGCGTCCTGTGAATCCCACCGGTTCCAGCACCTTCTCTGACGACACCAGCGCCTGGTGGGGCGGTGCGTCCTTCGAACTGACCATGTTCTCGCCCCTGTCCTTCAAGATGGACGCCATGTACGGCGCCGTTGACGGCGACGACGAAGAAATGGATCGTTCCGGCTGGATGGTTATCGGTGCTGTCGACTACAAGATGGACATGATGACCCCCGGCATCTTCGCCTGGTACGCCTCTGGTGACGACGACGACGCCACCAACGGTTCCGAGCGCATGCCCTACGTCATGCCCGACTTCGGTCCCACCTCCTTCGGCTTCGACAAGGTCGGCGCGCCCATCGCCACCGACTCCATCGTGTCCGTCAGCGGTACCGGCATGTGGGGCGTTGGCGTGCAACTGGCCAACATCTCCTTCGTGGAAAACCTGAAGCACACCGTTCGCGTTGTGTACATGCAGGGCACCAACGACGAAGACATGGCCGCCGCCGCTGGCAACCCGGTCAAGACCGACAACGGCATCTACATGACCGAAGAAGACAGCGCCATCGAAGTGAACATCGATCACTTCTACAAGATCTACGACAACCTGGACCTGATCGTTGAAATGGGCTACATCAAGGCCGACTTCGACGAAGACACCTGGGGCACCGACGACTTCAGCGACGCCTGGAAGCTCGGTTTCAACCTCAAGTACAGCTTCTAGGTTGCATTGTTCCTGACGCACTCCGAGGGGAGGCCGCAAGGCCTCCCCTTTTTGCGTGGTTCGCCCAGGCGGGCAATGGACTGTGGTAAAGGCAGGCGCGGGTACAGCCCATGCACCCGCTCAGAACGGCTAAGGGTGTCTTGGGTTGTTTGTGTATATAGTGATAATTGCCAATTTTGTCGTACAAAAAATGGGCGCAGTTGCGGGAGAAAAGAGCCTGTCGCACGATTGTTGCCAAAATTTTAAACTTCGGGTAGGTAGTGCGGGTGGTTTCAGGCAACCCCCAACAGCAAAGAAGGAAGGAGCTTTCATGAAACGTTTTGCTACCCTGATGCTGGCCTTCGCACTGGTGCTGGGCGCCTTCTCCGCTGCCCAGGCCGCCGACATCAAGGCCAAGGGCGTGTGGGCGTTCGATTTCTCGTGGCTGGACAGCGGCGACTACACCTCCATGGATGACGACAGCCGCAGCGATGACGACTTCTCCGCCAGCCAGCGCTTCCGCACCCAGATCGACGTCATCGCCAGCGAATCCCTGAAGGGCGTCGTGTTCTTTGAAATCGGCAACACCGTGTGGGGCCGTGGCGACCAGGGCGGCGCGCTTGGCGCTGACCGCACCAACGTCGAAGTGCGTCGTTCGTACATCGACTGGATGGTGCCCAATACCGCCCTGAAGGTGCGCATGGGTATCCAGGGTCTGGCCCTGCCCGGCGCCGTGGTGCCTTCCTCCCCCGTGTTCGACGACGACGTGGCCGCCCTTACGCTGTCCTACGCCGTCAACGACATGGTGGGCGTGACCGCCTTCTGGGCGCGTCCGTTCGACAACGATTCGGGCAACACCACCAACACCAAGAACGACTTCGACGAAGTCGACGTGTTCGGCCTGGCCGTGCCCGTGACCCTGGACGGCTTCAAGGTCACCCCCTACGGCGTGTACGCTTCCGTGGGCAAGGACGTGAATCCTGGTGCCGCTACGGCCACTGGTGGCTGGGAATTCCAGCAGGGCATGCTGAGCATGGCTGAATCCATTGCTCCTGCGGGCATCGACCAGGGCTCTGACACCTACAACGCCTGGTGGGGCGGCGTGGCGTTCGAAATGAGCGCCTTCTCGCCCTTCTCGCTGAAGGTCGACGCCGTGTACGGCTCCAAGACCGCCGACGACGACGCTGAATCCGCCGAGCGCGCTGGCTGGTTGGTTGCCGCCCTTGCCGAATACCAGCTCGACATGGTCAAGCCCGGCATCCTGGCCTGGTACGGCTCTGGCGAAGACGACGACATCACCGACGGTTCCGAACGCATGCCTTCCCTCTCCCCCACCGGTTGGGGCGTGACCAGCTTCGGCTTCCCCGGTTCCGTGTACCGCCAGGACACCTACTTCGGTCTTAACGGCGCCGGCACCTGGGCCGTGGGCCTGCAGCTGGCCGACATCACCTTCATGGAAAACCTGTCCCACGTGTTCCGCGTGGTGTACATGCAGGGCACCAACGACGCCGACGTGGTGAAGGGCAACAGCGCCGTCATCACCGCGTTCGCTCCCACCGCTGGTGAAGTGTTCCTGACCGACGAAGACAGCGCCATCGAAGTGAACTTCGACACCACCTACAAGATCTACGAGAACCTTTCCCTCGTGGTCGAAATGGGCTGGATCAAGCTCGACATGGATGAAGACACCTGGGGCACGGACGACTACTCCGACGCCAAGAAGCTGGTCTTCAACTTCATCTACGAGTTCTAAGCCTTACTCTGCCTGAAACCGCACACCCCGCCGGGGGCCGCAAGGCCCCCGGTTTTCTTTTTTCCGGCACCGGGACGAAGGGTGCCTGCACAGGGTGATAGGCACGAAAACGGCCCGCACCTTTTTGGGGGGTGCGGGCCGTGTACGATCAGAAGACGGGGGCGGACGAATGCCAGGCGGCAGGGCCGATCCGTTGCGCCGCTAGGCGGGGTGCACGTTGTCGCGCGCCCAGTACATGAGCGTGAAGCGGCTCTTTACCGCTTCGATGATGCGGTTTTCCTCGGCGCGGTCCATGGGCAGGATGCGGATGTACACCCGGCGGGTGGGGCCGCTGGAATCGTCCATGGAGGTGAGGATGGAGATGATGCGCGCGTTGTGTTCGCGCAGGGTGTCCACGATGGGCTTCAAGGTGCCGGGGGTGTTTTCCAGTTCAAAGGCGAACTGCACGCCGCCGTGGCGCACGCCGGTGATGGTGATGAGCACCTTGAACACGTCGCTGTCGGAAATGATGCCCACCAGCTTGCCCGCGTCGTCGACAACGGGCAGACCGCCGATGCGCTTTTCGATCATGTTCAGGGCCACGGTTTCCACCGTGTCGTCGGCGCGCACCGTGAACGGGTCGCGCGTCATGATGTCTTTGACCTTGATTTCGGAAAGCAGATAGTACAGCTCGTGCATGTCGAGCGTGGTGGCCTTGGAGGGCGAGGCTTCCTTGATGTCCCGGTCGGAGACGATGCCGATCAGACGGCCTTCGGCGTCCACCACGGGCAGGCGGCGGATGCGGTTCTCCTTGAGGATTTTGGAGGCCTTCATCATTGACGTATCAGGCGTTACGGTGATGACATCCTGGGTCATCCATTCGCGAATGAGCATGGGGTAAATCCTCCCTCGTGGCGGATGGTACGCGTTGACGGTCTAGGGTATCCTGTTGGAACCATTCTATACCTGTTTCCGGGCGGAGCACAACCACCCGCCGGGCGCCCGACGGGAAGAACCGCGCCGAATTCTTCGAAACATCCGGTGCCGGGCATGCGCGGTCGGCACGGCGGGGCTGTCCGGCCAGGCGGGGCAGTGGTAAAACGGGCAACGGCACGCAGTCTCATGGCCGGCAGTGACACGTTCCGTCACGGCGTTGGCAGGCAACAGGGGGAAGAAGATGTTCGAAAGGGAATTGCGCAACGTCAGCATGACCGTATGGTGGAACCTGGCGCTGCTGACCATCGGGGGCACGCTGTTCTCGCTGGGCATGAAGTCCATTGCCGTGCCGCACGGGTTCATCTCCGGCGGCATCTTCGGCACGGGCATCTATATCTACTACGCGACGGGCATTCTGTCGCCTGCCGTGTGGTACCTGCTGCTCAACTTGCCCATCTTCGTGCTGGGCTGGCTGTTCGTGAGCCGTCGCTTCTTCCTGTACAGCCTGTACGGCACGGCGGTGACCACCATAGCCGCGCAGTTCATCACCTGGCAGGCGCACATCACCAACCCGCTGCTGGCAGCGGTGGCGGCAGGCACCGTATGCGGGGCGGGCCTTGGCATCGTGTTGCGTTCGCTGGGCAGCGAAGGCGGCATGACCATCATTGCCATCATACTGCACCAGCGCTGGAGCATGCGCGTGGGACAGGTGAGCTTTCTCTACAATTTCGTGCTGTTCATGGTTGGTCTGGCCACGCTGGACGTGGACATGGTGCTGTATTCCGTCATTCTGGTATACACGTATTCACAGGTGATGGATTACGTGCACTCGCTGTTCAACCAGCGCAAGATGGTGTTCATCGTTTCAGAATGTGCGGAATGCATCGCGGCGGAGATATTGCAGCATCTGCACAGAGGCGCCACATTCCTGCAAGGAAAGGGCGCCTTTACAGGACGCGACAAGCAGGTGCTGATGACCGTGGTGCAGAACTATCAGCTGAAGCGTCTGGAAGAAACGGTGTTCCGGCATGACCCCAACGCGTTCATGATCGTGGAGAACACCTTCAACGTGCTGGGAACGGGGTTTTCCAAGAGAAAGGTCTACTAGGCTCCGGCGCGGGTGATTGTGAGGCCGTACTGGTGCGGGCCGTATGGGTATGAGCGGACTGGTGCGAGCCGTACTTGTATGAGCGGACTGGGCGCGGAAAGGCGCAGGGATGGCGGGAACCACATGGCGGCACGCTGCGGCGGCGGGCAGGGGATACCCTGTGCGCCGTCGCATTTTTGCGCGGGTTGCATGGAAGGCCTGACGGCAGGATGCCACGGGCGCGGTGTCGGTCGATGGAGCGTCAGTCCGTCTCGATGATGCGCAGGCTGGCGCACAGCGCAGCCATGATGTCGGGGACCGGCCCACCGGTGCTGCACAGGCAGACCGCCACCAGTTTGTTTGCGTCCCCGACAAGCCATGCCGCGCCTTCCTCGTGGATGGCGGCGCGTGCCAGACCACGCAACATGGGCAGGGCGCCGAGCAGCGTGCGGCGCGCAACGCGTTGCCAGAAGGCGGATTCCCGGGCGCGGTTCGGTTGGCAGTGGGGCAGGCGCGCGTGCACCTCGCGCGTGTCCAGGCCTGCCTTGCGGGCGGCCCAGTGGCGCAGGGGCAGCCCCTGCAGTACCACGTTGGCGGGCGCAAGCCGCTCCACGGACAGGGTGTCCGCCCCCCGGCGAAAGTGCAGGGCGCACAGGCCGGGGCGAAAGGTGAAGTCGCGCAGGGCAAAACCGGCGGGCGCCGCAAGTTCCAGGTCGTGCAGCCGGAAGGGCACGGCTTCATGCCGGGGGTGCAGGCGCAGGGTGGTCAGTACCGACGCGGCTTCCAACAGGGAGGCCTCGTCGGGTTGCGGGGCGTGCAGCCGGGTTACGGGCGGGGTCGCGCCGGTTTCGGCGGCGTCCTTGCCGTCATGTGCGGTATGGGCATCCAGAACCGCCGGGGCGTCATGATCCTTGCGAGCCTTCGGGCCACCATGGGCATCACGATCGTCCGGGGCGGTGGCAGGCCCCGCCGGAAAGCGCACCTCGATGTTGCAGCGGGCTTCGCCGTCATGGCACAGCGCCCCGCAGCCCCCGTGCCAGGCAAAGGGCACGTAGGTCAGCCGGGGGCGCAGCGCGGCCAGCACCTGCGCCCAGCGGGCGGGCACCCGGCGCGGGTCGGCGGTGAAGCCGGGCAGGCGGCGGTTCTGGCGTTCCAGGGCCGCACGGCGGCGCGGGATGGAAAATTCGGCGGGATCGGGCCGCCAGGCGCATTCCAGGGTGGTGCGGCCGTGCCGGGCCAGCGACAGGAAATGGTGCTCCACGTCGTGGGGCTGCCAGTCGTACGGGACGGACAGGCTCAGGCCGTTCCAGGCGATGTGCCGCAGATGCGGCTCTGGTGATGGGGGCGCGGGGTCCATGTGGTCCGGTCAGGATACCGGCGGGGTAGGGGGGAGGGGCTGCGGCCGCGCGCGGCCGGATCGGGCCGTTGCGGTTGCGGTGAGGCAGGGGGGAACGTCAGTGGCGTTCCGGGCGTCGGGTTCCTCACATTGAAAGAGTACCCAATCAATTGGCAGTGCGCAAGGGGCGCGCAATGGGGCCAGCCGCCGCGCGGCAGTGCGGTCACCCCGTGTCATCCCGTATCAGGCCGTGTCAGGCCGTGTCTCCCCGTATCAGGCCGTATCGGGCCGTATCGGGCCGCGTCAGGCCGCGTCAGGCCGCGTCAGGCCGCGTCAGGCCGTGTCACCCGATTGCAGGCCGTGTCAGGCCGTGTGGGCCCATGCTGCTCCATGCGATTCCGGCGCCGCTTGGAGCCGCCCCTGTCGCGTCCTGCGTGGCAAGCGCCACGAACCCGCCGCACCATTCCGTTCTTCAGCGTTCCCCGGCCCGCAGCAGGGCCTCGCGGGCGTCATGGTCGCGCCCGCGGACCTGCAGGGCGCGGGCCAGTTCCAGCCAGCCCTGTTTCAGGTCGGGCCGCAGGGCCACGCTTTGCCGGGCCATCACTTCCGCGATTTCCGGATCCTCGCCGCCGTCCAGGTACAGCCGGGCCATGAGCTGCAAGGCGATGGCGTCCTGCGGGTTGTGCAGCAACGCCTCGTGCAGGTGTTCGCGGGCCTCGTCCGGGCGGCCCTGGCGCATGCACAGCCGGGCCAGGTGGCGGCAGGTCAGCGCCGCGCCGCCGGCCAGTTTCGCGGCCTTGGTGTAGTACTGGCGGGCCTGGGCGAAGCGTTTCTCGCCTTCGGCCAGTTGCCCCAGGCGGATCAGGGCGTAGACGTGCCCCGGCGCGTTGCGCAGGCATTTGCGGAAGCAGTCGCGCGCTTCCGCCGTTTCGCCCTCGGACTGGCACACGGTGCCCAGGTTGTACAGGGCCATGGGGTCGCCGGGCTTGCGCGTCAGCGCCTCGCCGAAGTGGCGGCGCGCCTCGGAATGCCGCCCCAGCCCGGCCATGCACACCCCCAGCGAGTTCCAGGCCATGGTGTTGCCTTCGTCCGCCAGCAGGGCCAGCTTGTATTCCTCGATGGCCCCGAAGGTGTCGCCCAGGCTGTAGCGCTTGTCAGCGCTGATGTTCAGCGCCAGCGAATCCAGCACGCCCACGCGCGGCGCGGGCAGCAGCATGGCGTACTCCAGGGCCTTCAGGCAGTTTTCCAGCGTGTCGGCCTTGCGGTAGCTGAGGTACGGATGGCAGGCCACCCCCACGGCGGCCCCGATGCGCAGGCGGCGTTCCAGTTCGTCGCACAGCGCGGCGTAGGTTTCGCGCGCCCCGCCCGGCCCGTCGGGCGTCATGCCGGGGTGGAAGAAGATCAGGCTGTTCAGGCCGTAGCGCCCCCCCAGGGCTTGCGGCCCCAGCAGGTCGCGGCACAGTTGGGCGGCCTCTGCCATCAACTGTTCCGGATGCGCGGCGCGTCCTTCCGGTTCGCGGCCTTCGTCCGACAGGCGGATGAGCGCCAGGGCGAAGGCGTCGCAGCGCTCGCGTTCGGCGCTCCAGCGGGCCAGGAAGTCGCCATGGCGGAACAGCCCGGTCAGCGGATCGGTGCGCGGGGCTTCCCCGCCGCCGTCGCGTACGGTGACGCCCTTTTCCTCGGGCAGCAGGGTCAGCCGGTCGCCGGGTTCCACCGCCCAGGTGGGGTCGCCCACATGCATGATTTCGGCCAGCGAGGTGTTGTCGCGTACCTCCATCAGCACCACCTCGCCCTTGTACAGGGGCTGGCGTGGCTCCTGCGAGCCGCCGCGCACGGGGTAGGCCACCGACCACACGGAAAAGCGCTGCCCTTCACGGGCGTTCATGTTGCCGCCAAGGCTCACCACCACCCGCGACAGGGGCAGGGTTTCCAGCACCCGGCCCCCTTCGGCCAGAATGCGCGAAAAGCCCATCACCGGCACGCCGGGCGCGGCGTCGCCCCCCTTGCCCTCGCCATCTCCAACGGACAGGGCGACGGCCTCCACGGCCACGGCAGCGGCAAGGCGGGCCTTGCGCAGCAGCACCCTGGCCTGTTCGCCATGGTCGCGGGCAAAGGCCGCGCCTTCCATGTCCTGCGGGTAGACGGCGAACCCGGCGGAAACGGCCACCCCCACCGGCTCGTCGGTGAGCCCGCAGGTAATGGTCACCCCGCGCAGGCGGCGCACCATGTCCACGGCCAGCTTGCGGCAGCCGCCGGACGTGCCCGCGGGCACGAACAGGGCGAATTCGAAGTCCCCGGTGCGGGCGGTCAGGGCCTGTTCCGGCGCGGCGCGGCGCAGTTCTTCGGCCAGCGCGGCGATGAGCCGGTCGGCAAAGACGTAGCCGTGGTCGCGCGCCACCTCGCGCAGGCTGCCCAGGCGCACGGCGATGACGCCCATGCTGGCCCGATGCCCGGCGGCCAGGTCGCACTTGCCCTCCGACGCGGTGGAAAAGCAGTCGCGGATGCAGTCCACCTCGCGCGCGATGGCGTCCAATAAATGTTGGCGGGTAGCCAGGCCCGTCACCGGATCGGTCAGGCTGGCCTTGTACAGTTGCAGGTTTTCCAGGCACAGCCCGGCCACGCCCGGCAGCACCGGCGACAGCGCGCGGGCCGTGCGCGCGGGCACGCCGCGCGCCACGAACACGCCCAGTTGTTCGCCCTGATGCATCAGGGGCACCAGCAGCTTGCGCTCCTGCGGCAGCCACAGCGGTTCCGGCCCGCTGGCGGCGCGGGGAAAATACAGGCTGTACGCCTTGAAGGGCAGCACGCGGGCCATGGCGTCGCGCAGGCGGTGTTCGAAAGCGATCAGGTCGCGCCGGGTAAGCGGAACCTGCCATATTGGCGAGGCCGGAGTTGCAGACCGTGCGGCCCGTGAAGGAGGACAGACGGGGTCGGCCTGCGCGGAAGGCCGGGAACTGTCGGACGCGGCGGCGCCGGGTGCTGTGGGCTGCTTCATGGGCATGGCTTATACCGTTTTTCCGCACCGTTGGAAAGGCGTGCGTAACTGCGCGCGGGGTTTCGCACCCTGTGCTCATTTGGACATGACGCCGTCCGGAGCGTGGGGAAAGGTTGAACCGTGCGGTGGCTTGGGCTATGGTGCTGATCGTCCGGTCTGGCCGGTTTGGCGCGAGCCAGTTTGGCGCGAGCCAGTTTGGCGAGAGCCGGATTGACGCGAGCCGGATTGCCGCGAATCGGTCAGGCCGTGCGCAACCGCCCCATCCGTTTCCGGCTCATCCCTTCCGAGCCCAATTTCCAACCGCCAGTGCCAAGAACACACCCATGACGGACCCCCATGTTTCCGATGCATCCCGCGCCGTGATCGACGCCCTGCACGAGCGCCGCAGCATCCGCCGCTTCACCGGCGAGCCGGTCACCCGCGACGAAATCGTGGCCATGCTGGACGCGGCCCGCTGGGCGCCCAGCGGGCTGAACAACCAGCCGTGGCGCTTTCTGGTGGTGCGACCCGGCGACCCCCGGCAGGAGGCGCTGGCGGGCTGCACCAAATATGCCCGCATCGTGCGCGATGCGGGAGTGCTGGTGGCCGTGTTTCTCGACCGCGAGGCGTGCTACCACCCCATGAAGGACCATCAGGGCGCGGGGGCCTGCATCCAGAACCTGCTGCTGGCCACCCATGCGCTGGGTCTTGGCGCGGTGTGGCTGGGCGAGATCGTCAACCAGGCGGAACAGGTGGAGCAGGCCCTTGGGCTGCCCGCCGGGCGTTACGAATTCATGGCCCTCATCGCGGCCGGGCGTCCCGCCCAGCGCGGCTCGTCCGACCGCGCCCCTCTTGAAACTCTGCTGCTGGAGGCCTTGTGAGCCCTGTAAAGCCGCGCATTTCCACCTTTCCCATGGGGCCGCTGGAAACCAACGGCTACCTCGTGCACCTGGACGGGGCGGCCATTGCCGTGGACCCGGGCGGTGCGCCTCGTCCCATGCTCCAGTACGCGGAAAAGAACGGGCTTGCCCTTACGCACATCCTGATCACCCACCTGCACTTCGACCACATCTACGGTGCGGCGGCCCTGGCGGAGGCCTCTGGCGCGCCGGTGCTGGCGAGCGCAGCCGACGCCTTCCTGATGGAGACGGAACTGGGCCGGGGCGGGGCCTTCGGCTTTCCCCGCGTGACGCCGTTCAGCTACCAGCCGGTGGAAGAAGGCGACCTGGACCTGGGCGCCATCGCCTGCCGCGCCCTGGCCACGCCGGGGCACACGCCGGGCAGCCTGTCGTTTCATTTTCCGCAGGCGGGCGCGGTGATCGTGGGCGACCTGCTGTTCCACCGGTCCATCGGTCGCACGGACTTTCCCGGCGGCGACCTGGACGCCCTGCGCCGCTCGGTGGTGCAGAAGATCTTCACCCTGCCCGACGACACCCTGGTCTACCCGGGCCACGGGCCTGAGACCACCGTGGGTTCCGAAAAATTGAACAACCCGTACTTCACGGAGTTTTCCCTGTAGCCTTTACGTACAGGCTGTTATATTCGGAGCGTAAGTATATGCCGGAACCGCTGCTTGTCGATTTGCGAGCCACCTGCTGAGGGGTGGGCATGGAGGTAGGTTGGTACCTCCGTTTCAAGCCTGATGCGGCTCTGGTGTTTCTGGTCGGCCATGGGTCCGTGGATGCGGCGCTGGGTGCGCTGCACACGGTTTCCGGCTGGCAGGCCAAGGTCACCCGGCACGAGGACCATGCGGAAATCCGCTTCCGGCGAGGCACGCCGGACGGAGACGATGCACGGTGGCGCGAGCCGGGTGGGCCAGGGGAGCCAAACGATGCCGGTGGGGGGCGCCACACCGGGGGGCACGGCAAGGAGTAGCCATGAACGCAAGCACCATTCCTGCCCGGGCGTTGTCATGCAGCCCGCGCGCCAACGGCAACAGCGACAAGCTGGCCGCCCTGTTCGCGCGCGGATTCGCCGAGGCTGGCGGCAACATAGAGGTCACGCTGATGCGCCAGTACGAGGTGCGCCCCTGCGTGTCCTGCTATCGTTGCCAGCACGATCCCAACGGCTGGTGCTTTCTGGAAGGCACCGACCGCAGCGCTCCGCTGTTCTCCATGCTGCACGAGGCCCCCGCGCTGTTTTTTGCCGCGCCGGTATTCTTCTATCACCTGCCCGCCATGTTCAAGGCGTTCATCGACCGGGGCCAGTCCTACTGGCTGCGACGCGAGGCGGGCGACCCCCGGCTGCTGTCCCTGCCGCGCCGCACGGCCTGGGTGGCCCTGGTGGCCGGGCGCAAGAAGGGCGAGCATATCTTTGACGGCAGCCTGCTGACGTTGCGCTACTTTCTGGCGGCGTTCAACATCACCCTGGCCGAACCGTTGCTGCTGGCGGGCTATGACGGGCCGGACGACATCGCCAACGATCCGGCAACCTGCGCGCGAGTGCTGGAATACGGCGGCAATGCCGCGCGGGCCATGTTCGACGGCCAGGCCATGGCCGTGAACCAGTAGCCGGTGCATCCCCTTCGGGCACGCCTTGCGGCGTGGGCGCGCGCCTGCGGCCTGGCGGAAGTGCGTTGCGCCGCCTGTGGCAGGCCGTGCGAGGGGCAGGCCGCAGATCCTCCCTGTACCCCGCGCGGCGGTAATGCCGTCGCATCGCCCGGTCCGGCGGAATCATTTTTCCATGCCCCGCCCTTGTGCCCGGCCTGCACCGTGGCCTTGGCTCCGCGCCGGGGCGGCATCTGCCCGCGCTGCGGCGCGCCGCACGCCCTGCCCACCCTGCCGGATTCGCCCTGCGGCCATTGTCTGGCCTCCCCGCCGCCATGGGCCGCCTTTCGCATGCACGGCCTGTATGAAGGCGCCCTGCGCCATCTGGTGTTGCGGGTGAAATTTGCCGAGGACCATGCCGCCGCGCGTCTGCTGGGCGGGCTGCTGGCCACGGCCTGCGCGGGCCTGCCCCGGCCCGACGGAGTGGTGCCGGTGCCGTTGCACCCGGAACGGCTGCGCCGCAGGGGCTGCAACCAGTGCCTGGAGCTTGCCCGTCTGCCCGCCGCCGCCCTGGGCGCGCCGTTGCGCCCCGGCTGGCTGACCCGCGTGGTGCCCACCCGTCCCCAGACGGGGCTTTCACGGCAGGAGCGCCGCCGCAACCTGCGCGGGGCGTTCGCCGCGCACCCGGACGTGCGCGGCAGGCGCATTCTGCTGGTGGACGACATCTGCACCACCGGCACCACGCTGGCCCGTGCCGTGGACTGCCTGTTGCGGGCCGGGGCCGTGGTCGTGGACTGCGCCGTGGCGGCACGTACCCCCGCCCATCCCGCCCATCCCGCCCATTCCGGACAACGCGGTCGGCGCGGATAGCCGCCGTCGATTGCCTTTCCCCGACCTTTCCTTACTTCCCCATCCGTAGACCTCATGCCCGCGCGCGGACACATGCCCGCACACGGCAACGCAAGGAGCACGCAATGGAAACGACAGCCAGAAACGCCATCGTCACCGGCGGATCGCGCGGCATCGGCCGGGCCATCGCCCTGCGCCTGGCTCGGGACGGATTCGGCGTGGTGGTCAACTACGCCAGCAACGCGGCCGCCGCGCTTGACGTGGTGGACGGCATTGTCCGTGCGGGGGGACGGGCGGTTGCCGTGCCCGGCGATGTGGGCGATGCGGGCGATGTGGAGCGGCTGTTCGCCGCCGCGCACGACGCCTTCGGCCAGGTGGGCGTGGTGGTGAACAGCGCGGGCATCATGCCCATGCTGCCCATTGCCGGGGGCGACACCGCAGCCTTCGAGAAGGTGCTGCGCACCAACCTGACAGGCGCCTTCAACGTGCTGTCCCAGGCGGCCAACGCGCTTGCGGCGGGCGGGCGCATCATCGCCCTGTCCACCAGCGTCATCGCCAAGTCCTTCCCCGGCTACGGGCCGTACATCGCCAGCAAGGCAGGGGTGGAAGGGCTGGTGCGGGTGCTGGCCAACGAACTGCGGGGGCGGTCCATCACCGTCAATGCCGTGGCCCCCGGGCCGGTGGCCACGGACCTGTTCCTGAACGGCAAGACCGAGGAGCAGATCGCCACCATCGGCAAGCTTGCCCCCCTGGAACGGCTGGGCACGCCGGAAGAGATCGCCGCCGTGGTGTCCTTTCTGGCCGGGTCGGAAGGCGGCTGGGTCAACGCCCAGGTGGTGCGGGTGAACGGCGGGTTTGCCTGATCGCTCGAAGCGTCCTGTTCATTCCGGTGCCCCCTGAAGAGGCTTGAGCCATCGGGGCACGGGGCCGGTGGATCACCGTTGCAGGCGGCATCGGGTGTCTTGCGGCGCGCATCAGGACGGCACTCCATCCCCTGCGCGAGAGCCGGGGCACGGGCCATACGGCCTGCATCCCCGGCCCTTGCGCGCTTTTGATGGTGACACGACATGCTGTTTCGTGTAACGAAGCATCTCATATTTCATGCTTCGTATCCCTGCACGCATATCAACAGGAAAGGAGTGTCCCATGCAGCTTCGCAGGCTTGTCGGCGCGCTGGCGCTGGTGCTTGTCACGGCGGCCCCGGCCCTTGCCCACTTCGGCATGATCATCCCCGACGCCCCGGTGGCCACCGCCGCCAAGCGCGCCGCCACCGTCACCCTGTCGTTCTCGCACCCCTTCGAGGGGCACGGCATGAACCTGGAACGTCCCCAGGCCTTCGGCGTGGTGCGGGTGGACGGCGACAAGACCGAACGTACCGACCTTCTGGCCTCGCTGAAGGAAACCAAGGTCATGGGCAAGGCCGCCTGGAAGACCGGTTTCACCTTCCCCAGGCCCGGCGTGTACATGTTCACCATGGAGCCCAAGCTGTACTGGGAGCCGGAAGAAGACTGCTACATCCAGCATCTGACCAAGGTGGTGGTGCCCGCCTTCGGCAACGAGGACGGCTGGGATACCCCGGCGGGGCTGAAGTTCGAGATCATTCCCCTTACCCGCCCCTTCGGCAACTACGCGGGCAGCGTGTTCACCGGCGTGGCCATGCTGGACGGCAAGCCCGCCCCCGGCGTGGACGTTGAAGTGGAATACTACAACGCCCAGGGCAAGTACGCCGCGCCCACCGAGTTCCACGTGACCCAGGTGGTCAAGACCGATGCCAACGGCGTGTTTACCGTGGCCTGCCCGCTGGCGGGCTGGTGGGGCTTTGCCGCGCTGACCACCGCGCCCGAACAGGTCAAGGGACCCGATGGCGCCATGAAGGACGTGGAAATCGGCGCGGTGCTCTGGACCCGCTTCGACGCCTTCAAGTCCGCAAAGTAGCAGCCAATTACAGGCCGCGCGCGGCGGGGACCCCCGCCAGGCCCATGCAATGATCGCCCGGTTCCGGCTTGTGCCGGGGCCGGGTGTCGGCATATCCGCAGGCTGGCGCAACCATGCGGTAAAGTGGCATTACGTAGTCCATGCAGTGGGTAGGGCGCATGATTGGTTGCCCCATGACGGCTTGCATTCCATGGGCGAAGCCTTATGATTGCCTGAACGCCACCGGCGCGGCCTTCACGGCGCACCGGCCCCGGCGTCAGAACCGGTCCGGAGGCTTCCATGCGCGTGCTCATCGTCGAGGACGACTTCACCAGCCGCAAGTACCTGCAAACCATCCTGTCGCCTTACGGGGCCTGCGACATCGCCGTCAGCGGTGTCGAGGCGGTTGAGGCATTCGCGGCGGCGCTGAACGCGCAACAGCCGTACGACCTTGTCTGTCTGGACATCATGCTGCCCGAGATGGACGGACAGGAGGCCCTGCGGCGCATCCGCGCCATGGAGCGCAAACAGGGGGTGGCCCCGGCGGACGAGGTGCCCGTGGTGATGACCACCGCCCTCGACGACCCGCGCAACGTGGTGGAGGCCTACTACAAGGGCGGGGCCACGTCGTACGTGCCCAAGCCCATCGACCGCCAGTTGTTCGTACAGATGTTGAAGGGGCTTGGCGTCATCCGCTGATCCCCAATCGTCCTTTCGCCCGTTGGCTTCGTCAAACCGCGCCTTCCATGGCTTTGCTGTCCTTATCCGTAAGATTCGCGTTACGCGCTCACCTAACGGCTAAGGCTCGGTCAAATACGATCAGAGCGCGATGCGGTCGCCATCCGTAATGCTCGAAGACTCGCATAACGGCTGCCGCATATTCTCTCATGGCAGGCTTGTTTTCCTCGCCAACGAACGAAAATCCTGATTGGGGAATCTCCCGGCTTTGCTGAAGCCATTCTCCTCACGCATCTGCCCGGCGCTTCCGGCCCGGAGCCGCAGCGCCGCCCGTCGCATGCCGCCGTTTCGATGGTGGACCGACGCCGCACCGACACCCCCGTCGTTGCACCGGCCCTATTTCATGTGGGCCGCAACTGATGCGGTATGCCGGTGGGCACAGCCCGCCTGTCTACCCCGACTTCGACCCACCGCACGCATCCATCGGGAGTACCCATGACCCGTACCCGGATTATTGCCTGTTGCCTGGCCGTAGCCGTGGCCTTTTGCCTGAGCATGACCGACCTTGCCGACGCCAAGCGCCTTGGCGGGGGCAGGTCGTTCGGCGGCAGCCCCAGTTACCAGCGCAGCTTCACCCCCACCCAGCCTTCTCCTTCCTCGCCGAGCTTCAACCGGCAGCAGCAGACCCAGCAGCCCGGCCCCGCCACACCGCAGCAGGCCCCGCGCTCCCGCTTTGGCGGGTTCGGCGGCATTCTGGGCGGCATGCTGGCGGGCAGCCTGATCGGCTCGCTGCTGTTCGGCGGCGGCTTTGGCGGCGTGGGCATGATGGACATGCTGCTGCTGGCGCTGGTGGCCTTCATGGCGCTGAAGTTCTTTGCCGCCCGTCGCGGCAGCAACCCCGCCCCGGCCAACGGCCCCGGGGGCATGCGCCGCGAGGCCGATTACGGCGCCCAATCCGGCTCCAGTGCCGGGTGGGACGCCCTGCGCACGGCCCCTGCGGCTGCCGCTGACGCGCAACCCGCGTCGCCCGGCATTCCCGAGGGCTTCGACACCGAGGACTTCCTGCGCGGGGCCAAGCTGGCCTACAACCGCCTGCAATCCTCGTGGGACCGGCGCGACCTGGACGACATCGCCCAGTTCACCACCCCCGAGATACTCAGGGAAATCACGCAACAGGCCCAGGAAGACCCCGGCCCCTCGCGTACAGATATCCTGTACTGCAACGCCAGCGTGCTCTCCGTCACCGAAGAGAAGGACCGCAGCGTGGCCACCGTGTTCTTCGACGTGCTGATGCGAGAGGACGCCCAGGCTGATGCGCCCGGCCAGGTGCGCGAGGTATGGCACTTCGTGCGCACCGGCAACGAGATGTGGCGGCTGGACGGCATTCAGCAGGTGGAAATGTAGCAGCGCGCCTGATGCCGGGCGGCAGACGCCCGGCGGCGGGTAGGCTGCCGGGCACAGAAGCGCCGAATGACATTGAAGGGGCGGTTTCCCGTGGGTTCACCACAGGAAGCCGCCCCGTTTCGTGCATTCCGCATGGCCCTGCATCGGCGCGTTGCGCCAGTCGCATCGGACAGCTACCGGACGCTGGCGATGCTATTTGCCTGTCAGCCTCTGCTATTTGCCTGTCAGGCGCCGCAATTCGTCCAGCACCGCTTGGGCATGCCCGTCCACCTTCACCGGCGACCACACCGAACGCACCGCGCCCTCCGGCCCGATGAGAAAGGTGGAACGCACGATGCCGGTCACCGCCTTGCCGTACATCATTTTGGTGCCGAAGGCCCCGTAGGTCTTGGCCACCGAGCGGTCCGGGTCGCTCAGCAGGGCCACGCCCAGGTCCTGCTTCAGCGTGAAGTTGCCGATGGCTTTCGGAGAATCGGGGCTTACCCCGACCACGGCCGCGCCCGCCGCCGCAAACTCGGGCAGCATGCAGGTAAAGTCGCGCGCCTCGCGGGTGCAGCCGGGGGTGCTGGCCTTGGGGTAGAAGTAGAGCACCAGCCATGTTCCGGCAAAGTCGGCCAGGGCGCGCGGCGCACCGGATGCGTCCGCCAGCCGGAAGTCGGGGGCCGCCTTGCCCGACAGCGAGGCGGCGGTGATCAGTTCGCTCATGGATATGCTCCGTGGTCTGGGCCGATGTTCATTATTTGCGGGTGGTGCAATACAGCGGGGTGCCGCTGCCGGATGTATCCGGAATAGCCGCGCTCCGGTTCGGCGCTTGCCGGTGTCTTTCCGTGGCGCCGCTCTGCCGCAGGTGCACTCTGGTGTGCCCTGAAGTCGTGTTCGGTCGCAATGCCGCCCGGAATGCCCCCCATTCGGCGGGGCGCATTCCGGGCGGCGTGGGTGTCCGCTATTGCTTCTGGCCCGGCAGCAGGCCCTTGATGGCCCCGCCGATGCCCTTCACGGCTTCGCCGCCCTTTTCCACCGGGGCCTTGATGACGCCGCCCGCGCCTTCCAGGGTGTTCATCAGCATCTTGGTCGGGTCCACCCCGTAGCTGGGCGAATCCAGCGATCCGCTGATCTTGATGGGGATCTTGGGCAGGCCGGTGACGTCGAGCGTGGCGGCGTAGTCCACCACGTTGCGGCCAAGGTCGGCCGTGCCCGCGCCCGTGGCGCCGATACCCGGCGAGACGAACTTGAGGTCCTTGTTGCTGACCACGCCCTTGTCGGCGCGGATGGACGCGGTAAGGCTGTCGAACTTCTGGCCCGATGCCCCCGCCCGCCTGGATTCCGCGCCCTTGATGCCTTCGGGGATGATCTGGAAGCCGTGGATGGTGCCCTGGGTCATGGCCAGCGACGCCGTGCCCGCCAGGGTATGCTTGGCGGCGTTCCAGTCGTCGCCGGTGGCGGTGAGGTCGGTCTTCACGTCGGTACGGGCCGAAACGTGCCGCTTGCCCAGCGCGGCCTGTTGCAGTTCGCCCACCTCCACCCCCTTCACGGTGGTGACGATGCGCGACTTTGTCGCTTCGGCGCGGGTGTCTGCGGTGATGTCGCCATTCACCGCGCCGCCGCCCAGGTTCAGTTGCAGCGGGTTGATGCGCACCAGCCCCTTGTCGGCCACCAGGCGCACCAGCACGTTGGTCATGGGCACCTTGGATGCCACCAGACGCCCGGCCTTGAAGGTGACATCCGCATCAATGGCGCGCAGGGACTTCTTGGCCTCTGCCGTGCCGTCCTGCGGGGCCGCCTTGCCGTCTTTGCTGCCCTTGCCGGTAGTCGGTGCGGCACCCTTTTCGGGGGCCTTGCCCTTATCCCCTTCCGGCGGCAGGTAGCGGTCCACGTCGATGGCGTCCAGCGCCAGTTCGGCCCGGATGACCTGCACCGCGCCCGGCACGGCGGATGCCTTGCCCTGAATGGCGGTGTCGTCCAGCTTGCCGGTGATGGAGCGAACGTCCACCTTGGTGGGCGCGGCCTGCACGTCCAGCTTCAGGTCCAGCGCGTCCAGCACCTTGGGGTCGGCGGTGCGCACCGGGGTGCCCAGCGATTCCATCGCCTTGCGTGGCGAACCGGCCAGGGTGACCAGCCCTTCAAACGACTGCGCCCCCAACGCGGCGGTGCCGTTGACGCCAACCTTCATGGTGGGCGTGGACAGCGACAGCCGGGCGATGTCCACCCGCTGTGGCACGGTGTGCACGGTCAGGTCGCCCGCCAGTTCCACCTTGCCGAGTCCGGCGGGCGCCACGCCACCCTTGGGGGTAAGGGTCACGGTCAGGCCGTCGATGCGCAGCACCGAGCCGTCCAGGTCGGACTGAACCTTGGCGGTGAGAGAAAGATCGGCCTCGATGTCCGGCTTCTGGCCGGACATGGCCACGGCAAGCTTGATGTCGGCGGGGTCGCCACCGGGGGCCAGGCCGTTGACGTTGACGTTCAGGTCGCGGGCGCGGAACTGCTGCCCGGTGGACAGGTCGCGGAAGGACAGCGAGGCGCCCTTCACCGACAGGGTGTCCACGGCCACGGCCATGGGCGCGCCGCCCGAGGCCGATGGCTGTGCGGCCTGGGGCGCGGGGGACGCGGGGGCTGCCGGGGCCTGGCCGGGCTTTGCGAAGTCCCAGTTGGTGCGGCCATCGGCGGCGCGCACCAGGTTCAGGTGCAGGCCGTCCAGCATCAGTTCCGCCACCTCCACCCGCTTGGACAGCAGGGGCATGAAGGCCACGCGCAGCCCGCCGCCCTTGATGCGCAGGAAGATGTCGTCATCCCCCGATGTGCCCGATGCAGGAGGCGGCGCGGCCTTGGGAAAGTCCGGCGGATTGCCGAGGTGCATGGGGCCGAAGGCGACGCCCAGCCACGGGAAGAAGGACAGCGAAAGGTCGCCGTCGAAGACCAGTTCGCGGCCCGTTGCCGAGCGCGCGGCATCCGCGATGCGGTCCTTGTAGTCGTTGGGATTGATGGTGGCCACCACAATGGCGATGGCCGCAGCGGCAAGGATGACCAGGGCGCCGATGGCGGCGGCCACGAGTTTCAGCGTTCTGTTCATGGCGGTGCTCCCGGTTGGGGGTTGCCGAAGGGGCGGAAGAGGCGGGCCGGGGCCGCACGGGAACGGCGGCGAAAAAGGAAAGCCCGAGCCTTCCCGAAAGATAACCCACCGGGGATGTTGGGGCAAGGCGTGAGAACAAATTGCGGCGGGGCAGTGGGAAATGTCCACCGCGAGGGCTCTCCGCAGGGCGCAGGGCGCTGAAACTTCGCCGGGGCGGCACCGGGGCGCTCTGGCGGAGCGGTGCGATTCGCGCTAGACCTTGGCCCATGAATTCCGTCACTCCGCCGTCCACGTCATCCTCGGCGCCCGCACCGTCCACGTCATCTGCCCCGTCAGACGCAGCATCCTCTCACGCAGAACAGCGCGCCTGCGTTTCCCGCACCCCGGCCCTGATGGTGCAGGGCACCTGCTCCAACGCGGGCAAGAGCATCCTTGCCGCCGCGTTCTGCCGCATCTTTCTGCAGGATGGCCTGCGCGTGGCACCGTTCAAGGCGCAGAACATGGCGCTCAATTCCTGCGTCACCCCCGACGGACTGGAGATGGGGCGGGCGCAGGCCGTGCAGGCGGCGGCCTGCCGCCTGGACCCGGACGTGCGCATGAACCCGGTGCTGCTGAAGCCCTGTTCCGACGTGGGCTCGCAGGTCATCGTCATGGGGCGGCCCGTGGGCGTCATGCGCGTACGCCAGTACGTGGACTACAAGCCCCAGGCGCGCGACGCGGCCTTTGCCGCCTACGACAGCCTGGCGGCGGAGCTCGACGTGATGGTCATCGAGGGTGCGGGCAGCCCGGCGGAAATCAACCTGAAGGCCCACGACATCGTGAACATGGCCATGGCCCGCCATGCAGGGGCGCGGGTGCTGCTGGTGGGCGACATCGACCGGGGCGGGGTGTTCGCCGCGCTGGTGGGCACCATGGAACTGCTGGACGACTGGGAGCGCGACCACGTGGCGGGCTACCTGCTGAACAAGTTCCGGGGCGACGCCAGCCTGCTGGACCCGGCGCTGGACTTCATGAAGCAGCGCACCGGGCGGCCCGTGCTGGGCGTGGTGCCGTACCTGCGCGGCCTTGGCCTGCCGGAAGAGGATTCCGTGACCTTCAAGGAAGGCCTGCCCGGCCTGCGTGGCCTGCCCGGCCTGCGAGACGGGCTGGCGGCGGAAGGCGGGCCAGAGGAGCCGGGCGCGGGGCCGGACAGCGTACCGGACATCCTGTTGGACATCGTGCTGGTGGACCTGCCGCACATCAGCAATTTTACGGATGTGGACGCCCTGCGCGGCGAACCGGACGTGCGGCTGCGCGTGGCCCGCACCCCGGCGGACCTGCCTGCCCCGGACGGCAGGATGCCGGACGCGGTGATCCTGCCCGGCAGCAAGAACACCACCGGCGACCTGCGGGCCCTGCGTGCCTCCGGCATGGCCGATGCGCTGGCGCAGCTTGCACGTAACCCGGATGGGCCGGTGATTGCGGGCATCTGCGCCGGGTTGCAGATGCAAGGGCTGTCCGTGGCCGACCCGCTGGGGCTGGAAGGCGGCGGCAGCGAGCAGGGGCTGGGCCTGTTGCCGGTACGCACCGAACTGGCGGCGGAAAAGACCCTGCGCCGCACGGCGGGGGTGCACCCGCGCAGCGGCCTGCCGGTGGCGGGCTACGAGATTCGCCACGGCATCACCGTGGCGGCGGAAGGGCCCGAGGGCGGCGGCACCGGGCAGATGCGGAGGGGCGGGCTGGCTGAGGGCCACGACACCACCGGCGACCCTGCAAGCCCTGACGCAGCGTTTCCCTTCCTGCTGCGCGAAGACGGCGGCCCGCTGGGCTGGGCCACCCACGGGGGGCGGGTGTGGGGCACCTCGCTGCATGGGGTGTTCGACGGGGACGGGTTTCGCAGGCATTTTCTGGACGGGTTGCGCACACGCCGGGGGCTGGCCCCGCTGGGCCGCGTGGTGGCCCCGTATTCGCTGGATCCGGCGCTGGACCGGCTGGCCGACGCCGTGCGCGCCGCCGTGGACATGGACGCCATTTACGATATGCTGCACCTGCGGCCTGGCCGGGTGTAGGAACGTGCGGCCCGATGGACGCAAGCGGCGGGCTGCCGCCAGAGTCGCAGGGAAGGGGACACGTGATGCAGACTGACGGGAAAAGGCGGGGCGTGCCGATGCGTTTCTTGTTGTTGCTGGCATGCCTGCTGGTGGTGTTGCCCGCCCGTTTCGCGGCGGCTGCCGGGGGCGATGCGCCGCAGGCGGCAGCGGCTTCCGGCGGCATGCCAGCGTCCGTGCCCGGCATGCTCGCCTTGGGCGGGTCCGTGCCGTCCAATCCCGCTCCCGCCGATTCGGCAGCATCCGCTGCTGCGCCGTCCGGTCCCGATTCTTCCGCCCCCGCGGCATCCGTGCCCCCCTCCACGGAGCACATGCCGAATTTCGGCGACCAGCCCGCCACCGAAGGCGCCAGGGCGCTGTACGCAGAGGCGGTGCGCGTGCTTTCGCAGGTGCGCAGCACCCGCTACACCGGCAGCTATGTGGTGGACGAGGACACGGGCCGCTTCGAACTGAACTGTTCCGGCTTCCTGTCGCTGCTGCTGTACGAGGTGAACCCCTCGGCCCTGGCCACCGTGGACCGCAGCGGCAAGCATTATCGTCCGCGGGCGGAGGATTTTCACCGCAGCATCCTGCGCGCCGGACCCAAGGGCGATGGGACAGGCTGGCTGCGGCTGGAGCGAGTTTCCGACCTGCGCCCCGGCGACGTGGTGGCCTGGCTGCGCCCCGCCGAGCGTAGCGCCAGTTCCGCCACCGGGCATGTGATGGTGGCGCTGGCCAGCCCGCGCCTGAACCCGGCCCGCCCCGGCGAGGTGCTGCTGCCCGTGGCCGACTGTACCCTGAGCCCGCACGGCGACCTTGTCGCCATGCACGAGGTGGGAAGCCCCGAATCGGAAGCGGCGCGGGCCGCGCGACAGGTTGGTGAACCCGCTGCCGCACCGGATGCGGGGCAGGTGTCACCGCAGGCGCCGGGACATGTCGCGGAACAGGCGCTGGCCCCCGTGCCCGGTTCCTCCCTGGGGCAGCCCCGGCTACCCCAGACGGCACCTCAGATAGAGGCAGCCCCGGCCATCGCCCCCGGCCTGGAACGGGCCAGTGCCGCGTGGCTGGACGCATTGCCCCGGGACGCGCGCGAACCGGGCATCGGCGGCGTGGGCAGCGGGGTCATCGGCCTTGCCACCGACGCCACCGGTCACCCCGTGGCCTACTGGTGGCGGGGCGGAGTTTCACGCCACCGGCTGGTGACCTCGATCATGCTGGGACGGGTGGAATAGCCCGAGATGCGGGCTGGCGCGGAACGGACGTTGCGAAAGGCGCCGTGCCGCTTTCCTGAGCCCTGACCGCATCGGTCACCCCCTGACTGCATTGGTCAGTTCCGGCACTGTTCGGCGTGCCCACCTTCCACCAGCCTTTTCTCCGTACGAACTGGCCCGACAGGGCGGGATGTGTCCCGTACCCCTGCCGGGCCGTGTGCGTTCGTCCGGTTCCGCGCCCGGTGCTTTCCGGGCGTCTTCATCATTACCTGGCCAGTTCGTCGGCCTTCTTGCGCAGGTAGTCGCCAAGGTCGTTCATGGCGGCCTTGGCCTTGAACAGGTTGAGGTGCAGCGCATCGGTAAAGCCGAGCACGTTGGCCCCCTCCTTCAGCGGGGTGGACGACTGGCCGAGAGTGGCGTGCTTCAGGCGGCCACCCTCCACCACGAACACCGTGGTATCCACCATGTTGCCCAGGAATTCCTTTTTCACGTCCACGGTGAGCACCACGGTGTTGCCCTTCAGTTCGCGTTTGGTGATGTCGCCCATTACCGATTCGCCAAGGTAGATCTTTTCGTCCTTGATGTCGGGCACGGCGTCGAACACCACCCGGTAGTCGTTTTCGAACAGGCCGAGCACGGCATGGGTGCTGGTGGCCGCGCCCGGCAACAGCAGCAGGGCAAGAAGAAGGACAAGGATGCGCATGGGTACCTCCCGTAATGGCGGATGATGGCGAGTGATGCCGGTGAAAGTGGATGACGGCGGATGCCCGCGGGGCAGAGGGGGCGCGGCAGGCGCTGTGCGTGCACGGTTGCCATGTGCGTGCGGCCCGGACCCCGGCCCGGCGTAGCCACCAGCATACACTCTGGCGCGCCTTGTGGGCAACCGCGCGACGCCGGGGATCACTTTTCCGGAGCATGGTGCGGTACCGGAAATTTCCTCCAGGGCGGTGCGGTGGCGCTTCCCCCGCGCACGGGTACGCTCAGGTGTGCCCCTTTCCTGCCCGCGCGAAATTTCCAACGGGGTGTTCGGGCCGTGTGCGGTCTGCTATGCACGACGGGAATCAGGCAGTGCGCGATGGACGCCCCGCGTGGCGCGTGGGCTGCTTTTTACGCGGTCGGTTCCTGCTGGCGGAAACCGGTCGCGCGCGGCGCGTTGCCAAGCCCTGCGCGAGGAGGTGCGCCATGGCGGATTTTGCACCGGAACTGGCGAAGCTTGATGGCATCGAGGGCGTGTACGACAACGACCCGGACGACGTGGGCGGCGAGACCTGTTTCGGCATTGCCCGGGTCTTTCACCCCGGTTGGGCGGGATGGCCGCTGGTGGACGCGGCCAGGGGCAAGCCCGGTTTTCCCGGCAGCCTTGCGCGCGACCCCGGCGTGCTGGCGGCGCGGGCGGCCTTCTACAAGGCGGAAAACTGGGACCGCTTTGCCTGCGACGAATGGGACCAGGGTCTTGCGGGCGAGATTTTCGAGCAGGCGGTCAGCCTGGGCAACGGGCGCGTGGCGGAACACCTGCAACGCGTGTGCAACGCCCTGAACCTTGATGGGCGCTACGGGCCCGACCTGGAGGTGGACGGCAAGTTCGGAAGCAACACGCTGGCCGCGTTGCGCAAGGCCGTGGCGGACAAACGGTCGCGCGCCGTGCAGTACGGCATCAACGGGCTGCAATGCGCCCGCTACGTGCAACTGGCCGAGAAGAACGCGGTCAAACGCAAGTGGACCGGCGGCTGGCTGGCCAACCGGGGCGGCGCTACACCCTGACGGTTTGCGTTGCCGCGAGAATCCGGGACGGGCAGCAGCACAAGCGCCCGTCCCGCCCTTGCCGCCCTTGCCACCCCTGCCGCTGCTGTCGCTGTTGTCGTGCCCCTTGTCGGCGCGTGCATGTCCCGTTTTGCGCGGGGGGGCAGACTTTTTTCCGTGCCGGGGGTAACATGGGGGTGCAACCCCGGCGGACGCCGCAGTCGCGCAGCCGCCGTCATTCACTACGGGAGGATACGACCATGGGCATCATCTGGTTTCTGCTGCTGGGCGCGCTGGCCGGTTGGCTGGCCGCCAAACTGATGCAGGGGCGCGGCTTCGGCTTTCTGGGCAACATGGCCGTGGGCGTGGTGGGCGCGGTGCTGGGCGGATACCTGTTCGGCATGATGGGCGTGCACGGCGGCGGCATGTTGGGTTCTCTGGTCACCGCCGTGGTGGGGGCCATCGTGCTGCTGTTCCTGGTGGGGTTGATCAAGAGGAATTGAGGGGCGTGCCGTAGGGGTACGTCAGGGCTTTTGGTGCCAAACGGGCCGCGCCGCCGTGTCAGACGTCGCGCGCGTACATATTGGATTAACACTCCGAATATAATGCGAAAAGGGCCACGGTTTGCACCGTGACCCTTTGTCGTCTGGCGGAGAGGGAGAGATTTGAACTCTCGATACAGGTTTTGCCCGTATACTCCCTTAGCAGGGGAGCGCCTTCGGCCGCTCGGCCACCTCTCCATTGTCGCGCGGCACGCCGCGCGAGAAAGCGTGTGTACCCGGTTGGCGGGCGCGCTGTCAAGCGCGCGGCCCATTTTCGTGGGGCGGAAAGCGTGGCTGGGTGGCTTTGCCGTCATTCCGCCCCTATCGGTATCATTCGTGGGCGGGCAAACGGCATTCAGCCGCCCCCGTTGACGCCATGCTATTCCCGTCGCCAGTCGTGACCCTTTGATCGGCATCGCTGCCAGTCGCCAGCCATTACCGGCTCGTTGCCAGCAGTCAGGCGTCGGTCCCTGCCAGCCACCGTCCAGCCACCAACCTTCCCCCGCTAGCTGCGGTAGTCGGCGTTGCAGCTGACGTAGTCGTGCGTCAGGTCCGACGCCAGCAGACGGTAGCTGCCCGACCCGTTGCCCAGCATGATGTTGACCACGATGTCTCGCCCGGCCAGCGGCTCCTTGAGCAGCGCGTCGAAGTCCAGGTTGGTGGGCTGCCCGCCCCGGAACAGTTCCACCCCGCACAGCGACACGATGACCGCCGCCGGGTTGAAGGTGGCCCCGCTGCGGCCCAGCGCCGCCACGATGCGGCCCCAGTTGGCGTCGCGCCCGTACATGGCCGTCTTGACCAGTTGCGAATGGCCCACGGTGCGCGCGGCCAGTTCCGCGTCGGCGTCGTCGCGCGCGCCCGCCACGTTGATGTGGATGACCTTGGTGGCCCCCTCGCCGTCCTTCACCAGCATGTAGGCCACGTCACCCAGTACGCCGGTAAGCGCCGCGCCCAGCACGGCCAGGTCCGGACCCAGCGCGGCCACGCCGGATGCGCCGTTGGCCAGCCCGAACACGGTGTCGTTGGTGGAGGTGTCGCCGTCCACGGTCACGCGGTTGAAGGTGGCGTCCACCGCATCGCGGAACAGGGCCTGCCAGGCGGCGGATTCCACGTCGGCGTCGCACAGCACGGTGGCCAGCATGGTGGCCATGTTGGGGCAGATCATGCCCGCGCCCTTGGCCATGCCCACCAGGGTTACCGTGCCGCCGGAAAGCTCCACCGTACGCGAGGCGAACTTGGGAAAGGCGTCGGTGGTCATGATGGCTTTGGCGAAATCCTCCGGGCCCTTCTTGCCAAGGTCCGCCGCAAGGGCGGGCACGGCGGCGGTCCACTTGTCCATGGGCAGTTGCGCGCCGATGACGCCCGTGGACGCGGGCAGGATATCCTGCGGTGCAAGGCCGGTGGCGGCGGCCACAAGTTCCAGCGTGGCGCGGCAGTTGGTCAGGCCTTCGTCGCCGGTGCAGGCGTTGGCCTGGCCGGAATTGATCAGCACCGCGCGGGCCTTGGGCGCGCGGGCCAGAATGTCGCGCGCCACCAGCACCGGGGCGGCCTGGAACAGGTTTTTGGTGAACACGGCGGCGGCCACGGCGGGGGTATCGCTGACCACCAGGGCCAGATCGTCACGACCCGACTTTCGGAACCCGGCGCCCGTGGTGGCAAAGCGGAAGCCCTTGGGGGCCACGCAGGTGGCGGGGATTTCTCCGTTGCTGGTCGGGGACGCTGCCGGGGTGTCGTTGGTGGCCATGGTGGCTCCGTGTTCGGCCCGGTGGGCCGGTTGTCGGGTGCGTGGGGTGCCCGTTGTCGCCGTGGCGGTATGCCATCCGGCGTGCGCCATGCGGGGTGCGGCGGTGCACGACGTGCGTATTACGGGCAAGTCCCGGAAAAGTGAAGGGCGGAACGGGTATGACCCGCTCCGGTCCATGACCGACGGCAAACCCCGGAAGCCGGGTCTTGCAAAGGCACGGCAGCCCGATCGCGTGACGGCGGCAGCGCGTGCCGCCTGCTCTCGTGCGGCGTCGTTGGGTCAGCCGAAAAATCCGCCTGCCCCAACGAGCAGGGGCGGAACGGGTCTAACCCGCTCCGCCCCTGTGGATACGCGTATGGTGCGCGGCTATGCGCCGCAGCACTTCTTGTATTTCTGGCCGCTGCCGCAGGGGCACGGGTCGTTGCGGCCAACTTTGGGCTCGGCTCGTCGCTCGGGCGCGGCGGACGGGGTTTCCTTCTGCGCGCCGGAATAGTTCAGGCTTTTGGGTTCTTCCTTGTGCTTGAATTCCTGCTTCAGTTCTTCCGGCGGGGCCTGTTCCTCGCGCTGGATGCGCAGGCGGGTCAGGGCGCGGAACAGGTTTTCGCGCACGCGGAACAGCATTTCCTGAAACAGTTCGAAGCCCTCGCGCTTGTATTCCTGCTTGGGGTCGCGCTGGCCGTACCCGCGCAGGCCTATGCCGTCGCGCAGGTGGTCCATGTTCAGCAGGTGTTCCTTCCAGCAGCGGTCCACTTCTTCCAGCAGGAAGAAGCGCAGGATGTCGCGGTACACCTCGCCGGTGTCGCGCTTCAGTTCGTCCAGGATGGACAGCACGGCGCCGCGCGCGGTTTCGCGGTCGGGCAACTGGCCGTCACTCAGGGGCAGCACGCGGGTGATGTTGAACACGTCGCGCAGGCGGGCCATGGCGTAGGCCTTGGCGTCGTCGCCTTCGCTGCCCTTGCCCTGTTCCGCATCGCCGTAGATTTCGTCGAACACGTCGTCCATGAACTCGACGGCGGTCTCGTCAAGGTCCGCTTCCATCATGGTTTCGCGGCGCAGGGTGTAGATGACCTCGCGCTGCTGGTTCATGACGTTGTCGTAGTCCAGCAGGGTCTTGCGGATTTCGAAGTTGTGGCCTTCCACGCGCTTCTGGGCGTTTTCGATGGCCCGGCTGACCATGCGGTTCTCGATGGGTTCGCCTTCTTCCATGCCCAGCTTCTGCATCAGGCCGGAGATGCGGTCGGACCCGAACAGGCGCATCAGGTCGTCTTCGAGCGAAAGGTAGAACCGCGAAGAGCCGGGGTCGCCCTGACGGCCCGAACGGCCGCGCAACTGGTTGTCGATGCGGCGGCTTTCGTGGCGTTCGGTGCCCAGGATGTGCAGGCCGCCGCTTTCGCGCACGCCTTCGCCCAGCACGATGTCGGTACCGCGGCCCGCCATGTTGGTGGCGATGGTGACCTTGCCGTGCTGGCCCGCCTGGGCCACGATTTCGGCTTCCTGCTCGTGGTGCTTGGCGTTCAGCACGTTGTGCGGCACGCCCGTCTTCTTGAGCATGGCCGAAAGCAGTTCCGACGTCTCGATGGAGATGGTGCCCACCAGCACCGGCTGGCCGCTCTTGTGCAGTTCGCCAATGGCGGCCACGATGGCCTCGAACTTTTCGCGCCGGGTGCGGTAGATGGAATCCGGGTAGTCCTTGCGGACCATGGGCTTGTTGGTCGGGATGGTGATGACCTGCAGCCCGTAGATCTGCTGGAATTCCACGGCTTCGGTGTCCGCCGTGCCGGTCATGCCCGCCAGCTTCTTGTACATGCGGAAGTAGTTCTGGAAGGTGATGGAGGCCAGCGTCTGGTTTTCCGCTTCCACCTTCACCTTTTCCTTGGCTTCCAGCGCCTGGTGCAGCCCGTCGCTGAAGCGGCGGCCCGGCATGAGGCGGCCCGTGAACTCGTCCACGATGACCACCTGGTCTTCGGGGGTGACGATGTAGTCCACGTCGCGCCGGAACACGTGGTGGGCCTTCAGGGCCTGCAACACGTGGTGCTGGAAGGTGATGTTGCCGGGGTCGAACAGGTTGTCGATGCCCAGCAGCTCTTCGCATTTGGCCACGCCCTCGTCGGTGAGGGTGGCGGTGCGGGCCTTTTCATCCACGGAAAAGTGGGTTTCGGCGGCAAGCCTGGGGATGATTTCGTCCACGCGGCGGTAGAGGCCGGTGGAATCCTCCGACGGGCCGGAGATGATCAGCGGCGTGCGCGCTTCGTCGATGAGGATGGAGTCCACTTCGTCCACGATGGCGAAATTGTGTTCACGCTGCACCAGCTGGTGCGGGTAGAACTTCATGTTGTCGCGCAGGTAGTCGAAGCCGAATTCGTTGTTGGTGCCGTACGTGATGTCGGCGCCGTAGGCCTCCTTGCGTTCCTCGTCCGACAGGCCGTGCACGATGACGCCCACGGAAAGCCCCAGGAAGTTGTACAGGCGGCCCATCCACGCGGAGTCGCGCTTGGCCAGGTAGTCGTTGACGGTGACCACGTGCACGCCAAGGCCGGAAATGGCGTTCAGCACCACGGGCAGGGTTGCCACAAGGGTTTTGCCTTCACCGGTCTTCATTTCGGCGATGCGGCCTTCATGCAGCACCATGCCGCCCACCAGCTGCACGTCGAAGTGGCGCATGTTCAGGGCGCGCTTGCCCGCCTCGCGCGTCAGCGCAAAGACTTCGGGCAGCAGGTCGTCCAGGCTGCGGCCGTTCTGGGCCTGTTCGCGGTATTCGGCAATGCGCGCCGGAAAATCGTCGTCGGCAAGGGCCTGCATCTGCGGTTCAAGGGCGTTGATGGCCTCTACGCGGGTGCGGCAGCGCTTGATGTAGCGGTCGTTGGAAGAGCCGAAGATGCTTTTGAACAGGGTATCGAACATTCCTTCTCCCGAATGATGGGGGCGGTGGGAACGCGGGACGGCGAAGGCCGGTTGCCGCGCATAAGGCCCGCGCCGGGCGGGGCTGGCGATGGCCGCAGGGCCGGTGTGCCCCGCTGTGTCGGACGGTTCGGCTGCACCTGCGGATGGCGCGCGCAGCGTCCATCATGCGGCGGTGCACTGAAAACGTGCGCCGCGCGGCGAATGGCCGAACCCACCTCAGATAAGTCAAATACTTGCGGTTGGCAATGCGCGCCCCCTTACTTCACACGCATTGCACCGGAATGACAGGCAAACGTTACGCAGTTCGGCGCATTCTGCATGGATGGGGCGGGGTGCTGGCGGCAGCGTGCGCTCGGATGCCATGCAAAACGGACAGGCGGCGACCCCGGACATGACGTGCCGGTGCCGCCGCCTGCAAGCATGCATGGAAAGGGCGACGCGGATGCGGTCCGGACTAGGTGCGCGGCACGCCCACCACGTCCAGCCAGTGCAGCACGCGCACGCCGGCGGGCGCGGTTGCGGCCAGTTGCAGGGTGCAGCCGCTGCACCCCGTCAGCACGGTGATGTCCGGGGCCTGTGATGCGTCAGGTGTGGCGGCAATCGTACCGGACGCGGTGGCGGAAGTAGTGTCGGACCCGGAAGCGGAGGCGGATGGGGCGGCGGGCGTTGTGTCGGATGCGGCTGCCCGTTCCGGCAGCAGCGCGTTCCAGCAGGAACTGGCCACGGTGCGCGAAAGGTCGGGCGCGGCCAGTTGCAGCACACCGCCCATGCCGCAGCAGTTGACCCCGCCGGGGGCGCGCATGCGGTCACCCAGCAGAGAGCGCAGCCATACGGCATCCGGGTCCGTGCCCTTGCGGTGGCAGGGCTGGTGGTAGCGCACGGGCGCGGGGGAGTCTGCCCCCGGCTGGGCCGGGGCATCGGCGGTGACGCGGAACCCGGCGTCCCCCCACAGGGTGGACAGGGGGCGCAGGGCCTCGGTCCAGGCCTCGCGCTCGCCGTCCTGCCAGTCGAGGTCGGCATGGTCGGGGTATTCGGACAGGCCGTGGTGGCAGGTGGCGCAAAAGGTGACCAGCAGCGGGCGACCGGCGGCGCGCCAGGCGTCCAGGTTGCGGGCGCGGGCCGAGGCTGCGGCATCAGGGATGCCCGCGTGTTCCAGGGTGGAACCGCAGCAGGTGAAGGACTCTTCATCCCCCTGCGCGGGCGCGGGATGCCCCAGCCAGCGCAATAGCGCGCGGGCCGTGTCCTTCCAGCGGGGGCGGATGCGCCGGGCGGTGCAGCCGGAAAACAGCATGGCCGGGGCGCGGGTGGCCTCGCCACGCGTTGCGCTGTCTGCCGTATGGTTGCGCATTCCATCGGGGCCATCGCCGTCGCACAGGCTGTCCGAAGTCGCCCGGTCGGCCACGATCCACGGGGCGGGCGGCGGCGGGGGCAGCATGGCGGCGGCGGAGCGCAGCATGTGCTGCACGCCTTCCGGCACCACGGCGCCCGGCACCACGCGGGTCATTTGGGCCAGCGCGGGCCACAGCAGGCGACCGTGTTCTATCCACTGCTTCCACAGCCATTGCTGCCAGTTGGGGTGCCTGGCGCGCAGGGCGGCCAGCGCATGCGGCACCGACAGCCCTTGCGGACAGATGGCCGCGCAGCGCCCGCAGGACAGGCAGCGGTCAGCCAGTTCTCGCGCGGGCTTCAGGCCAAGACGCCCCGGTTCGTCGCGCAGGGCGGCGAATACCAGATGCTTGGCGCGGGGCGAAAGTTCTTCCTGCCCGGTGGTCAGAAAGGCGGGGCACACGGCGGTGCACTGGCCGCACAGCAGGCAGGCGCGGGGCTGCCCGGCGGTGTCGTCCGCCGTGCTGCCGTTCGTCGTGGATTTGGAGGTGGTGTCCGTGCTCATGGTGTGTTGCCCCTAGTACGCCTTGTCGGGATTCATGATCCCCAGCGGATCGAAGGCGTGCTTCACCTGGCGCATCAGTTCCGTTTCCAGGGGCGAAAGTTGCAGGTGCAGGAATTCCTTCTTGGCCATGCCCACGCCGTGCTCGCCGGAAAGGGTGCCGTCCATGGAGCGGACAAGACGCATCACTTCCACGGTGGCGGCGTCGGCGCGGGTGACTTCCGAAGGGTCTGCCCCGTCGTACATGATGTTCACGTGGATGTTGCCGTCGCCCACGTGCCCGTAGGTGAGAATGGGCAGGGCGTTGGCCTGCGCGATGGCCCGGATGCCGGTCAGCGCGTCCAGCAGGCGGCCGCGCGGCACGGCGATGTCCTCGCCGATCTTGTTGGGGCGCACCAGATACGACGACGGGCTGATGCCGCGCCGCATGGTCCACAGGGGTTCTTCCTCGTCGCGGCCCACGCCGTGGGCGGACCATACTGGCGGCTCGTTGCCCGGGGCGCCGTCCGCAGCATCGTCGGTGGTATGCAGGGCGTCGTGCATGCGGCGCACTTCCAGCGGCAGCGATTCGCGGCTGCCGTCGAGGCGAATAAGCAGCGCGCCGCGCACGGAGTCGGGCCACGGAGGCGTCTGGCGGCGGGCTACGCAGTCCAGCACTTCCGGGCTCAGGAATTCCAGCGCAACAGGCAGGATGCCCGCGCGGAAGATGCGCCGCACCCCGTGCATGGCTGCTTCCATGGAGCCGAATCCGGCCAGCAGGGTGGCCGTGGCCTGCGGCAGGGGCAGCAACTTCAGCGCGATGCGGGTGACAATGCCCAGCGTGCCTTCCGACCCCACGAACAGGCGGGTGAGGTCCAGCCCCACCACGTTCTTGTGGCAGCGGCCCCCGGTGCGCAGCACCTTGCCGCCGGGCAGTACTGCCGTGAGGCCCAGCACGTATTCGCGGGTGACGCCATACTTCAGGGCGCGCATGCCGCCCGCGCAGGTGGCCACGTTGCCGCCGATGGTGGAAATGTCGATGCTGGCCGGGTCCGGCGGGTAGAACAGGCCGCGCGCTTCCACGGCCCGTTGCAGGTCCGATGTGACCACGCCCGGTTCCACTTCGGCCACGAAGTCGTCGTCCGCGATGTCGAGGATGCGGTTCATGTGCAGCAGGGACACCACGATGCCGGGCCGGGCGGGCACACATGCGCCCACCTGGTTGGAGGCGCGGCCCCGCGCGTACACGGGCAGCTGTTCCGCCTGGGCCAGGCGCAGCAGTTCAGCTATCTGCGCTTCGGTGGTGGGGCGCACCACGGCCAGCGGGGTGCCCATGCGGCGGCCTGCGTCGGTGGCGAAGATCAGGGTCTGCTCCGGCGTGAGCAGCAGGGAATCGCCGGGAAAGATGTCGCGCAGGGAACGTTCCTGCGTGGCGCTGAGATGAGGGGCTTGCGTGGACACGGAATTACCTGGGCAATGCGGTTGGGGATTGGCTGGGAGATGGCCGAGGGGAGGGAGATGATTCAAGGGCGTCGGCGCGAGTGCAAACCCGGATTTCTTGGGCGCGGGCAGACAATGCGCGATGCCGCCAGCACCCAAGGAGAAGGCTTGCAGAGACAGACTAGAATCGGGCCAGTTCGCGCGCGGTATCCCGGTCGGCGGCGCGCTTCTTCAGGTCCTCGCGCTGGTCGTGCAGCTTCTTGCCGCGCCCCACGGCGATTTCAACCTTCACCCGGCCCTTGCTGAAGTGCAGGTTCACCGGCACCACGGTCAGGCCTTTCTGGGCCACGCGCAGGGCCAGCGTGTCGATCTGCCTGGCGTGCAGCAGCAGTTTGCGGTCACGGTCGGGGTCGTGCTGGGCGTAGCCCGCGTTGTCGTACGGGGCGATGTGCAGGCCCACCAGAAAGGCTTCGCCGTTGCGAAAATCCACGTAGCTGTCGCGGAAGTTCACGTGGCCCGCGCGCAGGCTTTTGACCTCCGAGCCGGTCAGCACGAGGCCCGCCTCCATGAAATCGTCGAGTTCATAGAGGTGCCGGGCCTTCTTGTTTTGGGCGATGAGTGCGGGGGAGGTTTTTTTGCTCATATATTTGGGGAATGTTCGTGCGATTGATGGCGCGCGTGTGGGGATAAGCCCCGGCGGAGCGGCGATGGAGGGCCGGATGGCGGCGGTTGCGGGGCGAAGGGAGCGCCGGGCGCCGGCACCGCGCGATGACGTGGCGCGCAAGGGGTTTCAAGACCAGAAATCGGGGGGAATGGCAAGGGTTGGGGGTGGGGAGCTGCGCTGAAGGGGGAGACAAGGCGAGGTCGTGCGCGGTTGCACCCGGCTTCTACGAAGGCACGACTGCCTTTGTGAACCCCCTCGATTTCGTTATGTCTCCGACGGGCAGGGGGGCCTTTAGCGAGGCCCCCCTGCACCCCCGCGCTCCGGGGGGCGCTGCCCCCCTGGTCCCCCCATGTTTTCCTGCGCGGCGTCCCTTCGGCGGCAGCTTCCCTCCGGCGCGGGGCGCCTTCGGGCGATCTGCCGCCGGTGACGCCAATGCGCGCAAGGCTCCCGCAGCCACTACCGCGCGAGGGTGCCTTTACCCGTGCCCTCGTTGCGACGCATGTGCCGCCGCCAAAGCCCGGCGTCACACGCTTCTACGCACATCACGTTGCCGTCTTAACTGGCGTTCACTCCAAGCGGCAGACCAAGCCCCATGGAGTGTTCATATCAACCAAGCACCGGCACGCATTTCTTCTTGGTCACATACTGATTACTTCAAATCATTCGTTCCCCGTCCCACCCGTGTTCGCAAGCGCAGCACAACTTACTTGGTGCACAGGCACAACGTACCATGTAGGCCAAGGCTGCGGGAGATTCGCGCACATCGCATTCCCGTCGCCAGATCACCCGGAGGCGCTTCGCGCCGTAGGGAAGCTGGCGGCGAAAGGAATGCGGTGCAGGAAGAGTGGAGATAAAGGCACTGGAGCTATGCCAGGATACCGAGAGCATTGCGCGCATACGCATTCAGACGGGCAGATCGCCCGGAGGCGCACAGCGCCGCAGGGAAGCTGCCCGGCGTAAGAATGCGGCGCATGAAACGTCGGGGGTTCAGGGGGCAGCGCCCCCTGGAACGCGGGGATGCAAGGGGCCATCGTTCAATGGCCCCTTGCCCGCCGGAGGCATAACGAAATCGGGTGTGTTCAGCAGGGCAGGACTGTCTTCGTAGAGGCCGTGCCCAACCGCGCACAACCGCGCACAACCCCGCTCAACCCCGCCGGAGGCATAACGAAATCGGGCGTGTTCAGCAGGGCAGGACTGTCTTCGTAGAGGCCGTGCCCAACCGCGCACAACCGCGCACAACCGCGCACAACCCCGCCGGAGGCATAACGAAATCGAGGGTGTTCAGCAGGGCAGGACTGTCTTCGTAGAAGCCGGGTGCAGTAGCGCTGAACCTAAATCCAACCCGTCGGAGGCACTCAGCGCCCCGCGCTAATCATCCTGGTCCAGCATGGACGAGAAGAACGTCAGCTCTTCCGGGAACCGATTGTAGATCGTTTCCTTCACCATGCGGTTGATGGTCGAGACGGTGGACGCGCTCAGCACGTCGCGCAGCAGTTCCTTGCACTCTTCCATGTTGGTGCGCCGCAGGATGTGCTTGATGCCCGGTATGGCCTGCGGGGCGATGGATATGGCGTCGATCTGCATGCCCAGCAGGATGGGCAGGCAGTACGGGTCGGACGCCACCTCGCCGCACACGCACACCGATATGCCCATGCGGTGGGCCGAATCCACCACGTACTTGATGGACCGCACGATGGCCGGATGCAGCGGCTGGTACAGGTACGAGACGTGCCTGTTGCCCCGGTCGATGCCCAGCGAATACTGGATCAGGTCGTTGGTGCCGATGCTGAAGAAGTCCACTTCCTGCGCCAGCGCCTCGGAAATCAGCACGGCGGACGGCAGCTCCACCATGATGCCCACGGGCATGTCCGGGTCGTAGGGCAGGCCCGCCGCGTCCAGTTCGGCCCGCACCTCGTTCAGAATGTGCTTGGCCTGCCGCAGTTCGTGCAGCCCCGAGATCATGGGGAACAGCAGCGAGGCCGAGCCGTGCGCGCTGGCCCGCAGGATGGCCCGCAACTGCCGCCGGAACACCTCCTGGTGGCGCAGGCAGAAACGGATGGCCCGCAGGCCCAGGGCCGGGTTGGGTTCTTCCAGTTGGCTCTGCTCGGACAGCATCTTGTCCGCGCCCACGTCCAGCGTGCGGAACACCACCCGCCGGGGCGAAAGCAGCCCGGCAAGCTGGGAATACTCGTCGTACAGTTCTTCCTCGCTGGGCGAGGTGCGGCGGTTCAGAAAGGCGTATTCGGTGCGGTACAGCCCCACGCCGTCTCCGCCGCCGTCCAGCACCTGGGGCACTTCTTCCACCAGTTCGATGTTGGCCTGCACGTCGATGCGGTAGCCGTCCAGGGTTTCGGCGGGCAGGGTGGACTGGCGGCGGATGGATTTCTGATAGTTCTCGAACTGGTACTTGAGGTCGGTGTAGTCGGCCAGTTCCGCCTCGTCCGGGTCCACCAGGATGAGGCCGCGCAGGGCGTCCACGATGACCAGGTCGCCGTCGCCCACGGATTCTTCCAGCGACGAGACGCCCACCACGGCGGGAATTTGCAGGCTGCGCGCCAGAATGCCGGTGTGCGATGTCTTGCCGCCCTCCGCCGTGGCGAAGGACATGATCTTGACCGTGGGCAGGCCCATGGCGTCCGCCGGGGTCAGGTCGTGGGCCATGAGCACGATACGCTCGTCCGGAGTGCGCAGCGGCTCGGCGTGGCGGCCCACCAGGCGGGCCTGGATGCGTTCGGCCACGGCGCGCACGTCCTGCACGCGTTCGCGGATGTACGGGTCCTCGATGGCCGAGAACGCGGCGGCAATGGCGTCCACCGCCTGGTCCAGCGCCCATTCGGCGCAGATGTGATGGTCGCGGATGCGTTGCGAGGCGGCGCGGATAAGCTTGGGGTCCTGGCAGATCATCATGTGCGAATTGATGATCGCGGCGTGGTCGCGCAGTTCTGCGGGCACGTTGTCACGGGCGCGGGCAAGGTTCTCGCGCACGTCGGCTGCGGCCTGCTCCAGGCGGGCCACCTCCGAATCCGCCGCGCCGGGCGGAATGATTTCGAACGAGACGCTTCTGCGGCGGCGGTTGGTGAAGAACGCCTTGCCGATGGAAACGCCCGCCGAAACGGCTATGCCTTGCAGAATCTCGCGCGCCACCGGCTACTCCTCGCGAAAGCGGTTGCGGAACAGGGCGGAAAGGTGCTCCAGCGCGTGGCGCGCATCGACGCCCACGCCGCGCAGGGTAAGGCGCGTGCCCTTGGCGGCGGCCAGGGACAGGATGTCCAGAATGCTCTTGGCGTCCACTTCCATGCCGTCCATGGCAAGAAAGAGTTCCGCGCCGAACTTCTGCGCTTCCTGGGCAAGGCGGGCGGCCGGTCTGGCGTGCAGGCCCTGGTCGTTGGCCACGCACACCGTCACGGTAAGTCCTTCCTGCGTCTCTTCTATGGGTTCCTGCACGTCGTATATCCTGTCGGCTGTGGCGTCGGTATGGTTCGTGATGCGGGCGGCGGGTTAAAAACCCCAGGGAAGCGGCATCCAGTCATCGGCCCACGGCAGGGCAAAGGCCGCGGCGGTGGCGCACACGGCCAGAAAAATGCGTGAAACGTGAAAGCGGCCGATCAGCCACGAGGCCAGCATGAGCAGCAGGGCGGACAGCGTCCAGCGCGGGGCATGCTGGTGATGCGGCCAGATCAGCCACAACAGGCCCGCCAGCACCACGGCGTTGCACAGCTTCAGCTTTTCGCCCCAGTTGATGAGGTCCCATTGCTTCAGCCGTTGCAGCACCTTCAGTCCCTCGCGCAGGCCCGCCGCGAAGGTGAACAGCTTGAACACCTGCAACGAGACGAACAGCATCAGGCTCCACAGAAAGGCCGCGCCGTTGTTGCCCGAAACCACCAGCGCGCAGGTGGTCAGCGACCAGAACACCAGCATGCTGCCGCCGAACACCGAATCGCCGATGGCCGACAGGGTGTACACGGTGGTGTCCTTCAGGCTGCGCAGCACCTCTGCCGGAAAGGTGCCGCGCGCGATGCGCGCCTCCAGCGACAGGAACGTGCCCACCAGCAGCGGTGCCCAGAAGGGATGGGTGTTGAAATGGCGCAGGTAGCGCTTGCGCGCCTCTCGCCGGGCGCGCGGGTCCGGGTAGATGGCGGCCAGCCCCGGCTCCATGGCGAACACGATGCCGATGTTCTGGTGCCCGCGCGTATTGAACGCCGCGCCCACGAGATACGACCGCAGAAAACACAGCAGCAGTGTCTTGGCGTCGGGCATGGCGTTGGCGGGAGTGGGCATGGGGCACCGTGGCAAGGCCGTTGTGATGTTGAGAGTCAGCCTGTCGGGCCGGGTCGACTCGGGGCGCCTGATCTGCGGACCGGCCCGTTTGAGCGGACCTGCCTTGCGGGCTGCCCGGTCAGGCCGGTCAGGGCGGTCAGGCCGGTTATCGCTCGGAGGATTGCCCGCTTGCCGGGGCAGCCTACCGATTGTCCTGCATCAACTTGTAGATGTCCTTCACCGTCCAGCCCCGGGTTGCTTCGTGCACCCGGCGGGCCAGTTCGCGCGGTTTCTCGCTGGGAGCGGCCCTGGCCTCGTCGGCCAGCAGGGCCAGCACCTCGGTGCGCGGGGTGGCGGTCACGGATTCAGGCGGACCGATGACTACCGTGATTTCTCCAAGTAATTCACGGGTCAGCTGCCCCCTGTCTTCCAACCTTAGAAGGATAAACTCCTCGTGCGGCTTGGTCAATTCCCGCGCGATACAGCACTCGCGCGGTCCCAGCACGGCATGGGCGGCATCCAGCGTATCGGCCAGCCTGTCCTTGCGTTCGAAAAAGACCAGGGTGGTGCGCACGTTGGCGTATTCCGCAAACAGCTTTTCCACGTCCGACCGCTTGCGCGGCGGAAACCCCAGAAAGGTGAACGGCTGCGGGGCAATGCCGCTGCCCGCCAGCGCGGTGATGGGGGCCGAGGGGCCGGGCAGCACCGAAACGTCGATGCCCTCTGCCCGGCAGGCGCGCACCAGCCGAAAGCCGGGGTCGGCCATCAGCGGCATGCCCGCGTCGGAAATGAGCGCAATGTGCGCCCCGGCGCGCAGTTCGTCGAGGATGCGCGGCAGGCGCTCTTCCTCGTTGTGGTCGTGAAAGCTCATGAACCGCTGGGCGGCCAGGCCGCACCGGGCAAACAGCTGCCCGGCGCGCCGGGTGTCTTCCGCCAGCACCAGCGCGGCCTCGGTCAGCACATCGCGGGCGCGGGGCGAAAGGTCACCAGGGTTGCCAAGCGGTGTCGCCACCACCCAGAGACGCGGTGAGGTCGAAGGCATGAGGGTAGTGCTCCAGCGTCAGGGTTGCCCCGTCGTGCACCACGCACACGAGGTCGAAGCGGCACGGTTTGTCCCACGCATCGTGGGCGGCCAGATACTGCCGGGCGGCACGCACCAACTTGCCGCGTTTGGCCGGGGTCAGCGCCTCGTCCGGACGGGCGGGGCCGTTGGCGGCGCGGGTCTTCACTTCCACGAAGACCAGCGTGCCCCGGTCGTCGCAGACGATGTCCAGTTCCAGGCCGCCGTGCCGCCAGTTGCGGGCCAGCACCCGCAGGCCGCGCTGGGCCAGCAGTTGGGCCGCCGCCTCTTCGCCGCGCGCTCCTATGGTAGCCGTAGCGGATGGCGTGGCCGGGGTGGCGGTGCGGCGCGGCGTCACAGCAGCGAACCCTGAGTCTGGGGCGGTTCTGGCCGCACCCCGCGAAAGGTGGCCCGGTGTTGCGGGCAGGGGCCGCGTTCGGCAATGGCCGCCATGTGCTCCGCCGTGCCGTAGCCCTTGTGCACGGCAAGGCCGTAGCCGGGAAAGCGGCGATCCAGGGCGGTCATGAGTTGGTCGCGGAAGGTCTTGGCCAGAATGGATGCGGCGGACACCGCCGGGACCAGCGCGTCGCCGCCCACCACCGCGCGTTGCATGGGGGTGGGACACGGGACGGGCGCGGGGGCCTTACGTGCCGGGCAGGGCGGCAGCCCAGCGAGCACGGCGGCGGGAATGGTCTTGTCCCCGTCAATGATCAGCGGAAAACCGGACTGGTGATTCGGATCGGCCAGCCCACGGAGAGTGGGCAGGGCAGCAGGTTCGCAGCCGGAGGCGTTCGCGCCTTCACGCACCGCGTGGCCGAGGCGCAGGAAGCGCACGGCCCGCCACATGGCGTGGAAGGTGGCCTGCAATATGTTGATGCGCTCGATGTCACGCGGCCAGACCACGCCCAGGCCCCAGGCCACGGCGTGCTGACGGATGCACGGGGCCAGGGCCTCGCGCCTGGCGGCGGTGAGCTTCTTGGAATCGGTCAGCCCGGCAAGGCCGGGCAGCAGGGCGGCCAGGGTGGCCGCATCGGCGTGGGGAGGCAGGATGACGGCAGCGGCAACCACAGGCCCGGCAAGGCAACCGCGTCCTGCCTCGTCTATACCTATGTACGGCGTTGCCGGATGGGGGGGAGCCATATCCGCCAACAGGCCCTGGAGCATGTCGGGTGCACCGGATGCACCGGGACCGCCACGCGTGGAACGCGCGCTGGGGGCGCTGGCGCGGCGGGCGGGCGGTGACATGCGGCCTCCTGCGGATGACGGAACAGGTGGAGCGGGCCGAAACGCAAGGCAGAGTGCGTGACCGGAGGTGGATGCTTCCGGCCCGGCGCGACGGGGTGCACGGCATATCGCCCGGACAGGGGGATGCGTGTCGCGCCAACGAAAAAAGGGGGGACCGGCGTGCCGGACCCCCCTTGCATGAAGCAGTCTGGCCTAGAAGCGGTTCTTGGGCTTGATGCGCGCGGCCTTGCCCTTGAGTTCGCGCAGGTAGTACAGGCGGCTGCGGCGCACGCGGCCTTCCGTCACCATCTCCACGCGGTCGATGAAGGGAGAGTGCAGGGGGAACACGCGTTCCACGCCCACGCCGTCGGACACCTTGCGCACGGTGAAGGTGCCGCCGGTGGTGCCGCGGTGGATGCGGATGACGTTGCCCTGGAACACCTGGATGCGTTCCTTTTCACCTTCCACGATGCGCAGGTGCACCTTGATGGTGTCGCCGGACTTGAACTTGGGCAGGTCGAGGCGCAGGTGTTCGCCTTCGATTTTCTTGATGATATTCATGCTCGTGTCTCCCTTGGACCGGAGTTTTTCGCTATCGTGGGTTCGCCGGTTCCGCCTAATAGCAGTCGCCGAGAATCCTGTCCATGATGATGGCGGCGGCGGTGCGCACCGAAAGGTGGTTGTACCCGTCCATCCACCGGACGGGCCGCAGGGTGCCGTCGCACGCCGCCACAAGATGCGGCGACAAGCCGTGGCCGGTGCCGAACAACAGCAGCACCGGGCGTTCCGCGAGAATCGACCTTACCTGACCGACGGTCGTGTCGCCCGCGCCGCGCGCGCTGGTTGCCATGACCAGGGGGCGCTGGCCCGTGCGGCGGGTGATGTCGTCAATCGCGTCCTGTACCGTATCGGCGCCGCGTACCAGCCCGAGCGCCTCGCCCCTGTCGGGGTTTGCCGCCAGGCCCGGACCCTCCGTCCAGTGCCGGAGAATGCCGTCGAGCAGCCGCCGCTGGTCCTCGATGGGTGTTACGATGTAATACCCGCCAAGCCCATACGTGCAGGAACAGCGGCCTATATCGTGAATGTCGAGGTTTGTCAAAGACACCGCCACCGATTTTTTTTCCTTGTTCAAAACCGGGTAGTGCACCAGCGCGCAATGCAGGTTGCGGCCGGCTCTTTCCACGGTTTCGGCGGCCTTGTGCCGCAGGAAGGTCATGTCGGTTTCAGTCAGCGGAGCTTCCGGCAGCAGTTCCGGCCGCAGGCGCAGGGTGGCCGCCAGCGACTGTTCGCGCCGCCATGCGGCGATGCGGCCATGGTCGCCGGAGCGCAGCACCTCGGGCACGGGTAGCCCCTCGAACACTTCCGGCCGGGTGTAGTGCGGGTATTCCAGCAACCCGTCGGAAAAACTTTCGTCCTCGCCCGATTCTTCCTTGCCCATGAAGCCGGGCACCAGCCGGGCCACGGCCTCGATGACGTTCAGCGCCGCCGTTTCGCCGCCGTTGAGCACGAAGTCGCCCACGCAGACCGGTTCGATGTCGAACAGTTCCTCGATGCGCGCGTCGAACCCTTCGTAGCGGCCGCACAGGATGGTCACGTGTTCTTCGCGGGCCAGTTCGCGGGCCATCTGCTGGGTAAAGCGGCGACCGCGCGGGGCCATCATCAGGATGCGGCCCCTGGGGGCGTCTTCACGCAGGCCGCGCAGGGTGACGGCCAGCGGTTCCGGCAGCATGACCATGCCGGGGCCGCCGCCGTAGGGGCGGTCGTCCACGGTGCGGTGGCGGTCCGTGGTGGCATCGCGCGGGTTGCGGAAGGAAAAATCCACGGTGCCCGACTCGCGTGCCTTGGCCATGAGCCCGGCGGACAGGGGCGAGTCGAAGAACTCCGGGAACAGGGTGACCAGGGTGAAGTGCATGGCGGCTGCCCGGGCGCTATGCGCCGCCCGGTCCTGTCTGGTCGTCGGCTCCATCCGGCCCGGCGGCATCCCCATCGGCCTTGCCTGCATCGGATGCGCGTGCGGCGGACTTGTCCGGCGTCTCCAGATACAGTTCCAGCAGCCCCGGCGGCGGGGTGATGCGCACCTCGCGCGCGTCAAGGTCGATGGACGCCACGAATTCTTCCACGGCGGGCAGCAGCACTTCCTTGCCATCGGCGGTGCGGATGGACCACACCTCCTGTCCGCCGGGCATCTGCACGTCGTCCAGGGTGCCCAGCGCCGTGCCCGTGTCGTGCAGCAGCACGCGCAGGCCCAGCAGTTCGTGCAGGTACACCTCGTCCTCGCCGGGTTCGGGCAGGCGGTCTTTGGGCACCAGCACGTGCATGCCGCGCAGGGTTTCCGCCGCGCTGCGGTCGGCAATGCCTTCGAACAGCACCAGCGGGCGGCCCTGATGGCGCCGCACTGCGGCCACCGTATGCGGGCGGGGCGCGCCGCGTCCGGGCCGCAGCCACAGGGTGCCGCGCAGAAGCTCGGGCGATTCGGCCCAGAAGTCCACGCCCACTTCGCCGCGCAGGCCGTGGGGCCTGCCGACAAGGCCGATTTCGATGAAGGTGTCGTCGCTCATGTGCGCCCGTTGCAAGGATGGAGGGTGATGCCAGAAGGACGTCAGCGGGTGCGCCGCAGAGTTCGTCTTGCCGCGCGTGCACGGTCGCCCAAGCGACAAGAGCCCTTCGGCTTGCGCGTCCGGGCTAGTCGTTCTGATGCGGCTGCTGTCGCGTGTCCGCCCCGTCTGGCCGTGTCAATACGTGCCAGGGGGGCTGACGGCTACTCGAGGATTTCGAGCACGGAACGCTTGCGCGCCTTGGTGGATGCCGCACCCAGAATGGTGCGCATGGCACGCGCCGTGCGGCCCTGCTTGCCAATGACCTTGCCGAGGTCTTCCTTCGCTACCTTCAGTTCGAGAACGGACGTCTGTTCGCCCTCGACCTCTGTCACATGCACGTCTTCCGGCTTGTCGACGAGGGATTTCGCGATGTATTCGACCAGATCCTTCAGCATGGCCACCTCCACAGGATGTTCCGCAGGATTACAGCTTCCGGCGAGGCGCCTCCGCGACGGGATGCCGGGTTACCGGCACCGCACTACCCGGCCTGCTTCTTGAGCAGGGCGCGGACGGTGTCGGTGGGCTCGGCGCCCTGGTCCAGCCACTTCTGCACCTTTGCGGTGTCGATCTTCACTTCGGCAGGATTCACCATGGGGTTGTAGAAGCCCAGGAATTCCAGCGGACGACCATCGCGGCGCGCAGCGCTGTTGACGGCGACGATCCGGTAGAAGGCACGCTTCTTGTTGCCCATGCGGGCGAGTCTCAGCTTCACGGACATGATTTGGTCTCCAACTAGTCTGTGTATAGTATGGTATCTCGGGAAAAGCGCAAGTGGGCGAGAATTCCCACCTGACAACTTTTCGTCCTCAGCGCTTCTTGCTCTTGTTGCGTTGCTGCTTGCGCAGCTGCTTCTTCTTCTTGAGCGCGGTCTTGGACATGGGGTTGGGACCGCCGGGCCCGGCTTCGCCGTCACCCGCTCCGGGCATGCCCGGCATCCCCGGCATGCCGCCGAGTCCGCCCAAGCCTCCCAGACCTCCCAGTCCGCCCATTCCGCCAAGTCCACCCATGCCGCCCATTCCGGGCAACTTGGGCATGCGCGGCATCTTTCCGGCCTGCGCGGGTTTGCCCCCGCCCATGACCTTTTTCATCATGTCGCGCATCTGCTCGAAATTCTTGATCAGCTGATTCACGTCCTGCACGGTGGTGCCGGAACCCATGGCGATGCGCTGGCGGCGGCTGCCGTTCAGCACCTTGGGGTTGCGGCGCTCCTGCATGGTCATGGAATTGATGATGGCCTCTACCCGGCCCATCTCCTTTTCCGGCACGTTCATTTCGCCCAGCTTTTCGCGCAGCGCGCCCATGCCGGGAATCAGCTTCAGGATGCCTTCCAGAGAGCCCAGCTTCTTCAGTCGACGCATCTGGGTGCGGAAGTCCTCCAGGTCGAACTCCGCCTTCTGGAACTTGCGGCCCAGTTCCTCGGCCTCTTCGGCCTTGATGGTGGACTGCGCCTTCTCGATGAGCGTCATCATGTCGCCCATGCCGAGAATGCGGCCCGCCACGCGGTCTGGGTGGAAGACCTCGATGTCCGAGAGCTTCTCGCCCATGCCCACGAACTTCACCGGCTTGCCGGTGACCGAGCGGATGGACAGGGCCGCGCCGCCGCGGGCATCGCCGTCCATCTTGGTGAGCACGACGCCGGAAATGTCGAGCGCGGCGTTGAACGATTCGGCAACCGTCACCGCGTCCTGGCCGGTCATGGCGTCGGCCACGAACAGAATTTCTTGCGGCTCGACGCGCCCCTTGATGGAGACCAGCTCCTGCATCAGGGTTTCGTCGATGTGCAGGCGGCCCGCGGTGTCCACGATGACCACGTTGCACTGCTGTTCGCGCGCGTCTTCCACGGCGGCCACGGCAATGTCCACCGGGTTCATGCCGGGGGCCGAGGGGTAGGCCGGGATGTCGAGCTGCTTGGCCAGCGTGTGCAACTGGTCGATGGCCGCCGGGCGGTACACGTCGGCGGGCGCCAGGTACGGGCGCATCTTCTGCTTGCGCAGCAGATTGGCAATCTTGGCCGACGACGTGGTCTTGCCCGAGCCCTGCAGGCCTACCATCATGATGACGTAGGGCTGCCTGCCGCGCAGGTCGAGCTGGGTGGCGCCGCCGCCCAGCAGTTCGACCAGTTCGTCATGGACGATCTTCACCACCTGCTGGGCAGGGGTGAGGCTTTTCAGCACGTCCTGGCCGAGGCACCGCTCGCGCACGCGCTCGATGAAATCGCGGACGACCTTGAAGTTGACGTCGGCTTCCAGCAGCGCCAGACGCACCTCGCGAAGGCCATCCTGAATGTTGGCTTCGTCAAGGCGGCCCGTGCCGGTGAACTTCCGGAAAACTCCTGTCAGCCTGTCCGAGAGACTATCGAACATGAATACCCCGTCCAGCAAATATCGTAAGAGGAGGTTCGGTACATGGGTTTGGAGGGGAAGTCAAGGATGAGGTGTGGCGGAGGGGGGTAAGGGGGAAGGGGAATGGAGGAAGAGGGGAGTGTTGTGCACGGTTGGTGGCGGTTTCCACGGAGACCGTCGTGCGCTGTTGGTAACGCTCGATTTCGTTATGTCTCCGACGGGCAGGGGGCCGTGAAACGACGGCCCCCTGCACCCTGGTATGCCCCCCATTAGGTGGACAACGTAAAAAAGCCCCACTAGGGAATGACGTTGTAACCTGATGGGGGTGTTTTATGTCACAGCGGAACTTTATGACGTATAGCAAGGAATTTAAGGAGGCTGCGGTCAAGCTCTATCTTGAGGGCAATAAGGGCTACCAGCAGTTAACCAATGAATTGGGATTGAAGGACAAGAAGACATTGCGCACTTGGGTTGCAAAATTCCAGCGTGGTGAATCTCTTGAAGATGGCCGAGGCAGGCAAGGAGAGCGCTGCGGTCGACCGCGTACAAAGTTTGCTTCCGCTGAAGAGGAGCTCAAATACGTCAAGGCGGAGCTTGAATACGTAAAAAAGTTGTATCGCTCCCGGTTCGGCCACGAATGGGGAGCGCACAAAAAGGGTGGAATTTCTTGATAGTCGACGAACTGCGGAGTCGTTACCCACTCGCAGTTCTTCTGAAGCATGCAGGAATATCCAGGTCTGGATTTTACAAGTGGAAGAGCACATTCTTTCAACAGCGTGAGAACGACACTGTCGAGATGCATATCACCGCAATTCACTCGCTTCGTCCGTATTACGGATATCGCAGGATGTCCGTTGCGCTCAAGCGAGAAGGATTGCTTGTGAATCACAAGCGCGCGTACCGACTGATGCGTAAACTTGGCATTCAATCCACCATTCGCAAGAAACGGAAATTCTTTGGAAGGGTGGGGAGCAGTCTTTTTCCGAACCTGCTGAAGCGGGATTTTTCAAGCATGCAGCCTGGCAGAAAGCTCGTGACAGACATTACATATATCCCCGTCAAGAGTGGATTTATGTATTTGTCAGTCATCCAAGACCTGCACAATAACGAAATCATTTCCCACAACATGTCAAATCAGAACAATCTTGATCTCGTCTTTGCCACTCTGCGTGCCCTTCCCAGGCACGAGGACAAGGCTATTCTACACTCTGACCAAGGGTTTCAATATACGCACAAGACATACGCGGACAGGCTTACGGAAATGAACTTACGCGGCAGCCATTCCAGAAAAGGCAACTGCCTTGACAACGCTGTCGTTGAGTCATTTTTCTCGCACTTGAAAACCGAAATATTTGCTACCCAAAATGTCCTACCTGCTGCCGAGACTATGATCTTGGTAGAAGAATACATCCGCTTCTACAATGCGGAACGTTTCCAAAAGAGGCTTGGCCAACTTTCCCCTGCGGAATACAGGGAAAAGCTGGCCGCCTGAATGATGCCCCCAGGGGGCTTTTTCACTGTCTACTTGACGGGGGTCAGACCACCCCCGCGTTCCAGGGGCTCCGCCCCTTGGAACCCCGAGTTGTCCTGCGCGGCGTTCCGACCGACGGCAGCTTCCCTGCGGCGCAGAGCGCCTTCGGGTGATCTGCCGCCGGGAACGCCAATGCGCGCTGTGCTCCCGCTGGCTCGGTGAAGCGAGGGTGCGTTTATCTGTGGGCATCCTGCACCGCATTCCTTTTGTCGCCAGCTTCCCTTCGGCGCTGGGCGCCTTCGGGCGATCTGGCGACGGGAATGCGATGTGCGCAATTCTCTCGCAGCCTTGGACAGCGGGGGATTTACCGGCGATTGGTTTGCGGTGCCCCGCACGTCGGGGTTTCCGCCGTCGCAAGGACTCGGCGGTGATCTTCAACTGTGGGCGCAATCCGAGTGGATGTTGGCGTTCGGTTGCAAGGGAAGGTGGCGGGGTGCAGGTAATTGGGAGCGATTGTTACGCGTCAGAGGGTTGGGGTGAATACGGATCAGCCATTGTTCGGTGTGCGCGCTGATTGGGCAACGGCGGACGTGATGTGCGTAGAAGCGTGTGCCGCCGGGCTTTGGCGGCGGCACATGCGTCGCAACGGGGGCGGAGGTAAAGGCGCCCGAGTGTGGTAGTGGCGACGGGAGTTTCGTGCGCATGCGCATTCAGCCGGGCAGATCGCCCGAGGCGCGCCAGCGCCGCAGGGAAGCTGACCGGCGTAAGAATGCGGCGCAAGACGACACGGGGATCCAAGGGGCGGAGCCCCTGGAGCGCGGGGATGCAAGGGGCCGCCGCTTAGCGGCCCCTTGCCCGCCGGAGGCATAACGAGATCGGGCGTGAACGATGAGGCAGGAGTGTCTTCGTAGAAGCCGGGGCAATCGCGCGCTGCCTCTTCCGTTCCTGTCCCCCTAACAACAAAATAAAGAGAGGCCGCACCCATCAGGGCACGGCCTCTCTTTTCTTGCTCTCGTTCTGAATGTATCCGCGCTACCCCTTGATGGCCCTTCTAAACCCTTCCTCCGACCTTGCAATCACATCCTCGCCCACGCAGAAGGTCAGGCGGAAGTGCCCCGGCCCGCCGAAGCCGGAACCGGGCACGGCCAGCACCTTCTCTTCCATCAGCCGGTTGACGAATTTCACGTCGTCGCCGCCCGGCGCCTTGGGGAAGAAGTAGAACGCCCCGGCGGGCATCTGGAATTCGTACCCGGCGTCGCGCAGGATACGCGCCATCATGTCGCGGCGGCGGGCGTAGATGCCCGCGTCCACCTGCGACCCGAGCGCCTTGGCCATCAGGTGCTGGCCCACGGCGGGCGGGTTCACGAATCCGAGGATGCGGTTGGTCAGCAGCAGCGCGGCCATCAGCGTGGCGCGGCCTTCCATCAGCGGCGAAAGCACGATGTAGCCCAGCCGTTCGCCCGCCAGCGAAAGGTTCTTGGAGAACGAGCTGACCACCACCGCGTGCTGGTACAGGGGCAGGAGCGAGGGCACCTCGTCGCCGTCATAGGACAGGAAGCGGTACGGCTCGTCGGAGATCAGGAAGATGGGCCGCCCGTGCTTCTGCGATGCGCGGTCCAGCGCCGCCGAAAGCTCGGTCAGTTCCGCCCGGTTGTAGATGACCCCGGTGGGGTTGTTGGGCGAGTTGACGATGAGCGCCCGCGTTTTCGGCCCGATGGCGACCTCGATGGCGGCCACGTCCAGCGCGAAGGTGTCGGGCTTGGACGGCACGGTGCGGAAGGTGCCACCGTGGTTGGCCACGTAGAAACCGTATTCCACGAAGAACGGCGACACGGCCAGCACCTCGTCGCCGGGTTCCAGTACTGCGCGCAGGAAGGCGTTCAGCCCGCCCGCCGCGCCGCAGGTCAGCACCACGTCGTCAGCGGTCAGATCCACGCCCTGTTCCGTAGAAAGGTGCGCGGCCAGCTTGGCGCGGGCCCACGGATAACCGCCGTTGGGCATGTACCCGAAGGCGAACGGCTCGCCCGCGTGGTCGGCCAGTTCGCGCAGGGCCTGGCCCACGGCGGGCGGGGCGGGCAGGTCGGGGTTGCCCAGGCTGAAGTCGCACACGGCTTCTTCGCCGTACTGCTGCTTGAGGGCAATGCCCGCCTCGAACATCTTGCGGATCCACGACGAACGTTCAAGGTACCCGGAAATCTGCTGGGAGATGAGCGACATGTTGCGACCTCGGCGGGTTGTCGGTGGTTCGGGCGGTCCGCGTGCAACAGACGGCGGGCCGCAAATGGCGCGGGGGAGGCAACGCGCGGCGCGTCGCCTCCCCCGGCGGGTCGTGAACTAGAACATGGAATTGGCGTCCAGGCGCAGGCGGTTGATGCGCACCCGCCGCAGTTCCTTCTGCACTTCCAGTTGCAGCTTGCGCTGGCGTGCCTGATGGATTTCCTGCGCGAAGCAGATGCCCTCGTCGGGGCGCTCCGTCTCGCACAGGTGGCGCACGGTGGCCTCGCAGGCGCGGCGCTCCTCTTCGAGCAGGGCCATCTGGGCCTCCAACTCGGGGATGCTATTCGGCAATGATGCGTCGTCGAGCGGGCTTGGCGCCGTCATCCTTCTGCTCCTTGGGCTTGCGCGGGGCGTTTTCGGGCGAGGGCAGGCCGTTGTACAGCGCCCAGAAGCCCGGCATCAGCTCGGTCACGTTGCCGGGGTTGGACAGGTGCAGGCCGGGGCGCAGCAGCGCGCCCAGCGCCAGCCCGAATGTCCAGGATGCAGTGGGGCTGGCCCAGGGCGAACCGTTGGCCGGGGCCTTGGAACCGGCGGCCACCACGGAGCGCAGCACCGGCTGGCCCGCCTCGGTGGCCAGGGCGAAGCCCAGCTGTTCGGCAAAACTTTCCGCCGTCACGGTGTCCACTCCTTCGGGCAGGAGCGGCGCGGGCGCCACGTCCACCTTGGCCGCGCGGGCCGTGGCGGCGGCAAGGGCCAGCGCCAGCGGGGCGTAGTCGAGGGGCAGGGCAGAGGCATCCAGCGGAGCGGTGGGCGCGGGGGCGGCCTGCACCGAAGGCTTCATGGCGGGCTTGGCTGCCACGCCCTTGGCGTCGGCGGTGACCACAAGGCCCGTGGCGCGCAGCAGGTCCAGCACCTGTGCGGCGTGCGGCTGCGTGGCGTCCCAGGTGCCGGAAAGGCGGGCCTCGCCACCGGTGAAGGCGGGCATGGCCAGCATCACGGCGGCCACCAGTGGATCGATGCCCATGGTGGGGGCCTTGGGCACGCGCAGCTTGGCGGCGGGCACGGGGGTGACACGCACGGACAGGGCGTCGTCGCCGGTTTCGCCCAGCGTGGTGACGCCTGCCTTGCAGGTGTGCAGCAGGGGCAGCACTTCCGCGATGCAGGCGGCGGCATTCGGGTGACCGGCGCAGTGCAGGGTGATGGGTGCGTTCCAGAACGGGGCGGCAAGCAGCAGCGCGGTCAGCGCGTCGGCGGGCAGTTCCGCCGGGATACGCACCTCGTCGGGCAGCACGCCGGAACATTCCAGGCGCACCGGCAGGCCGGACGACTTGGGCACCACGGGGGCCAGACGCGCGCCGAGCAGCGGCAGGAACTGGCGCAGGGCGGTGGTGTCGGCCATTTTCAGGGCCGGGCCACCGGTGAACTTGACCTTGCCGACGGCGCCCAGGGACAACGCGGCCAGCAGGTGGAAATTCAGGGAATCGTCGCCCGCGTAGATGACCTTGTCGGTGAACTCCAGCGGGTCGCCGCCTTTGCTGCGCACCAGGGAATCGCCTTCCCACGACAGGTGCGCGCCCGCCTGGTTCAGCGCCTTCACGGCGTCGATCAGGTGGTCGCCCAGCATGGCGCCCTCTATGTCGGCCTCCGCACCGGCGGCAGCAGCCAGGGCCACCCACAGTCGGGTGGGGCGGACGGCCAGCGGTCCATATATATTGATGGAGACGGGGCGGCGCGGCGGGGCAAGGTTGAAGCTGGGGCGCACTTCGCCTTCGGGGCTGCGCTCCTGCATTTCCACTTCCTGCAGCAGGGCGAACAGCTGGCGCACGAAGCGCGGGTCGCGGCTGACGCGCGCAGCGGCGCTTTCCCACGCCTCGCGCAGCTGCTTTTCGGCCACGGTGTCGCGCGCGGGCGCGGACGACACGCCGGGGCGGCGGCTGCCGCGCACCTTCTGGAAGAGGCGGGCGCGCTTGGCCAGCAGGCGGATGATGTCGCGGTCGAGCTCCATGATGGTCTCGACCAGCGACTGGCCGGAAGCGGGGCGGCCCTGGCCGGGGCGGGCCGGGCGGCCAGTTCGGGCAGGGCGTTCGGGGCGATCGCCCCTGTCGGATCTGTCGGAATGGGCAGGGCGTTCGCTATGTTCGAAGCGCTCCGGCTGGGACGCGGCATCCCGTTCCGGACGGCCGGACGGGGAATCGTTGTTGTCGTGCATGGGGGAACCTGTGTTGGGATGGTGATGTGGCGTACCACCTAGCCCGAAACGTGCGCTTCGGCAAGTGGCAAGGCCCGCGGCGGGCCGCGAAGGTGTGGTATGCATGCTGCGGCAAGGCCGGGGGGCATATCCGGATGCGTGGTCCGGATTGGCGCGTGCGGGCTGGGGGGGGGCGTCTTGCCCTGGTGAGTGCGCCCGCACCATGCACGGGTGCGCCGCCATCCGCTTGACACAAGACGCACATGTTCGGCGTAGGCGAGGCTGTGGGGTGGGCGCGTTTTTATTTCAGCGTGTTGTCGGAGAATGTCCGCCTCATGCCCGCAACCCTGCGCGGAGACGGGGTGCCCCCCGGTGACGTTTCAGCGGCATGCGCATACCGTCACAAGGGCGTCGCATGGGTGTCGCGGCGGCATGTAACTGCTTGTTTGAACAGTCATAGCCGGGGGGTCCGGTCAGGAATCGGTCCGATCCGCCATTGTTCAAAACCCGTTTGGAACGGTCTTTCGTGAAAAAATGGATAAAAGGCCGAAAAACGACGGGGGACGCTCTTGAAACTCTGCCTGCTTCACGATACACCGCAAGGGGCAGTGCGGCGGGCCTGATCCCCGCTGGCAGCGCAACGTGGTGAAATAACCATATAAATCACGCAAAAACAGGGCAATGGCGTATCCTTGTGAAGGGTTTGAACAAGTTGCTTGACACTATCAGGCCACATTGTTAAATCAGTCACAAGCAACACGATCAGGCCGCTAGAGGGCGATGCAGTCCGAAAAGGCAGGCTCCCGAACCTGCTTTTTCAGCCTCCATCGACATGATGGTGGGATCCGCATGGGTTGAGGCTGACAAGGTATAACCCCTTAATTCGCTGAGTTGGAGGATAAGGTATGCCGACTTATGTTGATCCGTCCAAGTGTGACGGCTGCAAGGGTGGCGAAAAGACCGCTTGCATGTACATCTGCCCCAACGACCTCATGATCCTCGACCCCGAGGCCATGAAGGCCTACAACCAGGAGCCCGAAGCCTGCTGGGAATGCTACTCCTGCGTGAAGATCTGCCCCCAGGGCGCCATCACGGCCCGCCCCTACGCCGACTTCGCGCCCATGGGCGGCACCTGCATCCCCATGCGCTCGGCCGACTCCATCATGTGGACCGTCAAGTTCCGCAACGGGAATGTGAAGCGCTTCAAGTTCCCCATTCGTACCACCCCTGAAGGCTCCATCAAGCCCTTCGACGGCAAGCCCGAAGCTGGCGACCTGGAAAGCGAACTGCTGTTCACCGAAACGGCGCTCATCGCTCCCAAGGTTGCCCTGGGCGAAAAGGCCGCGATCAGCGATGCTGACATGAGCCAGTGCTGGTATGAAACCGGTTGCGAAGGCGGCAACCGCTAGTCCGGAACCCACCGCAAGTCATTGCGATAAGGAGATTTAGCTATGCCGATGATTCCCGTTAAGGAACAGGCGAAGGGTGTGGCCATCGCCGATCCCATCGTGAAGGAACATGACGTCGACATTCTCATCGTCGGCGGTGGTATGGGCTCCTGCGGTACCGCGTTCGAAGTCGTTCGCTGGGCCGACAAGTACGCTCCCGACCTGAAGATCATGCTGCTGGACAAGGCCACCCTCGAGCGCTCCGGCGCCGTTGCGCAGGGCCTGTCCGCCATCAACACGTACCTCGGCAAGAACGCCGCCGACGACTACGTGCGCATGGTCCGCACCGACCTCATGGGCCTCGTGCGCGAAGACCTTATCTTCGACCTTGGCCGTCACGTTGACGATTCCGTGCACCTGTTCGAAGAGTGGGGCCTGCCCTGCTGGATCAAGGACGAACACGGCCACAACCTCGACGGCGCCCAGGCCAAGGCCGCCGGCAAGTCGCTGCGCAACGGCGACGAGCCCGTCCGCTCCGGCCGCTGGCAGATCATGATCAACGGCGAATCGTACAAGTGCATCGTGGCTGAAGCCGCGAAGAACGCCCTTGGCGAAGCCCGCATCATGGAACGTATCTTCATCGTGAAGCTGCTGCTCGACGCCAACACCGACAACCGCATCGCCGGCGCCGTGGGCTTCAACCTGCGCGCCAACGAAGTGCACATCTTCCGCACCAACGCGATGATGGTTGCCTGCGGCGGCGCGGTGAACGTGTACAAGCCCCGCTCCACTGGTGAAGGCATGGGCCGCGCCTGGTACCCCGTGTGGAACGCCGGTTCGACCTACACCATGTGTGCCCAGGTCGGCGCCGAAATGACCATGATGGAAAACCGCTTCGTGCCCGCCCGCTTCAAGGACGGTTACGGCCCGGTCGGCGCGTGGTTCCTGCTGTTCAAGGCGAAGGCCACCAACTACAAGGGTGAAGACTACTGCGCCACCAACCGCGCGATGCTGAAGCCCTACGAAGATCGCGGCTACGCCAAGGGTCACGTCATCCCGACCTGCCTGCGTAACCACATGATGCTTCGCGAAATGCGCGAAGGTCGCGGTCCCATCTACATGGACACCAAGACCGCCCTGCAGAGCACCTTCGCGAACATGACCCCCGAACAGCAGAAGCACCTCGAGTCCGAAGCCTGGGAAGACTTCCTCGACATGTGCGTGGGTCAGGCCAACCTGTGGGCGTCCATGAACATCCAGCCCGAAGAACGCGGCTCGGAAATCATGCCCACCGAACCTTACCTGCTCGGCTCGCACTCCGGCTGCTGCGGTATCTGGGTGTCCGGTCCGGACGAAGCCTGGGTGCCCGAAGACTACAAGGTGCGCGCGGACAACGGCAAGGTCTACAACCGCATGACCACCGTCATGGGCCTGTGGACCTGCGCCGACGGCGTGGGCGCTTCCGGCCACAAGTTCTCCTCCGGTTCGCACGCCGAAGGCCGTATCTGCGGCAAGCAGATGGTCCGCTGGTGCATCGACCACAAGGGCTTCAAGCCCGCTGTGAAGGAAACGGCCGAAGAGCTGAAGCAGCTCATCTACCGTCCTTACTTCAACTACCTGGCTGGCAAGGACGCCTCCACCGACCCGGTGGTGAACCCGACCTACATCAGCCCCAAGAACTTCATGATGCGCCTCGTGAAGTGCACCGACGAATACGGCGGTGGCGTGGGTACCTACTACACCACCTCCGCTGCGGCGCTGGACACCGGCTTCGCGCTCATGGACATGCTGGAAGAAGACTCCCTCAAGCTGGCTGCTCGCGACCTGCACGAACTGCTGCGCTGCTGGGAAAACTACCACCGTCTGTGGACCGTGCGCCTGCACATGCAGCACATCCGCTTCCGTGAAGAGTCCCGTTACCCCGGCTTCTACTACCGTGCCGACTTCATGGGCCTCGACGACTCCAAGTGGAAGTGCTTCGTGAACTCCAAGCATGATCCCAAGAAGGGCGAAACGAAGATCTTCAAGAAGCCCTACTACCAGATCATTCCCACCGAATAGGTGAGCTTCAGGGGCGGTTGCGGCAAGCCGCAACCGCCCCTTTCTCCTTTCACCCGGACGGCCTAAGCCGGGGCAGTAAGCATGCCTTATTGTCTGGGCTTAGGCCGTTTTGACGAAGGCCCGATAAACTGTAGGGAGGATAGCGAGAATGTCGAACTCCATACTCGTCGTCGGAGGCGGTTTCAGCGGACTTACGGCCGCCATTGAAGCCGCGGAAGTCGGCTATGAAGTGTACATCGTCGAGAAAACACCATTTCTTGGCGGGCGGGTTGCGCAGCTGAACAAATATTTCCCCAAGCTTTGCCCTCCCTCCTGCGGTCTGGAAATCCAGTTCCAGCGCATCAAGAAGAACCCCCGCATCAAGTTCTTCACCCAGGCGGAAGTGACCGCCGTGTCCGGCGATGCCGGCAACTACACCGTAAAGGTGCACATCGAGCCGCGCGGCACCGTGCCGAGCAGCGCCGATCTTTCCCTGCTCGCCTCCTCCCTTGAAAGCGACGTCGACAACGAGTTCGAACTGGGCCTCGCCAAGCGCAAGCCGCTGTACATGAGCGTGCCGTTCGCCTTCCCCAGCCGCTTCGTGCTCGACAAGGCCGCGCTTTCCCGCGCCGACGAACTGAAAGTCGGCAAGAGCGCGTTCTGCGACATGAACGAAGCCCCCCGCGACATCGAGCTGAATGTGGGCAGCATCGTGGTCGCCACCGGGTGGAAGCCGTACGACGTGACCAGGCTTTCCAACCTTGGCGCGGGCGCCTTCGCCAACTGCGTGTCCAACATGCAGCTGGAACGTCTGGCCTCTGCCAGCGGCCCCACCGGCGGGCAGATCAAGCGCCCGTCCGACGGCAAGGCCCCCAAGAAGGTAGCCTTTGTGCAGTGTGCCGGTTCGCGCGACCAGAACCATCTGAACTACTGTTCCTACATCTGCTGCATGGCCTCCCTCAAGCAGGCCCTGTACGTGCGCGAGCAGTACCCCGACGCGGAAGTGACGGTGTACTACATCGACCTGCGTACCCCGGGCCGCTATGACAAGTTCCTGCGCAAGGTGAAGGCGGACGAAAAGATCGCCCTGGTCAAGGGCAAGGTTGCCGGCGTCGAGGAAGACGCCGCCACCGGCGATGTCATCGTCGAGGTGGAAGACGCGGTGAAGGGCGAAAAGCGCAAGCACCGCTTCGACCTCGTCGTGCTGGCCACCGGCATGCAGCCCAGCCTCGCTGGCCAGAAGCTGCCCTTCGATGTGCCCGTTGACGAAGAAGGCTTCATCGTCGGCGGCGAGGAAAAGGGCATCTTTGCCGCCGGGTGCGCCCAGAAGCCGCTCGACGTGATGCGCACCGCCCAGTCCGGCACCAGCGCCGCCCTGAAGGCGATTCAAACGGTGAGAGGGAGGTAATACAGAATGGCCACCAAAATTGGCGTCTATTTCGACCAGTCGAGCATCGGCGGCGGTCTCGACCTTGAGTCCCTTGCCGACACCGTGGGCGGCAAATGGGGCGATCTCACGCCGGTCTGCAAGGTCTTTCCCGTCCTTGCCGACAAGAAGGCGCGTGACGAGATCGCTGCCGACATCGAGGAAGAAGGGCTGGACGGCGTGCTGCTGTGCGGCGCTTCGCCCCGCGTGGACTGGGACCTCTATGACTTCGACGGCGTGCTTGTGGACCGCGTGAACCTGCGCGAGCAGGGCGTGATGAGCTACAAGAACCCCGACGGCTCGCTGGCCGACCCCGAAACGGCCCCCGAACTGCTTGAAATGCTGGTCACCGACTACGTCAACATGGGCGTCGTGCGGCTGCAGAAGACCACCGAGCCCGACGGTTCGCCCTCCGAGGGCGTGCGCCGCATCCTGGTGCTGGGCGGCGGCTGGACCGGCCTGACCGCAGCGGTCAACGGTTCGCTGGCCGGGCATGAAGTGGTGCTGGTGGAAAAGGACGAAGTCCTGGGCGGCCGCGCCCTGGGCCTTCTGAAGACCGTGCCGCTCAGCCACCCGTACACCGACGTGCACGACACCGGCATCGAAAAGAAGATCGCCGCCGTGCAGGGTGACGACAACATCACCGTGTACACCAAGGCCACGCTGGCCAAGCTGTCCGGGCAGCCCGGCGACTTCACCGCCACCATCGCCCTTGCTTCCGGCGAACAGGAAGTGAAGGTTGGCGCAGTGGTGCTGGCCACCGGCTGGCAGCCGCAGGACACCAAGGTGCTCGAACCCTTCGGGTACGGCAGCCTGCAGAACGTGGTGACCGCCGCCGAATTCGAAAAGATGGCCAAGACGGGTGCCATCACCGCCCGCCGCGTGGCCTTCATCCTGAACACCGCGCTGGCAGAACCCGCCGATCCCTACGCCGAACTGTGCGCCCCCGAGGCCCCGGCCGAAGCCCCCGCCCCGGCGGAAGGCGAAGCCGCCGCCCCGGTCGTGAAGGACCACGAAAGCGTGCGCCACCTGCCCATCTCCAACGCCATCAGCAGCGTTGTTGCCCTGAAGCAGGCCGGTTACGTGTGTGACGCCTTCGAAGGCGGCCAGGCCTTCATCCTGTACGACAGCATGGTGGTGCAGGGCATCCACGAGCGGTTCTACAAGGCCGCGCAGGATCGCCTGGGCGTCATGATGTCCAAGGCGGACATCCGCTCCGTCACCCAGGCCGCCGACGGCAGCCTGAACGTGCTGTGCGACCATACCCTGATCGGCGACGATATCGAGATCAACGTGGACATGGTGGTGCTGCCCACCGGCATCGTGCCCGCCACCGCGAAGGATCCCATCGTCAACTTCGACTACCGCCAGGGCCCGGCCTTCCCGGATCTGGAGCTGTTCGAAGGCTACGCCGACTCGAACTACATCTGCTTCCCCTACGAAACCCGCCGCACGGGCGTGTACGCCGCCGGTTGCGTGCGCCAGCCCATGATGCTGGATGCCGCCGAGGAAGACGCCGTGGGCGCCACCATGAAGGCCATCCAGTGCATCGAATCCGCCAACAAGGGCGTTGCGGTGCACCCCCGCTCGGGCGACCTGTCGTACCCGCTGTTCAACTTCGTCCGCTGCACCCAGTGCAAGCGCTGCACCGAGGAATGTCCCTTCGGCGCGCTGGACGACGATGAAAAGGGCACGCCGAAGCCCAACCCGGCCCGCTGCCGCCGCTGCGGCACGTGCATGGGCGCCTGCCCCGAGCGCGTCATCTCCTTCGCCAACTACAATATCGACCAGATCGGCTCCATGATCCGCGAGATCAACGTGCCGCCGGACATGAAGAAGGGCGGCCCCCGCGTCATCATCCTGGCCTGCGAGAACGACGCCTACCCCGCGCTGGACATGGCCGCGCTGCGCGGCAAGCACTGGAGCCCGTACGTGCGCATCATTCCCGTGCGCTGCCTTGGCTCGGTCAACGCCATCTGGGTTGCCGACGCCATGTCCAAGGGCATCGACGGCGTGATGATGCTGGGCTGCAAGTACGGCGACGACTACCAGTGCCACTTCGTCAAGGGTTCGGAAATCTGCAAGCGCCGCAAGGAGAACATTGCCGAGACGCTGAACCGCCTTGGCGTGGAACCGGACCGCGTGGAGCAGTACGAAGTCGCCATTGACGAGTACGACAAGCTCCCCGGCGTGATCGAGGACTTCATGAACATGATCCTTGAGAAGGGTCCGAACCCGTTCAAGGGGTACTAGGAGGAGATGGAAAATGGCTCAACCCGTCAGGATTCAACCCGATCTTGAGTTCGTCAAAGAACTGCAGGCAGTCGGTGGCGAATCGCTCAAGAAGTGCTACCAGTGCGCCACTTGCAGCGTGGCCTGCCCCATCTCCCCCACGAACAACCCCTATCCCCGCAAGGAGATGGTCTGGGCCTCGTGGGGCCTGAAGGACAAACTGCTGACCGACGTGGACATCTGGCTGTGCCACAACTGCGGCACCTGCTCCGACCTGTGTCCCCGCGGCGCCAAGCCCGGCGACCTGCTGGCCGCCCTGCGCAACATGACCTACGCGCGGCTCACCCAGCCCTCCATCGTGGGCAAGTGGCTGTCCTCGCCCCAGTACCTGCCCATCCTCATCGCCATTCCCGCCATCCTGTGGGCGGTGGTGTGGATGATCATGGCCGGCGTGAACGGTTCCGTCTTCCCCGAAGGCGAAATCGTGTACGGCAAGCTGTTCCCCGGCGACTTCACCATCGACCCCATCTTCGTGCTCACCTTCTTCACGGCGGTGGGCATCCTGTGGAAGGGGACGAAGAACCTTCTCGCCTCGTTCCAGCCCGAGGGGCGCACCATGATGCTCGGCAAGACCAAGCACTGGACGCTGCACCTCGTCGACGTGATTCTCGAGGAAGTGCTGACCCACTCCAAGTTCAAGGACTGCGGCGCGGACAAGTCCGACCGCAAGGTGGGCCACATGACCCTCATGTATGCCTTCGTCATCCTGGCCATCGTCACGGGTGTGGTGGCCGTGGGGCACTGGGGCGGCAAGGTGATTCCGGCCATCGAGATCCACACGCCCATGCCCCTGACCTTCCCGGTCAAGATCCTGGCGAACATCGGCGCGGTGATGCTGCTGATCGGCCTCGCCGTGCTCACGGTGCGCCGCAGGGCCCTGGACCCCATGAAGACCGGTTCGAGCTACTACGACTGGTACCTGCTGGGCGTCATCTGGGTTGTGGCCGTCACCGGCGTGCTCTGCGAACTGCTCCGCCTCGCGGGCATCGCTCCGGTCGCGTACAGCATGTACTACCTGCACCTTGTGGCGGTGTGGATGCTGTTCGCCTACCTGCCGTGGTCGAAGCTCGGCCACCTTGTGTACCGTACCGCCGCGCTCACCTACGTGCGCGCCATGGGCCGCCGCTAGCGGCAGAGAAGGCGGCGCGCGAGGGTGCGCGCCCGGCCGGAACAACGAACCGAGAAGTCATTCTTCCGATATCAGGAGGCTGCAATGTCTGACGAAGGTCGCAGAGTGTTCAAGATGGAAACCGTTCTCGGCCTGGTCGCCGGGAAAGCCGGTGCCGACGTGTCCGACCTGCTGGGCTACCTGGCCCAGCGCGCCCTGGCCACCGAAGAAGAAGCCGCCGTCGCCCCCATGGCCAAGGGCTGGCTGTACAGCCAGAACCCCGCGTTCATGCAGTGCGGCGAAGCCGAGGGCAATTACGACGACTGGGTGAAGAAGCAATGTGGCCGCCTGGGCGACAACGTTTCCCTGCAGCCCATTTCCGCCGCGGAACTGGCTGGCATCAGCGTGGTGCTGGACAAGATCGCCGCGCTGAAGGCCAACGTGGCCGACCTGGAAGAATCCGTCGCCGGGCTCGAGGCCCAGGTGAAGGACCTGACCCCCTTCAAGGGCCAGGCTGCCGACCTTGAGAAGAAGCTTGGCCAGTCCGAGCAGAAGGTCCAGAGCCTGAACGGCGACATCGCCAACCTGAAGAAGGAACTGGCGCCCTTCAACGGCAAGGTGGCCATTGACGAGAAGGAAATCGAGTCCAGCGTGAAGGACATCGTTTCCCGCGCCGTCAAGGACGCCCTGAAGGCCCTGCCCGTGGCCGCCGCCGGCGCCGCTGGTGCGGCTGCCGCCGAAGGCGATGCCGCTGCCGGGTTCGATGCGCCCGCCGAGGAAACCGGCGGTGTGCCCGATACCTTCGGCTTTGGCGCTTCCGGCGCCAGCGACGACGGTTTCGGTTTCTAGTCGCCACGCGGTTTGAAGCCGCGAGGCGGCTGCGAGTCGCCAAGCGGTTTGTTATGAGAAGAGAGCGCCCGGTCGGTATGGCCGGGCGCTTTTTTTGTTTTGCGGAAGAAGAGAAGGGAGAAGAGATGAAAGGCGATGTCGAGCCTTGATGGGGGCGGTTTCTACGAAGACAGTCGTGCGTTGTTGAATACGCTCGATTTCGTTATGCCTCCGGCGGGCAAGGAGCCATGGAACGATGGCCCCTTGCATCCCCGCGTTCCAGGGCTCCGCCCCTTGGAACCCCGTGTCGTCATGCGCGGCGTTCCTGTGGTCGGCAGCTTCCCTGCGGCGCAGGGCGCCTCCGGGTGATCTGCCGACGGGAACGCCAATACGCGCATGGCTCTCGCAGGCATGGCGGAGCAAGGGTGCCCGTACCTCAGGCATCCTGCACCGCATTCCCTGCCGGGCAGCTTCCCTCTGCCAAAGCGCCTTCGGGTGATCTGCCCGGCGGAATGCGATGTGCGCGGTGCTCTCGCAGGCTTGGCGACGCGAGGGTGCCATTACCTGCGCCCTCGCTGCGACGCATGTGCCGCCGCCAAGGCACGGCGTCACACGCTTCTACGCGTGGCACGTCTCCTTTGAACATCAGGGGGGGAGCGCTTTGTCCTGCCGTTTTGTGTGAGGCGGAGCGGCGTGGAGAAGTTGGCGGGTGCATGAAGAGGACGGTCACCCCTTCAGCACCACCAGCGGGCGGAAATGGTCGATGATCCGTACCAGCACGCCGTCCTGCGCGGCCAGCACCTCAGCGATGGGTTTGTAGGCGTCCGGGGCCTCGTCCAGCACCCCTTTGTCGGTGCGGCAGGTAATGCCGCGCATCTGCGACTGGAACCGCTCCAGCGAAATGGTGCGTTGCGCCTGGTTGCGGGACATGCGGCGGCCCGCCCCGTGCGAGGCCGAGGACAGGTATTCGGCATTGCCTAGCCCTTCCGTGACGTACACCCCGTCCCGCTGGTTGGCGGGAATGATGCCGGGCTGGCCCGGGTCCGCAGGGGTTGCGCCCTTGCGATGCAGCACCAGCGGCGTGCCGGATGGGCCGGGTTGGTCAAGAACCACAGCGTGGTTGTGGTTTTCGTTGACCATGCGGCCCAGCAGCAGGGAAATTTCCTGTTCGGAAAGAGGGGGGTGGGTGCAGGAAACCGGAGAAGCCGGAGAGGCAGTGCCGGATGGGGCCGGGGTGGGCGTGGGGGAGTCGGGCGCGGAAGAAGGGGAAAGAGAGGCGGCGGCGCCGCTGGCGCGCTTGCGCGCGGTCCCGGCCAGTTGCCGGTGCACGTCGGCCAGTGCGCGCAGGGCGTGTTCCAGCATCAGGCGGCGGTTCAGCAGCGCGTAGTTCAGCGCCCAGTCCATGTCCTGCCGGTAGGCGCGGCCAAGGCGCGAATCCAGCGGGAACAGCCTGCCCTGCTTCATGTACCATGCCCCGATGTCCCAGCCGGAGCGGCGCGAGCCGGAATGCACGGTGACGCCTATCTCGCCGCGTTTGTTCACCCCCACTTCGAGAAAGTGGTTGCCCCCACCCAGGGTGGCCAATTGGATGGACTGGCGCGCATTGACCGCCTCGGTCAGTTGCGCGTCGCCGCTGGCGCTGGTGAAGCGTGGCAGGTCGTATTCGCCGGGTGCGCGGGTGGCCGTGCCCACGGGAATGGCCAGCCGCAGCCGGTCGAACAGCAGTTGCCGCGCGGCCTCGTCGGGCAGCACCTCGTCCACGGGCAGGCCGGTATTCACGTGGCACATGCCGCAGCCGATGTCGTAACCCACGAAGCTGGGGCTGATGTGTCCGTCCAGCAGGGCCACCCCGCCGATGCACAGGTCGTAGCCCGCGTGGGCGTCTGGCATGACGGCCAGATGCACCATGCAAGGCAGGGACAGCGCGCTCTCGATCTGGTCCCGGGTGGCGGCATCAAGCCGGTCCGGCGGGATGGTCAGGGACAGGCGCGGCGGCGCGTGACGTACTCCGGTGCAGGTGGCGTAGGCCATGCGGTCGGCAGGGGGCGCGCCGGATGCGCGCCGCTGGCCGCGTTCACGGCGGGAATCGTCGGTGCGCGGTTGCGCGCCCTGCTTGCCGGTGTGCTCATTGCGCCCGTTGCGTCGGTCGCGCCCGTCGCGCGTGTTGTGTGTCTTGCGTCCCATGCCCCATCCATAGGGCAGGCGATGCGGGCGGGCAAGGCGTGAGCGCCCGTGCGCGGCGGGAAGGCTGCGGATATCGTGGCAGTCAGCGCCGCCAACGCTCGTCAGTGCGGGATGGTGCCCAGTAGCCCATAGCAGGCGGCCAGCAGCAGGCACAGCGGCGTGTACAACCGGGCATCCCAGTGGGCGAAGGTGGTGGAGCGGATGCGCCGGAACAGGCCGCAGTAGCGGAAGTCGCCAATGGCACGCACCACGAAGACGAAGGCCGCGCCAAGGCACAGCGTGGGAGCCACGCGCGGCGGCGGCAGGGGCAGCCAGCCCAGGGTCAGGCCCGGCAGCAGGGCCAGCAGGGCAAAGGCCAGGGTGACCACGCCGGTGAGCCCACGCGAGGGCGCGAACAGGGGGCGGCCACCCACGGAATCGGGCGTGCGGGGAATGACCCTGTCGAGCCACAGGGTGGAGCCCAGCACCCATGCCCCGTGCAGCAGGGTGATGGCGGCAAGGCACGCGGTGGCGACAAGCGCGGCGGCGACGGAGAGCAGTGTGAGAATGGTCATGGACAGTGCATAGCACGGACGCGACGGTGCGTCATGCCGCTGGGGCGACGAGGGAATGACGGCTGGGCTTTGCGTGCGGACGAGTGCGGCATGGCGCATCCCTTGCCGGAGCACATGAAAAGCCCCGGGCATGTCAGCGACACGTCCGGGGCCTTTGTCTGCACTGCGGTGTATTTCTGTTGGCTAGTCCGCCATCTGAAAATCCACCTTGATCTTGAACAGTTTGGTGGCGGGCAGGTTCAGGATGGGGATGCCCGTCTTTTCGGTGATTTCGGCCAGGGTGGCGCACACGCTGTCCCACGAAGGGCCGATGCAGGTGAACCAGATGTTGTATTCGTGGTTGCGCAGATAGTTGTGGGTAACGCCCACATGACGGTTCACCTCGGCCACGAAACCGTCCATGGCGTCGTCGGGCACCTTGGCCGCGCACAGCGTGGAGCGAAAGCCCAGCTTGGCCGACTGGAAGTTGGCCCCCATGCGGCGGATGAGCCTGCGTTCCTTCATGGCGCGCACGCGGGCCAGCGCCTCGGCCTCGGTGATGTCGCACTTTTCGCCGATGACGGCGTAGGGGCGCGATTCCAGCGGAAAGTCCGACTGGATCACGTCCAGGATGCGCTTGTCGATCTGATCCAGCGTGTCAGCGTCAGTGACAGCGGTGGGGGCCGTGCAGCGTTCGGCGTGGGATGCGGTCATGATGCCTCCGTCAGCGGCACGCGCCGGTGCGCCTGGGGGTGTACGAGCACAGCGGTTCCTCGGCCAGGTGGTCGCCGCTCATGTTGTAGGCGCGCGCACGGCAGCCGCCGCACACCTTGTGGTATTCGCACGGGCCGCACTTGCCGGTGTAGGCTTCCTGATCGCGGAACTGCTTGAAATGGTGTGTGTTGCGCCAGATTTCAGGGAAGGGCGTTTCGCGCACGTTGCCGCAGTCCAGCTCCAGATAGCCGCACGGCTGCACCTGACCCACGTGGCTGATGAAGCAGAACCCGATGCCGCCAAGGCAGCCGCGCGTCAGGGCGTCCATGCCGAAGGTGTCGGGCGTGACGGCCACGCCTTCTTCCTTGGCCCGCTGGCGCATGATGCGGTAGTAGTGCGGCGCGCAGGTGGCCTTCAGGTGCATGGAGGTGGTCTTGCGGAAGTCGTAGAACCAGTTCAGCACTTCCTCGTATTCCGTGGCGGAGATGACCTGGTCGCCAAGGCCCGCCGCGCGCCCGGTGGGCACCAGCAGGAAGATGTGCCACGCCGCCGCGCCGATGCGCTCGCACAGCTTGAAGATGTCCTTGAAGCTGCCGAGGTTGTCGCGGGTGACGGTGGTGTTGATCTGGAATTCGATGCCCGCCTGCTTCAGGTATTCGATGCCCCGCAGGGACGCGTCAAACGCGCCGGGCACGCCCCGGAAGGCGTCGTGGCTGGCGGCGTCCGGCCCGTCGATGGAGATGGAGCAGCGCTGCACGCCCGCTTCCTTCATCCTGGCGGCCGTTTCCGGCGTGATCAGGGTGCCGTTGGGCGACATGACGCAGCGCAGGCCAAGGCCGGTGGCGTACGCGATAAGCTCGTACACGTCGTGCCGCATCATGGGGTCGCCCCCGGTAAAGATGATGATGGGGTTGCCCACCTGCGGAAAGGTGTCGATGAGCGCCTTGGCCTCGGCGGTGGAGAATTCGCCGGGATAGGGTTCCTCGTGCGCTTCGGCCCGGCAGTGCTTGCAGGCCAGGTTGCACGAGCGGGTCACTTCCCACGCGATGAGCTTGCAGGTGGGGGTGCCGTCGGGCAGGGTGCGCGGCATCTGCGGCGCGCCCACGCCGGCGGGATGTCCGCCCGGATGGCCGGTGGGATGTCCGCCCTGCGGGCTGGCGGGATGACCGCCCATGCTGGCGGGATGCCCGCCGCCGGGATGTTCACCCATGCCTGCGGGATGCCCGCCCTGCGGGCCGCCCTTGCGTTCGTCGCCGGGGTGTTGCGGATGGCTCATGCTATTTCACCAGCCCTTTGCGCAGCAGGTCTTCGGTAAAGTACGTGATGATCAGCCCGGCCCCGGCGCGCTTGATGCCCAGCAGCGATTCCATGACCACGGCGTCCTCGTTGATCCAGCCGTTCAGCCCGGCCGCGCGGATCATGGAATATTCGCCGCTCACCTGATAGGCGGCCACGGGCACGTCGAAGCGGTCGCGCACGTCGCGGATGATGTCCATGTACGGCCCGGCGGGCTTGACGATGAGCATGTCCGCGCCCTCGGCGATGTCTGCCGCTGCCTCGCGCATGGCTTCCACCCGGTTGGCGGGGTCCATCTGGTAGGTCTTGCGGTCGCCGAACTGGGGGGTGGATTCCGCCGCCTCGCGGAACGGGCCGTAAAAGCTCGATGCGTACTTCACCGCGTAGGACATGACCGGGATGTGGCTGAACCCGTTCTGGTCCAGCGCCTTGCGGATGGCCTGCACCCGACCGTCCATCATGTCCGACGGGGCCACGATGTCCGCGCCCGCCTCGGCATGGCTGATGGCGGTCTTGGCCAGCAGCGACAGGGTGGGGTCGTTGTGCACCTCGCCGGACGTGTCGCCCTGGCGCACCAGGCCGCAATGGCCGTGGTCGGTGTATTCGCACAGGCACACGTCGGTGCACACCACAAGGTTCGGCCAGCGCTTCTTCAGCAGGCGCACGGCCTGCTGGACGATGCCGTCCTTGTTGTAGGCCTCGCTGCCGCGATAGTCCTTTTCCTTGGGAATGCCGAACAGGATGCAACTGCGCAGGCCCGTGGCCACGGCGGCTTCCACCTGCTTTTCCAGTTCCTGCAACGAAAGCTGGTACTGGCCGGGCATGGCCCCGATTTCCTTGCGGAAGGCGGGGGCGTCGGTTTCCACCACGAAATAGGCCATCATCAGGTCGGCCGCGTGCAGCGCGGTTTCGCGCACGATTTCACGCAGGGCGGCGGTGCGGCGCAGTCTGCGCCCCCGGAAGAAGTCCCCGAATTCGGACATGCCGTCTCCTGGAGTAGGCAGGGTTGAAACGCTGCATGCCCCGCTTGCGGGCAAAGGGGCCGTTACGCGCTGTTGCGTGGCGGCGGTGCGGGCGGGCCGCCGGGGGCGGCCTGGGGTGCAGCGCGTACCCGGACGGCGCGGGGCCGTCCGGGTACCGTCATGGCAGGTATGGTTCCGACGCGGGGCGTGCCTACGCGCGGATTTCGTCGTCGGTCAGGTAGCAGGCGGGGTCCTGCGCCCAGATGTCGCCGTAGTAGGCTTCGGCGCGGGCGCGGAAGTTGCCGCCGCAGATGTTCAGGAAGCGGCAGGTGGCGCAACGGCCGCCCACGTGCTGCTTCTTGTCCTTCAGCTTGTGCAGCAGTTCGATGTTCGGGTCGTCCCAGATATGGGAGAAGGGGCGTTCCAGAACATTGCCCACCACATGCTGGCGCCAGAACTGGTCGGGGTGCACCTTGCCGTCCCACGAGATGCAGCCGATGCCGCGGCCCGAGTTGTTGCCCTCGTTGTACTGGAGCAGTTCGAACACCTCGGCGGCGCGCTTGGGGTCTTCCTTCAGCATGCGCATCCACACGTAGGGGCCGTCGGCGTGGTTGTCCACGGTCAGCACTTCCTTGGGCAGCCCGGCGTCGAACAGTTCGCGGGTCTTGTCCATGATCAGGTCGACCATGGCGCGGGTTTCCGCGTGGTCCAGGTCTTCCTTGATCAGTTCGGACCCACGGCCCGAGTAGACGAGGTGGTAGAAGCAGATGCGCGGCACTTCAAGGTCGCGCAGCAGCTGGAACAGCTTGGGCACTTCGCCCTGGTTGCGCTTGTTGATGGTGAAGCGCAGGCCCACCTTCAGCCCTTCGGCCTTGCAGTTCTCGATGCCTTCCAGCGCGCGGCGGTAGGAACCGGGCACGGCGCGGAACTTGTCGTGCACCTCTTCGCCGCCGTCCAGCGAAATGCCCACGTAGGACAGGCCCACTTCCTTCAGTTCGCGGGCCTTCTGCTTGGTGATCAGGGTGCCGTTGGTGGAAATGACCGCGCGCATGCCCTTGGTGGTGGCGTGCTTGGCCAGTTCCACCAGGTCCTGGCGCACCAGCGGCTCGCCGCCGGAAAAGAGCATCACCGGGGCACCGTAGGCGGCCAGATCGTCGATGATGGCCTTGCCCTGTTCGGTGGAGATTTCGTCCTTGCCTTCAGGGTCAACGGCCTGGGCGTAACAGTGCACGCACTTAAGATTGCAACGGCGGGTCATGTTCCAGACCACAACCGGTTTCTTGTCCTTGGAGAACTGGAGCAGGTGGGAGGGAAGCTGGCCCGAATGGCGCCCGTAGCGAAGGGCGTCCGAGGGTTCGACCTGACCACAGTAAAGCTTGGAGATGCCGATCATTCTCACTCCTGTTGGCTGGCCGCCGGGCGCGCTGACAAGAGAGGCCCCGGCCTTCTGGCACGGGGCGTAGCGCGGCGGGCTGGCACCGGAAAAACGTCCTCACGCCCTAGCATAAATCGTGGCGGAGGGAAAGCAACCCGGCCCCGCCGGAGTGAAACCGGAGCGCGCCGGAAGGCGGGGAGGGAGGAATGCGGGCAACCCCGCGCGGGGCATGGAAAAACGGCGCCCCGCGCGAGAGGCACGGGGGCACGGGTAAATCCTTGCGAAGTGGGGAGGGCACGCGGCCAACCTGCATTGCCAACCGGGAAGTGCTAGAACGCGGGTTCCTTGGACAACCCCTTGGGCGCGGGCGGGTCGATCCACAATTTGACTTCCTGCGCCATGTCCCACGAGACGGTTTGGGTGATGGCCCACATGGGGTCGGTGGGCATGCGCGCCTTGGCCGAGAACAGGATGAAATCGTTGGCGAACTGGTGCTCCATGACCCCGGCATGGCCCATGGCCCAGATCATCTGGCCGGTGTTCACGTCCCAGATTTCCAGTGCCACCGACAGCTTGGAATCGCCGGAAGTGCCGCCGTTGACGTAGTGGGTGACGTAGCCTCCGATGAGCAGTTGCGCTCCGCGCAGGGCGGCCATCTGCATGGCCAGGTCGCGGCGGTAGGGGGTGGCGTTTTCCGCGAATTCGATGACCGGAAAGACCTTTTCAGACAGCCACGTCTGCCAGATCTGGCGTGATACCTCCAGGCCGACAACGCTGGGCTTTTCCATCTGCTGGGTGACCCGGAAAGGCACGAACAGCGCGGTCAGCCTGCGGTTGGGCGGCGTGGCCGGGCGCACGCTGACCTGCGGATTGCCGCGCCGTACCCAGTCGTCCATGTAGAAGATGGGCTGGCTGCCCAGATCCATGTACACCCCGGCCTTGGGCGGGCCGGAGCAGGACAGGGCCAGTGGCAGAAGCAGCAGGCACAGCGCGAGCAGGGTCAGGCGCAAGGCCGGGCGCGAGCACCGGCCACTGATGGCGGGGGATTCGGCGGTGGATGCCGGGCAGGGCATGAAGGGCATGGACAACGCTCCGGGAATGGGCCGTGCGACTGCCGATGCCCAGCGGGCAGGGAAGGGGCGCACGGGGGTGATGTCGGAAAGCCGTCGCGCGGACGGGTGTGCCCATGCCGCAGCAAGAATGGTGCCGGATGCGCATGGGGTGGATGCCGGGCGGATGCTGGGTGACGAAAAAGGATACATGCCCCCTGCGGAAGGATGCGGGGGGCGCGCGGGGCAGGCGAGGGGGCCGGGACGTCACGCGGGCCGCACGCCGGGCGGCCTATTGCAGGCGCGGGGTGGGCGTGGGCGCGGCCTGGGCGGATTCCAGGATCTGTTCGCGGGTGCGCTGGATGCCGTTGTGCAGGTCCAGCCTGCGCTGGGCGGGAATGCGATGGAATTCCGGGCGGCGGGTAAGGTCCATCAGGTCGTTCATTTCGTGGCGGATGCGCCGCAGGCGCACCAGCGTCTCGGCGTCCACCGGGGACACCCGCTCGGCGATCTCGGCCAGTTCGCGCAGTTCGGCGGCAAGATCGCGGATGGTGCGCGGCGCAATCTCGCGGGAATGCCTGCGCCGTTCGCGCAGTTCGTTCCACAGGGCGCGCAGTTTCCTGAACATGGCCGCCTCCCCGGTTACCCGGCCGGGCCCCCGCCCGGTGGCCTTTTCCGCGTTCCTCGGGGCGGGGCCGCTGCCCCGCATCCCGCCATCTTCCGTCCTGTTTTCCCCGGTCAGCCTGCCGTGCCGCGAACCATCGTTCCCGCGGGATGCGCGGACCGCATCGCCTACATGGGGGCCGCCTACATGGGCGCCGAGGACATGAACATGCGCAGCAACTGAACCGTCAGCGCGAAGCCAAGACCCAGCAGCGGCCCGATGGCCAGCGCGGTGCGCGACCAGGGCAGCCGGTGGGCGTATTTCACCCCCACGAACGTACATACCACGAACCACAGCGAACCCACCACCGGCCCCACCAGCGGCACAATGCTGAGCACCGTGGGTGCCGCGCTGTACGAAATGACCCGCACCGTGGTGGGCAGGTCGGCCGCACGCGGCTCCACCAGCCGGATCATGACGTGGTACAGGACGGACAGCACGGCCAGTTGCAGCAGCAGGGTGAAGGGCGAGATCAGCAGGGTCATGGGCAGGCTCATGTCGTGGGTGACGCTGCCCATCCAGGCGTGCAACTGGGGGTCTTCGATGAAGCCGCCGAAGGCGCGCATGCTCATGAGGTACCACAGCCGCTCGGTGAGCGCCTGAAAGATGCCGATGAGCAGGTAGAACGCCACCGGGCGCTTCAGCGAACCGGACGAACGCACCCCGGAGAAGAAGCGCGGCGCCGCCAGCATCACCCGCAGGATGGTCTGGTACAGGCCGGGGAAAAAGCCTACCCGGTCCAGGTTTTCCCACGGCACCTCGCTGCGGGCCGAGGCGGCCCACGGCGGCAGGGGGGCGTCCCGTTCGCCGGGGTGACCGCCGTCGCGCGGGGAAAAGGCATCGCCGTGGCTTCCGGCGTCCCATCCGCCGGGGGCATCGTCAGGCGTGCCGTTGGGGGAGGCGTCACGGGCGTTGTCCCGGTCATGCTCGGGGTCGCCGTTGCCGGGCCGGGGGCGGGATTCGGCCTGCTTGCGCCAGCGGTCGCCCACCGAGGCCACGGCATCCCAGATGTCGCGGGGCGTGTTGGGGCGGCGCTGGCCGTCGGCAGACCCGTTGGCGGAACCGCCGCGCCCGTTGGGGGCATCGTGCCCGTCATCGTGGGCGGGGGAGTTGCTCCGGCCCGGAATCACCGCGCCGGGGGGCAGCGGGTCGTCGCCGGGGCGGGAAAGATCGGTGTGTCCATGGGCGTTGCGGGCCGCGTCCGCGTCGGAAGGCGTGGTGCCTGATGCGTCCGCATCGGTCATGCGCGGTGTGTCGGTTCCGGAAACGGGGCGGGGTTCGCCCACGTGGTCGTCCTCTCCGGCGTAGTCAGGGGCGTAGTCAGGGGCGTAGTCGTGTTCCGCGCCAGAGGCGCCGGAATCCGGTGTTGACGACGTGGCGGAGGGGCCGCGGAGGTCGTCGTCCCCGTCGCGAGACGCGGCAGGCCCGGCATGGGGCATGGCGTCAGGCGCCGCGTCATCCGGCGCGCGCCGGGAGGGCATGTCCCCACTCTGCGGGGCATGCGGGGCCTGTGCTGCGGGGGAGGCGTCCGGGGTTTCATCCGATGCCAGGGCGCGGAAACGGAACCGGTGACGGCACTTGGGGCAGGTGGCGATGGCGGCCGAGGACGGAATCTTGCTGCTGTCGATGCTCCGTTCGAACTGGCATTCCGGGCAGCGTATAATCATGGGAAATCCTTTGCTTCCTTGCATATGCCCAGTGTAGGGCATCGGGCAGCGCAAATCAAGGTGGGCGGCTTTGCGTGCCGTCCCGCACGGGGCGGAGCGGCGGCTTGCGGTGGGTGTGCCGCCGGTCCCGAAGGCAGGAGCCGGGGCTCACACTCAGGGCGTCACTCTCAGGGTGACAGGGGCAGGCGCAGGGCCAGATGGCGGCGGGGCGCACCTGCCTTTGCGTCGCCACTGACGGGTCGTTCGTTGCCGTCGAAGACCAGCCCGGCATCGACGAACAGGCGTCGGGGCAGTGCCGGGTATTCCGTGCTCAGCCGGTGCAGCCCGCCCAAAGGGGACGGGGCGGTCTGGTCGGTACCCGCCGCATTGAACACCCGCAGGCGCTCGGCCAGGGCGTCCCGGTCCTTGGCGATCCAGCTAAGGTGCTCGATCCAGGCATCGGCCAGCAGGCAGGTGTGGCCGTGCACCCCCACCACCCGTTCGTGCACCGCACCCCGGAAGCATACCCCAGGCATGCGACGGAACAGCCGCAACTGCACGTCGGGCCACAGGCCGTAGCCCACGCGCAGGTGGTCCGCGTTGGGGTACGCGGTGGCGCGGGGCAGCAGCCAGGCCCCGGCGCCGGGCACAGCCATCAGGCGGGGCAGCAGGGCCCAGGTACGGGGGGCCAGCCGTTCGTCGGCGTCCAGGTACATGCACCACTCGGTGGTCAGCAGGCCCAGCATGGCATTGCGCTGGGCGGCAAAGTCGCCCCCCAGCGGGCGCACCGCTTGGCGCAGCGGCACGGGACACAGGGGGATCGGGTCGAACGGAGGCGGCGCGCCATCCCAGACCACGGCCATCTCTCGCACCCAGCCGGGCACCTGGGCGAAAAAGGCGGGCAGGTCCGGCTCTGCGGGGTGCAGGATGGCCCCCACACCCAGGCCGGGGAGATGGGCTGGGGCATCGTGCGGGTCCTGGGGCGCGTTTTCATGTGCATCGGGCAGCGTCACGGGTACGCATCCGGCGAACAGGCGACGCCAGCGGTGCAGAGCCTCGGCCTCTGCATCCGGCAGGAACGGATTGGGGAACAGGGTGGCGGTTTCCGGTGTGATGCCGGTGGCCCGCAACAGCAGCAGCAGCGCCCACGGCGAGGTGTCGGCCAGCAGGCGGTGGGCGTTCGGAGGTGGCGTCGGGGCGGCGAAATCCTTCAGGCGTCCGCTGGCCAGCGCGGCGCGCATGCGGTCCGGCGCAAGGTCGCACAGGGTCAGGCGCGGCACGCCGGGCGGTGCGGCCTGCCCGGAGTTGGTCGCGGCCGTGTTCGTGGCAGTGGCAAGGGCGGCGCAAATCGCCTCGGGCAGGGCACCGTCGCCAGTGCCCAGCAGCACCAGGTGCGGCCGCCCGCTGCGTAGCGCAAGGCGCACCGCCTTGTCCGCCGCCAGTTGGAGGGTCTCCGTATCGGGCACGGGCTGGCTGGTAACTGCGCTCGTGGGGGACTCCTGCCCGGCGCCCAGCCGGAATTCCAGAACCATGGAGGTATACGCGGCCAGCAAGGCGTCTGCGGCATCCGTGACGTCGGGGGCATCCGTGACGTAGGGGACGTCGGGGCGGGTGCCTCCGCCGGGCGTACCGGGCGCGGTGCTCATGGGGCCTCTCCGTTCGCCACTTCCGGTGGGCACATCTCGTCATACAACGCTTCCAGCGCGCGGGCCTGCATGTCGGCGTCGAACAGTGCGGCGGCCTTGCGCCGCCCGGCCTCGCCCATGCGTCGGGCCGTGCCGGGGTGGCGCAGCAGGTGCAACACGGCCCCGGCGTAGTCGTCCACCGTTTCGGCCACCAGCCCGGTGACGCCGTGCTCCACCAGCTCCAGTTGGGCGTTGTCGCGCAGGCCGGGGCAGGGGTGAGTGACTACGGGCAGCCCGGCGGCCATGGCTTCCGCGATGGCCAGGCCGAAACTTTCGCCGGTGTCGTTGGCGTGGGCCAGCAAGGAAAGTTCATTGAAGAACCTGGCCAGCTCCGCGTCGTCGCGCAGCGGGGGCAGAAAGCGTACGTTATCCGAAAGGCCATGTTCGCGCACGTAGCGTTCCGCGTCCGGGGTGCCACCGACAATGTCGTAGCGGAAATTGGGCAGTTCGCGGCGCAGCACGGGCAGGATGTGCAGGGCCAGGTGCGACCACTTGCCGGGGTCTGGCCGGGACAGACGGCCCAGCACGGGACGGGTGTAGTCGCGCTCGGCGGGCGGCAGGGTCAGCCGGGCGAACAGGGCGGTGTCCACGGGGTTGTACAGCACCCGCCAGCGCGGGGGCACGGCGGCGATACCCTGCACGCGGGCAAAGCGTTCGGCGCAGAAGCGCGAGACGAACAGGGTGACGTCGATGAGTTGGCCCGAGGGAGAAGGATCGTGCCGCCCGAAGACGTTGGTCTCCACGATGGCGGGCAGGCGGCGGGGGGAAGCACCGGCGCTTGCGTCCGGAGAACTCATGGCGGCGTGCGCCTGACGGAAGGCCGTGCGCAGGGGGCGCAACAGTTCCGGCTGGGGCCAGCCCGCGCGGTGCACGTGCACGATGTGGGGAAGAAAACGGGCGGCCACGCTGCCCAGGTCACCCCCGACGAAGGTGGTCACCCCTGCCTCGCGCAGGGGAACGGCGCGGGGGCCGTCGGCGGGGCTCCATACCGCGCGCTGGAAACGGGACGGGTCCAGCCGGGTCAGCAGCAGTTGCATGACCTTTTCGGTGCCGCCAAGCCCCAGTGAGGAAACCACATGCAGCACCCGGCGCGGCGTGGAAGACGCCTGCGGGCCGGAAGGGCCCGAAGCGGCGGGGCCGGAGGCTGCGATGGGGCTTTGGGACCCGGGGGATCCGGGGAAACCGGGAGATTCGGGGGATCCGGCGGCGTGGGGTGCGGCGGTGACCATGGGCCGTGTTCTAGCCCAGCGGGGCGGGCATGGGAAGGGCGTCCGCCGCCTGGCGTTCGGCCTAGCCCTGCGCGAACTTGCGATACAGGCTGGCCGCGGCCATGCGGCTGGGGGCAAAGCCCTTCACCGGCTGGGCGCCTGATTCGCCTGATCCGCCTGATGCGTCTGATCCGCCTGATCCGTCTGATCCGCCTGATTCGCCTGATCCGCCCGATGCGCCCGAGGTGTCGGGCGTTTCGCCGGTCGCCGGGGCGGTCGGGCCATCGACGGCATGCGCCGGGGCCATGGACGGCGCGTCAGCCGACGTCGGCGTTGCCTGCTGTGCCGATGGCACGGGGGCAGCTGCCAGTGCGGCCTGCACGGTCTGCTCCGCTTGCGCTGGCTGGCCGGGCCGGGCCGGGCTCATGGGCGTGGCCGCCTGCGGCGCGGTGTCGCCCGCCGGGGCCTGCTGGCCGTAGGCCTGGGCGTGGGCACGGCCGAACTGCGCGGGCTTGCCCAGCGGCGGCATCTGCGCGGTGGGCAGCGGCACGCGCGAAGGCGCTGCGTTGGCGGGCGTGCGGCTGGCCGCCATGCTGGCCCCCACGGCCATGGCCTCCGGGGTGTTGACGATCTGGCCGTACGCGCCGCGCAGGCCGGACAGGATCTTGATCACCTCGTCGATGAACGTCACGTCCATCTTCAGGTTGGCGTTGAGCAGGCGGGTGGAGCAGTAGAAATACAGCTTGTGCAGGTTCTCCGCCAGTTCGCCGCCCTTTTCCAGGTTCAGGCTGGCGTCCAGTTCGTTGACGATGTCCAGGGCCTTGGAAATCAGGATGCCTTTGCCCGCGTAGTCGCGTTCGGCGATCTTTTCCTTGGCTTGGTTCAGGAACTTGACGGCCCCGTCATACAGCAGGAGCAACAGCTCGCCCTGGGTGGTCGTGGTGACCTGGGTCTGTAGGTAGGCGTGTGCGGCCTTCTGCATTGCATTCTCCCGGTGTATGCGCCCGCGTGGTGCTGCGGTGAGTGTGTCGCGGGTTGTGGTCGTTTCCCGCGTGGTGGCGGGGGATGTTGGTCTGTTGCGCGCAGGTGGGGGGCGCCCCGGTCACTCCGGTTGGTCTGGTCGCCCCGTTCGCTGGAATTACGAAGACGTGGACGAGGACAACGACTTGATCTGGCTTTCCACCGACTTGCCGAGGGCGTCGTACCGGGCCAGGGTGGCCTCCAGCCGCGAGTAGCGCAGCCGCTCGCGCCGTTCCCACTGGGTGACGCGGTCCACTTCCTTGTCGATCTTCGTCTGTATGTCGTCCATGATGTCCTGGTAGTTGTCTTCCAGGATCTTCAGCGCGCCGTCGCTGCCCAGCATGTCCTCAAGCTGGTCGCTGAGCCCGCTCAGCTTGCCTTCCTTGATGCGCATGCGGCTCGAGTAGCTGCCCTGCGAAAGGTTGTCGACCTGCAGCGCCAGGCCTCGGGCATCTCCCTCGATGGCGGTGATCTGCTTGTTCACGTTGTCCACGTTGGCGCGCTTGCCGCCCACGTAGGCGTTGACGATGTTGCCCGAGGCGTCCACGTCGTAGGTCACGTCGTAGATGCCCGCCTTGGTCACGCCCTTGACGTGCGAGTAGTAGCTGAAATCCGAGGAGTCGGACTGGGGCAGCCCGCTGGCGGCAAACAGTTCCGCCACGGCCTCGGGATTTTCGCGCAGCGCCTTGTCCAGGGAGGGCAGGCCATCGCCCAGGTCTTCCTCGCGAATTTCCAGAAGGCCCGAAGTGGGACTGTTGGTGTCGGCAATGGTCAGGATGCCGATGTGCGACAGCGACGAATACACGTCGCCGCGCAGCAGGTTGCCGTCCGCGTACTGATACTCGAAGCCTGCGGCCTTGTCCGCGGTGGCCGTCTTGAGCTGGGTGGCCAACAGTTGCACGCCGTAGTTGCCGGTAAGGATCGAGCCCTTCTGCATGGAATACAGAGAGGCGGCATCGTCGGGGTTGTCCACTTCCTTGGAACTGTTGACGGCGGTCAGTTCCTTGATCTTCGTCCGTACGGCGTTCATGGCGTCGACGAAGCCGACGATGTTTTCCTTGATCTTGTCGATGTCGGTGACCACGGAAATCTGCGAGGTGCCCACGTCCCGCAGCGTGATGTTCATGCCCTCGACAGCGCCGCTCAGCGTGTTGGAGGTCGATTCCAGCCAGGTGGTGGCGGGCCAGCCGTTGACCCGGTACTGGGCGTTCTGGTTGGCCTGCACGGTCCAGTTGGCGGCATCGCTGGGCAGCCCGGTGACGGTGGTGCCCGCATCCACCGACAGCGTGGCGTTGGCCCCCATGTCCATGCCCCGGAACTGGAAGGTGTAGCCGGTGCCGTTCTGCACCAGCATGGCCTTTACCCCGGGGTTCTGGGGGTCGTTGTTGATCATGTTCTTGAGCCCGTCGATGGTGGTGCCGCTGGGCACCGTGATCGAGCGGGTCTTGCCCATGTAGGTGTAGACGAACTGCTGGTCGCTGCCGGAATCGTTGACCTTGGTTTTCTTGTCGGCGAAGGCGGTGTTGTAGGTCCAGATGGAACTGGAGGCCAGTTGCCCCACCTCGATCTTGTAGGTGCCTTCAAGGACGCTGGAATTGGTGGTGGCGCTGGCCACGGTCTCGTTGGAACTGGTCGGCGTCTTCACCATGAATTTTTCCATGGTGTTCATGGAATCCACGATGTCCTTCAGCGAGGCGATTTCCGTACGCAACTCGCCAAAGGCGTCCTGACGCCGCTGCCAGTCGGCCTTCCATAAGGTAAGGCGCTTTTGCGGGATCTCTTCGATGGACTTCAACTGGTCGATGACCTTGGAGAAGTCCGTGCCGTTGCCGAGCCCGGAAAAGTATACGCCGCCGGATGCCAGATCGACCATGATGCACCTCTTCGTCGGAAGAAATTTCCCGCTGGGGGTCTCCCGCCGTGGGGGCTGCAAGGCTGGTGCCAGAATGGCGCCGCCTGTCCCCTGTGGAACCTTATCGGCGGGAGGACGGAGGGCTTTAGGTTGTGGGGGCTGGGCGTGCGGTTACGGGAGCCGCGTGAGGCGAAAGGCAGGGGAGGGATACTTGCGGCGCAGGGTAAAAGGGGGGATTGGCGGAGGGATGCGTGACAGCGGGGGGGAACCCTCCGGTCGGCGGCGTGGGTGCGGCGTTGCTACGCGCCGGTCAGCGGAGTGTTGACCGGGGGCGTGTCGGCCAGAGAGATGTCTGCCAGCGGTGCACTGGTCAGCCGGGCCAGTTCCAGCCGGGCCTGTTCCGGGTCCATGCCGCGCGCGGCGGCCATGGCGGGCAGGTTTTCCTCTGCGTCGCAGGGGCGCACGTACAACGGTTGCACGTCGTCGGGGCCGTAGGCGGCAGCGGAGGCCAGGGGCAGCAGCAGGGCGGGGGCGGGGTGGTCGAACCGGCTGGGCAGAAAGCGCGCCTGCGGCAGCAGTTCCGCCAGGGCCTGGGTCAGGACGGCCCGGTTGCGGGTGGCCCCGCTGCCCATCAGCCAGACGCTGGGGGCGGCGTCGGTATCGCATCCGGTCGCCGCCGATTTGTCCTCGGCATGTTCTAAGTCTGATTGAAATGCCACTATCCGGGCCACGGCGGCGTCAGTATCGCATCCGGTCGCCGCCGATTTGTCCTCGGCATGTTCTAAACCTGATTGAAATGCCACTATCCGGGCCACGGCGGCGTCAAGCGTCGCCGCCTCCACCGGGGTCAGTGCCTCAGGCAGAGGGGCGGGAGTGGCAGCGACAGTGGCGTCGGGGGCGTCGGGGGCGTCGGCACCCACGGCGTCCAGAGTCTCGCCGGGCATGCGGAAGGCCTGCATGTGCACCAGCCCGCGCCGGGCGTGGGTCAGCACCCACAGCACCGTGCCGCGCGGCAACAGCGGGCCGCAGGCCAGCAGTTGCGTGTACGAAAGCCCCGCCAACTCCGCATCCAGCGCGCGGGCCATGCCCGCCGCCGTGGACAGCACCAGGCGCAGCCCGGTGAAGCTGCCGGGCCCCTGCACGCAGGCGATGCGCCGCACATCGTGCAGCGAAAGGCGCATCCGCGCAAAGGCGTCGGCCAGGGCCGGGGCCAGCAGTTCCGTGCCCTGCGAGGGCACATGCCATTCCTGCGCGAACAGGGCTTCGCCGTCGCGCAGGGCTGCGGCCTGCACGCGCGATTCCGCCGCGTTCAGGGCCAGGGTGATGGCCCCGTCGCCGTCGGTCTCGCAGGCTCCCGTTGCCCCTGCTGCCCCTCCTGCGGTCCCCCCTGCTGCCCCGGTCGAGTGGGTCATTGCAGGTTCCGCACGATGTCGTTGTAGGTGGCCAGCAGCATCAGGGCCAGCAGGAAGGCCAGGCCGATGCGGGTTGTAATTTCGCGCAGGCGGGCGTTGACCGGGCGGCGCATGATCATTTCCATGGTCAGGAAGATGATGTGCCCGCCGTCCAGCACCGGTATGGGCAGCAGGTTCAGCAGGCCCAGGTTGATGCTGATCAGCGCGGTGAGGGCCAGCACGTTGTCCAGCCCCTGACGCGACTGTTCGCTGACCATCTGGGCGATCATGATGGGCCCGCCCACCGAATCCAGCGGCACCACCCGCTCGAAGATCTTCTGCACGCTCTGGCCGGTGATGACGATCATCCGCCAGGTCTGGTCCAGTCCGGCCTTCATGGCCGAGGAACCATCCAGCGGCAGGGACACGGTGCGCCCGGACGCCTGGATGCCGATGAGCCAGGTGTGCTCGTCTTCGCCGAAGATGGTCTTGCGGGTGCGCACCTCCGGCTTCACGTTCAGGGACAGGGCGGTGCCGTTGCGGTCGATGGCGATGACCAGTTCGCGGCCTTCGCTGGCCACGATGGACCCGGCCACGTCGTCCCACCACTGCACGGGCTTGCCGCCGATGGACACGATGCGGTCGCCGGGGGCCACGCCCGCGATGGCGGCGGGGCTTTCCGGCTGCACCCGGCCCACTTCCGGGGCCAGTTGGAACTGGCCGTGCGCCCAGAACAGCCCCCAGTAGATGAACCACGCCAGCAGCAGGTTGAACACCGGCCCGGCGGCAATGACCAGCAGGCGCTGCCACGCCGGGCGCAGGGTGAAGCTGTGGTGCTTCTCGAAACCTTCGGGCAGTTCGGCCTCTTCACTTTCGCCCACCAGCGACACGTAGCCGCCCAGCGGCACCAGCGACAGCCGGTAGTCGGTCTGGCCGCCGCGCCAGCCGAACAGGCGCGGGCCGAAGCCCAGCGAAAAGGTCTGCACGCCGATGCCGAACACCCGGGCGATCAGGAAATGCCCGAGTTCGTGAAAGAAGATCAGGCCGCCAAGGACCAGAAGAACCGAAAGGAAGCTGCTCATGCGTTGCCCGTTCCTTGCGTGCCTGCCGCGTCTGCCCAGTGGCGTACGCGGCGGCGGGTTGCGGCGTCGAGCGCCTCTATGTGGTCGATGTCGTGCATCAGAAATGTTTCGGCGGTGTCAGGCAATTTGTCGTCCGCCGCTTCAGTGCCAGGCGTTTCCGCTTCATGGACGTCCAGCGCCCGTTCGATCAGCGCGGGAATGTCCATGAACCCGATGCGGCCCTTCAGGAAAAGTTCCACCGCCGCCTCGTTGGCGGCGTTGAGCACCACGGGCAGACCCGCGCCGCCGGGGGTGCTGGCTTCGCGCGCAAGCACGCGCCGCGCCAGCGCAAGACACGGGAAAGAGGATAAGTCGGGGGCCTCGAAGGTCAAGCTGCCCGCCCGCACCAGGTCCAGCGGGGCCACTCCGGTGTCCACGCAGCGCGGCCAGGCCATGCAGTAGGCGATGGCGATGCGCATGTCCGGCGTGCCCAGGTGGGCGATCTGCGAGCCGTCGGCGTATTCCACCAGCGAATGCACGATGGACTGCGGGTGCACCACCACCTCTATGGCGTCCGGGGCCACCCCGTACAGGTGGTAGGCCTCGATGACCTCCAGCCCCTTGTTCATCAGGGTGGCGGAATCGATGGTGATTTTCGCGCCCATGGACCAATTCGGATGATTCAGGGCCTGCTCGCGGGTGACCGAGGCCAGGAAGGCCCGATCGCGCCCTCGGAACGGGCCGCCGGACGCGGTAAGGATGACCCGCCGCACGGCATCGGGTGCGCGCGCCCCGTCCTGCAAGGTATCATGCACCCGCAGGGCCTGGAACACGGCGTTGTGCTCCGAATCCACGGGCAGCACCACCGCGCCTGTTTCGGCGCAAATCTGCCGGATCAGCGCGCCCGCCAGCACCAGTGATTCCTTGTTGGCGAGGCAGATCACCTTGCCCGACCGCGCCGCAGCCACCGTGGCGCGCAGCCCGGCAGCGCCTACCTGGGCGGACAGCACCGTGGAGGCCTCCGGCAGGGCCGCCAGCGTGGCGTACCCTTCCGGCCCCACGTGGATGTCCGGCGCGTATCCGGCGGGCAGCAGCGCGCGCAGCTCCGCCGCGCCCGCTTCGTCCAGCACGCCGAGGTGAGGCGGGCGGTGGCGGGCGGCCTGTTCGGCCAGCAGGCGTACGTTGCGCGCACCTGCCAGCGCGGCCACCCGGAACAGGCCGGGATGCGTCTCGACCACTTTCAGCGCGCTGGCGCCGATGGAGCCGGTGCTGCCCAGCAGGGTTACCGTGCGCGGCGCGGCGTCTTCCCATGCCCGGTCCGGCATGCGCGAAATGTAGCGGATCATGCCCGTGTTCTTCCCTTTCCGCCGTGCATCGGCGGGTTAGGCCTGCGGGGGCTGCGGAGCCCGGAGCCCCTGCGGTCCCTGTGCCGCCAGTTCGCGGCCAAGCGTGGTCATGAGGTCGAACAGCAGGCGGATGTCGGCCTCGGAGGTGCGGTGGTTGGCCACGCACAGGCGCACCCCGGCCCGTCCGCGCACCATGGCCGGGGTCAGGAATCCTTCACCCGAGGCTTCCAGCCGCTCCAGCAGGCGCACCTGCAAGCGGTCCACGTCTTCCTCGGTCCAGCCGTCCCCCTGCGGCAGGTAACGCGCGCAGGCAATGGACAGTTGCACCGGGGCCAGCACCACCCATTCCGGCGAGGCGGCGCACAGGTCGCGGAACTGCCGGGCCAGTTCCATGTTGCGCGTCACGATGCGCCGCAGCCGCTCGCGGCCATACGTACGAAAGGCGAACCACACCTTCAGGGCGCGATTGGCGCGGCTGAGGATGAAGGTGGTGTTCTTGAGGTCGTGCGGGTTTTCCTCGCCCAGATACGAGGCGCGCGCCCGGAACGTGGCGATCTGTCGTGCCCTGCTGCGGAACAGTGTTACCCCGCATTCCAGGGGGATGAAAAACCACTTGTGCGGGTCCACGCAGATGGAGTCCGCCCGGTCGATGCCCGCCAGCAGCGCGCGGCCCTCTTCCGTCAGCATGGATGCCCCGCCGTAGGCCGCATCCACATGGAACCACGGCCCTTCCGCGGCGCACACGTCGGCGATTTCCGGCAGCGGGTCCACCGCGCCGGTGGTCACCGAGCCTGCCTGAGCCACCACGCAGAACGGGGCAAGGCCCGCCGCCCTGTCAGTCGCGATTGCCGCGCGCAGGGCCGTCACGTCCATGCTGTTGTCCGTGCCGGAGGGAATGGCGCGCACGTTGTCCGCGCCAAGGCCCAGCAGCACCGCCGAACGCTCGATGGACATGTGCCCCTGGTCGGAAACATACAGCACCGGGGTGCGCCCGATGCCCGCAAGGCCCTTGGTGGCCGCCTCCGGAAAGTGCGTATGGCGCGCCACGGTCAGGCCCATCAGGTTGGCCATGGTGCCGCCGGACACGATGGTGCCGCCCGCGCCGTCCGTACCCGTGCCATTCGTACCCGCGCCAGCCTCCGGCAGGCCGAACAGCCGGGCCAGCCAGCCGATGACCACGTGCTCCAGCACCGTGGCCGCCGGGCCGCCCTTGAACGACAGCGGCGCCTGGTTCAGCCCCGTGCACACGATGTCGCCCAGCGTGCCCGCCGGGGCCGGGCTGGTGGTTATCCATGCCAGAAAGCGCGGGTGCCCGATGCGCGTGGCGTACGGCTCTATGCACCGCGCCACATCGTCCAGCACCGCGTGCGCTCCCGCGCCCGCCTCCGGCCAGTCGGACGGAATCAGCGCCGCCAGTTCGTCGAACGTTGCCGGGTGCACCACCGGCCCCTCGGCGCACGGGCCAATGCGTTCCACCCGGTCCGCGATCATGGTCGCCGCCCGGTGCAGCAGGGCTTCAAAATCTTCCAGGTCAAGTGTCTCGTGTCGTTGCATGGGGTGTGTCGCGCTGTTGGTCCGTCTGGTCATTATGGAAGAGTTTGCGGGGGAGAGGAAGGAAACTTTTGGAAAAGTTTCCTTCCTCTCCCCCGCCCCCCTCTCCATCCTTCAAAACTTTTCAACGGGGTGTCGTCCGTGCGTGGCAATCCCCCA